>NZ_JBFUPO010000003.1:0-229293 GCF_041355295.1 Mesorhizobium sp. RCC_202
GATTGCATTTCAAAAAACGCCTGTGCGCCATGTGCGCCAGATACCGGCTCCCGTGCAAAGCCCTCCTTGTGGGAGAAGGTGGATCGGCGCGATAGCGCCGAGACGGATGAGGGGTGCTCCAGCGGAGTGAGGCGCTGGTCTTTTCCGCCGCCATGCCCTTCGCTGCACAGGCGCTTTCGCCAAGCTGGAGCACCCCTCATCCGTCCGAGCCTCGCTCGGCGACCTTCTCCAACAAGGGGAGAAGGGAAGGGTGCGCCACCTTGAACCCCGCCCGCTTCCATGCTTGCCTGACATCACCAATCTGGAGTGGCGAGCATGCCAAAGCTTCAAACCAGCGCGCCCGACCCGATGGTCGAGCGCCTGCGCGCCGCGCTCGGCCGGCGCGCTTTCACCGAGCGGAAGATGTTCGGCGGCACCTGTTTCATGATCAACGGCAACATGCTGATCGGCACCTCGAAGCGCGGGCTCTTGGTGCGCGTCGGCAAAGCCGCGCATGCGGCCGCGGCCGCCCATCCTTATGCGAGCCCGATGGAGATGGGCGGGCGCTCGATGGAAGGCTATATCCGTGTCGCGCCGGAAGGCACTGCGAGCGATGCCGATCTCGCCGGCTGGCTCGATCGCGCATTGGCTTTCGTCGAGACGATGTCGCCGAAAATGGAGGCAGCCAAGGTCGCAAAGAAGCGCGCCTAAGCCGCTGGTTCACGGCTTTCTGGACCGCGATGTGTCAGTATGGCTTCGCTGGCGTTGACGAACGCGCGGCCAGGGAGGACGCAATGACATCGCTGACAGGACGTTGCATGTGCGGCGCGGTCACCTGGACCTATTCCGGGGAGGTCACACGCAACCTTGTCTGTCACTGCGCCGATTGCCAGCGCGCCACGTCCTCTCCCATCACGGCCTTCCTGGGACTAAGGCGGGAACAGGTGAGCTGGACCGGCGACATCAGGCACTATGAAAGCAGCCCGAAGACGTTTCGCGGGTTCTGCCCGTTCTGTGGCACGAGGCTCTATTTCCGTTCCGATAGATGGCCTCACGAGATCCACGTTCACGCCGCCACCATGACCGACCCCGACGACTATCGGCCCGACGCGCAGGTCTTCATGCCTTCGCGGGTGAAATGGCTGGACCGGCTGCCGTCCATTCCTACCCATGAGGGCTTCCAGCACCAGCCGTCAGGTCATTCGCTCGCCGAAACGCGTTAGAGCAATTCCAGGGAAGGTGTGAACGGTCAGGCTCGGCGACTTCGCCGTAGCCTTCCGTCCGGAATTGCGTAAAAACAAAGAGTTAGAGCGGTTGCCGTTTCCGTGAAACGGTAAAAGGCTCTAAAGCCTGAGCTGCGCAGTCCAACAAAAAAAGCCGGGCGCGAGGCCCGGCTTTTCCGTGTCTTGGCTCTGAAGACTTAGAACTTCATACCGACGCCGAAGGTGACGCGGTTGTCCGAGGACTTGACCTTGCCTTCGCTGCCGAAGCTGTGGCTGCCGAAATCGGTGTAGCGGTATTCGACACGGCCGAACACGTTGTCCGTGATCTTGATGTCGGTACCGGCGCCGGCGGTCCAGCCGACAACGGCCTTGCTGTCGCTGAAGCCGGTGTCCTCGATCTTCTGGTTCTTGGCGGCGACACCGCCCGTGCCATAAAGCAGGATTTCCGGGGTCACAGCATAACCGAGACGGGCGCGCAGCGAACCTTCGAGACCCGACTTGGCGTCGATGCCGTTGCTGGAGCCCTTGGTGCCGTTGTAGCCGAGGTCGGCTTCAGCACCGTAGACGAAGTTTTCCTGCTGCCAGTTGTAGCCGCCGAAAACGCCGCCGATGAAGCCCTTGGTCTTCACGTTGACGCCCTGGTCCTTGGCATTGGCGTGACCGCCGAAGCCGTAGCCGAGGCTGATACCGGCATAGGGGCCGGCCCAGGCTGCGACGGGAAGTTCGGCAACCGGGGCGGGCGCCGGCGGCTCTTCGGAAACGACGTCGGCCGCAAACGCAGTGCCGGCGAAGGCGAACAGCCCGAGCGCGGCGGCAAGCGGCGCGAATTTGAGATTGGTCTTCATTATTATACTCCTTAAGCCACAAGACACTTAGGCTTGTTTGTCCTTGAACGCCCCGGCCCGTCCGGGGGGATAAACGGGCCTGGCGCTCTACGGTTCCGAATGTCGTGCTGAAATGCGGCTGAAGCGAACCTGAACTTGGGTCATTCCCTGGCGCGAATGAGGCCGAAAATTGACGTTGCATCTTCGCAACAGCGAAATGTCAGCAGGCTAATTATGTTGCGCTGCACACCGCTTGGTTCAAGGGATGTCGCGACCTATATTGCGCTGACGTCGCGCCCGAATCCGGGTCCGAAATTCCGCGTCCGGCCCGCTTCGCCACATTCCTGCCCCAGGTGGAAATGGCATTTAACGCTTGGTCGGTCATATTGTGCCGGCTTCGCGGAATCGTGAAGCCGATTGAGGATTGACAACATGACCAAAGCCGCCGCCGTTGCGCTGGTGACGGGTGGAGCCAAAAGGATCGGCAAGGCAATCGTCGAGGACCTTGCCGCGCACGGCTTTGCCGTTGCCATCCACGCCAATCGTTCCGGCGCCGAGGCGGAGGCTCTGGCGAACAAAGTCAGGGGCGAGGGCGGCCGCGCCGTTGTGATCGCCGCCGATCTTACCGACATGGATGCCGTGAGCGACCTCGTCGGCCAGTCGGAGGCAGCCCTCGGGCCGGTCACGCTGCTCGTCAACAACGCCTCTTTGTTCGTTGACGACAGTGTCGAGGATTTCGACTGGCAGGCCTGGGATCGCCATTTCGCCATTCATGTGAAGACCCCGGCGCTGCTCGCGCAGAATTTCGCCCGTGCTTTGCCTGAGCGCGCGCAGGGCCTGATCGTCAACGTCGTCGACCAGCGCGTCTGGCGGCCGACGCCGCGCTACTTTTCCTATGCGCTGTCGAAGTCGGCGCTGTGGACGCAAACGCAGATGCTGGCCCAGGCGCTCGGTCCCCGCATCCGCGTCAACGCCATCGGTCCGGGCCCGACCTTGAAGAATGCGCGCCAGGACGATCACGATTTCGATAGCCAGGTCGAGGGCCTGATCCTGAAGCGCGGCCCGCAATTGTCGGAATTCGGCGCCACCATCCGCTATCTCTGGCAGGCGCGTTCGGTCACCGGCCAGATGATCGCGCTCGATGGCGGCCAGCATCTTGCATGGCAGACGCCCGATGTGACAGGCATGGTGGAATGAGTCCCACAACCCGAAAACACAGAAGCGGCGGCCCCGCCGACGACATGCCGCCCGATCTCGACCCCGATATCGACATCGAGGACGAGGCGGCCGAGGAGATCGTCGAGCCGGAAGCCGTGCTCGCCGGTCCCGATGTCGCCTTCACGGCTATCGACTGGACGCCGCATGCCGGCGATGCCGACGGCATGCTCGGCGCCGAGGTGATCCAGACGCTGGTCAAGCGGCTGCCCAACGCGCCCGGCGTCTACCGCATGATGAACGCCGCCGGCGACGTGCTGTATGTCGGCAAGGCGCGCAGCCTGAAGAAGCGCGTCACCAATTACGCGCAGGGGCGCTTCCACACTGCCCGCATCGGCCGCATGGTGCGTGAGACCTCGACGATGGAGTTCGTCGTCACCCGCACCGAGATCGAGGCGCTGCTGCTCGAGGCCAACCTCATCAAGCGGCTGCGGCCCCGCTTCAACGTCTTGATGCGGGACGACAAATCGTTTCCCTACATCCTGTTGACCGGCGACCATGTTTCGCCCGGCATCTACAAGCATCGCGGCGCGCGCTCGCGCAAGGGCGATTATTTCGGGCCGTTTGCCTCGGCCGGCGCGGTCGGCCGCACCATCAATTCGCTGCAGCGCGCCTTCCTGCTGCGCAGCTGCACCAATTCTTTCTACGAGAACCGCAGCCGGCCCTGCCTGCTCTACCAGATCAAGCGCTGCGCCGGTCCGTGCACCGGCGAGATCTCGCATGAGGGCTATGCCGAACTGGTTTCCGAGGCAAAGGACTTCCTTTCCGGCCGCAGCCAGAAGGTCAAGACCGAGATCTCGGCCGCCATGCAGCAGGCGTCGCAAGAGCTAGACTTCGAGCGCGCCGCCATCTATCGCGACCGCCTTGCCGCGCTCTCGCATGTGCAGAGCCATCAGGGTATCAACCCGCAGACGGTGGAGGAGGCCGACGTCTTCGCCATCCACCAGGAAGGCGGCCAGGTCTGCATCCAGGTGTTCTTCTTCCGCACCGGCCAGAATTGGGGCAATCGCGCCTATTTCCCCAAGGCCGATCCGGCGCTGGAAGCATCGGAAGTGCTGGGCTCGTTCCTGGCGCAGTTTTATGACGACAAGGTGCCGGCGCGCACGCTGCTCTTGTCCCAGACCGCGCAGGAGCAGGACCTGCTCGCCGAGGCGCTTTCCACCCATGCCGGCCGCAAGGTAACGATCTCCGTGCCGCAACGCGGCGAGAAGAAGGACCTGACCGACAATGCGCTGCAGAACGCGCGCGAAGCCCTCGGCCGCCGGCTGGCCGAAACCTCGACGCAGGCGCGGCTGCTCACCGGTTTTGCCGAGACCTTCGGCTTGGAAAAGCCGCCGACGCGCATCGAAGTCTATGACAATTCGCACATCATGGGCACCAACGCGGTCGGCGCCATGGTCGTCGCCGGTCCGGAAGGGTTCGTGAAGAACCAGTACCGCAAGTTCAACATCCGCTCGACCGACATCACGCCCGGCGACGATTTCGGCATGATGCGCGAGGTGATGCAGCGGCGTTTTTCGCGACTGATCAAGGAACATGGCGACGAGCAGAAGCCCTCGGGGCCGGAAGGTCCGGAGTCTCAGGATGCCGGCGACGAAGACCTGGTCACCGGCACGGGCAACTTCCCGGCCTGGCCGGACGTCATCCTGATCGACGGCGGCCAGGGCCAGATGACGGCGGTGCGCCAGATCCTTGCCGATCTCGGTATCGAGGACCGGGTCGTCGCCATCGGCATCGCCAAGGGCCCGGACCGCGACGCCGGCCGCGAGCGCTTTTTCGTCAGGGGCAGGGACTCCTTCATGCTGCCGGTGCGCGACCCGGTGCTTTATTTCGTCCAGCGCCTACGCGACGAGGTTCACCGTTTCGCCATCGGCTCGCACCGGGCGCGGCGCAAGAAGGAGATGGTCAAAAGCCCGCTCGACGAGATCGCCGGCATCGGCCCTGGCCGCAAGCGGGCGCTGCTGCTTGCCTTCGGCACCGCCAAGGCGGTCAGCCGCGCCGCGGTCGAGGATCTTGTCAAGGTCGACGGCATTTCCGAGCACGTGGCAAAGCTGGTCTACAATCATTTTCACGAGAGCTAAGGGCCAGCTTTCAGGCACGGAAGTTTGACGGCCTGGCCCAAGAGGTGGCGAGGCCGCCGCCGCTACAAATGCTATTTTTGCCTGGTCAATCGAATCTCGCCTGTTGACCCCCTACATTGGCTTCTGATTTGAGTACGACAGACGCAGGAGTTTCCCGAGACCACATGGCCCAGCGCGCGTTCAACCTGCCGAACATCCTCACCTACGCCCGCATCGTCGCGGTGCCGCTGGTCGTGCTGTGCTTTTTCCTCGAAGGCCATCTGAAGTCGTCCGACTTCGCCCGCTGGTCGGCGCTGGTCATTTTCCTGCTCGCCTCGATCACCGATTACTTCGACGGCTATTTTGCGCGCGCCTGGCAGCAGACCTCCAACATCGGCAAGATGCTGGATCCGATCGCCGACAAATTGCTGGTCGCCACCTGCCTGCTGCTTTTGGCCGCCGACACCGACCGCCATGCCGGCATCGCCGGCTGGTCGCTGTGGGCGGCGATCATCATCCTGTGCCGCGAGATCCTGGTTTCGGGCCTGCGCGAATATCTGGCGGCGC
Source organism: Mesorhizobium sp. RCC_202 (assembly GCF_041355295.1). NCBI lineage: Bacteria > Pseudomonadati > Pseudomonadota > Alphaproteobacteria > Hyphomicrobiales > Phyllobacteriaceae > Mesorhizobium > Mesorhizobium sp. RCC_202. The sequence continues at coordinate 5,869 of NZ_JBFUPO010000003.1, forward strand.
TGAAGGTCTCGGTGCCGGTCACCCAGCTCGCCAAGTGGAAGACCACCATCCAGATGGTCGCCATCGCCTTCCTGCTTGCCGGTCCCGCCGGCGACAAGATCTTTCCGCTGACCACGCAGACCGGCCTGGTGCTGCTGTGGGTTGCGGCGCTGGTCACGCTTTACACCGGTTACGACTATTTCCGCGCCGGCCTGAAGCACATCATGGACGAGTGAGATGTCGACGAAGCTCATCTACTTCGCCTGGGTGCGCGAGCGCATCGGCATACCGGAAGAGGACGTCGAGCTGCCGGCCGGCATCGAAACGGTGGCCGACCTCTTGCGCTGGCTGAAGGCGCGCGGCGAGGAATATGAGCACGCGCTGCAATATCCTGAGGTCATCCGCGTCGCCATCAACCAGGAACATGTCGGCCACCGCGAGAAAATCGCGGGCGCGCGCGAGATCGCGCTGTTTCCGCCGATGACCGGGGGCTGAGATGGCCGGCGCGGTCGTGCCCGCCATCCGCATCCAGCGCGAGGATTTCGACGTCGCCGCCGAGATTGCGGCGCTGACCGAAGGTCGCGCCGACATCGGCGCCGTCGTCACTTTCTCCGGCCTGTGCCGCGACGAGCAAGGCACGCTGTCGGCGCTCGAGCTTGAGCATTACCCCGGCATGGCCGAGGCCGAGATCGGCCGCATAGCGGCGGAAGCGACCGGGCGCTGGCCATTGCAGGGGCTGACCGTCATTCACCGCCACGGCAAGATAGCGCCGGGCGAAAACATCGTTCTGGTGGTGGCGGCGTCCGCCCACCGGCAGGCGGCCTTCGAGGCGGCGAATTTCCTGATGGACTACCTGAAGTCGCGCGCGCCCTTCTGGAAGAAGGAGCATCTTGTGGATGGCTCCGAGGGCGGCTGGGTCGAGGCCAAGGAAGCCGACGACAAGGCGGCCGGCCGCTGGACGAAATCCAGCGAATAACATCCCCACGCCATCGAACGACCGCAATCCGACCCAAGCCTGCTCATCGGTTTGATTTGCCTGGCGGAGCAATCCCGTGCTGGACAGGATCGCGGAATTCTTCATCTTCGGGCTGGTGCCGTTGGTGGTTGGCGTGCTTGCCGTGCCGGAGATCACCAATGCCGGCGAAAAGACCATTGCCGGCGAGGTGACCTATCGCGAGCGCATCGCGCTGCCGCCCGATGCCGTGCTGATGGTGGAACTCGCCGACATCTCGCTGGCCGACAGGCCGCCGGCCGTGATCGCCAAACGTAGAATAGCGCCCGCCGGACAGGTGCCGATCAGATTCGAGATCGGCTTCGACCCAAAGGCGATTGAGCAGGGCCGGATCTATACGCTGCAGGCGCGCATCTTCGTCGGGGAGCGGTTGCTGTTCATACCCGACAGACGCCATCTGATCGATCCGCTCGACGCCAAGCCGGTGACGGTCGTGGTGATACGAGCCGATTGACCGCCCCGAGGTCACCGTTTAGCGTCCTCAAAAATGGGGATGGGGTTCCCCCGAAACCGCCCTTGGGGGCTGATGACTCCTGCCAGGCGTGCTTGCGCGCGGCAGGATTTGTTTTCCCGCTCGCATCGTGCCTGACTGGAGCAATTCCAGGAAAAGTGCACTGCGGTTTTCCGTCCGGAATTGCGAAAATAGATAGGTAACGTGATTCCCGCATGGGAAGCATTTGGAAAGGCATGTGAAGCGATGACGCTTGCGGCTTGCGCCCTGGTCCTGATCGGCGGCTTCTTCGGCGGCATTTCCCGCTTCTTCCTGTCCGGCCTTGTCGGCCGCAGCGTCGGCGAGACTTTTCCCTGGGGCACGCTCTTGGTCAACGTCTCCGGCGCCGTCGCCATCGGCGCCTTTGCCGGCGCCGCGCGGGTTCATGGCGGCATTTTCGCCAGTGACCTCTTCCGCGATCTGATCGTCGTCGGCCTGTTCGGCGGCTACACCACGGTCTCCTCCTTCTGCCTGCAGACGCTGAACCTCGCGCTCGATGGCCAGGGGCGTCTCGCAACCTTCAACATCATCGCCTCGACGGTCCTGTGCGTGCTTGCCGTCGCCTTCGGCTTCTGGGCCATTCAGTGGGTGGTTGGTTAGAGTCATGGCTGGGAACGACAAACAGATGGCGCTGCGCCTCTATATGGCCGTCGGCTGCGGTGCGGCGATCGGCTCGCTGGCGCGTTTCCTGTCCGGTTATGTCATCGTCTCGCTCCTCGGCCTCAGCACGCTGTGCTCGACCGGATTCGTCAATGTCGTCGGATCATGGATCATCATGGCCTTCGCCACGCTGACCCGGCCGGACGGCCGCCTCATGATCGGCCCCGCAGGCCGCGCCTTCGTCATGGCCGGCTTCTGCGGCGGGCTCACCACTTTTTCGGCGATGAGCCTCGACACCTTCATCTTGCTGTTCGAGGGCGACTTCTCGCTGGCCGTGACCTATCTCATCAGTGTGGTCGGCTTGTCACTTGCTTCCGCCTGGCTGGGCTATCTCATGGCGTCCAGGCTCAACCGTCTGCCGGTCAACAGCTGACCAGGGAGGAGAAAATGGAACTTCCCGCGCAATGCGTGCTGCTCAGGATATTCTTCGGCGAGGACGACAGATCGGCCGACGGCAGGCCGCTGCACGAAGCGATCGTCATCAAGGCACGCGAAACCGGCATGGCCGGAGCCACGGTGCTGAGGGGCCCGCTCGGCTTCGGTCGTTCCAGCGTGCTGCACACGGCCAAGATCCTGCGCCTGTCGCAGGATTTGCCGATCGTCGTCGAGATTGTCGACGCGCCGGAAAAGATCGACGCGCTGATCCCTCGGATCAAGGCGCTGACCAGAAGCTGTCTGATCACCCGGGAAAAGGTCGAGGTCATCCGCTACGGGGAAGGTGGGTAGGGCAGTAGGGCAGTAGAGCAGTAGAGCAGTAGGGCAGTAGGGCAGTAGGGCAGTACGAATGTGTCGGCGCCGATCCGAGCTCTATTTCCCCTACCGCCCTAGCTCAAACACCGCGCCATAGTGATAGGGCGGCACATCGACAAGCGCCGTCAGCCGCAGGCCGCCTGCTTCGGCGTCCGCGATAGTCTGCTCCGGCGAGAGCCTGAGCTCGGTTTTCGGCCCGCGCGGTTCACCCAGCACCTTCGTCGTCTCGCGCTGACGCTGGTGCCAGTTGACGATGACGAAGCGTCCTGCCGGGGAAAGGACTGCGGCGACCGTGCGCGCCAGTCGCGGTCGGTCGGGCACGCCATGGAAGGCATTGGCCATGAAGATGAAGTCGGCGGGCCGCGATACCAGGCCGGCAAGCCCATAGGCATCGCCGGTGACGAATTCGCAGTTGGTGATGCCGTAGCCGCCAAGCCGGCGTCGGGCGAGGTCGAGCTGCCCGGCATCGATATCGATGGCGGTGACATGCTCGGCAAGCCGCGCCATAGGCAGCGTGAACCAGCCATCGCCACAACAGAGGTCGACCGCGTCCACGCCTGGCCTGAAATCTGTTGCCACGAGCACGCTGGCGGGATCGGGCCACAGCGCCTCCCACCAGCTTGCGGATGGCATCTCCGTGCCCTGGAAGAAACCGGGAATGGTGCTGGTCATGGTCGAAGGCATCTCCCATCGGCAGAAAGCGGACAGGTTCAATTTAATCCATGCCGCCAGAAAACAGGCGGCGGAAACGACATTTCATAAGAATAAGGGCCTGGAACGGGCCAGGGTTTGATCCCGTTGGCTACCGCATGCGCCGCAGGCGCATGCTGATCGTGTCCTCATCGAAGATGCCAGCGGAAAAGAGCTTCATGGCCCCGACTGCAAGGGCCGAGGCCTCCGCACTGCCGACGCCTATGCCGCGTTCTTCGCAAACCTGGTCATAGATACGCTTCAGCAGGACGAGATCGTCCGGATATGCTGCGCCGTTGTCTGAAGCATGAGCATTGAGCATTCTCTCCTCCCTGCTCTGGGGCGGAAGCGCGATCGTTAGCTGCGATCGGTGACGCCCAGTTCGATTTTGCCGTTTCCGAAACCTAGGGTGTCGACTTGGCGAGACCATACTCGTCAAGCAAAAAAACGGCCCGGTCGAGCCGGGCCGTTTTGATCTGTCCGAGAGGCTTGCTGCTCAGCCGACGATCTCGGTGTCCGAGAACCAGTACTTGATCTCCTGCGCGGCGGTTTCCGGCGCGTCCGAACCGTGCACCGAATTCTCGCCGATCGACAGCGCATGCACCTTGCGGATGGTGCCTTCGGCGGCTTTGGCCGGGTTGGTGGCGCCCATCACTTCGCGATTCCGGGCAATGGCGTTCTCGCCTTCCAGAACCTGGACGATCGTCGGAGCCGACGACATGAATTCAACCAGTTCGCCGAAGAACGGGCGGTCCTTGTGGACGGCGTAAAAACCTTCCGCCTCGCGGCGGCTCATCCATACGCGGCGCGAAGCGATGACGCGCAGGCCGGCGTCTTCCAGCATCTTGGTGATGGCGCCGGTGAGGTTGCGCCGGGTAGCGTCCGGCTTGATCATCGAAAAAGTGCGTTCGAGCGCCATGTGTCGTCCTTGTTGTGGAATTGGAGTGGCGGGCTCTATACAAGCCGCCCGACGCCTTGCCAAGGGGAGGGCGGCATCTGGCCGTGAGACGTTGTTTGCGGGATAATCAGACGGCTGCGTTGGCGCCGGCCTGTGAATGCCGGCGCCCGTGGCGGCGGAGTTCGAGGCGATGCGCTGGCCTTATCTCAGACGTGGCGACATTGCCGGCATTCTTTTGATGGCCGCGGTTTTTGCCGTGCTTGGCTACGTGCTGCTGTTTCATCCGCTGCGCGATCAGAATTTCGGCTTTGGTCGCGAATGGCAATGCACGTCCGTGGGACAGGGCGACCCGATCTGCGTCAGGCTGGTCGACAAGAACGCGCCGAAGGAGCGCCGGAACTAGGCTCTAAAGCTCGACCTCGATGGTCAGCGTCGGCACGTCGCCCGCCTTGAGAGTTTCGCGCCGGCGCACCGAGGCTTTGATCGGCAGGAACAGGCTGCCGGACGCTTTGTCCGGGAAGAGCGACGTTTGCCATCTGGTCTGGCCGATGCTTGCCGTGATGCCGAGCGAGCCCCAGGGACGCGCCAAGCCTGCCATCGCCGCTTTGATCCGCGTCGCGAACTCGACCGGCAGCGTCACGAAATGCCAGCCGCCCTTGCCGGGGTAGACCCAAATCTCGGCCTGCATCTCATAACGAAACATTGCAAATTCTCCGACCTGTCCTTTAGGCCGTCGCTGCTTGAACCTCCCTGCCGATCCCGCCATGTAGGTCGAGGCAGCGCTCGAACCATTGCGCGACGCGGTCGCTGTCGTCGAGCAGCTTGTAGGGCGAAGCGACGCGGCCCCATTGCAGCGCGCCGAAGACGATGTAATCGGCAAACAACGGCGCCTCGCCGCCGAGGAAAGGCTGGAGGCCGAGCGTCGCACGCAGCGGCTCCAGCGAGGCGCGAAAGGCGGAAAGCCCGGCGTCGCGGTCCGCGATAACCTCTTCGAGGGGCTTGCCGTAACGCTGCTCGCGGCTTTCGCGGAAATAGACGGCGTTGACCTCGTCCTGCATCGCATGCAGATCGGTCAGCGCAACCGTCGCGACATAGGGGTGGATGGTGAGTTGCGACCAGCGCTCGATGAAGCGCGCCATCGCCTTGCCGCCTTCGCCGGAAAACAGCGTCGGCCGTTCCGGATAGGCTTCGTCGAGATAGAGCGCGATGGCGAAGGAATCGGCCACCACGCGCTCGCCGTCGCGGATCACCGGCACCGTCTTCGATACGCCGCCCTCGACCTTGGGCACCTCCAGGAAGCGGGTCGGCACCTTGGTGGCGGCGAGCCCTTTATGGGCGAGCGCCATCTTGGTCTTCCAGCAATGCGGGCTGAAAGGACGGGCGACGTCATGGCCGACGAGGTCATAAAGCACAATGGTCATTGGCGGGTCCGTTGCAGCGGGTTACGAAGGGCCGGGATTCGGTTGCGAGCGGTGGAAGAATGAAACAGCATTTCATGATGTTTGCGACCTACAATCAATGGGCCAACGGGCGCCTTTATGATGCCGTTGCCGATCTTGGCGAAGAAGAGCTCGGCCGCGACGTCGGCGCGTTCTTCGGCTCGATGCTGGGCACGCTCAACCAGCTGCTTGCCGTCGACCGCGTCTGGATGAAGCGTTTCACCGGCGAAGGCGACGCGCCTTCGAACACGTCGGCCATCCTCTACCGCGCTTTGCCGGCCCTGAAACTGGCGCGTGAGGCCGAGGACAAGCGGATCCTCGACTGGATGAACGGCATGAGCGACAAGGCTCTCGCCGGCCGCTTTTCCTATACGACGCTAACCGACATGCGCACCGTCTCGCAGCGGTTGTCGCCGGCCCTCGGCCATTTCTTCAACCATCAGACCCATCATCGCGGCCAGGCGCATATGGTTCTCACAATGCTCGGCCGTCCCTCGGTGCCGCTTGACCTGATGCTGTTCCAGCGCTCCGAGGAAGGGCGTGCTTACGCCTGACGCGCGCGTCTCAAGAAATTTCCACGGTTTGAACAGTTGTGACGATGGCGCGATCGCGCGGCTCCAGTCATGCGGCAATGATGCCTCGGAGGTCGCGCAACCGCAAGCAACTCACGGTCGAATTTCTGTTTATGAATTCGATAGAAAATTAAATATTAAAGCAAAATCGTCTATTTTTTTAAAACGACGATAGAATAAATACAAACTATGGCTGTCTTCATCAAAAAAATAAAGAAACTGATGTGAAACTCGGCGCGTGTCTCCTCGTGCGCTGTCATCTGAAACGGTGGTTGGCCTCCGATGATGCGGTGCAGCAAATAGTGTGTCCACAGAGGAGAGTGTCATGTCTAGTATTTCTCAAAAAATCGCTAGAACATTAGTAAGTGGCGCAATTATCGCTATTTTTGCCGTTCCGGCGAATGCTGGCGGCGGAATTGGCGTCGGTGTTGGCGCATCTATCGGCGGCAGCGGCGGTGTTAATGCCGGCGTCGGCGCATCTATCGGTGGCTCAGGCGGCGTCAACGCCGGTTTGGGCGCCTCGGTCGGCGGCTCGAGCGGCGTCAATGCCGGCGCCGGCGCTTCGATCGGCGGATCGAATGGCGTTACCGCTGGCGCGGGTGCTTCGGTCGGCGGGTCCGGCGGCATCAACGCCGGTCTTGGCGCCAACGTCGGCGACGGCGTCAGCGCGGGTCTCGGCGCCAATGTGGGCAATGGCGTTGGGCTCGGTGTCGGCGTCGGCATCGGCACGGGTATCCCAGGAACACCAGGCACCCCCGGAACGCCCGGCACCCCGGGCACACCCGGAACGCCAGGATCCAAGCCGCCGGCTTCCGTGGCTCAGCTGACGGGCAGCAACCTCACGCGCATGAAGAAGCGCTGCGTTGACGTGCTTGCGAGCGAAGGCACTTATGATGCCCAGCTCAGGCAGCTTTGCCTGATGATCGCGCGCCGCTAATGCATGTCGCCCAAAAGTGCGCAGCGGTTTTGGGGCAACGACATGCATCGAGCAAAAGACCAGGCATGATCCGCCGAGGTTCGGCAGCGATCATGTGTCAGGTCTGAGTGCCATGCCGTTCCCGGTGCCGCATCGGACGGCGCCCGGCAACGCTTAGCCGGGAGTGTCGGACCAGCCGTGAGGCTCTGCGGCACTCTCCTATCGCGTCGCCGACCAACCCCGCGGCCGGCGGCGCGCTGACGAGAACCTCCGGCCAGTCGGAAAGCCCGCCACATTCGTGGTGGGCTTTCTGGCGTCGTTGGCTTTCCGGTTGTGCCGGCCCGTCCGGCTGCTGGGCGGAATTAACCAAGTTAGCGGGTCGTCGCGTATATTAGCAGTTCGTTTGCCTTCCCACGGCAAGATGGCATGACGCAACGGGAGCCCAAAGGGGAGCAGCGGCATGCGCATCGATTTGTCCCCGACGAGTTGGGGCAGGGTCGTGGTGGTGACCACCGCCGGCACCGCCTTTTTCATTGCCACGGCCTTCTTCGTCGATTCCTTCAATTTCCCCTCGCTGTCGCCGCAGGCGCTGCGTTGGGCGCAGCTCACGGATCTCTTCCTGCCAATGATCCTCGGCGGCTCCTTCCTGTCCTTCCTGATGTGGAAGCTGCGCCAGCTGGCGATCGCCCAGAAGGAGCTCAGCGTCATTGCCGCGACCGACAGCCTGACGACGGTTTTCAACCGAGGCGCCTTCTCGATGCTGGTCGAGGCCTATCTCGACCAGGCGCACCGCCATGCGGTCGCCGACACCGGCGCGCTGCTGATCGTCGATGCCGACCACTTCAAGTCGATCAACGACCGCCTCGGTCACGATTGCGGCGACCAGGCGCTCAAGTTGATCGCCACCACGATCAAGGGCCAATTGCATGGCGCCGACATCGTCGGTCGCATTGGCGGCGAGGAATTCGCGGTCTTCCTTCCCGGCGCCGACGCCGCACGCTCGTTCCTGGTCGCCGAATCCATCAGGCGCCGCATCCGTGAGGCCGAGTTCGCTCCCGACGGCCGGCGCTGGCCGCTCTCGGTCAGCATCGGCGGCATCGCCTTCAGTGGGCCTACCACCTATGCCAGCATGTTCCAGATTGCCGACCGGCACCTTTACAAGGCCAAGTCCAACGGTCGCGACCAGGTGAGCTTCGAAAGCTTCGGCCCGCGCAGCGTGCACCCGGGCGACGTCTTGCGTGTGGTCCACTAGGGACTGTTGATGCTGAGATGATGCCGCCCGCGTGTGACTCGGCGTTTTCGGCTCTTTACGGACCAATTGCCCTGTAATGGTCAGCGATGGCCACGGTTGAGCAACGGCCTGTGCTGGCGGATCAGCTGGCGCTCGACATCGAGATAGGGCCTGATCAGGCCCGCCGCCGTCAGCGTCGGCTCCGGCCGATGCACCACGGCCGTCAGCATGCCATGCTCGGTGAGCAGGCCAAGCCATTTCAGCGCCTCCCATTTCGGTGTCGCGCCGCCGCGCCCGGTGAGGCTGCGGTTGATATAGCCCGGATAGGAAAGCAGGCGCTTGCCGGCCGACGCGCCGCAGGTGCCGATCCTCACCGGCTGGCCGTCGGTGGTGATCCACGCATAGACGGCTTCGCCGAGCTCGCAAATTTTCGGATCGGTTACCGTCACCCGGATCGACGATTTATCCCGGCTGAGCCGCATTTCCGCCGCCGGCTTGAATTGCTCGCGATCGAGAAACATCCGCTCCCCCAAAAGCAATTCCAGGAAAAGTGTGATCGGTTTTCCGTCCGGAATTGCGTAAAAACAAAGAGTTAGAGCGCTTCGCCGTTTCCGTGAAACGGTGAAACGCTCTAATGCATGTCGCCCAGAAGTGTGCAGCCGTTCTGGGACAACGACACGCATCAAAACAAAGACTTAAAGCGTGCCCGCAACTGGCATGGGCAACGCGAACGGTCCGTGCGGTGTTTCACGCAGCGATCGAAAAAGTTTCACGGAAACCCGCAGCCGGCGCACCGCGCGAATGCAAGCGACATCATCAACCGTCCGTTCATCCCTTCACGGCTAGTGTCGGCGGCTAGTCTTGGCCGATATTCGCGAGCGACCGTGTTCGATCTCATCGACTTCAAGGCGGTGCTGGTCATCGCCCTCATCTTCATCCCGCTGGAGCAGTTGCTGCCGCTGCATCGCGAGCAGGCGATGACACGCCGCCACTGGCTGAACGATGTCTTCTACCTCTTCTTCAACGGCATCCTCGTCAAATTCGGCATGCTGGCGGTGGTCGGCGCGGTGATGCTTTTGATCGGGCGTTTCATTCCCGAGGCGCTTACGACGGCGGTTCAATCGCAACCTCTCTGGCTGCAGGCGATCGAGGCGCTGGTGATTGCCGATATCGGCTTCTATGTGGCGCATCGCATCTTCCACGCGGTGCCGTTTCTATGGCGTTTCCACGCCGTCCATCATTCGATCGAGGAGATGGACTGGCTTGCCGCCCACCGCGTCCACCCGGTGGACCAGATCCTGACCAAGTCGGCCTCATACGTGCCGCTGTTTGCGCTGGGTTTCTCCAGCGAAGCGATCCTGATCTACATATTGATCTACCATTGGCAGTCGGTGTTCATCCACTCCAACACCCGCATCAAATTCGGGCCGCTGAAATGGCTCGTGGCCTCGCCGCAATTCCACCATTGGCACCACGCCAACGAACGCCAGGCCTATGACAAGAATTTCGCCGGACAGCTGCCGTTCCTCGACCTGATCGGCGGCACATTGCTGATGCCTGATCAGATGCCGGAAAAATACGGCGTCGACGAGCCGGTGCCGCAACTCTACCACCAGCAGCTCATCTATCCGTTTGTCGCCGATGCCGGGTCGGCCGCGCCGATCGCCGAGGCAGCGCCGGCCGCCGCCAAGGCCGAATAGCAAAAAGCCCGCCGAACGTCGGCGGGCTCTGCTGCGCATCCGGTAAGGTGCACGTTCAGGCGGCAAAACCGCCATAGCCGCGTGCCACCGGCTTCACCGAAATGATCTGCTGCTCGGCGGGCCACAGCACACCCGCCGTCACCGCGAAGGTGATCAGCGCATCGCGCGCCGCTTCGGCCGAGATTTCACCCGCACGCGCGGCCTCGCAGGCCTTTACGGCGGCGCCATAGCTGAGGCGCCGGCGCGACGGCGGGAATTCGGTCAGCAATTCGTGCATGTCGGACAGCGAGGCAATCATGCGCTTGTGGCCGGCGCCGACGCTGACGGCGACCGGGGTGAAGAACATCCTGTCGTACATTCGGACCTCGTCGATTGGCTGCGCGGGATGGCGGGGCTGTCATCCTGCGGTCTGGTGGGACGCGCTGACAACGCATCGTGCGCAGAGAGGTTCCGCGCATGTCGACTTTTCTCAGGCGCCGGCCCGCCTGGCCATTGCACAACAAAGGATCGGGCCCCTGCCTGTGCCGGCAACAGCCCGATCCGAAACGCCTGGCCAGTTCGCAAACCTACCAGTCATTGCTCCTGCAGATCTTGACCTCGCGGATCACCGGGTGCCCGTGATGCCAGCGCTTCACGATCTTCACACGGCATTTGCGGTCGTGCCAGCGGTCGCGATCTCGCCAACGGTCGCGGTCTCGCCAATGGTCGCGGTCGCGATGATGGTGGCGCCAGTAGCGGTCATCATGGCGCATATTGTCGTTATCCGTGGTGATCACCAGGCTTGCCGCCTTCGACGGCACGGACATTGCCGGAAGCGCCGAAACGGAAATTGCAGCCGCAACAACCGCGAGCATAAGGGTCTTCATAATCCCACTCCTCTATTAGAACCATTTAACGAAATCGTGATGGCGACGTGAAAACCTTTTGGCGCCGTGGAAGGTTCCATGGTGTTTGTTGGAAATGACGGACGGCTCTTTGCTGATAAGGCAAAAAGCCCGAACAAATACAGGGCTTTGGATGCTTCAGCGTGGTCGTCATTACTGATTGGCGACCTATTTCCACATGCCGCGCATGCGCGCGCCGAGATCGACCTTGACCCCTGGCTTCTGGCGCGGGTCGTCCTTGAGCGCCGCACTTGCCCAGGACGACTGCTCGAAAGCCGACAGCATCGATGCCGGGATGAAGCGGGTGCGCGAGGCATAGACATGGCGGTCGCCGCGCGCCGCCTGGTTGTGCGGATAAAAGCGCTGCGGCACCACCAGATGCAGGCTGTCCTTGGCCCGCGTCATCGCCACATAGAGCAGCCGGCGTTCTTCCTCGATGTCCTCCTTGGTGCCGACGCCGAGATCGGCCGGGATGCAGCCATCGACGGTGTTGAGAACAAAAACGTTCTTCCACTCCTGGCCCTTGGCCGAATGGATGGTCGACAGGATGAGATAGTCCTCGTCGCGATGCGGTGGCCCGGCCTGGTCGCTGGTGGCGTCCGGCGGATCGAGCGTCAGCTCGGTCAGGAACCGCTCGCGTGACGGATAGCCGGACGCGATCTGCTCGAGCTGCAGCAGGTCGGCGCGCCGCGTGATCGCGTCCTCATGGATGCGCTCCATATGCGGTTCGTACCACAGCCTGATCCGCTCCAGGTCGGCCGGCCATTTGGGGCCGGTGCGCAGCCCGCTGTAGATATCGAGGAACACCGGCCAGTCCCCGGCCGCGCGCTGCGGAGGCCGGAAGCGGGCCAGGCCCAGCGTCTCGTCCAGCGACGTCGCCATCGCCTCGACGATCTGCGAGGCGGCCGAAGGTCCGATGCCGGGCATGAGCTGCAGCACGCGGAAACCGGCGACACGGTCGCGCGGGTTTTCGGCGAAGCGCAGCATCGCCAGCATGTCCTTGACATGGGCGGCGTCGAGGAATTTCAGGCCGCCGAATTTGACGAACGGGATGTTGCGGCGCGTCAGCTCCACTTCCAGCGGCCCGCTGTGGCTAGAGGTGCGGAACAGCACAGCCTGCGCCTTCAGCGCCGTGCCGGCCTCGCGCTCGGCAAGGATCGCCTGGCAGACGTAGTTGGCCTGCTCGCCCTCGTCGCGCACGCTGACCAGTTGCGGCTTGTGCGACGACCGGCGCTCGGTCCACAGATTCTTGGTGAAGCGCTCGCTGGCCTCGCCGATCACCTTGTTGGCGGCGGAAAGAATCGTCTCGGTCGAGCGGTAATTGCGCTCCAGCATGACGATCTCGGCGCCTTGCGCGAACTGCTTTGGGAAATCGAGGATGTTGCGTACTTCCGCGGCGCGGAAGGAATAGATCGACTGCGCGTCGTCGCCGACCACGGTAAGGCCTGAGCCATCCGGCTTCAGCGCCAGCAGGATCGAGGCTTGCAGCCGGTTGGTGTCCTGGTATTCGTCGACCAGCACATGATCGAAGCGCGAGGAAAGATGCGCCGCGATCTCGGGCTCCGCCGACATTTGTGCCCAGTAGAGCAGGAGGTCGTCGTAATCGAGAACGTTCTGCGCCTGCTTGGCCTCGACGTAAGCCGCAAACAGCTCCTTCAGCTGGTCCGCCCAGGCTGCGCACCAGGGGAAGGCCGATCCCAGCACTTCGCCCAGCGGCGCCTGCGCGTTGACCGCGCGCGAATAGATCTGCAGGCAGGTGCCCTTTGTCGGGAAGCGGCTTTCGGTCTTGGAAAAACCCAGCTCATGCCGGGCAAGGTTCATCAGATCGGCGGAATCCTCCCGGTCATGGATGGTGAAGGCCGCCTCAAGGCCGATCTGCTCGGCATAGTCGCGCAACAGCCTGGCGCCGATGCCGTGGAAGGTGCCGGTCCAGGCCAGCGCATCGGCGATGATGGCGGCATCGCGGCCCAGCACCTCGCCGGCGATGCGCTCGACGCGCTTGGCCATCTCGGACGCCGCGCGGCGCGAGAAGGTCATCAACAGGATGCGGCGCGGATCGGCGCCCTTGACGATCAGATGCGCCACGCGATGCGCCAGAGTGTTGGTCTTGCCGGAGCCGGCGCCGGCGATCACCAGCAGCGGCGCCGCCACCTTGCCGTCGCCATGCACCACCGCCAGCCGCTGCTCGTCGTTCAGCCGGGCAAGATAGGCGGGTGTTTCAAAGGACGAATCACGGGCAGCAAGGTTCATCGCCCATCAAGCATCGTTTCCGCTTTGTTCGCAACGGGGATACAGCCGATCTGCCTTACCTCGGCGCTTGGCGAAAGCTGGCGAGACAGCTGATCTCCCCCCTCGTGGGGGAGATGCCCGGCAGGGCAGAGAGGGGCGCTGTCCCGCCGACACATCAAGCTTGGGTTCCTCGCCCGCCAAAGGTAGGGAGGGCGCTACCTGTCCCCCACGAGCGGGGAAGATCAGCTAACGTCTACCGCTTCGGTGCGACACCCATCCTCGCCGACTGTCGCCGCAGCGTTCGCCTCTCATCGCCCGGCATCTCCAGCGGGGCGACAGTGCTGGGCACTTCCTCGATGATCCGCATCGTGACGCGATAGGCGGTGTAGGCGAACAGGCCGGTCAGCAGCAGTCGGAACATGATCATCTCCTCAAGTGGTTGGATCGTTGGCAGGTCAACCGGAACCCGCGCGATTGGTTCCCACCAACAAGGCAACCAAACCGTCACCCTCTCGTTTGCTCTCAATTCGAGGGAGCGAACGAAGGAGGTCGTCATGACGAAACTTCCTGTGCTGCTGGCTGTCGCGGCAGGGCTTGCGCTCGCCGCCTGCGACAACAGCACGCCGCCGACCAAGGCGGCGGGCGGCGAAGTCAACCAGAACCCGCAGGTCGACAAGAACCCGGTGCCCCAATCAAGCACCGGCGGTGATCAGCAGGGCACGCCGCCGAAGCAGTGATTCTGGAATGTTGACGGAGGAAGCAGCGTCGCACAGAAGAAGGCCGGCGCTGCTTGGGAGGAAGCTGGATAGCGCCGGCCAAGCGGGAAATCAGGCCCGCCGCGCAATCCAAGATAGCTGAGTCTCGCCCTTGCGTCATGGTGCGACCGCACCAGCCGGCTACAGATCGAGACGGCCTGAAACGGCGGAAGAAAATCCCAAAATCTGCTGGTGGTGTTTGCGCGAGGAAGGCTGGCGTCTCACGCCAGCGCCGATCGCCTCACCGGCACATTGGCGATCTCGAGGTCGAGCTGGCGTTGCGTCAGCGCCGCCTCGGCCATGATCCACTGCTTGAACAGCTCCACCTTGCGCGTGCCGAGCGTCTTGAGCGGGCTGACGAAATACCAGCCGGCGGTGTTGGGATGGTGCACGGCGAAGGGCGCCACCAGGCGCTCGGCGCGGATGTCGCTTGCCATATAGGCGCGGTTGGCGACGGCAAAGCCCATGCCGGCATTGGCCGCCTCGTAGGACATCATGCAGCTATCGAAATAGGCGCTTCTGGTTTCGCCGAGCACGAAGCTTGCGCCGGCAAAGCCCAGCCACGACTGCCAGTTCTGCGTGCAGGTGTCGGAGTGAAGCAGCGTGAAGTAGCGCAGATCCTCCGGCGTCACCTTCGACAACGGCTTGTCGCCCAGCACCTCGTGGAACAGCTTGCGGCTGCACACCGGCGTCAGATCCTCCTTGAACAGCAGGTCCGAGAGCAGGCCGGGAAAATTGCCGTCGCCGTAGCGGATCTCGAGATCGTATTCCGAGGTCGAGAATTCATGCGTGGCATAGGAGGTCGACACCCGCATCTCGATATCGGGAAACTGCCGCTGGAAGCTCAAGAGCCTCGGAAACAGCCAGCGCGCCGCGAAAGTCGGTAAGACGCAGAGTCTCAGCACATGCGCCTGCGACTGGCCGGTGGCCTCCATGCTGGCCGCCACGATCCGCTCCAGCGCCTCGCGAACGCGCGCGACATAGGTCTCGCCCTCCGGCGTCAGCGACACCGCATTGCCGCCGCGCTCGAAGATCTTGAAGCGCAGCTGGTCCTCCAGGCTTTTCACCCGCTGGCTGACGGCCGAGGCGGTGATGAACTGCTCCTCGCCGGCGCGCGTGAAATTCTTATGCCTCGCGGCGCTTTCCACGATTTTCAGCGAGTTGAGGTTGACCTGACTGAGCAGACGCACGGGCTTTGGACCTTAAGCTGCGCTTACGCTAGCACCAGCATTCCTAAATTTACAGGGGTAGGCGATTAATTGACTGTTTACCAAGTGTTGCCCCCACCTTGGAGAAAATAAAAATGAACGCCCATACAATTCCCGAACTGCGTTGCGCAATGAGCCGAGAAGCCATCATTGGCCATGAGACGTCGTGGAAAGTGTCGACCTTCGGGGTCGCTCAGTATCGTCACGGCTATGATCCAGACCTGCTTGCCGCGATCGAGCAAGCTGCTCTGAAGCTGAAGGCCAGCCATGCCGTGCACAAGCATCTCGACCTCACTTTCATTACCGGCGCCGACCGGTATATTCCGGAGATCAAGGAGCTTTTGCACGACAAGCTGCGCCTGGAAAGGCTTTCCGACATGATGGGCACCAAGCTCGAACCCTATCCGCTGTCGATCGTCGGCTCGACCGTCACCTTCATGAACCCCAGGGACGGTGCCGTTGAGTGGCATTGCGATGGCGTTCCGGTGACGGAACTCATCCCGCTTTCGATCAGCGATCCCCTTATCGGCGGTCATCTTGAAATCTATTGCGACGATTCTGAGACCGGCCGGTCAATCCTGGAATCCGGCCGCGACATTCCCCGCAACAAGATCATGCGCATCGACCACAAGATGAACTATGCCACGCTCGGCCAGTTCCTCGGCGTGCTTCACCGCACCGCACCGATCCAGCTCGGCGAGCGCGTCACCCTGGTGCTCAACCAGCGCTCGGCGACCAAGCCCTATGTCGACGACAACCGCATGTTCTATCTCGCCGCCGACAACGACCACGACCGCGCCTGGGTCGACGAGCTTGCCGAGGACGTGTGGACCAACCAACTGCCCGCCTACCGCCGCCACGCCGAGGAGCATCCGGTGCCGCAGCCGGGCGCCGAGCCGGTCTCGGGCGGCGCGAGGGACACATGGTAGGAAGCCGTGTTACCGTTGCGGGACAGTCGCAAATGGCGTCGCTGAACCCCGTTTCGGTCATGGCCGAAAACCAGGAGATCAATCGGTCCAGCGCCCCGAAGGGAGCGCTGGGTTTCGCTTTCGGCGCGGTCGGGCTGTGGGCCACCAACGCTGCTGTCGGCAAGACGCTGCTTGCCGAATATCCGGTCTCGCACGTGCAGTTCCTGCAGTTCTGCGGCGCTGCCTTGGTGTTTGCGCTGATCAGGCTCTTTCCATCCCCCCTTGCGGGGGAAGTTGGATCGCCCGGCGCCGAGGCGGATGGCTCCAGCGCCGCGCCCGGCCGTCTTCTCCTACAAGGGGAGAAGGAAAGGCCTGCGCTCACTGCCTATGTCGTCGGTTTCATCGGCCTGGTCGGCACCATGATGCTGCAATACATCGCCTTTGCTTCCATGCCGGTCATCGAGGCCAATCTTGTCGCCTATACCTGGCCATTGATGCTCGCCGCAGCGGTCATCGTGTTTGGCCGCCCGCGCCGCCCCTTGCTGCTTGCGCTTGCGGCAATGGCCGGCTTCGTCGGCGTGGCCTTGGTCATGTCGGGCGGCCGCACGCATTCCTGGTTCGAAAGGGCCTGGTTCGAGGGCGGCAGTCTTGCCGGTTATTGCGCGGCTTTCGGCTCGGCGCTCTGCATGGCTTTCTACTCGCTCGTGGTTGGCCGCCTCGGCGTGGCGCCCGAGCGCCTGCTGCTGCCCTCGGCGCTGGCAGGTATCGCGCTGACTTTTGCCTGGTGCCTGTATGATGGTGTCGCCCTTCCGGCCGCTGTCGACCTCTTGCTCGGGCTCTATCTCGGCGCCGGTCCGATGGGGCTCGGCTACTACTGTTGGTCGCGCGCGGCAAAACTCGACCGGGGCGGCAGGATCGCGATCGTCGCCTATCTGACGCCGATCGCGTCGACGTTTCTACTGGCGCTGTCGGGCGAAAGCCTGTCGAGGACCGCGATTGCCGGCGCTGTCCTCGTCATCGGCAGCTGCCTTGCGGTCGGCATCGAAGGTATGGAGGCCAAGGATGATGCCCAGGACGATGGTTGACGAGGATGAACGCCGCGCCAGGCAGGAGGCGCGCTGGCTGCAAAGGGAGTTCGGCGCCGAGGCGCCGCTCTATGCGGCGTTGAAGGCCGAAAAGGCCATCGAGCAGAAGGACTTCAGCCGTTGCGCGCGCTGGAAGCGGGTGCTGGAGATACTCGACGACGGGCCGCCAGCGGAGCTCAGGGGCAATGTCGCCGCAAAATGAGCGATCGGTAATAAGAATGTCGAATCAGACATGGCGGATTGTATCTCGCTGACCACACTTGCTGGTTGTGGACTTGCTCTGGACTTGGATTTCAGCAACTTTCGGCGCAAATCGAAGTGCTGCAACACGCCTTTACGCTGCTCGCCGGGCGTACCGTGCTATAATGCGTCCATTATAGCTATTAGAATTCCTAACTTGCGCGTCCGCACAACGCACTGAAACATCATCCGGTATTGAGTCTCGTTGCGTTACTGACTCTGGGCGGTCCGTTGGGGGACAGGTCCTATTCGATACACCGACTAAAGTCTGAAAATAGAGCTGGCGATTTGAGAGCCGGCAGAAAGTGAAAAAAATTGTCCAATATCGATGACAAGACCGCAATCGAACTGACGGCCGACATTGTCTCGGCCTATGTCGGCAACAATCCGCTCCCGGCCTCCGGCCTGCCTGATCTCATCGCCAGCGTCAGCGCGTCGGTGCGCAAGCTCGCTGGCGGTGTTGCCGTCAAGGAGGCGGTGGCGCTGACGCCAGCCGTCAATCCGAAGCGCTCGGTCTTCCCGGACCACATCATTTGCCTGGAGGACGGCAAGAAGTTCAAGTCGCTGAAGCGGCACCTGGCGACCGATCACGGCCTGACGCCTGATGAGTACCGGGCCAAATGGGGCCTGCCCGCCGACTATCCGATGGTGGCGCCCAGCTATTCGGCCACCCGTTCGGCACTGGCCAAATCGTCCGGCCTCGGCCGCAAGCCGGCTACCGCCGACGCAGGCAAGGCCAAGCGCAAGGTCAAGGCCTGAGGCATGTTGCCTGCAATGGATGACGCCGCGCCATCACCATGGCGCGGCCATCTGGCCGCCCTCGGCGCTCTGCGCCGCAGGGTGGCTGCTCAGTCTTCGGTGGATACCGCCGAGGGCGTCAAGGCGCGGCGCGTCCTGTTTTCGCTCGGCAACCCGTCCGGCGAATTGCTCGCGGCGCTCGACCACTTCGAGCGCACCGTCGTCGAAGCCTCCGATCCGCCAGCCATAGAAGTCAAGCGGTTGAAATGCCTGGCCATTCTGGATCGTCTTATTGCGAGCAGTCAGCCGCCGCTTGACTGAGGCCGCTTGGGCTCAGGCGCACGCTTGGGGTCCTGTTCATCGGCAAGGCTGTCCGCCTCGACCGCCGTCATTTCAAGAAGATAGACAAGCATATGGTAGCGCGAGCGCGAGAGCATCTTCGCCAGCTTGCGCGTGATTTCCGCGACATATCTCAGCGTGCGTGGATCGTTGGCCGCCCCGTCCATCGTGAGCTCCTGACATCGCCAGTTTAATTGGGCCAAGTGAGGTTGGCCAAGTTATCGTTGGCGCCCACTCACGACTCACGGCGCATTCATAGGTTTGCAGGTTTGCATTAAAACTGAAATCAATTTTTGGTAAGCATCCGGTTTGGGCCAAAAGATTTTGCTGACTTTTTTTGGACATGTCATAGATGACAGCGTGAATATTAAGCTTACGAAACTTGCGGTTGTCTTGCGTCGTTAGGTTGTTCTTCCGCGGCGAGATGATCATCGCCGATCGAGCGCGATAAGCGGACGAGTGATCGCCGCGGTCGCGGGGCATCGGATCGGAGCCGCTTCCAGAGCGCAGATCAGCCTGCCGGATCGCCGGCTCTTGCGCAGCCCTTATGTCCCGTGCAAAAGCCCGGCCATGCTTATCATCAACGATCTCTCGCTGCGCATGGCAGGGCGCCTGCTTCTCGATCATGCCTCGCTGACCCTGCCGGCCGGCACCAAGGCCGGCCTCGTCGGACGCAACGGCACCGGCAAGACGACGCTGTTCAAGGCGATCACCGGCGATTTCCCATCCGAGACCGGTTCGATCAACCTGCCCAGGAACACGCGCATCGGCCAGGTGGCGCAGGAAGCGCCCGGCACGGAAGAGCCGCTGATCGAGATCGTGCTCAAGGCCGATCTTGAGCGCTCGGCACTTCTCGAAGAGGAAAAGACGGCGAGCGATCCGCACCGCATCGCCGAGATCCACACGCGGCTGGCTGACATCGACGCGCATTCGGCGGAATCCCGCGCCGCCACCATCCTTGCCGGCCTCGGCTTCGACGACGCCGCGCAAAAGCGGCCGGCTTCGTCCTTCTCCGGCGGCTGGCGCATGCGCGTGGCGCTCGCGGCCGTGCTGTTTTCCGAGCCGGACCTGTTGCTGCTCGACGAGCCGACCAACTATCTCGATCTCGAAGGCACGCTCTGGCTGGAGAATTACGTTTCGAAATATCCGCACACCGTGCTGTTGATCTCGCACGACCGCGACCTGCTCAACCGCGCCGTCAACTCGATCGTCCATCTCGACCAGAAGAAGCTGACCTTCTGGCGCGGCGGCTATGACCAGTTCGAGCGCCAGCTGACCGAGCAGCGCGAGTTGCAGGAAAAGGGCCGCGTCAAGCAGGAAGCCGCGCGCAAGCACATGGAATCCTTCGTCGAGCGCTTCCGCGCCAAGGCCTCCAAGGCCAGGCAGGCGCAGTCGCGCATCAAGGCGCTGGAGAAAATGAAGCCGATCGCCGCGATCGTGAACGACAGCGTGCGGCCGTTCTCCTTCCCCGAGCCGGTCAAGACCGTCGCTTCACCGATCGTGGCGCTGAACAACGTCAATGTCGGCTACACCGAGGGCAGCCCGATCCTGAAGAAGATGACGCTGCGCATCGATGCCGACGACCGCATCGCGCTGCTCGGCGCCAACGGCAACGGCAAGTCGACCTTCGCCAAGCTTCTGTCCGGCCGCCTGAAGCAGGAGACCGGCACCATGACGGTGGCGCCGGGTCTGAAAGTGGCGATCTTCGCCCAGCACCAGCTCGACGATCTGCGCCCGGAAGAGAACGCCTATGAGCATGTGCGGCGGCTGATGCCGGACGCGCCGGAAGCCAAGGTGCGCGCCCGCGTCGCCCAGTTCGGCCTTGCCACCGAGAAGATGAACACCGCCGCCAAGGATCTTTCGGGCGGCGAGAAGGCGCGTCTGCTGATGGGGCTTTCGGCCTTCGAGGGCCCGAACCTGTTCATCCTCGACGAGCCGACCAACCACCTCGACATCGACAGCCGTGAATCGCTGATCCATGCGCTGAACGAGTTTCCTGGCGCCGTGATCCTGATCTCGCACGACCGGCACCTGCTCGAAGCCACAGCCGACCGGCTCTGGCTGGTCAAGGACGGCGCGGTCAACCCGTATGACGGCGACCTCGAGGATTACAAAACGCTGGTCACCGGCGTCTCGTCCAACCGCCGCGAGCAGAAGGAGGCGGACAAGGCGTCCAAGGCCGATCGCCGCCGCGAGGCAGCGCAGCGGCGCGCCGCATTCGAACCGCTGGCCAAGGAAATCCGGGCCACCGAGGCGCTGATGGACCGCATCCGCAAGCGCATCGACGCTATCGAGGACGAGCTCGCCAACCCGGCGATCTACGAGAAGGACCCCTCGACCGCGACCAGGCTCGCCAAGGAGCGCTCGCAGCTGGCGCAGACCTTGGCGCAGAACGAGGAGAAATGGCTGACCATGTCGGCCGAGTATGAGGAAGGGATCGCGGAATAGGAGTCCCTCGATCATTTCCTGGCGGGAATGGAATTGCAGGTCAGGGATGTGGCCTCGTGGTCAATTGCATGCCCAACGCATTCATAACGGCAATCGTCGTCTTCAGTGTCGGATTGCCATCGCCGCTGAAGGATCGGTAGAGCTGTTCGCGTGATAGCCCCGTCTGCTTGGCGATCTGTGTCATGCCCTTGGCGCGCGCCACCACGCCGAGTGCATGGGCAATATATCCGCTGTCATCGGTCTCGAAGGCTTCTGCCATAAAGGTGGCAATGGCCTCATCGGAGGCGAGATCCTCGGCGGGATCGTATGTCGTCAGTTTTTCAGGCATGTCATTCACTCCAGTCACCTGAAGTGGATTCGCAGTTCACTGATTCCGTCCCCTACGGCCTGGGCATCTCCGGGATGACCGAAAGCGAGACGATCCAGGCGCGAAGCGATTAACGCGCGTACGCGTTCATCTTTGAGCTGCATTCGCCATTTGCGAAAAGTCTCAGTTTGTTTCAGCTCAAACATCGGCTCACTGTAGTTTTTAAACTACTGGTCGTCAAGGCCCATTCAAGCGCCTTCATTTGCCCCTACACGCCGCCATTCAAAGCCGCTAAGTACGGACTATGAACCAGCACACGCCACCCCGGATCGGCCATTCCGCCTGCCCGCATGACTGCCCGTCGACCTGCGCGCTCGAAGTCGAGCTGCTCGACACCCACCGCATCGGCCGCGTGCATGGCGCCAAGTCGAACAGCTACACGTCGGGCGTCGTCTGCGCCAAGGTCGCGCGCTATGCCGACCGTGTGCACCACCCGGACCGGCTGCTGAAGCCGCTTATCCGCGCCGGCGGCAAGGGCGAGGGCGCCTGGAAGGAAGCCAGCTGGGAAGCCGCGCTCGATCTCGTCGCGGAGAAATTCGTCCGCGCCGAGGAGAAATACGGATCTGAGACTGTCTGGCCCTATTATTATGCCGGCACGATGGGGCTGGTGCAGCGCGACGGCATCGACCGGCTGCGGCACGCGAAAAAATACTCGGGCTTCTTCGGCTCGATCTGCACCAATCTCGCCTGGACCGGCTGGATAATGGGCGCCGGTGCCATGCGCGGCCCCGACCCGCGCGAGATGGCCAAGGCCGATTGCGTGGTGATCTGGGGCACCAATGCCGTGGTCACGCAGGTCAATGTCATGACCCATGCGATGCGGGCGCGCAAAGAGCGCGGCGCGAAGATCGTCGTCATCGACATCTATGACAACGCCACGATGAAGCAGGCCGATCTCGGCCTGGTGCTCAAGCCCGGCACCGATGGCGCGCTCGCCTGCGCGGTGATGCATGTCCTGTTCCGCGACGGCATGGCCGATCGTGCCTATCTGGAAAAATACACCGACGATCCGTGCGGACTGGAAGAGCATCTCAAGACGCGCACGCCGGCGTGGGCTGCTGCCATCACCGGGCTCGAAATCGCCGAGATCGAAGCTTTCGCGCAAATCGTCGGCACGACGAAGAAGACTTACTTCCGCCTCGGCTACGGCTTCGCGCGGCAGCGTAACGGCTCGGTCAACATGCATGCCGCTTCCTGCATCGCCGCCGTCACCGGCGCCTGGCAGTATGAAGGCGGCGGCGCCTTCCACACGAATTCCGGCATCTTCAAGCTGAACCAGGATGTGCTCGAAGGCACCGCGATGCGCGACCCGAATGTGCGCTATCTCGACCAGTCGCGCACCGGCCCGGTGCTGACAGGGGCGGCCGACGCGCTCTATGGCGGCCCGCCGGTGACGGCGATGCTGATCCAGAACACCAACCCGGCCAATGTCGCGCCCGAGCAGCGCCTGGTGCGCCAGGGTTTTCTGCGCGACGACCTGTTCACCTGCGTGCACGAGCAGTTCATGACCGATACGGCCAAGCTTGCCGATGTCGTGCTGCCGGCGACGATGTTCCTGGAGCATGACGACATCTACAAGGGCGGCGGCAACCAGCACATCACGCTCGGCCCCAAGCTGATCGAGCCGCCGGAAGGGCCGCGCACCAACCACTATGTTATCGAGGAGCTCGGAAAACGCCTCGGCGTCGCCGACCGGCCAGGCTTCGGCCTGACCGAGAAGCAGCATATCGACATCATTCTGGGCAAGCGCGGGCTGGGCAGCTTCGATAGCCTGAAGGCTGAGAAATGGATCGATCTGCAGCCCGACTTCGATGACGCGCATTTCGTCAACGGCTTCGGCCATGCCGACAAGAAATTCCATTTCCGCGCCAATTGGAGTGGGCAGGCGGCGCCCAACCGGCCGCCAAAAAGCATGGGCCTGTTCGGCCCGGTCGAGCAACTGCCGGAATTTCCCGACTACGTCGAGCTGATCGAGGTCGCGGATGAGGAGCATCCATTCCGGCTGACCACATCGCCGGCGCGCAATTTCCTCAACTCGACTTTTTCCGAGACGCCGGTGTCGAAGGCCAAGGAAGGCAGGCCGGAACTGCTCGTGCATCCCGACGACGCGGCCACGCTCGGCATCGAGGATGGCGGCCGCGTCGAGGTTGGCAACAAGCGCGGCGACATCGTGCTGCATGCCAAGCTTTTCGGCGGCGTGAAGCGCGGTGTGGTGGTGGCCGAAGGCATCTGGCCAAACAGCGCGCATGAGCGCGGCGAGGGCATCAACGTGCTGACCGGCGCCGATGCGCCAGCGCCTTATGGCGGCGCCGCCTTCCATGACAACAAGGTTTGGCTCAGGGCGCTTTGACTACCCAGTGCGGACGAATTGGCTTGTGACTTCACCGATGCCGCAAGAACAGTTCTCTTTGGGCTTGGTTGATGGCGCCATCATCCCAATCGACCTCGCGCTTTGATTTCGGGATGCGTCGACCTTCGTTGTTGTAGAATAGCGTCTCATGGATTCCGAGCGCATCGCGCTTCAGAACGGGACGGGTCCAAAGCGGAATCAGGACGCGATTGGCCTCCTCGTCGCCAAGTCGTTCAAAGAGGTCTTCGGCCAACTCCATATCTCGATCGCCGGGGAAGATGAGGCCGAACTCTTCGTCTGTTGCCTGGAACACGCTGAAGGTCGCATTCAAGGCGCCATCAATGATCTGGATATTTTTCATGGGCGGTATTGTGACATTCCACTGTAGCGGCGACAACTCGCTGACTGCTACTTCATCGCCTGCGCATCCAGCGTCTTGATCGCTTCGGCGGCCGATTTGCGCGCCGCGGCATCGGTGCCGGACGCGCCCTTGTCCTTGGCATAGGCAATCAGCGCTGTACGCGTTTCCTCGTCGCATCCATCCGATCCGATTCCGTCGACGCCGGCCTTGCGGGCGGCGGCCAGCACGGAGTCGCAGGCTTCCGGCGCGAAGCTGTACTGGCCCATGATGGCGCCCAGCGTCAGCGGGTCCTGCAGGCGTGGATCGTCGCGGATGGCCTGTAGCGTGGCGCTGCCCACGGCCTTGGATTTCCGGTCCTGCGCGATCTGCGTCAGGTCGAAGATGAACTCGAACTCCGGCTTGTCGACGCCTTCAGGCTTCGACACCAGGATGTCCAGCGCGTAGCGGGTGATCTCGTCGGGCGTGACGACCGAGCGGATGGCCCTTGCCTGATGGTAGTTGCGCACCAGCGCCCAACGCGAGGGGAGGTCGCCATAGCGGGCGAGCACGCTGAGCTGCTTGATGGCGGCAAGCTTCTGCTTGTCGGTCTTGGCGGCCTGCGCCTGGGCGAAGACCTTCTTGCCGACGCGGTTGATGATGTCCGCGTCGAGCAGGCCTGAAGCCGGCGCAGTGGGCTGTTTGCCCGCGGTTTCAGAGGCGGGGACATCGGCGAGCGGGCCTTTGGCATCGACCCAACCCCCCAGCGCCTTGCGCGCGTCCGGGCCGAAATAGCCTTTCGGCTCGCCGGCATAGAAACCTTCGCTCTTCAGCGTGGTCTCGATGGCGATGCGGATGTCGTCGGGCAACGCCTTGCCGATGCCGACCAGGTTCTCTTCATCGAGCCCGGCTGGCGCCTCGCGGAACGCATCCATCACCGCGGCCGCGACCGCCGCGGTTCCAGCGCTCGAAGCCGGCCCGGAAAAGAGGCCGCTCAATTCGATGCTGGCTGCGCTGTCGCCCAACACGCCGGCACCCATTCGGCCGAACCCGTCATTGTAAAGCGCGATGCGGTCGGTGATGCCTTCGCGCAGCGTCATCAGATGGTCGAAACTGTCGAAGGTGAAGGCGTCGGCAAGCTTGCGCTTTGCCTTGAGCGAGCCGAGCCGGGCGGCTTCGCGCCACGCATGCAGGCGTTCGCGCGGGTTCTTGTCGATGCCCAGACCATCGTCATAAGCGTCGCCGAGCAGCACCATGGCCTCGACATTACCGAGATTGGCGGCGTTGATCAGCATTGCGGTCGCCTTGGCGTCGTCCTGCGGGTAGACCACGCCTTTGCGCAACAGCTTCGCCTGCAGCAGATAGGCCGGCGCCTCTTTCTTGGCCTCGCCTTCGTCGATCAGGGTTTTCAGCTGATCGTCGCTCAGCCCATCGTCGCGGCGCGACGGACGGTAGCTGGTCGAATCCAGATTGGCATATTGCGTCGAGGCGTAGAGCCAGAACGCGTCGCGGTCGCCCGCATCCGCCAGCGGCTTCAGCATGGCGCGCGCCTGGTCTTCGTTCTGGAACTGCTGATCGTCCGAAAGCTGCAGCCGCGCCAGCGCCAGTGCGACGCCCGGCTCGCCGGCCTCCGCGCCGTCGCTCAGGCGCTCGATCAGCCTTTCGGGATTGTCGATCTGGGCGCCGTCATAGTCGAGGATCAGGCCGGCAAGCCGGATGCCGGCGTCGAGATCCCAGGAGGCATTGAGCAGTTGGATTGCTTCCCGCGGCTGGCGGCCGACGAACTTGCCATCCATCAACAGGCCGGCAAGCGATGGCCCTGCCGCAGCGACCTTCTTGGTGGCGGCGCGCAACATGGCGATGGCGCGCTTGCCGTCGGCCGGCCCGCCTTCACCCTTGGCCAGCATGTCGGCCAACATCGGTATGGCGTCGCTGTCCTGACCGATGCGCGCCTCGAGCATCTGCCTTGCCTTGGCCGCGTCCTGCGGCGTTCCGCGGCCGAGCCGCAGCGCCGTGATATAGGCGAGCATGGATCGTCCGGAACTGGCGGTGCCGGCCTTGGCATCCGCCTCCACGGCGTCGAAGGCCTTTTTCTGCTCGTCGCCGGTGAAACCGTCCTTCTCCAGCGTCGCCTGGGCGATCAGCATTGGCATAGCCGCGCGAACCCGGGCGTCCCATTCGCCAGGCGACTGGCCTTGTACCGGCGCATCGATGATGCGCCGCGCGGTCTCGACGGCTTTGCGCGCGTCACGGCGCAACAGCGGCCCGTTGCCGTACTGGTTCAGCAGCGCCACCAGGGCGGTGAGATGGCCGGCATCGGCGGATTTTCGCAAGGCATCGAGCGCCGTCTCGCGCGAGACCGCCGGCGAGCCAGCGTCCGCATCGTCATTTCGATGCACCGAGTAGAACTCATAGAGAAGGAAATTTGCTTCAGGACTGCCGCCATCGGCCAGCAGCTTGATCTGCGGCAGGAGCCAGACCAGCCCCTTGTCGTTGAGCGCGACCTGCAGCCTCAGCCACTCAAGCGTCAGCCGCTTTTCCTGTGGCGCGCCGAGCATCGCCGCCTGGCATTTGTCGGCCAGCACCTTGAGCTTGCTGAGGTCGAAATCCTGCGGGAAGAGCTCGCCATACGGGACCGGCGGCGCCTTGGCTGTTGGGTCGAGCGGCACGGCGGCGCCCCGATCGCAGACATTGATCGCCTCGGCGAGGGCGGCCTTCTTCGCTGCGTCGTCGGCAGCCTTTTTTCGGGCCGCCGCATCCTCGGCGGCCTTCTTGGCCGCATCCTCGGATTTCTCCGCAGCCGGCTGGGCCGCGAAGGCGCCGCCGCCAACCTGGGAGAGCGCGAGGCAGGAAAGAACCAGGACATGCACCGGCCGCAACATTGGCGCTCCCCTCCAACCCGTCCGGGCGCAGCCGGACACACAAGCTAAATTAGCATGCTCTACGAGTGATGATGAGTGTGGTGCTTCACATTCGCTTGCACCCCGTGGCGACATTCGATCTGGCCCAAGCGCCTCTCGTCGCACCCGCCAGCTCCGGCTTCTATAGAGGGGTTCTGTTTCAATGATGCGGAGAGATGTCATGGCCAAGGTCTCGCTCCTGGGCATTCCGCATGACGCGAACTCATCCTATCTCAAGGGCCCGGCCGAGGCGCCGCCGCTGATCCGGCGCGAACTGCATTCCGACGCCCACACCTCGTGGTCTGAGACCGGCTTCGACGTGGTCGACCGCCTTGTCGACCATGGCGACATCGATTTCGCGCAAGGCGGCGATCCGTGGGAGCGGATCGAAAGCGAGGTCGGCCGCGCGCTCGATGCCGGCCATCCGCTGATCTCGCTTGGCGGCGACCACGCGATCGCCTGGCCGGTGCTGCGCGCCGCGCGCCGTCGCCATCCCAAGCTGACGATCGTCCAGATCGACGCCCATCCGGACATGTATGATGCCTATCAGGACAATCCGCGCTCGCACACCTCGTCCTTCGCGCGCATCATGGAGGAGCGGCTGGCCGACCGCCTGATCCAGATCGGTTTGCGCACCCTCAACGACGAGCTTCGCGGCCAGTTCGAGCGTTTCGGTGTCGAGGTGGTGGAGATGCGGTATTTCAAGGAAGGCTTGCCGCTCGACCTCAAGACGCCCGTCTACCTCTCGGTCGATCTCGACGGTCTCGATCCGGCCTTCGCGCCGGGCGTCTCGCATCGCGAGCCCGGCGGCTTCACCACGCGTCAGGTGATCGGCCTGATCCAGTCGATCGACCAGCCGATCGTCGCCGCAGATGTCGTCGAATACAATCCGCGCCAGGACGTTTCCAACATTACCGCGCTTGTCGCCGCCAAGCTGGTCAAGGAGATCGCCGGTATGATGCTGAAGACAGGCGCAGCCTAGGCTGAATCAATTTGCCAACGCAGCGTGTTAGACGATTGTTTCGACCAGCTTTTCGACAGGATCCGCCATGCCTGAGCCGCTGAAGATTGCCATCGCCGGCGGGCTCGGCCGCATGGGGCGGCAGATGGCGGAGGCTGTTGCTGCCGATCCACGCTTGCAGCTCGTCGCGCGCTTCCATCGGCCGGGTAGCGTGGGTGAGGGGCTGGTCGAGCGCGATGCGGCGCTGGCGCTTGCCGAAATCGTCATCGACTTCACCACGCCGGCCGCGTCAGCCGAATTGGCAAAGACCTGCGCCGCGCGCGGCGGCCCGGCGCTGGTCATCGGCTCGACGGGCTTCGATGCCGCCGAGCTGGAAGCCATAGCCGAGGCGGCGAAGAGCATCGTCATCGTGCGCTCCGGCAGCTATTCGCTCGGGCTCAACCTGCTGACCGGGCTGGTCGAGCAGGCGGCGCGGGCGCTCGGTCCCGACGCTGATCTCGAAATCCTCGAAGCGCATCACCGCTTCAAGGTCGACGCGCCATCGGGTACGGCGTTGATGCTCGGCGAAGCAGCGGCGCGCGGGCGCGGCGTCAGGCTTGACGATGTGGCCAAACGTGCCCGCGACGGGCTCACCGGTCCGCGCCCGTCCAGCGAGATCGGCTTCGCCGTGCTGCGTGGCGGCAGCATCGTCGGCGAGCACAGCGTGAGCTTCCTTACCGAAGGCGAGACACTCACGCTCTCGCATGCGGCCGGCGACCGCTCGATGTTCGCGCGCGGCGCCATCGCGGCGGCGCTCTGGGTGGCAAGGCAGCCGCCTGGCGAATACGACATGCGTGACGTGTTGGGGTTCACTGCCTCGTGACCAGAGCAATTCCAGAAAAAGTGCGTAGCGGTTGTCCGTCCGGAATTGCGCAGAAACAAAACTTGGAGCGGTTCAGCGATTCCGTGAAGTGCTGAACCGCTCTACGCGAATTCGCCGTTTTCCATTTCTGCGGTCGCCAAAATGGCTGAAAGCCAGCTGAAAGCTTGACCGTGTCATGACAGGTTTGCGGCGTTCGCCGTAACCGGCCTGGGAGCGGCCGGCAAGGAGGAGATGCGGCGTAGCTCGGATAGCGCGCCGCCCAGGTGGAGGAAGTTACGTGAACGGTTTCATCCCTAAGCGCGTCCTGCGCTCCGTGACGCTGACGTTTGCCATGGTCGCCGCAGGCGCTTCGGCGGCATCGGCGGCCGACAAGATATCGATCATGGTCGGCGGCTACGAAAAGCAGATCTATCTGCCCGCCAAGCTGACCGAAGCTCTCGGCTACTTCAAGGACGAGGGCCTCGATGTCGAGTTGCTGAACGAACCGGCCGGTGTCGATGCTGAGAACGAGATGCTGGCAGGCGCCGTGCAAGGCGTCGTCGGCTTCTACGATCACTGCATCGACCTGCAGGCAAAGGGCAAATTCGTGGAATCCATTGTCCAGTTCAGCCAGGCGCCAGGCGAAGTCGAGCTTGTTTCGACCAAGCATCCCGAGATCAAGTCGCCGGCCGATTTCAAGGGCATGAACCTCGGCGTCACCGGCCTTGGCTCCTCGACCAACTTCCTGACCGAATACCTCGCCGTGAAGAACGGCCTGAAGCTGGGTGAATTCACCTCAATTCCGGTCGGCGCTGGCGATACGTTCATCGCCGCCATGCAGCAGGACAAGATCCAGGCCGGCATGACGACCGAACCGACCATTACCCGGCTTCTTAAAACAGGCGAAGCTACCGTGCTCATCGACATGCGCACCATGGAAGGCACCAAGGCCGCGCTCGGCGGCACTTATCCCGCCGCCTCTCTGTATATGCAGACCGACTGGGTCGAGGCCCATAAGGATGTTGTGCAGAAGCTGGCGAATGCCTTCGTCAAGACGCAGAAGTTCATCAACACCCACAGCGGTGCCGAAATCGCCGACAAGATGCCGAAGGACTACTATGTCGGCGACAAGGAAGGCTATGTGAAGGCTCTCGATGCCGGCAAGGCGATGTTCACTCCCGACGGTATCATGCCTGAGGGAGGGCCCGAAACGGTGCTGAAGGTTCTTTCCGCCTTCAAGAAGGAACTGCAGGGCAAGCAGATCGACCTGTCGAAGACCTACACAACCGAATTCGTCAAAAACGCGAAGTGACCGGCCTGCCGGCGTGATGCACAGCATCGCGCCGGCAATCGCCTGATTTTCACGTCCGGCGGCCCTTGCCGACGGCGGGGTGTTCGTTCGAACCCGGAGCTTGACCAGCATGGCACATGAAAAAAACGCACCGGCAATTGAGCTGATCAACGTCAGCCGCCGCTTCCTCTCACCCACGGGCAAGTCGCTGACCGCGATCCGCGATTTCACCATGACGGTCGAGCGCGGCGAATTCGTCGCCGTCGTTGGCCCGACCGGTTGCGGAAAATCCACCACCCTCAACCTCGTCACCGGCTTGGCGAGCCCGAGCGCCGGCGAGGTCCGCGTCATGGGCGCACCCGTCAAGGGCATAGACCCGCGCATCGGCTTCGTCTTCCAGACCGACGCTTTGTTTCCGTGGCGCACGGTGATCGAGAATGTCATGGCCGGGCCGCTCTTCCGCGGTAAGCCGAGGCCACAGGCCCAGGTCGCGGCGCGCGACTGGCTTGCGCGCGTCGGCTTGTCTCGTTTCGAGCAACATTATCCTCATCAGCTTTCCGGCGGCATGCGCAAACGCGTGGCGCTTGCCCAGACCTTCATCAACGGCCCTGAGGTCCTGCTGATGGACGAGCCGTTTTCCGCCCTCGACGTGCAGACGCGCGTCCTTATGCATGAGGAGCTGCTGCGACTGTGGTCCGAAGCCAGGGCGTCCGTCGTCTTTGTTACCCACGACCTCGAGGAAGCGATCGCTTTGGCCGACAAGGTTTATGTTTTGACCGCCGGACCGGCGACGGTGAAGTCGGTCTATACCATCGATCTGCCGCGCCCGCGCGTCGTCGCCGACATCCGCTACGAGCAAAGCTTCATCGACTATTCGCGCACCATCTGGGCCGATCTCAAGGAAGAGGTCGAGACCAGCTATGCCCGCGCCGCCGCGTGAGGGAGGACACACCATGACCGATGCCGCCATCGACATCAGCGCCGGAAGCTTCAAGCCGGGAACCTCCGACGCGGAAATAGAAGCTGCCGCCGCCAAGGCGGCGCAACATCGCCGCCGCGCGGTGATCTTCTGGCGGCTTGCCATCCTCGTCGTCTTCCTCGCCGCCTGGGAGGTCGCGGGGCGTATGGCTTGGATCGATCCGTTCTTCTACGCCACGCCAAGCGCGATCGCGCTGAGGCTCTATGAATGGGTGACGGAAGGCACTTCCGAAGGGCCACTCTGGTACCATCTCTATGTCACCATGGAGGAGTCGGTCCTTGGCTTCGTGTCAGGCTCGGTCGCCGGCATCATCATTGGTGTCGCGCTCGGCCGCAATCGCATGGCCGCCGACATCTTTTCCATCTACATCAAGGTAATCAACTCCATTCCTCGCGTCGTGCTGGCGCCGATCTTCATCATGATCCTCGGCCTCGGCCTTGCCTCGAAGGTGGCGCTGGCATTCATCATGGTGTTTTTTGTCGTCTTCCATAATGCCTTCCAGGGCGTGCGCGAGGCCGACCGGGCGATGATCGCCAATGCCCGCATCCTTGGCGCCTCCGACTGGCAACTGACTCGCTCGGTGATCGTGCCGTCGGCGATGAGCTGGATCTTCGCCAGCCTGCACGTCTCCTTCGGCTTCGCCATCATCGGCGCAATTGTTGGAGAGTTCGTTGGCTCGCGCTACGGCATCGGCCTCCTGATCAACATCGCCAAGGGGTCATTCGACGCCGCCGGCATGTATGCCGCGATCGTGGTCATCATGGTGGTGGCGCTGGGCGCAGAATATCTGATGACGATGGTCGAGAACCGGGTGGCGAAATGGCGCCCGCAGCCGCTGCACGAGACGCAGTAGATCAGATTAGGAATCAGCCGCCAGTGGCAACCGCACTTCAACCATCAGACCGCGAGCCGCGCCATCCGCAAGGGTGACGCTGCCGCCGGCGTTTTCGACCACCTCGCGCACGATGGCGAGCCCAAGCCCGCTGCCGTCCTCGGCGGCGCCTGGGAGGCGGTAGAAGCGCTCGAAGACATGCTCGCGCTCCTCGGGCGGGATGCCCGGACCGTCGTCGCAAACCGTCAGCACGGCTTGGCTATCCAAGGTCGCCAGCTTGACGGTGACGGTGCCGCCGGCTGGCGTGTAGCGCAGGGCATTGTCGACCAGATTGACGATCATTTCGCGCAGCATGGTGCCGTCGCCGATGACAGGCACCGGTCCGGTCTCGTCGAGGCCGAGGTCAATGCCGCGCTTGATCGCGGCCGGCGCCTGGGCTTCCAGCACATGCCGGGCGGCCTCGGTCAAGTCGATGCGGTCGGCGCGCGGCCGCCGGCTGCCCGGCTCGGCGCGTGACAGGGTGAGCAACTGCTCGGCCAAACGCGCCAGCTTGCCGGAACTTGCCTGCAGCGCCACCAGCGCTTCCTGGCGTTGGTCGGACGCGGTTTCTCGCAAGGCATAGCTCGCCTGCGTCGACAGCAGCGCCAGCGGGGTGCGCAATTGGTGGGCCGCGTTGGCGATGAAGCGGCGCTGCGCCGCCATTTGCGCGCGCACCCGCGCCATATAGGCGTTGAGCGCATCGATCAGCGGCCGGATCTCGTTCTGCGCGCCCGCCACTTCGACCGGGTCGAGATCGCTGCGGCTGGGCGAGCGCACCGCGTCGCGCAACCGGATCAAGGGTGCAAGGCCACGATGCAGACCCAGCAGGACGAACAAGCCCGCAATCGCCACCAGCGCCAGCTGCTGGGCGAAGGCGCCGAACCATAGACGCCGCACCATGGCGTCGTGCCCGGCAAGCGAAACGCCGACGGTAACGGTGATCGGCGAATCGTTGCCGGCGCCGACCACCGTGTGGCTGAAGGTAAGCAACCTCAGCCGGTGGTCGCGATAGCTTGCCTCCGTGCTGGAAGACTTTGGTGCCTCCGGCAGGTTAGGGTAGCCGGTCAGCAGCCGCCCTCCAGCCGTCTTGACATGGTAGTAGACGCTGTCTTGGTCGCCGGTATCGAACATCTCGATCGCCGCCGGCGGTATCGTGGCGTCGAGCACGCCGTCGGCCACAGCGACACGTTCGGCAATGGCCCGCGCCGAGCCCATCAGCATGCGGTCGGTGACAAGATCCGCTGTCGCCAGCGCGTTGCGGTGGCTGGTCCATAGATTGATGGTCGCGAGCCCGACGAGCGGTAACACCACCCAAGCCAGAAGCTGCAGACGGAGACTGTTAATCCTCATGGCGCCACATCGTCATGGCGTCAGGTCGTCGTGCCGCAAGAGATAGCCGAGACCGCGCAAGGTGGCGATCTGGACGCGCGACCCTTCGAGCTTTTTGCGCAGGCGATGCACATAGATCTCGATGGCGCTGGGGTCGGCGTCGGTGTCGAAGTCGTAGATCGCCGCCGAGAGCTGCGCCTTGCTCACCGTGCGTCCGGCCTTGACCAGCAGCTGTTCCAGCACCGCGTGCTCGCGCGGCGTCAGCGACAGCGGCTCCGGCCCGAGCGTAAACAGCCGTGTGTTGGTGTCGAAGACGAGATCGCCGCAGGCGATGACCGGGGCGGTGCGGTCGTTGGCGCGGCGCAGCTGCACGCGGATGCGCGCCTCCAGCTCCTCGATCTGGAACGGCTTGGCCAGATAGTCGTCGGCGCCTTCATTGAGACCCTTGACGCGGCCATCGAGGCTGGCATTGGCAGTGAGCACGATCACCGGCACCGGATTGCCGCGGGCGCGCAGCCGCTTCAGCACCTCCATGCCGCTCATGCCGGGCAGGGCAAGGTCGAGGATGATGAGGGCATGCTCGCCGGCGGCAAGTGCATGCTCGACATCCTCGCCGTCATGGACGACGTCGACGACATAGCTCGCCTGACGCAGCGTCTTGCTCAGCCAGTCGGCCAGTTCGCGATTGTCCTCGACAAGCAGCAGCCGCATGCGTCGTTGTTCTCCGCAATGGCGCCGGCCTTCGCCGGAGGCGGCGTCCGGATTGGCTCTCGGAATCAACCGATAGTATCGATCCGCCCGCAAGGCAAACGCCGGCACGGGGAGCGGGCGGGGCGGCTGTTCAGCCACCTATTCGGCCGGACAAGAGATAAAATCGAACCGTTCGGTTCAATTAATGTTGACGGTCCGTGTAGCTGAGGTGAACGTTGCTAGGCCCAATCAGGGCCTCGCATTGCACGGCCATTATTCTAACCAGTTGATATCAAACAAAAATAATATGACCGCTGCGTCAATCACGTGATTTCAAGATCGAACCGAACGGTTCGGTTCGCACATTTTCGTGATTGGAAATGGCAATAGGGCGGACCCATTTCGGGGTAGTCCGAGCGACGCGAATTTCCAACAAGGCACGCCACTAGACGGACACGACTTTGAAAATCTGGAGTATTTAAAATGACCAAGATCGCTCTTACCGCCGCTGCCCTTCTGGTTGCCACAGGCGCTGCTTTCGCCGGCTCCGACCACTACGGCTCCGACAATGCTAACCAGCCGGCTGTCACCCAGTCTTCGAGCAACGTTGACCGCACCGTGACGGGCTCGATCCGCACCTTCGAACAGCGCGACCTCAAGATCACGCCGGACTCGAACCAGCCGCAATCCGGCCAGGGCAACTGGGGCAACCGCTAAGCGGCCCCAGCCTTGACCAAGAACTGACCCATCAATTCCAAATCTGGAGTAACTAAAATGAACAAGATCGCTCTTACCGCCGCCGCCCTTCTGGTTGCCACAAGCGCCGCTTTCGCCGGCTCCGACCACTACGGCGCCGACAATGCCAACCAGGCCGCTGTGACCGCTCCTGCCGGCAACGTGGACAACACCATCACCGGCTCGATCCGCACCTTCGAAACGCGTGACCTCCACATCACGCCCTCCTCGAACCAGCCGCAGTCCGGCCAGGGCAACTGGGGCAACCACTAAGCCCATCGCTGCCTCAACCAAATCTGATCCAACAACCTCAAATCTGGAGTACCTAAAATGACCAAGATCGCTCTTACCGCCGCCGCCCTTCTCGTCGCCACCGGTGCTGCTTTTGCCGGCTCCGACCACTACGGCTCGGCCAACCAGCCGGCCGCTTCGGTCGACACCTCGTTCACGGCTTCGATCAAGTCGGACGCGAATGCTCAGAAGCCGGTCGTCACGGGCGCCAACCACGACCTGTTCGGCAACCACTAACAGCCAACAACCTCAAATCTGGAGTAATTAAAATGAACAAGATCGCTCTTACCGCCGCTGCCCTTCTCGTTGCCACCGGTGCTGCTTTCGCCGGCTCCGACCACTATGGCTCGGCCAATGCCAACCAGCCGACCGCTTCGGTCGACACGTCGTTCACGGCTTCGATCAAGTCGGACGCGAATGCTCAGAAGCCGGTCGTCACGGGCGCCAACCACGACCTGTTCGGCAACCACTAAACGGTCCTGTTCTCGACGGACCTCAAAGCGGCGGGCTTGGCCCGCCGCTTTGCTTTTGTGGAGCCGGCTACCGGCAATATGAAATCCACTTCACAAGTATTTGTATCACAAGCATTTGTAATCGTTTGTCTTTTTTCGAGCCAAGTCCGGACCGACGCTGCTCTGGCCGCTGAAAAGCGAATGTGCCGGGAATAAATCCTGGACGCCGCAGGTCTTATCGGCAGCGGGGCCATCCTCCCAAGGCCACCGTGGATCAAGCAACAGGAACAAGGACATTTGAACATGACCAGGATCGCTCTCACCACCGCCGCAATGCTTCTCGCCATGGGCTCGGCCTTCGCCGGCAGCGACCACTATGGCGACAACAATGCCAACCAGGCGACCGTCGGCGTCGACAGCGCTTACACGGGCTCGCTCGGCAAGCGTGAAACTGCCAAGCAGGCCAATGTCGATACCACGATGACGACCGGTGCCCCCGGCTCCAAGGCCTGGCCGGACCCGGGCCAGGGCATCTGGGGCAATTGATCGCTCCGCAAATGCCAAAAAGCGGCGGGCTTGCTCCGCCGCTTTTCGTTTGCGAGGCGATCAAGCGCTGATCTCCCCACCATGGGGCAGGGCAGGGGCGAGATCGGCGGCCTCGACCTCTACTCCAGGTCCTTCGGCCGCACGCAATGCGTCAGCCTGGCGCCGCCGAAATCGAGATCAGCCCAGTCGCCCTTTACCGTGAAGCAGGCAAGCGCTGCCGTCGGGAATTTCGCTTCGATCTTCTTGAACACGCCCTCGTCCGATCCCGCGCCGGCCAGCCGCAACGCAAATTGTTGCAAGCCCGGATTGTGACCGATCACAAGCAGGCTGTTCGCCTTCGCCCGCCGAAGGCGCGCCAGGATGGCGCCGGCCGCTGCCTCATAGAGCTCCTCGGCGAACTCCACTGGCACATACGTCGGCAACTCCGCCGCGACCAGACGCCAAGTGTCGCGAGTGCGCAACGCCGGCGAAACCAGCGCCAGATCCGGCAACCAGTCGCGCCGGGCGAGCTCGCGCCCGATCAGCGGCGCCGTCTTCAGCCCGCGCGGCCCGAGCGGCCGGTCGAAATCGGCAAGGTCAGGATCGTCCCAGCTCGACTTGGCGTGGCGCAGGAGAAGCAGCTGGGTCACGGGCATTGTTCAGGACCAGCCAGGCTGGCCAGGCGAGCACGAGCCTTTTGTTTGATCGCCTCTATGTCGAAGGCTTCGAACTGACCGCCGTCGAGCCCTTCCAGCCATGCTCCGCGCAGTCGGTCCGTCTCGGTCTGGTGCTTTAGCGGATCTGAGCTAAGTGCCATTCCGTCATCCTCGGTTCAAGCCTCTACGGCGTGATCCGCGCCAGATGTTCGAGGTCTCTCTCCTCGCGCAGCGGGTCGGGCGCCATCACCACCGAGGTGGCGTTTTCGGCATCGTCGGCGAAATGGGCAAGCACGGTATGGCCCTTTTCCATGCGCGCCTTGCCTTCCGCGACCAGCCCAAGCGCCAGCGGGTAGAGCCGGTGCTCGACCTTCAGCACGCGCGCGGCCAGCGTGTCTTCATTGTCGCCGACCATCACCGGCACGGCAGCCTGCGCGATCAGTGGTCCGTCATCCATCTCGGGCGTGACGAAATGCACCGAGCAGCCATGGATGCGCACGCCGGCGCGCAAGGCCCGCGCATGCGTGTCCAGGCCCTTGAAGGCCGGCAGCAGGGCTGGGTGGATGTTGACCATGCGGCCCTGCCATTTCTCGACCAGGCCGCGGCCCAGAATACGCATATAGCCGGCGAGCGCCACGATCTCGGCGCCGAAGCCGGTGAGCGCGGTATCGACCGCCGCGTCATGCGCGTCCTTGCTTGGATAGTCGGCGCGCTGGATCACCTTGGTGGCGACGCCGCGCGATTGCGCGATGCCGAGGCCGGCGGCATTGGCTCGATCGGAAATGACGCCGACGATTTCGGCCGGATAGGCTGGGTCGCCGGCCGCCGCGATCAGCGCCGTCATGTTGGAGCCGCGCCCCGAGATCAGAACAACCGTGCGTTTCCTGCTCATAGGCCGATCGAGCCCCTGTAGATGACGCCGGCGTCGCGGCGCGGCACGATGCGGCCGATCGGCGTCACCGTCTCGCCGGCCTCCTGCAGCACGGCCGCCACTTGCGCCGCCTGGCCGGAAGCGACCGCCAGGATCATGCCGATGCCGCAGTTGAAGGTGCGCATCATCTCTTCCGGCGCGACGCCGCCGGTTTTCGCCAGCCAGGAAAACACCGGCGGCACATCGATTGCCGCCAGGTCGAGCTCGGCCGAAAAATCCTTGGGCAGCACGCGCGGAATGTTTTCCGGGAAACCGCCGCCGGTGATGTGGGCGAGCGCCTTGATGCCATGCGTGTTGCGGATCGCCTTCAGGATCGACTTCACATAGATGCGCGTCGGCTCGAGCAGCGCCTCGGCGAGGCTCAGCTCGTCGTTGAACGGCGCCGGATCGCTCCAGGCAAGGCCGCTCGTGGTAACGATGCGGCGCACCAGCGAAAAGCCATTGGAGTGAAGGCCGGAGGAGGCGAGGCCAAGCAGCACATCGCCCTCGACAATGTCGTCGGTCGGCAGCAACTGGCCGCGCTCGGCGGCACCCACGGCAAAGCCGGCAAGGTCGTAGTCCTTGTCGTGATACATGCCCGGCATTTCCGCCGTCTCGCCGCCTATCAGCGCGCAGCCGGCCTGCCGGCAGCCTTGCGCGATGCCGCCGACGATCGCCGCACCCTGGTCGGGGTCGAGCTTGCCGGTGGCGAAATAGTCGAGGAAGAACAGTGGTTCGGCACCCTGCACGACGAGGTCGTTGACGCACATGGCGACGAGGTCGATGCCGATCGTGTCGTGTTTTCCGGCGTCGATGGCGATCTTGAGCTTGGTGCCGACGCCGTCATTGGCGGCGACCAGCACCGGATCGGTGAAACCGGCCGCCTTCAAATCGAACAATCCGCCGAAGCCGCCGATCTCGCCGTCGGCGCCCGGACGGCGCGTGGCGCGCACCAGCGGCTTGATCTTCTCGACCATCAGATTGCCGGCATCGATGTCGACACCCGCATCGGCATAAGTGAGCCCGTTCTTGCGCTTGGCCTGATCGCCCGTGCTCATTGTCGGCTCGTCCCTGTTGTCCTTGCCGGCTCTTCGCATGAATGGTTTCGCCGGGCAAGGATGACGGTCGCTTGCATCGACAAAAGCGTGGATACTTGGCGGTTCAAAGCGCTCCAGGCCCATCGCGGGTGCGGCTGATCGAGCCGCAAATGGACAAGAACGGGCACACGCCAGGGCGAGCGGCGGCAGTCTCCCTTGCGCGTCCTTCGCATCTCCATCATCTATCGTCCAACAATAAGCCACGACGGGACATAGGTGACCATCCCCAACCTGATCACGATCATGCGGCTGCTGCTGGTGCCCGCCGTGGTGCTGGCGATGCTGAACATGCGCTGGGACTGGGCCTTCGCCGGCTTCGTGGTCGCCGGCATCTCCGACGGCGTCGACGGCTTCATCGCCCGCCGCTGGAACCAGTTTTCCCGGCTCGGCGCCTATCTCGATCCGATCGCCGACAAGCTTCTGCTGGTGTCGGTGTTTGTCGTCATGGGCTTTGCCGGCGAACTGCCGCTATGGCTGGTGGTGACCATGGTCTCGCGCGATGGGCTGATCGTCTGCGCGGTGCTCTTGTCGAGCGTCATGAGCCATCCGGTCGAGATGAAGCCGCTTTTTGTGTCGAAGGCCAACACTGCCGCGCAGATCGTGCTGGCAGCGCTTGTGCTCGGCGAACTGGCCTTCTCCATCCACCTCGGTCCGCTGCGCTCGGCGCTCATATTGCTGACCGGGGTCTTGACCGTGGCTTCGGCCGCGGCCTATCTCGTGGCCTGGCTAAGGCATATGAGTGGTTATGGCGAAGGCTCCCAGCCGAGCGACCCCAAGACGGGCAGCACCAACACCGGCAGCACCAAGACGGGCACCTGACAACAGCGCCTCGGCGGCAGCGGCGGCTGAAGACGGAACCGGTGCGCTCCGCCGCCAGATCTTCTTCTGGTTGGGCTCGGCCGTTTTGCTGGCCCTCTTCCTCTACCTTTTTTCGAACATCCTCCTGCCTTTCGTGGCCGGCATGGTGCTTGCCTATTTCCTCGACCCGGTCGCCGACCGGCTGCAGCGTCTAGGCTTGTCGCGGCTGATGGCGACGGTGGTTATCCTGATCACCTTCATCATTGTCGTGGTGCTGGCTTTCGTTATCCTGGTGCCGGTATTGACGACACAGATGGCCGATTTCGGCCGCAAGCTGCCGGACTATCTGACGCGCCTGCAGTCGCTGATCACCAGCATCGATCCGAAATGGCTGGAGCAGCGTTTCGGCGTCAACGCCGGCAGCCTGCGTGACGGGTTGAATTCGCTGCTCTCCTCCGGCTTCAGCATTGTGACCACCGTCTTCACCTCGCTCTGGAGCTCGGGCGTGGCGCTGGTGTCGCTGGTCAGTCTGTTCGTCGTCACCCCGGTCGTCGCCTTCTACATGCTGCTCGACTGGGATCGCATGGTGGCCGAGGTCGACAGCTGGGTGCCGCGCGACCATGTCGAGACGGTGCGCTCGCTCGCCCGCGACATCAACACCGCCACCGCCGGTTTCGTGCGCGGCCAGGGCACGCTCTGCCTGGTGCTTGGCGCCATGTATGCCACCGGGCTCACGTTCACCGGCTTGAATTTCGCCATCCTTATCGGCTTCTTCGCCGGGCTGATCTCCTTCATTCCCTATGTCGGTTCGCTGACCGGGCTGGTGCTCGCCGTCGGCGTCGCCTTCGTCCAGTTCTGGCCGGACTGGACAATGGTGGCGGCGGTTGCCTGCGTGTTCGTCGTCGGCCAGTTCATCGAAGGCAACATCCTGCAACCGAGGCTGGTCGGCAAAAGCGTCGGCCTGCATCCGGTCTGGCTGATGTTTGCGCTGTTTGCCTTCGGCGCGCTGTTCGGCTTCGTCGGTCTCTTGATCGCTGTGCCGGCTTCGGCGGCGATTGCCGTTCTGGTGCGCTTCGCCATTTCCCGCTATCTGCAATCGCCGCTCTACAAGGGCCATGCCGCCGAGCCGGCGCCGCCATTGCCAGCCGATCGCGGCGGCGGCCATCGCTCGACGCGGGGCTGAAATGGCTGCTCAGCCCGTCAATCCGCCGCGCCAATTGCCGCTCGATCTCGGCCACGGCACCGGCTATTCGCGCGATGAGCTGGTCGTCTCCGGGACCAATGCGCAGGCAGCGTCCCTGATCGAGCGCTGGCCGGACTGGCCTTCGCCGGTGGTGGTGCTGGCAGGTCCGCCCGGCTCGGGCAAGACGCATCTCGCCCGGATATGGCAGGAGCGGGCGCATGCCGTCGTCATCGACCCCGCCCGCATTGGCGATCACATCGCCGGGCTGGGCAGCCGGCCGGCGCTTATCGACGACGTCGACAATGGGTTGATCGACGAGCAGGGCCTGTTCCACCTGATCAACACAGTGCGCGGCGCCGGCTCGACACTGCTGTTGACGGCGCGGCGTTTTCCTTCGGCCTGGCGCGTTGCGCTGCCCGATCTGATCTCGCGTCTGAAGGCGGCGGCGACGGTCGAAATCCACGAGCCGGACGACCTTTTGCTCGCAGGCGTCATCACAAAGCTCTTCGCCGACCGCCAGGTCGAGGTCGAGCCGCATGTCGTGCAATATCTGGTGCGCCGCATCGAGCGCTCGCTGGCGACAGCCATGCGCGTCGTCGAGCGTCTCGACCGCGCTGGCCTGGAACGCAAAACGCCGATCACCCGCGCTTTGGCCGCCGAGACGGTCGGCGCCATGGACGAAGGGCAGGGCGAATTCGATATTTAGGGCCGCCCTAAGCCCATAGCCCGGCCAGATGCCGGACCAGCAGATAAACCCCCGTATGCACCGCCACGTAGCAGGCGGCGACCACGGCAAAGAACATCAGCCCGGCGGACCACGACCGGGGCGCGCGGCCATCCTGCTTCTTGCTCGGCCGGTTGTTCCAGATCCACAGGGCAGCGCACAAAATTGCCCAGACGACGATGAACGGAACCGTGTAGCCGCTATAAGCGAAATAGGCAGGGCCGATCAGCGGCAGCAATGGCTCAAGAACAAGCATCCGGATTCCTCGTTGCCCAAACTCTAGAGCAATTCCAGGAAAAGTGCGTAGCGGTTTTCCGTCCGGAATTGCGCAAAAACAAATACTTGGAGCGGTTCAGCGATTCCTTGAAATGCTGGACTGCTCCAGACTGGCGATGGAACTTTAAGCGAGGGATTATTTGAGCCGGGCGCGCGCCCTGATCTGTCCCATTTCGGGACCCCGTCGATGGCATCCCTTTTGCAACGCAAAATTGCCGGCTGACCCCGGTCCCGATTGCGTTCCAGATCGGGTTGTAGGCTCGCCGGGCTCGAGATTGGGGTTCTCGCCCGGCGGGTTTACCGTTTCCAGCCCGATCCCGGGCATGGCGGCCAGCACTTTGCGATGAAGGGGTGATGGTCGGAGTGGCAGGATTCGAACCTGCGACCCCCTGATCCCAAATCAGGTGCGCTACCAGGCTGCGCTACACTCCGAGGTCACCGCGGCGTATAGGGGGCGCACGGCCGGAAGGCAACACAAAATCGGCAGCGTCCTCGATCCGGCCATCGGCGGGCGGATGCCACAGTGTTGAACGGCGCGGGGCCTCGGTTTCGTTGACAAGCAAAAACGTCTGATGTTGACTTTCCCCTGGGTCAATTGGGGGTTTGAAACATGGCACGCTTTGCACGCGTCATTGCTTTTGCTTTTCCGTTGGTTCTTGCCGGTCTGCCGGCGCTGGCCGAAGATTCCGCCAAGCTGAATGTGAATGAAAAGCCGGAGGTGTTGACGAAGGTCACCCTGGAAGACATCCGCGATGCGCTTCAGAACGCCGGCTATCGCGCCCAGATCAAGAACGACAGCAGCGGCGATTACGTCTCCAGCGCTTCGGGCGGCAGGAATTTCTTTGCCAGCCTCGGCGGCTGCGACGACCAGAAGATCTGCAAATCCATCCTGATGGAAACCGGCGGCTGGACGCTGAAAACGCCGCCGACGGTGGAAGCGCTCAACCAGTTCCATTTCGACAACGGTGCCTGGATCACCGCGATGACCTATAAGGACGGCAAGTACTACGGCGACTACCGCGCCGACCTGACGGGTGGCGTGACAAAGGCGTGGCTGCAAGGGGTGGTCGAGGACTTCGCCTCTTCCGCCGACACCTTCGCGACCTTCATGCAGAAACAGCAGTAGCCGGTCTAAAAATTGCGCTCGGCGCGCGCCAGGGAAGCGGTCGACAGGCCGATCTTGGCGACGTTGCATAGACTAGCGCTTCCGCCTCGCGACTTTCTTGGCGATCACCGCGCCCTGGATCCGTGCATTGGCAAAGCAGCCGCGGATGCTCGGCCGCATGCCGGTGAACCACAGGCCAGGCAGCTTCGGATCACCGGCCGCGCCGTTGAACAGCGGCACGCCCTTGCCATCGAGCACGCCAAGCCTGCCCAGCATCGTCTCCAGTCCGGTGCGATAACCGGTCGCAGCAATCACGACATCGGGCGCGATCGCCTGGCCATTGTCGAGGATGACGCTGTCGTGCCTGAATTCGCTTATTTGCGGCACGACGATGATGCGTCCCGTCTTGATGGCGTCCACCGCGCCGTCATCGGCGGCGATCGCGGTGTAGTCGGAGCCGAGCCGGCTGGCGCCGCCGGACGGGGCAGAGGGCAGGCCATACTTCGTGAGGTCGCCGAACACCAGCCGCTGCGTGGCCGCCATGGCCGCATCCGCCAGTTTGGTGGGCAGGCTCGCCATGATCGGGGAGAAGCGATGCACCGCGATCTGGCCGATGCGCTTTGGCAGCAACGAAGGACCGTTACGGGCCGACAGCCACATCTGGCCGGTCTCGACACGGGAAAGATGGTTGAGCGCGTCGAAGCCGGAATTGCCGGCGCCGATCACCAGCACCTTTTTG
Organism: Mesorhizobium sp. RCC_202; assembly: GCF_041355295.1. NCBI lineage: Bacteria > Pseudomonadati > Pseudomonadota > Alphaproteobacteria > Hyphomicrobiales > Phyllobacteriaceae > Mesorhizobium > Mesorhizobium sp. RCC_202. Next base: position 49,447 of record NZ_JBFUPO010000003.1, read on the forward strand.
CCGACATAGTCGCTCGCCCGGCCGAAATCGGCCGAATGGAGGATCGATCCTGAAAAATCCTGCATGCCTTTCCAGGCCGGGATGAAGGGATGCTGGTCGCGTCCTGTGGCGATCACCACATGGCGCGCCGCTTTCAGCCCGATGTTTGTCCGCAACAGCCAGTGGTCGCCGCGAAATTCGATCTCCTCGACGCTGACCCCGAAGCTGATCGGCAGCCGGTGCGTCTTGGCGAAGTCGTTGAGATGGCCGATGACGGTGCTGCGGTGCGGAAAAGCTGGCGTGCCGGCCGGATAGGATACGCCCGGCAGCGCAGAAAGGTCGCGATGCGTGTTGAGGTGCAGATTGTCGTGCCGGCGGTGCCAGGGCTCGGCCAGCCGCCCTTCGCGTTCCAGCACCTGCGTCTTCATGCCGACGTCGACCAGCGCATGGGCAACGGCAAGCCCGGCGGCGCCCGCGCCGATGACGATCGCGCCGTCGAGGATCGCCGGCTCGTCGCTCCAGCCCGGCGCGATTTCCGCTTCCATGCCCATTCTGGTCTTAATCTTCGTCATGGCCTCACCTGACACGGCCATGTATCCGACATATGCCGCTCGCGCGGCAAAGGGAATAGGCGCCCGTTGCAAACAAGCCCGGCATTGTGTCGCGGAGTTGGCAAGCGCCGGCTAATGAACCGGCCCGGTTAATGAACTGGGCTGCCTAGTGAACCGGGTCGGCGTGCCGATGCACCAGCCTGAAGGCGCCGTCCTCCAGCCGGAACACCTCCGTCACCCGCAGGGTCATGTCGGTCGCGTCGCCGTTCTTGCCCATCCTCGCCTTGGCGTGCTGAAGGCCGCTCCAGAAAGCCAGGTCGCCGCTTGCCGATGACTGCAGCACCTCGAGGTCGGTGCTGCCGCCTTTGTGAAAGCTCGCCGCATCGCGCTCATAGCGGCCGGCAACCGCTTCGGCGCCCTTGAGATGATCGCCGCGCGGCGAAAAGAAGGTTGCCGGTTCCGAATGGGTGACGATGGCCTTGAGCGAGGTGGCGTCGCCATTGACATAGTCCGCCGCGATCTTCTCGCGTTCCTTCATGAAGGCATCGAAGGCCGAGGTGCCGGGACGAACAGTGTTGATCCAGTTTTCCAGCGCGCCCATGAACTTTTCCAGGAAATCGGCTGTTTCGCTGCTTTTCACCGCGCCCTTGTCGTCGAGCAGCTCACCGACACTGCCGATATAGGCTTCCGGCTGCTGCATCACCGGCATGTCGAGGAACACGAAGGTCTGGCGCAAGGCATGGTTGGCGCCGAATGCGCCGAGCTTGTGGGGCGTGACGCTGACGACGCCGGCGGGCAGGCCCTTGAACACGCTTTTGCCCGAAGGGCGCGAGCCGACATCGAGCGCGTTCTTCAGGCAGCCGGGGATCGAACGGTTGTATTCGGGCGTGACGAACAGGACGGCATCGCATTCGCGGATCGCGGCACGGAAGGCCGACCATGCCGCCGGCGGCTTATCGCCGTCGAGGTCTTCGTTGTAGAGCGGCAATTCGCCGATCTCGATGAAGCGGCAGCGCAGCGAATCCGGGGCGCGCGCGGCAAGCGCCTTGGCGATCTTGCGGCTGAAGGACTGGGCGCGCAGGCTGCCGACAAGGACGGCGACCTGGAGAACGGCTTGTTCGGTTGCTTTGGTCATGGGGGAATGTCCGGTTTTGATGTGGCTTAGGGGAAGCGGCCGCAATTGGCCCGCATTGTCTGGCGGAAGCGGCCGACTGACGTTCGGATAATGCCGGGCAGAGCGCGAGGTTCCGCAACACCCCGCTACGCGCCTAGGCCGCCTGCGGCCTTGCCGCCGGCGCGGTTGCACAGTATTGACGGATTGGCGCGCGAGTTCAGGCCGGAAACCGGCAGGCTCAAGCGCTTCGGAAAGGGTGCCCGGATTCGGGCGACAACGAGGTGGTCATGTCCGCGCGCATTTTCAGCCCAGCCAAAACCGCGATGCAGTCCGGCAAGGCCAAGACCGGACATTGGGTGCTGGAGTTCGATCCGGCCCAGCGCAAGGAGATCGATCCGTTGATGGGCTACACCACCTCGGGCGACATGCTGAGCCAGGTGAAGCTCACCTTCGAGACGAAGGAAGAGGCGATGGCCTACGCCGACAAGGAAAAGATCGCCTATCGCGTCGAGGAACCGAAAGAGACCAAGCGCCGGCAGATTTCCTATTCCGACAATTTCCGCTATGACCGCAGGACGCCTTGGACGCACTGACCACCCGAGTCTTTGCGTCGCCTGGCGTCAAGCGCACCAGCCGGCCCGGCCGGCCGACGGTCCCGTAGCTCAGCTGGATAGAGCACCGGCCTTCTAAGCCGATGGTCACAGGTTCGAATCCTGTCGGGATCGCCATTTCTCCTGGGGGTCCGTTCCGGACACACAGGTTACGGTTTATACCGAGCACTGCTTATCGGCTATTCGGTTGAAGCTTTGCCCCGAAGCGGGTTGATGAAATCGAGATCCGAAAAATCTCTTTCATTGTCGGTTACGACCACGCAATCATTGGCAGCGGCGACTGCCGCGATAATCATGTCGAGGGCGTTGCGTGGACGTCCGGCCAGCTTCCCTTCGGCCATCAGCGTTGCCCAGATCAGGCCGGCCTGTTCGTCGAAAGACAGCACACGCCCGGCAAACAGCGACTGGGGACCTTCAAGGCCTGCGAACCAGAGCTCAAGGGCGTCGCGCTTGCGGCCGACCGGCTTTTCCAGGATGCCGCGGCGGATTTCGGCGACCGTCAGCGCAGCGATGAAGAGATCGTCGTCCTTCTGGGCTCCAAGCCACGCGATCAGGCTTGCGGATGGTTCAGGCTTGATGACATTGCTGATGATGTTGGTGTCGAGCAGATAGCGCGTCACAGGTCGACCTTGCGTCCCTCGTCACGCGAGCGGCCAAGATCGAGCTCGGCATCGACAAGGGGCGAACGCCGGAGCGCGGCAAGGATGCCTCCCGTCTTCGGCGGTTCGCCGGTCATACTGCGTTCGACCGTCGCTCGGATTCGCGCCGCATCCGGGCTGTCTTCGGCGAGGCGGCGCGCCAGCGAGCGGATGAATTCGCGATCGGCGTCGAGCCCCAGCACTTCAAAGCGTGCAAGCCCGCGTTCGCTGAGACGCGAGCGGTAATTCTGAATGGCACGCTTCTGCGATATGTTCATCTCTATCTCCGGATATTCCCTGTAATATAGCAGGGAAGAAGCGGTTTCTCAAGAGATCCTCAGACCTAAACCTCCGCCAGCAACTCGTTCACAAACTCCACGAACGCCCGCACCTTGGCTGTACGATACTGTCGCGAGGGGTAGATTGCGTAAAGCGGGAAGCGTTCGTCCGACCAGTCCGGGAACAAATCGACCAGCCGTCCGTCGCGAACTTGCTCGCGCGTGGCGAATTCCAGCACCTGGGCGATGCCGGCGCCGGCGAGGCAGGCGCTGAGCATGGTCGGCGCGTCCGAGGTCATCAGCCGCGTCTCGATGCTGACCGGCAACACCTCCGCACCACGCCGGAATTCCCATTCGTAGGCGCGGCCATGCGCGGCATCCCAGAAGTCGATGGCATCGTGCACGGGCATGTCCTGAGGCTGCTTCGGGCGCCCGCGGCGCTCGACATAGGCGGGTGCGGCGACGGTCAGGATGCGCGTCTCGAACAATTTGCGGGCAGTGAGGGAACCGACCGGCGGATCGCCGAAGCGCAGCGCCAGGTCGAAACCGTCCGCCACCAGGTCGCCGACCGCGTCGCGCATGATCAACTCAAGCCGCAGTTCGGGGTAGAGCGCCAGGAAGCGCCCGGCATGTTCCGCCAGCACCAGCTGCGAGAAGAACGGGTCGACATTGACGCGCAGCCGGCCGCGCACCACCGCCGTCGCCCCGGTCGCTTCGATCGCCGCTTCCTCGATGCCGTCGAGGTGCGGGCCGACACGCTCGTGGAAGCGTCGGCCTTCGTCGGTCAGGCGCATGGTGCGGGTGGTACGGTCGAGCAGCCGCACGCCAATGCGGGTTTCCAGCCGCTGGATGGCGCGGCCGACGCCTGACGCCGTCATGCCGAGAGCATCCGCCGCGCGCGCCATCGAGCCGGCTTCCACCACGGCCATCAGCACCGTCACGCCAGACAGCAATCTTGCGTCATAAGGCATTGAGCATTCCAAACCTCAAGTCCGGATTATGATGACATATCGGCGCTGGGATCAGCAAGCGAACGGTGAGAAAAGACCGCCAACGATTGCTGGGGCGGTGTTCCGACTGGCGATCCAGTTTCCAAGCCGAAAGGTCACGACCATGTTCGCAATCACTGCTATCACCGGCCGCGTCGGCGGCGCCCTTGCCGAGACTTTGCTCGACGCAGGTCACAAGGTCCGCGCCGTCATGCGCGACGAAGCCAAGGGCGCGCCATGGCTCGCCCGGGGATGCGAGGTCGCGATTGCAGACCTCAGCGATGCCGGGCCGCTTGCCGCCGCACTTTCGGGCGTCGAAGGCGCGTTCATCCTGTTGCCGCCGGTCTATGATGCCGAAGCCGGCTTTCCCGATGTGCTGCCCAAGATCGCCGTCATCCGCGAGGCGCTTGGTCGCGCGCTGCCGCCCAAGGTCGTCGTGTTGTCTACCATCGGCGCCGACGCCGAGCGGCCCAATCTGCTCAACGCCTTGCGTCTGCTGGAGCAGGCGCTTGCCGATCTGCCGACGGCGGTGACCTTCCTGCGTGCCGCATGGTTCATGGAAAATGCCGCCTGGGATGTCGCTTCGGCGCACGACGAAGGCGTCGTCGACAGCTATTTGCAGCCGCTCGATCGCGCCATCGCGATGATCGCCGCCGCCGATGTCGGCACGACGGCGGCCGAACTGCTGCTGGAGAATTTTGGCGGCCACCGCGTGGTCGAACTGGAAGCCGGTGAGCGTGTCTCGCCGAACCAGATCGCGGCCGCCTTCGCCGCCGCGCTCGGACGCAAGGTCGAGGCCCGCATCGTTGCCCGCGACCGCTGGGAGAAGATCTTCCGCGACCAGGGCATGCGCCATCCAGAGATGCGCATGCGCATGATCGATGGCTTCAACGAAGGCTGGATCGATTTTCGCGATCCGAACGCTGAAAGGCGCAAGGGCCGCATCGGCATTGATGAAGCGATTGCCAAGCTCGTTGACGCGAAGGCCGGACAATGAGCTGGCTTGTATGGGCGCCGTAGCCGGGCAGGGCTTTTGCCGGCCGGCATTCTGTGGCAGGCATCGCGCCGAATAGGTGCGATAAGACGGCAAATGACGAAGTCCTGTTTCTTTCTGGCGGCGGACGCCAAGTATTTTCCCTACGCCTGCCTGGCGGCGCGCCGGGTGCTGGACGTTTCGCCGCCGATAGATGGTTTTATCCTGCAGATGGATGTCGGCGCAGCCGACCTTGCCGCCGCGCGGCGGCTGCTTGGTGACAGTGTCCGCATCGTCGATCTGTCGCAGACGATGCGCAGCGTGGCCTTTACCCCGGGCCATCTCAGCCTTGCCGTCTATATGCGGCTCTTCATCGACGAGATGGCGGAATTCTCTCCTTACGAGCGGGTTGTCTATCTGGACAGCGATGTTCTCTTCAACCGGTCGATCCTCGATCTGATCGAGACGCCGCTCAACGCGCCGCTGCTCGCGGCGCACGATGTCCAGTCCTATTTCGAGCCCGGATTTCGCAAACGGCTTTCGATGCAGCCAGGGGCGCCCTATTTCAACTCCGGCGTGCTTCTGCTCGACCTGCCGCGCGTCAGGAAAGAGGGCTTGCTGGGCGCTGCCCGCCATTTCGCCTCGCTTCATGTCGACGGACTGGATCAGGGCGCGTTGAACCTTGCCTTCCAGGGCAGATGGCAGACGCTGCATCCGGCCTGGAACGTCATGACCAACTACAGCTGGCAACTGCCTTTCGGCGAGGCCTTTGCCCGGCATTTCAGCTGGGGCAAGCCCTGGGACAAGGTGCCGATCGGCGTCGAGCTCGCCGCGCTCGACATCTATCGCGATCTGGCGAGCGATACGCCGTGGAGCGGTCCGTTCCAAAGACGCGTGCCGTTCGAGCGTGGGGTGATGAAGCGCTTTGTCCGTCGCTTCGACAAGATAGGCAGCCTGCTGAACAGCCGGGAGAGGCTTCGCCGCCGCGCCCGCTATGACGGCCGGAAGGTCTACGAGATCTTTGCTGGCCAAGCGCAAGAGGGCGCGATGGCGGCTGAGTTCCCCGAGGTGCTCGGCGGGTTCGCCTAAGCAATTTCCAGGAAAAAGTGCGGCCGTCGCCTGGCTTCTGCCTGTAAACAACAAGCCCGCCGCGGCAATGGGGAACCGCGACGGGCCTGCTGGCGTCCCTGGCGGGACACTGGGAATCCTGGTGTTTAGGCGAGAAGCCCGGCGACCTTGGCCGCCTTGCGCAGCGTCTTGCGGGCTTCCACGGGGCTGCGCAGGCCATCGAGCGCATCACGGCACACACGGCTTGCCGAGCGCCAGGCGCCGTCGCGCGCCTGTCCCGGCCACCGCTCATCCAGGCATTCCATCGCTTCGAAGCAGCTGGAAACCTTGCGTTGGCCGTCTGGCCGGAAATCGATCACGACTGGTTCGGAAAACCAGACATCGTTCATCACTTCCTCCATTCTTATGATCGTTTTTTGAGCAAGCAATCGGCGCCGGCTGACGCCCGATGCGGATCCGCGAGACGATCGGCGGACCCTCGCACCAACCAACCATCGCGCATTCGGTTCCGAAGTTTTTTGAAGACCGGACCAAGTGTCTGATCCGCCTGGATTCTTGGCTACAGTTCGGGTCAATCGACCAGCATACGCGCCTCACGCGCCGCGTCGATGAAAGCCCGCCTGGCGTCGTCCGCCGCAACGTCGCCGCTGATCGCCCGGCGGCAGGCGCGTAGTGCCGCGCCATGCTGGGTGCTGCCCGCATCGCGCCACTGTCCGGTCAGCAATGCCACGGCTTGCTCGGCGTTGGATATGTGCCGGATCGAACCGGTCAGGCCAACGGCGACTTCGACGGGCTTGGAAAACCACCCCAGGATCATGGCGAGCCTCCGATACATCGTAACACGATATATTATCGCGAAGTTCCGGGCCGGAACCTCAACTTACCGTGAAGTCGGCTTGCGGCGCGGGCCGCTCACCGTCCGAGCGGCCTTCTTGAAAGCTCGATCAGCTCCGCCTCATCGGTGATGCCGGCCATATAGTTGGCGATGATGCGCGAGGCGCGCGACTCTTTCTGCTCCGCCGTCTCGCCTTCGACATTGCCATTGTCGAAGACGCGGCCGAGCATGGCCGTCTCGTCGGGGGTGAATGTATTCCGCTGACTGGTCGCAATGGACATGGCTTCCTCCCAGAGCAATTCCAGGAAAAGTGTGACACGGTTTTCCACCCGGAATTGCGTCGACACGAAAGATAAAGCGGTTCGCCGTTTCGTGTGAAAAGGGCGAAACACCCGAGCCCCTTGTCTTCCCGGCTAATATTAGCACGGGTTCGAATTGACCGTGAGTCATTCGACAAAATGCAGTGTTGCGTAAAATTGTCCGACAAATCTTTTCCCCACATGCCCTTGGCCGCGCGAAACGGGCTGCGTGACCGAAGGTTCCAGATCCATTCAAAAACGCCGCAGCGCGGCTACGCCCCCCTGATCTCGGCGACGGCGATGTTTGCCGCTGTTTTTGCCGGCCGCGATAAATTCTTGCTGAATGACCGCAGCGCTGATACGCATTAGCAGCGCGGAATTTTTCCGAGTCTACGCATACTTGCGCCTAGCAAAAGTGCCGCGCACTCTGTTCGAGGCCAGTAATCCCGACGTGGTGGCAACCGGGTTACGACGGGATTTTTGGCCGAAACAAGAAGCAGGCAGGTTCCGGATTCGTACCCGGGACTGGCCATCAACGCTCTCGAACTCTGAAGCCATTGCCCCCATGGCCTTCGGGAGAGCTGAACATGGGGAAATACATGGTCACGAAGAAACTTACTGCCAACGCAGAAAGTGCGGCAGCCTTTCTTGCGGTGATGGGCAACGAGAAACGTCTGCTCATCATGAACTACCTGGCCGAGAACGAACTCTCCGTCGGCGTCCTTGCCGACAAGGTCGAGCTCAGCCAATCGGCGTTGTCGCAACACCTTGCCAAACTGCGCAGGTTTGGCCTGGTCGAAACCCGCCGCGATCGTCAGATGGTCTATTATTCCTGCAAGTCTTCGGCCGCGCGCGACCTTCTGGCGCTGCTCGACGGCTTGCTCGCCATGGACAAGCCTTTCGCCGGACCCGACCGGCAGGCGCTTGTCGAAAGGATGCGGCGGCCGCAGGCCGCCTAAGCTGGCGCATATGCAGGCGAGGCCGGGGGGCCTTCGTCTGCGCCGGCGCTCCCTTGCTTCAGGGCGCTGACTTGCAAACGACCCGACGGCCCGCGTGGCGGCGCCGATGTCGTGCCTCGTACTTTTCCGCCCTGTCCTGACACGTTGTTCCGATCACCATGGTGCGTGATGACGACCCCATCACTTTTGCTTGAATAATTGCCGGAACGGCCACGGATTGCGTCCGCAAGCGGCTGAAAATGCGTGGCTTTTTCTTACCTCGTGACGCCGCGCGGAAGCGAAGCTTACCGATTTGTAAGTCGCTTGGGCCGCTGCCGGCGGCTAACCTCGCGGGCGATCCACACCCCCGGATCATCTGAAGCGCCGAACTTCCACTTTGGCACTTCGTGAGGCCCGCCGCTCCCGGCGGGCCTTTACGTTTTGGAAACAGCCTGTCGGGTTTTATGGCGCGCTGCGCTGCCCGGTCACCGCGCTCCGCACCGCCAGCACCAGAACGGTGATGACGATTAGGATCACCGAAAGTGCGGCGATCGCCGGGTCGATGTTGTCGCGCAGGCCCATCCACATCAGCCTTGGCAGCGTGATGGCGTTGACCGAGGTGATGAACAGCGTCACGCCGATCTCTTCCCAGGACAGCACGAACGACAGCAGCGCCGCGGTGACGATGCCGAACTTGATGTTGGGCATGATGACGCGCGTGGCGCGTTCCCAGACACTGGCGCCAAGGCCGCGCGCGGCAAGGTCGATGCGCCGATCGAGTTGGCTGAGCGAGACCAGGATCAGCACCGTGGCGAACGGCACCGTCATCACCGAATGCGCCATGGCGACGCCAAGCCAGGTGTCATAGCCGAAGAAGGACGTGATGCCGGAGATCGAGGTGAGCAGGAAATAGAGCGTCACTGCCGACACCACCGGCGGCACCACCATCGGCAACAGCACGAAGCCGACAAGGGTGGCCGTGAAGCGCGGCTGGAACATCCAGACACCGAGGCTGAAGGTTAGCGCGAGCACCGTGGAGAACACGCTGCTGACCACGCCGATGCGCAGCGACAAAAGGATGGAATCCAGCCAGCGCGGATCCTCGATCAGCGAACGATAGTGGCGCAGCGACAATTCGCCGGTCGGCATGGTCAGCATGCGGCTTGGCGTCAGCGACACCGGGATGACGGCAAGCAGCGGCATCAGCAGGAACAGCGCCACCAGCACGGCGAGGATCAGCGAGACAGGGCCGGGTCGATAGGTCGGCATTTCGGCTACACCAGTTCCTTCGGTTTGACATAGCGGAAAAGCACCGCCATCAGCGCCCCGATGAAGACCACCAGCACGACGCTGATCGCCGCGCCCAGCCCCCAGTCGGGGCTCTGGAAGATGCGCAGGTAGATCAGCTCCGCGATCATGACACTGCGGCCGCCGCCGAGGATCGCCGGCGTGACGAAGAAGCCGAGCGAAAAGACGAAGACGATCATCGCCGATCCGATGATGCCCGAACGCGTCATCGGCACGAAGACGGTCCAGAAGGTGCGCATGCGGCTTGAGCCGAGTCCGCGCGCGGCAAGCAACACGCGCTCGTCCAGGCTGCGCATGGCCGACGCCAGCGGAAACACCGCGAAAGGGATCAGGAAATGCGACATGCCGACGATGACGCCGAACTCGTTGCGCACCAGGGTCAGCGGTTCGGAAATGAAGCCGATCGATTGCAGCCAGGTGTTGATCAGGCCGCGGTTGGATAGCAGCGCAACCCAGCCGAAGGCGCGCGTAAGCACCGAAATCCAGAACGGCACCAGGATGCAGAACTCGGCAATCACGCGCTGCGCCGGACTGCCGCGCACCCACACAATGGTGATGGCGTACGCGGCCGTGACCGACACCACCGTGACGATCGCCGCGATGCGCAGCGTGCGGATGAACACCGACTGCACGAGGTCATCCGTAAGCAGGGCGTGGTATTGGCCGAGCCCCGGCGTGGGCAAGGTGAAGCTCCACTTCACCACGCCGAGGAAGGGCCAGGCATAGGCAAGGGCAAGAAACAGGAGCAGCGGCGCCATCAACAGCGCCGCGCCCATCCTCTCGGAGAGGGTGCCTCTCATCGGTCGAAAAGTCTCCGCCGGCTCAGGCGGAGATGATCTTGGTGTATTCGTCCAGCGCCGCGCCGTAGTTCTTGGCGTACCAGTCCATGTCGAGCGGGATCTGCTTCGTCATGTTGGCGGGGTCGACAGGGTTGATGCGCTTCTTGTCGGCAGGGATCAGCGCGTCGGTGGCCGGGTTGGCCGGGCCCTGGCCGAGCTTGTCGAACATGATCAGCTGCTTTTGCGGGTCCTGCGCGCTGGCGATGAACTTCATCGCCGCATCCTTGCCGCCGGGGTTGTTCTTCAGCACGGCCAGCGCGCCGGGCGAGATCAGGCCCTGGTCCCAGATGAACTTGATCTGGCCGCCGGAATCCTGCTCGATCAGCGAGGCGCGCGTCGACCAGACGATCGCCATCGAGGCCTCGCCGTTGAGCAGCACGCTCTGGCTCTCGGCGCCGCCGCCCCAGTAGGAGACGACGTTTTCCTTGAAGGCGGCGATCTTGTCATGGGCGCGCTTGAGATCCAGCGGATAGAGCGAGGCCGGCGCGACGCCGTCGGCGAGAAGTGCTGCCTCCCAGCTCGACACGCCCCATTTGTAGAGCGAGCGCTTGCCGGGGAATTTCTTGACGTCGAAGAAGTCGGCCATGCCGGTCGGCGCGTTGGAGCCGAACTTCTGCGAGTCGTAGGCGATCACATAGGAGAAGAAATAGGTCGACGCCGCGAACTCCCAGCCGAAGCCCGGCCGCATCTTGGTCTTGTCGACGACCTTGTAGTCGATCGGCTCGAGCATGCCTTGGCCGCCGAGCGTGATGGCCGAGAACGGGTCGACGTCAACCAGGTCCCAGGTCGGCGCGCCGCTCTTGAACTGCGCCGCGATCGCGCCTTCGGTCGGGCCCGAGCCATCCATCTTGACCGGGATGCCGGTGTCCTTGGTGAAGGCCTGGCCGTAGGCGGCGTCGTAAGCCGTGATGGCGTCGCCGCCCCAATTGACCAGCACCAGCCCTTTCGTCTCGGCGAAAGCGCCTGTCGAGCGCAAAAGCATTGGCGTGCCGGCAAGCACGAGGCCCGCAAGCTGCGCGAACTGGCGGCGCGAGATCTCGCCGCGCTGTGCCCGCTCGGAAAGCGACTGGATGGACTGTTTTTTGGTTTCGTTTGTCATGTCAGTTCCCCTTGTTTTGATTGATTGGATCCGCAAGCCCGTCCGGCGATCTTCAAGCCGCCGCGACGATGTTTATTGTCCTCCGTGCGGAAGGAGGAAACCTCTTTCGGCCGGCCAGGTCAGCCAGACCGAATTGCCCTTGCTGAGTGCCGCCGCCGCAACCTCGTTCGGCACCGAGACGGTGACCTTGGCGCCCTGGCGCGTGGTCAGGTCGAGCTTGGTCGCAGCGCCCATATAGGTCGAGCCGATCGCGGTCGCGGCGATACCGTTCTCGCCGGCGGCGGCTTCGCGCGCGATCGACATGTGCTCGGGCCGGATGGCCAGCAGAGCGTCGCCCTTTATCGCTTCGGCCTTGCAGCGCATGTTGACCGCGCGGTCTTCGCACAGGCCCGTTGCGCCGTTGTCGGCGGGCTTCACGCCCTTCAGCGGCAGCATGTTGATCTCGCCCAGGAACTCGGCGACGAAACGGTTGGCCGGGCGGTCGTAGACTTCGTCCGGCGCGCCGACCTGCAACAGCTTGCCGTGGTTGAAGATGGCGACGCGCGACGACAGCGCCAGCGCCTCGCTCTGGTCATGGGTGACGAAGACGAAGGTGGTGCCGGTTTCCTGGTGCAGCCGCTTCATCTCGGCCTGCATCTGGCCGCGCAGGCTCTTGTCCAGCGCCGAGAACGGTTCGTCGAGCAACAGCACGCCCGGCTCGAAGACCAGCGCGCGGGCCAGCGCCACGCGTTGCTGCTGGCCGCCGGAAAGCTGCGCGGGCAGCTTCTTCTCGTGGCCCTCCAGCCCCACGCGCTCGACCATCTCGCCGACGCGCTTCTTGATTTCGGAGGCCGATCTCTTGCGCACCTTGAGCGGGAAGGCGATGTTGGCTTCCACGCTCATATGCGGGAACAGCGCATAGCCCTGGAACACCATGCCGGCGGCCCGCTGCTCGGCCGGGCGTTCGGTGATGTCGATACCATCACTGAACAGTCTGCCTTCGCTCGGCTGCACAAAGCCTGCCAGGATCATCAGGAAGGTGGTCTTGCCGGAGCCCGAAGGCCCAAGCAGCGTCAGGAATTCGCCACGGCCGATGTCGAGCGTGAGGTTGTCCAGCGCCCGGAACGAGCCGAAGCTCTTGCCGATCCCGTTCGCTCTGATTTCTGCGGCCCGGCCGGGTTGCTGCATCCTGCCTCTTTCCTCACGCCTGGCCAAGCGTAGGGCAGGCAAGCGGCTCACCGCAACCGAATAGTTTTCGCCTGATCGGCAAATTTGATTCACGGGTGGGTAGCGCGGCGAATACGCGGGAGCGCCAATGCCCCGTCGAGGAGATCGGCTAATCTCATTACCCCTACAGCCTATTCTCCGACAGCTTCGCCCGCAGCCATCCGCCGAATGCATTCAGCACCGGGTGCCCGGCCTTTGCATGCTCGAACACCAGGTAGTACGAGCGCGGCGAGGGCACCGATGCCTCGAACGGCTTGACCAGGCGGCCCTCGTTCAGCGCCCGGCGGCCGGTCAGCTCGTCACCCATGGCAATCCCTTGTCCGGCGACCGCCGCCGAAAAGACGAGGTTCATGTCGGAGAAGAAGATGCCGCCTTCGGTGTCGGGATTTTCCACCTTGGACAGTGCCAGCCAGCGCGCCCAGTCCTCGGTATCGCCGAGATGTAAGAGATTGGCGCGCAGGACGTCCGCGGGTTTGGAAAAGCCGCCTACCTTGTTGAGCAGCGTCGGGCTGCAGAGCGGCGTGAAGGAGACTTCGCACAACAGCTCCACTGCCCGGTTCGGCCAGTTGCCGACGCCGAAGGCGATGAAGGCGTCGGCGTCCGGATTGGAGACGTCGTCAAGCCGGCGCGGCGTCAGCACGGACAGCGCCACATCCGGATACATTTGCTGGAATTCGCCGATATGGGTGCACAGGAACATCGAGGCGAAGCCCGGCGGGCAGGACACGGCGAACGAGCCGCCGACGCCGGCGCCATTGTTTTGCGTTCCCGCATCGCCAAGCACGGTCAGCGCCTTCCTGACGTCCGCCGCATAGCGCTGGCCGCGCGGCGTCAGCGCCACGCCCTTGCCGATGCGCTGCAAGAGATCGAAGCCGAGGTCGCGTTCGAGCAGCCTGAGCTGATGCGACACAGCGCTTCGCGTGAGATGCAACTCGTCGGCGGCGCGCCATACGCTGCCGTGACGGGCAAAACTGTCGAGGGCGCGCAGCGCCTGGGTGGACGGTATTCGCACAGGACCTCAGGTGAACCGAATTTGCACGAGCCGGGAAAACATATCACTTTTTGACGAGCCGCTTCACTGCTTTCTTGGGCTCATGGAGAAACCGCTGACGACCTCGGCAGGGCAAACCGCGCTTGCCTGCATCGACAGCATCCAGCCGCTGCTGTCGGCCTGGACGCGCACCATCTTCGATTTCGGCGAAACCGCCTGGCGCGAATACCAGTCGGCTGCCTGGTACGTCGATCGGCTGAAGCGCGAGGGCTTTTCGGTCGAGGAGGGCTCGGGCGGCATGCCGACGGCCTTTTGCGCGCACTGGACGAATGGCGACGGCCCGGTGATCGGTATGTATGGCGAATATGACGCCGTGCCCGGCAACTGCCAGGAGGCGGCGACGGTGAAGCGCGCGCGGCCGGGTCTTGGTATCGAAGCCGGCGGCCACACCGACCCGCATTCGGGGCTCGGCATCGGCAGCCTCGGCGGTTTGCTTGCCGCCAAGGCGGCGATGCTGGAGCACGGCATCAAGGGCACGCTGCGCTTCACCGGCGAGCCGGCGGAGAAGGTGAGGGGCTCGAAGCCGATCCATGCGGCCAAGGGTTACTATGACGGCCTTGCCGGCATGATCTCTTTCCATCCCTTCTACATGCTGCCGCTCTGCAACACGGCGCGCTGGGACACGCATTGCGGCGCCGCCTACGCGATGATCTATCGCTTCGTCTGCGATGAACCGGAAAACTGGATTCGCGCAGGCGATAGAGCACCGATCCCGCAGGCGCATTCGGCTGTGCGGGCGCCGGGCGCCAACGACGCGCTGATGATGATGTACTTGGCCTCCAAGGCGCTGCGCGACTCCATGCTGACGCATCAGGGCGGCTGGTCGATCAGCGAGGCGATCCTGACCGCCGGCCAGGCGACCGCCGACAATCTGCCGGCCGGCCTAGCCGAGATCCAGTACATGATCCGCGTGCCGACCATTGCCATGGCCGAGCAGGTCACCGCCGTGCTCGACCGCAACGCGGAAGCGGCGGCCAGGATGAGCGGCTGCCGCGTCGAGCGCCACTGGGTGTCGAAGTCGCGGCCCGGGCTGGCAAACCATGCCATGGCCGACATCACTTATCAGGCGCTGTCGACCGTCGGCGCGCCGCGCTGGAGCGACGAGGCGAGGGCGATCGCCCGCGAGGTCCAGGTCAATGCCGGCGGCGGGGCGACCGAAAACCCCTTCATCGACGAACTGGAGCGGCTGATCGACCCGAGGCAAGCCGAAGCGATCCTGCGCCGTGACCTGCCGCCTTCGCAGGTCAATTCCACCTCCGACGACTACACCGACATGAGCTGGCACGCGCCGACCTCGCGCTTCTACGTCGCCCGCCCGGCGCTGCGCTCGGTCAACGGCCATGCCTACCCCTCGTGGGCGATGAACGCGCTGGGCGGCATTCCGGCAACCATCGATCCGATGGTCACCTGCGCTTCGAAAACCGTGGCGCTGACCGCGCTGCGCTTGCTGGAAGACAAGGCCGCGCGCGATGCCGCCATGGACGAATTCGTCGCCCGCACCGGCGGCGGCGTCGGCGGCTCGAACTGGATCGCGCCGCTTTGCGATTACGAGGCGCCGATCAACTTCCGCTGGCCCGAATATGTCACCACGCCGCGCGGCCGCGACTGGTGGATACCGAGCAGCCAACCCAATCAAGCCGCATAGTCCCAATCGAGGAGAACCCCATGACCGTCCATGACCGCATCGTCGCCGAACCGTTCTCGCTGCAACGCCGCAACCCTAATGGCGGCACCAAGCCGCTGACCGTCTGGGGGTTTGCCAATGAGACCGACGTCCTGACCGACGTGCTGCTCGGCTCGCCCAATTTCCTGCGCCACCTGTCGACCAGCTCGCTGTCGCGAAAGCATCTGCGCGAGGCGCCCTGCAACGTCCAGATCGCGCAGGCGCAGCACAAGGACCTCGTCGCGGCCTACGAGCATTTCGGCGTCAACATCCATTGGCACGAGCCGACGCCGGAACTGCCGATGCAGGTCTATTCGCGCGATTCCAGCGTCATGACGCCTTACGGCGCTTTCATCACCGCCATGGCCAACTGGTGGCGGCGCGGCGAGAATTATGCCGCCATCCGCACCTATGAAAAGCTCGGCATCCCGATCTACGACATGGTGACGGCCGGCACTTTCGAGGGCGGCGACTTCAACGTCATCGAGGACGGCGTGGTGCTGATCGGCTGCGGCGGCGCCCGCACCCAGGAAGAAGGCGCCCGCCAGGTGCAGGACTGGTTCGAGAAGGAAGGCTGGGAAACGCGGCTCGCCTTCATCGACGAGTATTATGTCCACATCGACCTGATGGTGGTGCCGATCGCCGAAAAGCTCACTGCCGTCTGTCTCGCCTGCACCGAGCCCGGCATCGTCGATTGGCTGAAGGGCAAGGGCCACGAAATCATCGACGTGCCTTTCCAGGACACGATGGCGCTCGGCTGCAACTTCATGTCGCTCGGTAAGGACAGGGTCATCGCGCCGACATCGAGCAAAAGCCTCATCAGCCAGTTGAAGGCGCGCGGCTTCGAGGTCGCGGCCGTCGACATGAGCGAGATCTCGAAAACCGGCGGCGGCATCCACTGCATGGCGCAGGCGCTGAAGCGCGTGCCGGCATAGACGGGACGAGGCGAACGCGCGAGGCGCTGAGGCTGCCAATCTCCCCCCTCGTGGGGGAGATGTCCGGTAGGACAGAGGGGGGCGCCGTAGAGCGCCAGCCTATCCTGCGTTAGCCACCTTGCCGCCCATCAAGCCTGGGTGTGGCAAACTTATCCAACTGCTCCTGGAGATGTCCATTGAGCACGATCATCTCCTTCAGCGCCTTGACCGCGTCGCCCTTATGCCGGGTAATGAACCGGTCGGCGATCGCTTGGAGCGAAGCTTCCTGCCGACTGTCGAGCCTGACGATATTGTCCATCTCTTTTCTCCCTTTGGCTGTTTAGGGTAGTGAACAAAAAGGGAACAAAATTGTCAAGGGCGAATTGACTTGGCGAGGAACGCGTTCCTATTTTGTCAGGAGATGGGGCGAAGGCCTACGCATTCGGATATGAAAAATGGCCGGACCCATGGACAGTGTCGGCCGAGCGGCAAAGGCCAACATGCTGCTCATCGTCGAGTGTCGCCACTGCTATCACGTCGGTCGCTTCATGGCGAACGACGTGGCCAAGGTGGCCGGTTGGAATAAGCCGCTGGAAGCCATTCGCTTTCGCTGCAAGCGCTGCGACCGAAAGGACACGGTGGTGAAGACCCAGTTCATCGACCAGGACCACCCGCCCAAGGGCTATATCTGGGTGCTGCAGAAGGCGAGGGGGTAAGGCGCGTTTAAAACAACGATCCCTGTGCCGGCGGTTCCGCCGGAAACTTGATCTGCGTCGCCGGTTTTTCGACGATCACCAAGGCGTCGTCGGGCGCCGGCCTCTGCAACGCCTTGGCTTCCGACCAAGGCGCGGTCAGCCACAATTCGGTTTCATCCGGCGTGGTCAGGATCACCGGCATCGCTTTCTCATGGATCGGCGCGATCAGCGCGTTGGGCCTCGTCGTCAGGAAGCCGTAAAGTTCGTGATCGTCGGGGCCTTCCTTGACCTTGCGCACGCCATGCCACGGCGTCCAGAACCCGGCAAAAAAGAACAGGGGTCGCTCCTCGCTCAACGCGAACCAGAAGTTCTTCTGGACGCCTGTCTCAGGGTCCTTGTCGCCGGGCGTGGGAGAAGGTTCGGCAAAGCTCGTCACCGGCACAAGGCAGCGGTTTTCGACGCCGAGATAGGGCAGCCAGTGACCATATTGCGGGTTGCGGATATTGGTCGTGCCGGGATCGGCATTGCCGCGTACCCGCTCCAGCGGCGTCGGCATGCCCCAACGCAGGTTGGCAAGTTCGCGACTGCCGTCGGCGGCGTTGCGCACCACGGGCGCCGGCTGATTGGGATAGATGTCGACCGAGGGCTCGAGGTTGCCCGAAATGTCGCGCATCGCCCGCGTCCACTGCCGGACAGCCTCCTGGCTTGTGGTAATGTTGTAAAGATTGCACATCGGCAGAACTCCAGTCCGCCGAACGTTCCCGCATTTTTACACTCAGCGCAAACCCCGCAACGCGCGGCCTTTCGTCGATGTGTCGATGGTTCTATCGCGCCTGCCGACCACGCCGCATCTCCACCGGCTCTTCCGTCGGCGGTTCGCCGGGCAGTCCCAGCCGCAGCCGCTCCTCCTCGGCAAAGCTTTCGGCTTGCGCGTGGATGTCGAACACCTGCTGTGTAAGCCTGCCGCCTTCGACGATGCGCACGATCCATTGGCCGTTGATGGCCTTTACACGGACACTGTCTGGCTCTCCCGACACCATCTACAGCCCCTGCTCTTGCATGAAGAATTGTATCTCTTGATCGGAAATACGATCTACAGTGAGGGAGGTTGCCTCAAAGCGTATTTTATTGGCCTTTAGTACGAAGGCGAAGGGCGGCGTCACATATATTTGTAATTGCTAATTAATAAAAACGATATATGGCCCGCCGAGGCGTGTTTACGCGAGTTTCAGCAAAACTCGACTTCGATGCGGCGCTCGGTCTGCGAGACGATGCGGCAGCGCGCTTCCAGCGCATCCGAACGGATCGCCAGGCTGAATGTCTCAGGCACGCCGATCGAGCTCGAGATATCGAGGCCGGCGCCGTCCTCGCCGAGCGTCCGCACCGTGCAGTCGATGGACGACATGCGGTTGTTGAACAGGATGCGGCCGGCCTTCAGCACGCGCCGACGCGGGCTGGCTGGCATATCGTTGACCTGCAGCCAGGCGACGCAGCGGTTGCGGCCGGCGGCCTTGGCCTCGTAGAGCGCGGCATCGGCATTGGCGAGCAGGGCGTCGATATCGGACGTGCGTGCGTCCAGCGCCGCCATGCCGAAACTGGATGTGACCGGCACCCTGGTCTGGCCGTTCCTGATCGCGATCTGCTCGATCGCCTCGCGCACCTTCTCGGCGACGCCGCTCATATGCGCCCGGTCGGTATGCGGCAGGACCAAAGCGAACTCCTCGCCGCCCAGCCGGCCGAACAGGTCGCTGCCGCGCAGCTGAGCGCGGCAGGCCTCGGCGACGGCGACAAGCACCTTGTCGCCGGTGGCGTGGCCATGGCGGTCGTTGATCGATTTGAAATGATCGAGATCGAAGGCGATGCAGGCAAGGCCATGCCTGTGGCGCTGCGCCAGCGCGATTGCCTGCGCGGCCTGCTCCTTGAAGGCGCGCCTCGACAGTGCACCGGTCAGGCTGTCGAGCGAGGCCTGCTGGCGCAATTCCAGCGCGTCCATGGCAAGTCCGGCAAGATCGGACAGGATGGCGCTCTCGCGCGCGGTGAAGGCGCGCGGCTCGAAGCCGATGGCGCAGACCGTGCCGATGTTGTGGCCGTCATGGGTGCGCAGCGGCGCCCCGGCATAGAAGCGGATCCGCGGGCCCGCCGTCACCATGGGATTTTGCGCGAAGCGCGCATCGTCGCGGGCGTCCGGCACGATCAGCGGCGTCATGTCGTGCAGCGTGTATTTGCAGAACGTCGCGTCGCGGGCGACCTCGCGGTTCTCCAGGCCCTCATAGGCCTTGTACCACTGCCGGTGGCCGTCGATCATCGAGACGATGGCGATAGGCAGCTCGAAGATGTTCTTGATGAGCCGCGTGATGCGGTCGAAAGCCTCTTCGCGCGGCGTGTCCATCACGTCGAAGCGGTCCAGCGCCTCGAGCCGCCCGGCTTCCACCTGATCGTCGATCGCCAGCGGTGGCGTTTCCTTGAGCATCCGATGCATCGGCGTCAGCCTCGTTGACTGTCCTTCCCGCCCGGTGGCGCAGGATGGGAGGCATCGCTGAACATTCGGTAAAAGCCAGCCGGTCGGCGCTGGCCCGGCTATCAAAAGCCGAAGAACTGCTTGCCGATGAAATAGCCGAGCGCCACCACCACCAGCGGAAACAGCGCCGGCGCCGCCTTGCCGAACAGCGAAGGCTTTACGGCCTTCGCGGAAACGCCATACGCGGCGTTGCCAAGGTTCTTGGTCATGGGTTCCCCGCGATGGTGTTTAATATTAGAGATCGCTTATTAAGGTAGAAGCCACTTGTTAATTTTTCGGCAGCGCCGATGAGACAATTCTAGACATTGCTCAAAGAGTTTATTCCGACCGCTGCGTGCGCTCGGCAAGCGCGAAGGCCTGCAGGTTTCGCGCTCTACCGAGGTCCTGATCGGCGTTGGCGATGATGGCGTGGAAGGCGGCGCGGGCGATGTCCTTCTTCTTGGCGTCGGGATGCACTTTGCGCACCGCCTTGACCAGCTCCTTCGGCGACATGTCGGGCGTGACGAGGCGCATCAGCGTGTCGCCTATGGTCCGCAATTCGCTAGCATCCATGATGAACTCCGCTTGGCTGCATAAGCCTAGCATATAGCGGGGTGAGCGAGTCACTTTTGTGATGCAGGCCGGGCTCATTCGAGCTTTTCGCGGAACCGTGAATGGCAGCTCGAACAGTCCTGTAGGATGAGATGCAGGAGATGTTCCACTGGCAGCTTTTCCGGATTGATCTCCGCCGCGTTCGCGCGCTTGCCGAGCAGGCTGCCGCCATCCATCGGCAGGCCGGCTCCCATCCGCATGTCGCCGGTGATCTCGGCCGGCGCCTTGTCGGCCTTGCTGGAGAGCGCGGCGGCGAGCAGGCCAATATGGCGGGCGAGCGTTTCGAATTCCGGCCGCGCCTGGTCGATCTCCTCCCTGGCGCCAGACGGCGCGCCGAGCGAGCCGGCGGGAAATTCAGCGATCAGGGCGGCGCCGGTGCGATCGCGCAGCGTCCCGGCCGCCGCCTTGAAGCTTTCGGGCTGATAGGCGCGCTTGCCGTCGAACATCTCGGCGATCGTCCTTGCCGCCGCCGCCATGTCCTTCATGGAGGACTGTCGGGCGGCCACGACCGCATTGCCCGAGGCCATCACCGTCGCAGAGGCAAGCACCAGCGAGGCGGCGAGCGCCAGGATTGCTGTCCGGGGCGTGACGGCGGCCGCCAGAACACCGCGTCGATCCATTGGTTTCTCCCAGCCGCGACAGGAAGGCCGCTCGGCGGCTTTCCTTCAGACTAAGGTTTCCAGTAGCTGGAAGGTCAAGCGGGAATCGCGCAGGGGCGGCGTTCGCAGTCGGAGTGACTTTCTTTGGGTGCGATTGTCCTGACGTCGAAAACGAAACGACGCGGGATCAGGCTGACCCACAACATTCCGGCTTATGGTCTTCGGGACTTACCAGCGGTCGCAATTTGACCCAAATCGGCCTCTAACGGGCGAAACGTGCTGCGGTTCCAGCCTTCACGGTTTCTTGACAGGGGCTGGAAAAACAGGCAGCAAAGCGGGTGAGGGAGAGCATTTTTACCGTGGCGAAGACCATGGAGGGCTCTTTTTTCGTATCGACCATCGCCAAATCGGCGATCGGTGGAGGGATTGGTTAACCAACTTTGTCCATCTTTTGAATCAATCGGCAACAGACGCGAAAGGTGCAGGGGGCACCAGGCGAACTGTAATCGTCACGGATGCAAGGTCGCAAACCGGCATGCCGATTGAGAGTGGTCGTATGGCGTTTTTGCGTTTGAAAAATCGGGGCGACGCTCCTCATGGGGAGATGATTTCCAGGAAGTCCAGCCAACGCTGGATTGTGGTGCCCGCTGTCGGCGCCGCCCTTGCGCTATGGTCCGTCGCGACGCTCGCCGGCCTTTATTCGGTGAGCACGTCGCTCAGCGCCGCCTCCAGTGGATTGCCGAGCCTGCTTTCGCCGCGCGACATCGCGCTTGGCGACCAGCGCCGCAAGCTCGCCAATGCCTGGGCGCCGCGTCTTGCCGCCAATGGCGGTTACAAGACCGGCTCGCTGACCGGCGGCTGCGATACAGGGTGCCTCAGCCTCGCCACCAGCTTCCTGCATGCGGGCCAGGCGCCCGACACGCTCAAATCCGACAATTCGAAGCACGACGGCAAGATGGCGCGCCTCAAGCTGCCGGCGCCGGATACGATCGCGCACGAAAAGATCGCGCAGGAGAAGGTCGTCCTGGTGGCCTCGGCCGCCGGCGTGGCCGACCGCTTCGACGTCGTCGTCAAAAGCGCAGGACTCTCCCAGAAGAAGCTGGCCGAGGCCTTCGCCCGCGCCGAGAATGCGCCGTTCCTGCTCGCCAGCCTGCCCTCGGCAAGCCGCTTCGGCGGGGCGCTGCCAGGCGCTCCGGACGAAGCCCGCTTCGGCTCCGATCCGGCGCAGGTCCGGCAAGCCTCCGAGCTCGCGCTGGCGCTTGCCAATGCCCTGCCGGAGGATACGGCGGACGTTCCGACCGCCGTTGCGCTGGCCAACAGCGACGCGCCCGATGTCGCCGGCAATCAGGACAACGCCCAGGACGCGGAGTATCAGGTCGCCTCGCTGCCGCCGCAGGATGATCTGCCTGACACGATTGCCGTGCCCGGCCTTCGCCCGCGCACCGTGCTCGAGCGTGCGACCGAGGCACCCGACCAGATTGCCGCCAAGCCGCAGAAGCCGCTGGCCTCCAAAGCCAAGCCGCAACCTGCTGAGGACGACACCGCGGACGGCGGGCAGACTACGGTCTCGCCGAGAACCGGCGACCAGGCCCTGCCGGGCGTGCCGAACGCGAAGCCGCTCGTGGCGAGCTCGAAGCCGTCAAAGAGAAGCAAGGCGCAGGCGTCCGAGATGCTGGCCTATGCCAAGCCCGACACGCCCGAGAGCGGCGGCCTCGGCAGCGCCTTCCGCAACCTCTTCACCGGCCCATCCATGGGCAATGGCGTCGCCATCTATGATATCTCGGCCAGGACGGTCTACATGCCGGACGGCTCGAAGCTGGAGGCGCATTCCGGGCTCGGTTCGATGGTCGATCAGCCGCGTTTCGTCAATCGCAAGAATGTCGGCCCGACGCCGCCCGACACCTACAATCTGTCGCTCCGGGAATCGCGCTTCCACGGCGTCGAGGCGATCCGGCTGACGCCGGCCAGCGGCAGCAACAAATATGGCCGCAACGGCTTGCTGGCGCACACCTACATGCTGCGCGGCGGCCGTGCCGAGTCCAATGGCTGCGTCGTCTTCAGGGACTACCAGCGCTTCCTCGCCGCCTACAAGAAGGGCAAGATCAAGCGCCTCGTCGTCGTGCCGCGCCTGACCAGGTCGCCGACGCAAGTGGCCCAGGAAGGCCGCCAGGGCTGATCTTTCAAGCAATTCCAGGAAAAGTGTGAAGCGGTTTTCCGTCCGGAATTGCGCCTAAGAGAGGCCGGCGCGACTTAGCCTGCCGGCGCGACCCCTTTCCGCTTCCTGCCCAGCATGTCCTTGGCTGCCGTCAGCGCGCCAAGGACGATCAGCGCGCAGGCGAGCCCCACCGACCAATGGTAGGCGCCGAAGCCGAACGCCAGAAGGGCGATCACCGACAAGAGCGGCGCGGCATAGGACAGCGCGCCGAGGATCATGATGTCGCCATGCTTGCAGCCCCAGTCCCAGGCGTAGAAGCCGGCGCCGAGCGGGATCGTGCCGAGCGTGGCGATCGCGGCCCATTGCGTCGTCGAGGCCGGCCAGACCGTCCGCTCCAGGCCAAGATGCAAGAGCAACGCCACCGCGGAGGTGATCAGGCAATAGCCGGCGACGACGTCGACCGGCGTCTTGCCGAAACGGCGCGACAGCACCGAATAGCCCGACCAGACGAAGGCGCAGAACAATGCGATGACGTGACCGGGCATGATGCCGCCGGCGAGCCCGACATTGCCGCCCTTGGTGATGATGGCGACCGCGCCGGCCAGGCCGAGCAGCACACCGATGATGTGATGCGCTTTCAGCGTCTCGCCGGGCAGGAACGCGGCAAACACCACGATCAGCAGCGGCCACAGATAGGCGATCAGGCTGACCTCGACCGGCGGCGCCGATTGGATCGCGAAGAAATAGGCGCAATGGTAGATGCAGAGCCCGGCGACGCCCAGCGCCCAGACCTGCCAGGGCTGGCGCAGCGACCGGATCGCGTGTGGCCTGAAGATCCAGCTCACCACGCCCACCAAGCCGCCCAGGAAGAAGGTCATGGCGGCAAGCTGGAACGGCGGGATAGGCCCGGCCGCGGTCGAAAGCAGCGCCAGGAACGACCATGTCAGGATGGCCACAAAGCCGATCAAGGTGGAGACGATTCTTGTCATGGCCATGCTTGTCGCACGGCCGCCAAGCGCATGATTTACCGGAAGCGACGGATTTCGACGCGCCGGCAGCTCTGTCGGAATGGATGTGATTTGAGGGCCGGAAGCATCGCCCCCTCCCAGAACATAAATATGGCGCACCCCCGGCTTGCGGCAAGACCCCTCATATCGCGTATTTACGCTGCTCCGATTCAACCACAACGGAGCACAGAATGCGGATTTTACTGTCGACTTACGGCTCGCGCGGCGACGTCGAGCCCCTGGCGGCGCTCGGCGCGGCGTTACAGGCACTCGGCGTCGAGGCGCGGGTCAGCGCGCCAGGCGATGCGGAGTTTGCGGCGCTGCTCGCCCGCGCCGGCGTGCCGCTGGCGCCGGCCTTCGCGCCGGTACGCGAATGGGCAAAGGAAATGATCCGGCGCCGGCGGGCATCCTCGCCCGAAGGCATAGCCGGTCTGATCTCGGGCCAGGCAGCCGAGATCGTCGCGCGGCAATACGATGCGCTGGGCGTGGCGGCCGAGGGCTGCGACGCCGTCGTGGGGTTCGGCCTGTTTCCGTCCTGCGCTGCCGCACGGCTGGTCGCCGAGAAAAAGGGCATTCCCTATATGCTCGGCACCTTCTGCCCGATCTGGCTGCCGTCGCAGCACAATCGGCCGCATGAATATCCGGGGCACCCGCTTCCCGCCGACATCACCGACAACCGGGCCCTGTGGGAGCGGGACATCGCCACCAAGAACGCTTTGTTCGGCGAGGCGATCAACAGCCAGCGCGCGAAGCTCGATCTGCCTGCCTTGGACAATGTCCGCGCCTATGTCTATGGCGATCCCGTGCTGCTCATCTGCGACCCGACGCTCGGACCGTGGCAGCCTTCCGACCTGATCGAAACCGTGCAGCCCGGCGCCTGCATCCTGCCGGACGAGCGGCCACTGCCGGACGGTTTGGAGGCCTTCCTTCAGGCAGGTTCGCCGCCAATCTATGTCGGCTTTGGCTCGATCGCGGTCGCCGAGGAAACGGCGCGGGCGGCGATCGAGGCGATCCGCGCCCATGGCCGGCGTGTCGTCATCGCGAAGGGTTGGGCCGAACTTGTGCCGATCGACGACTGGGACGATTGCTTTGCCATTGGTGAGGTCAACCAGCAGGCGCTGTTTGCCCGCGTCGCCGCCGTGATCCATCACGGGGGTGCTGGCACCACGCATGCCGCCGCGCGGTCAGGGGTGCCACAGGTGATCGTGCCGCAGATCGGCGACCAGCCTTATTGGGCGCGGCGGATTGCCGAGCTTGGCATGGGGGTGGCGCATGACGGTCCGACGCCGACAACGGAAACATTGACCGCGGCGCTGGAGATCGCGCTGGCGCCGCAGGTGCGCGTGCGGGCGGCCGAGATGGTCGAAGAGGTGAGCGGCGACGGCGCTATGCAGGCAGCGAATTGGCTGGTGAACAGGCTAAGCCGGCCCTGATCTCACTGCTTCAGTTCCGCCAGCGCCCTTTGGAGCGGCGCTGGCGAGACCTGGATCGGTCCGGAGAAGGGCGTGTCCATGTCCATGATCAGATAGACGGCCGCGGCCGCCAGAGCGCCCGAGACGATGAATGTGCCGACGACGGTCGCGTTGCGCGGCGCGCGAAAACCGAAGCTGGCGAAGATCAGCGTCAGCCAGGCGACCAGCAGCGCCATCAGCGGCATGGGGATGATGCCTTCCGACTGGCCGACCAGAACCCAGCGCTGTTCGATGACCTTCTGCAATTGCTGCGTCGCGTTCTGCAGCGCCGTGGCGCGCTTGGCTTCCGGCGGCTGCAGCTCAGCCAGCTGGTCGCCGACCTTGTTGAGCAGCAGCTCCGACAGCCGGTTGGCGACGGCGGGTGTCTTCTGCGTCGGCGATGTGGCGTCGACCAGCCGCTGCAGATAGGCGGTGAGTGTGGCGCGCGCGTCTTCCGTCTCCGGTCCATACAGGCGCAGCGAGCGGTCGAGGATGATCAGCTGCGTCGCGAAATTGTGGACGTTGTGATCGATCGTCTCGAAGGTGTTCTTGGCCGAGTTGATCATCAGGCCGAGCACCAGGGACGACATCACCACGAACAGGTTGGCGGAAAGCCGGACCACGGCGCTGGTGTCGTCCTGGCGATGATGTTCGGGAAAGCGCGGATAGATTATCAGGCTGGCCAGCGCCGCCCCGGCCAGGCAAGCAAAGATCACCACCCCTACGAGAACTTCACCCATCGCTAATATTGCGCACGGGAAAGGTCGCTTGCCAACCGGATAAGAAGGCGTGGGAGCGCCGCGGCGAAAACCGCTTCCAATACCGCCCCGAGCCTTTATGACTATGCGCCGGGGCGGCTCCCAATCATCACGAGGATATCATGACAATTCGCGCTGTCGTCTGGGGCGAGAACATCCATGAACGGACCAATGAGGTGGTCGCCGCCCTCTATCCCGAGGGCATGCACGCGGCCATTGCCAAGGCGCTGAACGCCGACGCCGGTATCTCGGCCTCGACCGCGACGCTGGAGCAGCCCGAGCACGGCCTGCCGGAATCGCGCCTGGCCGAGACCGACGTTCTGGTCTGGTGGGGCCACAAGGACCATGGCGCGGTGGCCGACCAGGTGGTTGACCGCGTCGCTCGCCGGGTCTGGCAAGGCATGGGGCTGATCGTGCTGCATTCCGGGCATTTCTCGAAAATCTTCAAGCAGCTGATGGGCACGCCCTGCACGCTGAAATGGCGCGAGGCGGGCGAGCGCGAGCGGCTCTGGGTGACCAGCCCCAATCACCCGATTGCCGAAGGCGTCGGCGAGTTCTTCGAGCTCGAGAACGAGGAAATGTATGGCGAGCAGTTCGCCGTGCCCGAGCCTCTGGAGACGGTTTTCATCTCCTGGTTCCAGGGCGGTGAGGTGTTCCGCTCAGGGCTGACCTATCGGCGCGGCGCCGGCAATGTCTTCTACTTCCGGCCCGGCCACGAGACCTATCCGACCTATCACGACGCGACGGTGCAGAAGGTGCTGCGCAACGCGGTCAAATGGGCGCACAATCCGCAAGGCGCCAAACCCGCCATCCTCGATGCGCCGAACGTGCCGGTCGATAAGGCGCTGGAGCCGATCGTCGAGCGCGGCGGCAAACTGCATGCCTCCGGCGAGGCCGGCTTCCGCTAAAACATGCCATCGGCAATTGCGTGACGACAACGCTTAGGCCAGATTGGCATATCATTGAATCGAACCAATTCGCCCAGGGAGCAGAAGAATGCGGCTTTTGATACTCGGTACCGGCTGGATGGCCCAGGAACATGCCCGCC
Organism: Mesorhizobium sp. RCC_202; assembly: GCF_041355295.1. NCBI lineage: Bacteria > Pseudomonadati > Pseudomonadota > Alphaproteobacteria > Hyphomicrobiales > Phyllobacteriaceae > Mesorhizobium > Mesorhizobium sp. RCC_202. The sequence continues at coordinate 76,622 of NZ_JBFUPO010000003.1, forward strand.
GCTTCGGCGCCATCGATGGCGTCGAATTGGTCGCGGCCGTCGATGTCGATGAAAAGCGCGTCGGCGAATTCGCCGACGGCTTCAAGATTCCGAAGCGCTTCACCACGCTGGAGGCGGCGCTCGACTGGGGCAACTTCGATGCCGTCGCCAATGTCACGCCGGACCGCATCCACCACCCGACCACCATGGCGCTGGTCGCCGCCGGCAAGCCGGTGCTGTGCGAGAAGCCGCTGGCGGAAAACTTCGGCAAGGCCAACGAGATGGCGGATGCGGCGGAGGCCGCCGGCATAGTCAACATGGTCAACCTCACCTATCGCAACGTGGCGCCGCTGCAGAAGGCGCGCCAGATGGTGCGGGACGGCGAGATCGGCACGGTGCGCCATGTCGAGGCGTCCTATCTGCAGAGCTGGCTGGTGTCGAAATTCTGGGGCGACTGGCGCACCGACCCGAAATGGCTGTGGCGGCTGTCGCGCGGCCATGGCTCCAACGGCGTGCTCGGCGATGTCGGCATCCACATCCTCGATTTCGCCAGCTATGGCGCGGCGCTCGACATCGACCATGTCTTCTGCCGCCTGCGCGCCTTCGACAAGGCGCCGGGCAACCGCATCGGCGACTATGACCTCGACGCCAATGATAGTTTCGCCATGACGCTGGATTTCGCCAACGGCGCCTTCGGCGTGGTCCATGCCAGCCGCTGGGCAACCGGCCACATGAACGAACTGCGCCTGCGCATCTATGGCGACAAGGGCGGCCTCGAAGTGGTGCACAATCTGGAAGGATCGGTTCTGAAAGCCTGCGTCGGCGACAACATCGAGACCGCCAAATGGGAAGAGATCGACGCCGGCACCGTACCGACCAACTATCAGCGCTTCGTCGAGGCGGTGAAAAGCGGCGTGCAGACCGAGCCGACCTTCCGCCACGCGGCGGGCCTGCAGAAGGTGCTGGATCTGGCGGTGGTGTCGGACGAGAAGCGCGCGGAATTGCGGGCTGACGCGGATACGCAGTAAGATCGTCCATCGTAGGAGCCAGCCATGGTCACGCGCCGCGCGCAATGTCTCTGCGGTCAGCTTTCTGCCGTCTGTTCGGGCGAGCCGGTCCGCATTTCGGTGTGCCATTGCCTCGACTGCAAGCGGCGCACCGGCAGCGCCTTCAGCTACAATGTCCGGTTTGCCGAAGGCGATGTTTCGATCGAGGGACGGGCGAAGCAGTTCACCCGCATCGGCGACCAGGGCGGCCGCGTCCTCTACAATTTCTGCCCGGAATGCGGCGCCAGCGTCCACTACCGGATCGACACGCAGCCCGGTGTCATCGCCATTCCCGTCGGCGCCTTCGCCGACCCGACCTTCCCGCCGCCTTTCCAGTCCTTCTACCACGACAGCCGGCGCTGTGAGTGGGTGGAGATAAACGCCGAGCCTCTGGCGACGTTCGACTGAAGCTGTCGGCCGCCGCTAGCGCGCGGCGCTGAAGATCCCGACTGCCGCCGCCACCAGCGCCGCGTTGCCGTCCGCCACGCTGCCGTCTGGCAATTCCTTGCCATCCTCCAGCCCCACCCGCGTCGACAGCTTTCGTGACGCCGCCCGTTCGACAAACGGCCACACCGTCGCGTTCTCGCCATGCAGCAGGATCGAACGCCGGATGCCGGCGCGTTCCAACACCTTTTCGATGCCGTCGACGGCACCAAAAGCTTCATCCAGCGTCTGCTCGGAAATCTCGATCAGCACGCGCAGCACGCGGCCGCCATGGTCGAGGCCGACGAGCCGCTCGGCGTCGGCGATCGTCGCCAGGCCCGCCTCGATGCCGATGCCGCGCTGGCGCAGGCTTTCCATGACGACCGGCGCCGCCGTCTCGCTGAGATTGACCGAGGCATAGTCCGGCAATTCGCGCCAGCTGGAGATGGCGACCAGCGTGCGCAGGTCGTCCTTCTCTATCCACGCGCCGGTGGAGACGCCGATCAGCGTGCCCGGGCAGGCGCGGCGCAGTGCTGCGACCGTTCTATCCATCGCTTCCGGCGCCAGGCTTTCCTGTCGGTCGGCACCGCGCGCATGGACATGGAGTTCCGAGGCGCCCGCCGCGATCGAAGCGGCGGCATCGTGCGCCATGGCTTCGGGGTCGAGCGGAAGTGTCGGGTGGAAGTCGGCGGGGCGGGCGCCGTTGATGCAGGCCTGGACGATCATGCTGGGCGATCCTGTTGCGGGTGGGGGAGCCTAGCAAAGGGCAGAGTGGGTGTGAAACGGGGAGGGTGAAGACTGCTGACAGGGCTGAGAAGCTAGTTGTCATTGGCAGTGGGGCACGCCCCTCTCTGTCCTGCCGGACATCTCCCCCTCAAGGGGGGAGATTGGATGTCGCATCGGCTTTCGCCAGTTACAAACGTTGTAAGATGGGCGCCGTTGCCAAAGCTGCTGATCTCCCCCCTCGAGGGGGAGATGGCCGGTAGGCCAGAGAGGGGGGCCTCGCGCCAACCTTAGAAGGTGCGCCGCCTTCCCATCACCACCCCCACCACCATCACACTCCCGATCAACACCGACAACACACCCGCCGGCAGCTCCGTCGGTGCGAACACAACACGCCCCACCCAATCCGCGAACACCACCAGCATCGCCCCTGTCATCGCCGCGCCGAACAATTGCGGCCCGGCGCGCCTCAGCCCGAACAACCCGGCCAGATGCGGCGCCAGCAGGCCGACGAAACTCATCGGCCCGACGATCAGCGCGGCCGCTGCCGTGGTGACGGCGCTAAGCACCAGCACGATCAGCCGCGCGGCGTGCAGCGGCATGCCGAGGCTGGTGGCGATAGTGGCGCCGAGTGGCAGGATCTCCAGCCAGCGGAGGGTGAGCGCCGAAAGCGCCAGTCCGGCAAGGCCGGCGACAAGCACGACGATGGCGAAGTCGAGCGCCACCCAATAGGTCGAGCCGCTGAGCCACGCCAGCACCTGGCCGGAGCGCGGATCGCCGAGCGCCAGGAACAGCAGGCTGGAGGCGTCGAGCAGCGCGGTGATGGCGATGCCGGTGAGCAGCAGCCGCTCCGGCGTGAAACCGCGGTCGAGCCCGAGCAACAGGATCGCGCCGGTGACGACCAGTGCGCCGACGGTTGCGCCGAAGAGCTGCAGCCCGGCGCCGGCGTCGGTGAACAGCAGCAGCACTGCAATCAGCCCCATGGCGACGCCACCGCCGATGCCGAGGATTTCCGGGCTGGCCATCGGATTGGCGAACAGCCGCTGGACGAGGCAGCCGGCGACGCCAAGCCCCAGCCCGGCGCTGCAGGCGGCGACGACGCGCGGCAGGCGCCAGGCGAAGGCTTCCGGGTAGAGGCCAAAGCCGGCCGGCGCGCGGCCGATAAGCAAGGCGAGCGCAAGCAGCAGGGCGAGCGCGACGGCAAGGCCGGTGAGCACGGCCATAGGCCGCTTGGCGCTGCCGCCGCCGAGAAGCATGGCGATCCCGCCGCCGACTTCCAGCATCAGGCGCGGCAGGCGGCGCAGCAGCAGGATCAGCATCGGCGCGCCGATCAGTGCGGTGACGGCGCCGGTCGGCAGATTGGCGGCCTGCTCGGGCGGCAGCAACTGGATGAGCTGGTCGACGAGCAGCACCAGGGCTGCACCGGCCAGCGGCGCGGCGATCAGCCGTTCGCTAAGTTTTTCGGCGCCGAGCACGCGCGCCAGATGCGGCGCGGCCAGGCCGACAAAGCCGATGATGCCGACGGCCGCCGCCACGCTTGCCGAAAGCAGCACGGCGGTGGCCAAAAGCAGCGGCTTCAACAGCTTGGTCAGGCCGAGGCTTTTTGCCTGCTGCTCGCCGAAACCGAGGATCAGCAGCGGCCGCCCCAGCGCCGCCACCCCGATTGCGCCGAGGGCGACGCGCAGCGCCAATTGCGCGACATCGGTCCAGCCGTCGACGACCAGCGAGCCGGCGCCCCAGATGAACATCGAGTCGAGGTATTGCTGGTTGAGCAGCATGAGCAGTCCGGAGATCGAGCCCAGCGCGAAACTGACGACGAAGCCGGTCAGGATCAATGTCGTCGGGTCCCGCGAGCGCCAGCCGACCGCGGCGATCAGCCCCCAGGCGATGAAGGCGCCAGCGATCGCAAGCAATTGGGGATGCGCGGCGTGCAGAGCGGGTGCTGCGAGCAGGCCGATGGTCAAGGCGAGATGCGCGCCGGCATTGACGCCGAGCGTCTCGGGCGCGGCAAGCGGGTTTTGCAGCACCTGCTGCATCAGCACGCCGGCGAGGCCAAGTGCCGCGCCGGCGAGCAGCGCAACGGCAAGGCGCGGCCAGTAGGCATAGTCGAGGAGCAGCGCGCGCACCGCATCGCTGCCGCTGATATCGGCGATGTTGGTGGCGATCAGCCCTCCGATGAGAATGAGATAGAGGCCGCTCGCGACGAAGACCGCCAGACGGCGGCGGTCATGAAGCATGGCCGCGCTCGAAAAGCTGCGTGTGTTTCAGAAGCTGATCGGCGAAGCGGCCGGCCGACGGCAGGCCGCCGAAACCCCAGATGCTGGGCAAGATCGCGTAGTTGCCCGGCGCGAAGGCCGGCAATTGGCCGAGCAGCCCGTCGCGCGCTTCCAGCTTGGCGCGCACCGCCGGCGGCACCGGTTCGATCACCAGCACGGCGGCGTCGCGGATGGCAAACAGCCGGTCGACGCCGGCATTGGCAAAGCCCCAGAAATTGCCTTCTGTCGTCCAAGCATTTTTCAGCCCGGCGCGCCTCAGCACGTCATCGAACAGGCTGCCGCGGCAGAACACCCACGTATGGCGATCGTCCTGGAAATAGAGCACCAGCACCGGCCGGGTTTCGGCGGCGCCGACGGCATCCTTGAGCTTCGCAATACGGGTGTCGGTGGCCGCGATCAGGTCGGCCGCCGCCTGCGCGCGGCCGGTCAGCGCGCCGAGCCGCGCCGTGTTCTCCTGCGCATGGCGATAGGGCTCGAGATCGGTGGTGTAGGTGGCAAGGCTTATCACCGGCGCTATTTTTTCCAGCACCGGCTCGATCGCCGTGAATTGCGGCGTCGACAGGATCACGTCGGGCTTCAGCGCCGCCAGATATTCGAGGCTGGGCGTGGCGCGCAAGCCGATCTCGGCGACGGTGTCGGGCAGGGCGGGTTCGCCGACCCAGTCGCGATAGCCGGCGCTCTCGGCGAGACCGAGCGGCGTAACGCCAATCGCAAGCAAAGTCTCGGCCGTGCCCCAGTCGATGGTCGCGACCCGTTCGGCATGCGCCGGCACGGCTTCTGCGGCCGCGGCCGGCAGTGTCGGCAGCAATGCCAGCAGCGATGCCAGAAGCCTTGCGATCACGAGCGCCGTCCGATCGTCACCATTTGTAGCCCATGGTCAGGCTGACCTCGCGGCTCTCGCCGTAGAAGCAGGTGATGTTGCAGGACGCGACATAGGTCTTGTCGAACAGGTTTGAGACGTTGAGCGAAGCCTTGAAATTGTTCTTCTCGTAGCGGATCGCGGCGTCGACCACGGCGTGGTCCGGCACCTTCTGCGTGTTGGCGCTGTCAGCATAGGATGAGCCGACATAGCGCACGCCGCCACCGATGCTGACGCCTTGCAGGCGGTCGGACGGGATGGCGTAGTCGAGCCAGAGCGAGCCGAACTGTTCCGGCGTGCCGGTCGTCACCTTGCCGATCTCGACCGGATTACCTTGCTTGATCTTGAGGTCGTACCAGGTATAGGCGGCGGTCAGCTTCAGGTCGGGCGTCAACTGGCCGACGGCCTCGAGCTCGACGCCGCGCGAATTCACCTTGCCGATCTGGCGGTTGAACACCACGCCGTCGCTGGTCACCACATTGTTCCGCGTCAGGTCGAACAGCGAGGCGGTGAACATCACGTCGTTCAGCCAGGTCGGCTGATATTTGACGCCGGCCTCGTATTGCAGACCTGTTTCGGGCTTGAAGGCCGCATCGGTCAGGGTGTCCTTGCCGGTCAGCGGCAGGAACGAGCGCGAGATCGAGACATAGGGCGAGACGCCATTGTCGAAATTGTAGATAGCGCCGGCGCGGCCGCTCAAGGCATTGCTCGAATAGTCGGTCTCGGCCCCCGTCGGCCGATCGGTCACATGCGTGCGGGCGTCGTCGTAACGGCCGCTGAACACAAAAGTCCACTTGTCGATCTGCGCGGTGTCCTGCGCGTAAACGCCGACCTGATTCTGCAGTGTGTTCGACTGGTCTTAGCGCGAGGTGACTGGCGACACGTCGCCATAGACCGGGTCCAGCACGTCGAGCGGCGGCGCGCCCTCAAAGCCCGACTCGTCATGCAAGTCGAAGCGCTTGTAGTCGAGGCCGACGAGCAGCGTGTGGTCGATCGGCCCGGTCGCGGTCTTCCACTCGACCTGGTTGTCGACGGTGAACAGGCCGAGGTCCGGCTTCGACAGGAAGTTGGCACGGTCGAGCAGGTGGCTCGCCGGATCGTTGCCCACCCAGCCCTGGCCATAGACGTTGCGGAAATCGACGTCGAGGTGGCCGTAGCGCAGGTTCTGGCGCACCGTCACATCATTGTCGAAGCGGTGCTCGAACTCGTAGCCGATCATCTGCTGCGAGCGCTCGAACTTGTCGACGCTGGGCTCGCTGGTGAACAGGTCGCGCGAAATTTTCCCCCAGGGCGCGCTGGTGACGGTGCCCTCATAGGGCAGGAAATTCTGGCCGCGCGTCTTCAGCTTCGAGATGTTGGCGTAGACGGTGAGGGTGGTGTCCTCGTCCGGCTTCCAGGTCAGTTCCGGCATGATGGCGAACTGGTTGTTGTCGGTATAGTCGACCTGCGTCCCGCCGTAATTGCCGGTGGCGATGAAGCGGTAGGCGAGCGTGCCGTCCTTGTTGACGCCCTCGACGTCGAGCCCTGACCAGACATTGCCGAATTCGTTGACGCCGACCGCCGTCTCGCCGCGATTCTGGAAGGTCGGCCGCTTGGAGACCAGGTTGATCAGGCCGCCGGGGTTGGAGGCGCCGTAGAGCGCGGAGGAGGGGCCGCGCAAAATGTCGATGCGGTCGAGCAGATAGGGGTTCACCTTCCAGGTGGCGAAACTGTCGCTCGACTGGAGTTGCAGCCCGTCCATGAAGTAGCTGTTGACCTGCGAGGAGAAGCCGCGGATCAGGAACCAGTCGTTGCGGGTGTCGTTGCCGAAGGTCTCCGAGCGGATGCCCGGCGCATAGCGCGTGGCTTCGACCACGGAGCGCGCGGCCTGGTCCTCGATCTGCTGGCTGCCGACGACGCTCACCGCCTGTGGCGTCTTTTCCAGCGGCTGGTCGGTTTTTGTCGCGCTGGCGTCCTTCTTGGCCTTGTAGCCGTCGAAGCCCGATTTGCCGTCGGCCTCGCCCTGGACCTCGATCGGCGCCAGCACTTCGGATTTCTGCTGCGCCTGCGCGTAGGGCGCGTGCAGGAGTGTCGTCGCCAGCAAAAGCCCCGCGAGCCCGCGCCGATCCATCATTCGCAAGATCCCCATCTCCAACAGCTGCGGGCAGCGCTATTCAAGATGAGTAAAAGAGTCAACTTTTAATTTGGGCCGTCCTCGCTCCAGATCAGCCGCAGCAGGCGCAGCAGCGTTGCACGCTCTTTTTTCGTCAGTCGCTGCAGGAACCGGTCCTCGTGCCGGCGCACTTGCCGGCGCCATGCCGGCATCGCCTGTTTGGCTGCCTTGGTCAAAGCCAGCATCTGCACGCGCCTGTCCTGCGCGTGGTCGTCGCGTTCGACCAGTCCGCGCTCTTCAAGTTCGGCAAGCAACGGCGCCATGTTTGCGCTTTTCATGCCGAGCTGGCGGCAAAGCTCGGCGGCGCGGATGCCGGGCCTTTCGTCGATCAAAGCCAGCATGGCGTAGGTGACCGGGCGCAGCGCGGCATCGGCCAGTTCGACCGCGAAATCGTTGAGCGCCAGGGCCGAGGCGCGCCGCAGATTATAGCCAATCTGCGCGTCGAGCCTGTCTTCAGGCGCGACCCTGGTCGCCTTGCCGGGACCGGTGCGGTTTCTTGTCTCGTCCATGCCGCAAACGACCACCGCGATCAAAGCCTTGTCAAGCAGAAAATACTATGCGACATAGTGATTATAAAAGCTATGCAACATAGCGATTATCAAGGCGGAATTGGTACCGGGGCGAGGAGGAGAACGGCTCTTGGCTCGTCATGCCGCCCGCAAGCAGGAGGAGAGTTGCCATGACCGAAGTAGCCTTCGACATCGAGGACGGCATCGCGTGGGTGCGCTTCAACCGCCCTGACAAGCGCAATTGCATGAACCCGGCGCTCAACCGGCGCATGATGGAGGTGCTGGATCAGCTCGAATACCGCGACGATGTCGGCGTGCTGGTGCTGACGGGCGAAGGCAATGCCTGGTCGGCCGGCATGGACCTCAAGGAGTATTTTCGCGAGACCGAAGCCAAGGGCATCGGCGCCGTCCGTAAGGCGCAAAGCGAGGCCTATGGCTGGTGGCGGCGGCTGCGCTGGTACCGCAAGCCGACCATCGCCATGGTCAATGGCTGGTGCTTCGGCGGCGGCTACGGCCCGCTGTTTGCCTGCGACCTGGCTTTCGCCGCCGACGAGGCGCAGTTTGCGCTGTCCGAGATCAACTGGGGCATCCTGCCCGGCGGCGGCGCCACCAAGGTGGTGGTCGATCTCCTGTCGATGCGCGACGCCATGTATCACGCACTGACCGGCGAGCTGATCGACGGCAGGAAAGCGGCGGCCTGGAAGCTGGTCAATGAAAGCCTGCCTCTCAAGGACCTGAGGGCGCGCGTCACGGAAGTGGCCAACATTTTGCTGAAGAAAAATCCTGTCGCGCTGAAGGCGACCAAGGACGCCATCCGCCGCGTTGGCGAGATGACCTACGACAATGCCGAGGACTATCTGGTGCGCGCGCAAGAGGCGGCCAATTCCTACGACAATGACGGCCGCAAGGAAGGCATCCGCCAGTTCATCGACGAAAAGAGCTACAAGCCCGGTCTCGGCGCCTACGACAAGGCAAGGTGATCGGCCAAAATCCGATCGGGGAGGAGATGCGAGATGCCGGCCTGGACGACGCCCGATCCCGTGGCCTTGCATGCCGCGACGCAGCCCGGACGCATCGCTTGCGTCGACCTCGCTTCGGGGCGGCGCTGGACCTACAGCGCACTGGATGAGGCGATCCAGCGCGCCGTCTGCGTGCTGGGGAGCGGCTACGACATCGAGCCCGGGCAGCGTATCGCCACCGTCGCCCGCAACAGCGCCGATCTCCTGATCCTGCAGCAGGCCGCCATGCGCCTCGGCGCCATCTTCGTGCCGGTCAACTGGCGGCTCGCAGCGGTTGAGCGACAGGCGATCCTCGCCGATTGTGAACCCGTGCTGTTGCTGCATGATGCCGGGCTTGAGACGGCGCCGCCCGTGGGCTGCGTGCCGGTCGAGGTCGCCGACTTCGCGGCGGCGGTGGAAGCGCAGGCGCCGGCGCCGCGCCGGCCCTTGCCGGCAGCCGACCAGCCGTCGATCATCCTCTACACGTCGGGCACGTCCGGCCGGCCGAAGGGGGTGATCGTCACCGAGCGCAACGCCTTCGCCACCGCGGTCAATTTCGGCGTGCTGGGGCAGGTCGGCAATGCAAGTGTCTTCCTGTGCGACGCGCCGATGTTCCATGTCATCGGCCTCATCACCAGCCTGCGGCCGCCCTTGCTGCAAGGCGGCACGGTGCTGATCTCGCCTGGCTTCGAGCCTGGCCTGACCAACCGCCGGCTGGCTGATCCCGAACTCGGCGTCACCCACTATTTCTGCGTCCCGCAGATGGCCAGGATGCTGCGCGTGGACGCCGCCTTCGCGCCGGCGCGCTGGACCCGGCTGACCGCCATCTTCACCGGCGGCGCACCCAATCCTGCCGCCGATATTCTCTGGTGGCTGGAACAGGGCGTGCGCATGGTCGACGGCTTCGGCATGACCGAGGCCGGCACCGTGCTTGGCATGCCCGTCGAGGCCGGTCAGATCGCACGCAAGGCGGGCTCCGCCGGCCTGCCGGCGCCGTCGCTGTCGCTGCGCATCGTCGATGACGGTGGCCGGGACGTCGCAGCCGGGCAGGCCGGCGAGATATGGCTCAGCGGCTCTAACGTCACGCCGGGCTACTGGAACCGGCCGGACGAGACCGCGCAGGCCTTCACATCAGATGGCTGGTTTCGCACCGGCGACATCGCGCGCCGGGACGATGACGGCTTCATCACCCTCGTCGACCGCCGCAAGGATATGTTCATTTCCGGCGGCGAGAACGTCTATCCGGCCGAGGTCGAAATGGCGCTGCTCGATCATCCCGACATTGCCGAAGCGGCTGTCATCGGCATCGCCGACGAGCGCTGGGGCGAGGTCGGCCGCGCCTTCGTCGTGCTGAAGGGTGTTGACCGGGCTTTCGACCCGGAAGCGTTTGCCGCTCACTGCGCCGCCCGCATTGCGCGCTACAAGGTGCCGAAGGAATTTCTGCTCGTCGAAGCCCTGCCGCGCACCGCATCCGGCAAGATCCAGAAACACCTTTTGCGCGGCTGAGCCCGGGCATTGCTGCCGAGCCGGCGAGGGCGATGCGATCGTCGTCCGGTCGAGCGTCCTATCCCAGATGCTCGGCCCGTAGCTGCTCCTTCATCCGCGCCAGCGCCGGCTCGCCGCCGGCCGCGAGTTGATCGGCGATCTCGGCGAGCTTGTCGTCGGCGCTGCGGTATTTGCTGCCCCAGGCGCCGAGCGTGGCCAGCACGGGCAGAAGGTCGATGCCGGCTTCCGTCAGCCGGTAGATCGCTTTCAATCCATGCGTCGGGTCGTCGCTACGGGTGAGTATGCCTTCGTCCTGCAGCGTCTGCAGCCGCTCGGCCAGCGTGCGCGAGGAAATGCCCTCATCGGATTGCAGGAATTCGCGAAAATGCTTTTTGCCGGCGAAGATCAGGTCGCGGATGATGAGCAGCGTCCAGCGGTCGCCGAGCAGTTCCAGCGATAGGTTGATCGGGCAGCCGGATCGTCCCTTGGTCGACATTTCGTATGCTTCCATTTTTAAATCACTTTACTATTGACATCATTCTCGTCATGCGTCAAATGGTTCCAAAAGTAAATCATTGCAGCCAAGAGGAGGATCATCATGAACCGGGAAGCCGCCCGCACCACCGTCGTCGTCGGTGCAACCAGTGAAGTCGGCGCCGAGGTTTCGGCGCGGCTGGCCGGGGCAGGGCACACGGTGCGCGGCGTCGCACGCAGGCTCGGTGTCGCGCTCGACGACCAGGCGGCGCTCGACGCCGCTTTCGCCGGCGCCGACAGCGCCTACGTGATGATCCCCTTCGATGTCACGGCGCCCGATCTGCACTGTTTCGAGGACGAGGTCGGCGCAAGGCTGGCGTCATCCATCGCCAAGGCGGGCCTTAACCGCGTGGTGCTGCTCAGCGGTCTCAACGCCCATCTTAGGATGGGCACTTCGCTCGGCGCCGCGCTGATGGAAGAACGCCTCGCTGCGCTCGGCCTGGAGGAGCTCGTCTGTCTGCGCGCCTCCTTCTTCATGGAGAATTTCGTCAAGGGCATGGGCTTTGTCGAGCAGGCCGCCTCCGGCGTCTTCGCCACGCCCTTTCGAGGCGACCTGCCGATGCCGCTGATTGCCGCAAAAGACATCGGCGAGCGCGCCGCGGCGCTCCTCGATGCGAAGGGCGCCTCCGGCCAGCGCGTCGTCGAACTACATGGCGGCGGCTACCACACGCTTGAACAGGCGACCGCGATTCTCGGCCGGGCGATCGGAAAGGATGTGGCCTACTATGCCGCGCCCTTCGCAGACGCCCGTGCCGGCATGATCGCCAACGGCCTGTCGGCGAGCTTCGCCGATGCGCTCGGCGAGACGGCGGCGAGCTTCAACAAGGGCGAGCGCTGGGCGCTGGAAGTGCCTTCGGTTGCAAACGCCACGCCGACCAGCTTCGAGGCCTGGGCCGAAAACTTCGCCCGCGTCGGCAATGCCGCCTGAAATCAAGAATGAGGAGAACGACCCGTGAAAAAGCTTATCCTGAACATGCAGATCTCGGTCGACGGTTTCGTCGGCGCCAATGAGGACCATCGCTGGCAACTGTGGGAATGGGGCGACGACAGCGCCTGGGATGAGGACTTGAAGCAGGACTTCAACGCCGTCTTTGCCGGCATCGATACCATCCTGCTCGGCCGCAAGATGGCCGAGGAGGGGTATCTGACCCATTGGGGCAATGCGGCGAAGAAATTCCCGGGCGACCGCTTCTATGCCTTCGCCCAGCGCATCGTCGAGGCGCAAAAGGTGGTGCCGAGCGACAAGCTCGAGACCTCGCGCTGGGAGCGCACGCGGGTGGTCAGCGGCGACCTGCCGCGCGAGGTAGACGCCTTGAAGCAGGGCGAGGGCGGCAACATCGCCGTGTTCGGCGGCGCCGGCTTCGCCTCGGCGCTGATTGCCGCCGGCCTCGTCGACGAGTTCCAGCTCTTCGTCAATCCAGCCGTGCTCGGCGCCGGCCGCCGCATCTTCGACGAAGGCGGTTTTTCCAGGCTGAAGCTGATCGGCTCGAAAGCCTATGCCAGCGGCATGGTGGTGAGCCGCTATGCGCTGGCTGGCTGAGGGAATTTCCGCGAGCCCTATGCTTGAATCAATTCGGCAGCGCGCGTCCCTAACTGTTGGTACGGTTATCCTTTTCCCGGGCCGCCGGTACGCCATCGGCGGCCGGGTTGACCAACTCCAGCCGGACGGGCCATAGGCGTTGCGACCACCCGCAGTGATCATTGGCGACGGCGGCGAAACGGCGGGCTTCATGCAAGGTCAGGCCGATCAGCACGCGACCCGCATATTCGGCCGGCGCGTCATTACCTGCGTCGAACACCGCCCAACTGTCGTGGGGCGGCTCCTGCACCGCAACAAACCTCATTCGAGCCCCCGCTCTGAAGAAGTTCTAATATAGCAGTCACTGCTTGGCGTTACTATGACCTAGCCCACACATGGTGCTCGTTTTGGCATGCTCGCTTGGTGGTCAGCGACCGGAGGGCGTCCCAACATCAGGCGCACAGCCGGCATAGCGACTTGCCCGCGCCATCGTGGCCGCGCGATACTCGCCGAAATCCTTCGGGTGCCGCGCTGGCTCAGCGCGTCTCGATCGCAGCGACCTTGCGGGCGCGCGTCAGCAAGGCAAAAAGCCCGAGCAGCCGAAAGCCCAGCAGCCAGCAGGCCAAAAATGCCGCGACGCCGATCGCCGCGCCGAGGTCGACGCCGGGCGTGACGACATTGGCGCTGGGCACGGGCACGCGGCCGAGCAGGCCATAGCCCGCCGATCCAGAGCATCAACAGATTGAAGCCGATAAACAATAGCAGGAAGATCCGGCCGAAGATGTCGCGCTTGCGGCGGGTAACAATAGTTTCCATCCCAATACCCCGCGCGTTGCCGCACCAGGATAGTGCATTGCCACCGTTGTGGCGCTCTTACTGCCCGGCCTGGTCGGCGTCGGTCAGCGTGCCGAGAAAAGCCACGATGTCGTCGATCTCGGCATCGGTCAGCGCCGGCTTGTCGCCGGGTTTCTTGCCGTTGAAGGGCGGGTCGGTGTTGAGGTTCGGCCAATAGGCCTTGGGCAAATCATCAAATTTCCAGACCGTGCCGTCGGCGTTCCTCGGATACCAGCGGCCGGGATCCGTATCGCGGCTGGCGTAGAAGGCAACCGCCTCGCGCAGCGTGTGGAAATAGCCATTGTGGAAGAAGCTTTTGCGCAAGGCGACGTTGCGCAGCGTCGGCGTCTTGAACAGGCCGCAATATTCCGCCCGCCCCTTGAAGTCGGTGCGCAGCGGGCCGCAAAGACCGAGGTCGACATAACGGGGATCGGCATTGGCGGGGATGGCCGGATTGCGTGGCACGGCGATCGCAATCAGGCCGTAATCGGTGAATTGCGGCGGCTCGCCGTCATTGGCGGGCTCGCTTAAGTGGCAGCTCGCGCAATTGCCCTTGGTCTCGTCCTCGAAGGCTGTGCGGCCGCGCAGCTCCTGTGCGGTCAGCGTCGCCTTGCCGGCGAGGAAGGCGTCGTAGCGGCTGGAATAGGGATAGAAGTCGGCGCTGCTCTGCTCGAATGTGCCGAGCGCCTCGACAGCGGCGGCGAAGGCGTCTTGCGGATTGTCGAAGACATCGGCGCCGAAGGCGGCCTTGAAGGCGTCGGCATAAGGCGCCTTGCGCAGGCTGGCGACCACCTGGGCCTCATCTTTGTTGGCCATCTCGAAAGGAGACAGCAGCGGGATACTGGCCTGATCCTTGCCGTGGTCGGAGCGACCGTCCCAGGTCAGGCCGCCGGTCGGGCCGTTGTCGACGCTCTCGTCGCCTTCGTCCTCGGAATCGTAAAAGTGCTCGGTGAAGGCAGGCGCCGCCTGCAGGTAGCGCAGCGACGGGACGGCGCGCTGTCCAGGCTGGTCGAGATTCGGCCCGCCCATTTCGACCGGCGAGGCCGAGGCCGGACCGAAGGCATGGTTGGGATCATGACAGGACGAGCAGGCCTGCTTGCCCGAGGCGGAGAGGGCAGGGTCGAAGAACATTTTTCGCCCCAGCGCCGTGAGTGCCTGCGCCCGGGCGAACGCTTCGGTGCGTGATAGTGGGCCGGGATGGACGCTGCCTGCTGGCAGTCCTTCGGCAGGCCAGAGGATTGCGATGCCGGCAAAGGCTGCAAGCACGCCGGTTGTCCATTGTTTCATGGCAGCCCAGTCCGTTTGCCTTGGCGTAAAAGCGTATTGCTACGGATTGATGACCGCTTGGTGAGGTTCAACTTTGCCTGGGTCGCGTCCCTTCACGCTTCCCTCTGTCCCGCCGGCGTTTCCTGTTACCCATGCTCGCTGTCACAAAGCTGACAACCGCCAGCCCTAGCGTTGCAAAGTTCCTCCAGCCATTTCCCCAGCCACGAGGCATTCTCCAATGACCAGGTCCTTCCTCTCGCTCTGCCTCGCTTCGACGGCGCTGGCATCGGCCGCTGCCGTCGCTCAAGCGGCTCCTCCCGGCTACGACAAGATCGATACCGTCGTCGTCATCTACGCCGAGAACCGCAGCTTCGATAATCTCTATGGCGGCTTCCCCGGCGCCAATGGGCTTGCCAATGTCTCGGCCGATCAGGCGCGCCAGCTCGACCGCGACGGTAAGCCGCTCACCGAGCTGCCGCCGGCCTGGGGCGGGCTGACCGGCAAGGGCGTGACGCCGGTGGTGACGGAGGCCGAGACCGCGCATCTCGCCAATGCCGTCTTCGCCATCGACGACCCCAAGGGGTTCAACGAAGGCACCAATGTCATCACCCATGACCTCTGGCACCGCTTCTACCAGGAGCAGATGCAGATCGACGACGGCAAGAACGACAAGTTCGTCGCCTGGGCCGATTCCGGCTCGCTGGTGATGGGCCATTATGACGGCTCGCATCTGCCGATGTGGGCGATCGGCCAGAAATATGTGCTCGCCGACAATTTCTTCCAGGCCGCCTTCGGCGGCTCCTTCCTCAACCACTTCATGCTGGCCTGCGCCTGCGTGCCTTATTACCCGCATGCCGACACCAGCTCGGTGAAGGGCCAGATCGCCGTCGTCGAGCCCGATGGCACGACGCTGAAAGTGGCCGACAATTCGCCGCCGTCGGCGCTGGGCGGCGTGCCGAAATTCGTCAATGACGGCGCCATCACGCCCGATTTCTACGCCGTCAACACCTTGCAGCCGCCTTACCAGCCGAGCGCCAACAAGCCGGCCCAGGGTGGCGATGCGGCCTTGGCCGATCCGGCGCAGCCGACCACGCTGCCGCCGCAGCACGAGGTCACCATCGGCGATTTGTTGTCGCTCAAAGGCATCGACTGGGCCTGGTATTCGGGCGCCTGGCAGGCAGCGCTCGACGGCAAGAACGCGACGCCCGTGCCGAACTTCCAGTTCCACCACCAGCCCTTCAACTATTTCGCGGCCTATGCGCCGGGCACGGCCGCGCGCACGGCGCACCTGCGCGATGGCGGCCTCGGCGGCTCGGAATTCATCAAGGCGATCGACGACGGCAAGCTGCCGGCCGTCTCCTTCTACAAGCCGCAGGGCAATCTCAACGAGCACAGCGGCTATGCCGACGTGACCTCAGGCGATCAGCATCTGGCTGACCTCGTCGCGCATCTCGAAAAGAGCCCGCAATGGGCGCATATGCTGGTCGTCGTCACTTATGACGAAAACGGCGGCTTCTGGGATCACGTCGCGCCGCCCAAGGCCGACCGCTGGGGCCCGGGCAACCGCGTCCCGGCCTTCATCATCTCGCCCTATGCCAAGGCCGGCACGGTCGATCACACGCAGTATGACACGACCTCGATCCTGCGCTTCATCACCAACCGCTACGATCTGCCGGTGCTGCAGGGCATCGTCGTTCGCGACAAGGCGCTCGCCTCCAACGGCCAGCCGCCGATGGGCGATCTGACGGCTGCGCTCGATTTGACGAAGTGAGGCGCCTTTCCTCTCCCTCCGCGAAGCGGCTGGAGTGGGGGCTTTCGTAGGGCATCGGCGCCAACTTGCCAGCGCCGCATTACCCCTCATCCGCCCTTCGGGCCCCTTCTCTCCGTAAACGGGGAGAAGGAAAAAGGCGCGACGCCGGCGACTGCCTCTTTCTCCCCGTTCACGGGGAGAAATGTCCGGCAGGACAATGAGGGGCAGCGCTAACGTCGGAGATTGTCCTTTTCAATTTCCGTCCGCTATCAATGTGCCTCCTAACCGGAGATCACATGATGGCGGACCTCAAAGTCAGAACCCGAAACGCCGGCGCGCTCGCCGTGCTGCCGTCCGGCGGCCTGCCGACGATCACAACCCCGACCGGCGGCGAAGTCGGCGTGGTCACTCAGGTCAGCGCGCCGGGCTTCAGCCCGCTCGACCTGCTCCATGCATCGCTCGCCGCCTGCATGGTGCTCAGCGCCCGCATTGCCGCGACGCGGCTCGGCGTCGCCGACCGGCTGGGCGAGGTTCGTGCCGAGGTCGGCGGCGAGAAAGCCAAGGATGAGCCCTCGCGCATCGCGACCTTCACCGTCAGGCTCGACATCGCCGGCGATCTCGACGCGGCGACCAGGCAGCGCATCCTGGCGGACGCCGAAGACATCTGCACCGTCTCCAACACGCTGCGCGGCGCGCCTGTCCTGCACGCGACGCTAGGGTGAGGGCGGTGGCGCATCTTTCCCCGATCGACTACGCGACCGCGTCCGCCGAAATCCGCGCCGAGCACGACCGCGAGTTGGCGCTGCGCGGCCGCATGACCAACATGAAGCGCATCCTGCTCCATTCGCCGGCTGCCCACCGCATCTACGCCGAATGGTTCACGCTGCGCGATCTGCTCAAGCCCACGCTAGGCGACCGCGCCATCTGGCTGTTCTCGACAGCGATTGCGCAGACGATGCGCGCCGAGATTCCGGTGACGTTCTTCCGCCGTGCGCTGATCGATGGAGGCCTCGATCCGGAAGCTGTCGAGCCCAATGCTGACGAAGCGCTGCTCATCGAATTCGGCAAAGCGGTAGCCGCCGATGCCAACGCCGTTGCCGATGAGACCTGGGCCGCGCTCAAGGCGCGCTACGACGAAACGCTGCTGGTCAATGTCACCGCCTTCGCCGGCATCATGGTGGCGACTTGCGTGTTCACCAATGCGGTGAAGGTGGAGCTCGATCCGGAGCTGGAGGGGTATCGCCTCAAGGCTTAGGCCGCGTTCTGTCGCGCCCCCCTCTGTCCTGCCGGACATCTCCCCACAAGGGGGAGATCAGCTGTCGGCTCGGCTTTCGCCAATCGCCAAAGTCGAAGGGAAGGTGCCGCCGTCACAGCTGCCAATCTCCCCCCTTGTGGGGGAGATGCCCGGCAGGGCAGAGGGGGGCGCTGTCCCGCCGGCTTCTCTAATGACCTCACTCCCACCTTGCCATGAATCGGGTGGCTCCCGCACCCCGCCCGCCCCACTTTGAGCGCATCGAAGGAGCCATCCCATGACCATTCATTCCCTGACCGCGAAGCGCGCCAACCAATTCGCCGAATCCCGCGTCGAGGCACAAAACTGGCGCGCCCTCGTTTCCGATGTCAACGCTCACGGCTGCGCCGTCATGCCGTCGCTGCTGTCGGCGGAAGAATGCGCCCATATCGCCGCGCTCTATCCGCATGAAGAACATTTCCGCAGCCATGTGGTGATGGCCCGCCATGGTTTCGGCAAGGGCGAATACCGCTATTTCCGCTACCCGCTGCCGGACCTGATCGACGGCCTGCGCACCGCGCTCTATCCCCGTCTTGCCACGGTCGCCAATGATTGGAACGAGAAGATGGGTGTGGCGCTGCGCTATCCCGCTGAGCACACCGCCTTCCTGAAGCGCTGCCATGACGAAGGTCAAACCAGGCCGACGCCGCTTCTGCTGCAATACGGCCCCGGCGACTTCAATTGCCTGCACCAGGACCTCTACGGCGACCTCGCTTTCCCCCTCCAGGTCGCGATCCTGTTGTCGCAACCCGGAGAGGATTTCACCGGCGGCGAGTTCGTGCTGACCGAACAGCGCCCGCGCATGCAAAGTCGCGCCGAGGTGGTGCCGTTGACCCGGGGCGACGCGGTGATCTTCGCCGTCCACAATCGCCCGGTGCAAGGCACCAAGGGCAATTACCGCGTCAACCTCAGGCACGGCGTCAGCCGTCTGCGCTCAGGCCGGCGGCATACGGTGGGCATCATCTTCCACGACGCGAAGTGACATTGCCCGCTTCGTCCCGGTTCCTTCGTTCCATTGGCTGTCCGAGACCGACGCGGGCTCACACTTCGTCGACGTCGAACAGCAGCATCGTCAGGTCGTCGTCTCCCGGCGCGAGGATCCGCCGGTCAGCGGCGCAGGCAATGCCGATATCGGTGGCAAATGCGCTCTGCATATCGGCGAGGCTGTCGAAATACAGCGTTCCCACCAGATACGGCATCTCTCCCGCCGAGCGCTTGATGATGGGCCGTCGGCTGACGTCGTAGCGCCGCAGGCCGGGAAGCTTCTTGGCCAGCGGGACATGAACTTCGAAATAGTGCCGGTCGAATGCCTCCGGATCGGCCGGGGTTTTGTAGATCACGAGCATTTTGGCCATCGTCATATTCCTGTCCTCTTGGTTTGCCGGTCGCGCCATGCAGGCCGCCGCGCCAATGTCGTTCCGCAAGCGAGGATTTCGACAATCCCTGGATTCTTGTTTTCGCGCGGGCTCCTCGCAGCATCTGCGGCGCTTCGGCCTCTTCCCCCGCGACCCTCATTCGCGTATGGCCCCGGGCAAATCCCTCAATTTTGCACCAGCCTCCCGGACACCCAATGATCCGTCTTGAAAGTATCGGCAAGCAGAACGGCCGCCAGATCGTTTTCATCGAAGCCTCGGCCGCCCTGCAGAAGGGCGAGAAGGTCGGCCTCGTCGGCCCCAACGGCGCCGGCAAGACGACGCTGTTTCGCATGATCATCGGCCAGGAACAGCCTGACGAAGGCCAGGTCTCGGTCGAGCGCGGCGTCACCATCGGCTATTTCAGCCAGGATGTCGGCGACATGGAAGGCATGAGTGCCGTCGCCGAGGTTATGGAGGGCGCCGGGCCGGTCAGCGCGGTTGCCGCCGAGATGCGCGAGCTCGAGCATGCCATGGGCGACCCCGAGCGCGCCGACGAGATGGATGAGATCATCGAGCGCTACGGCGAGTTGCAGCACCGCTTCGAGGAGCTCGACGGCTATGCGCTGGACGGCCGCGCTCGCGAGGTGCTGGACGGCCTCGGTTTCTCCCAGGAAATGATGGACGGCGACGTTTCGAAACTTTCGGGCGGCTGGAAGATGCGCGTGGCGCTCGCCCGCATCCTGTTGATGCGGCCCGACGTCATGCTGCTCGACGAGCCGTCGAACCATCTCGATCTTGAAAGCCTGATCTGGCTGGAAAAATTCCTCAAGGATTATGACGGCGCGCTTCTGATGACCTCGCACGACCGCGAGTTCATGAACCGCATCGTCAACAAGATCATCGAGATCGATGCCGGCTCGCTCACCTCCTATTCCGGCAATTACGAATTCTACCAGGAGCAGCGCGCGCTGGCCGACAAGCAACTGCAGGCGCAGTTCGAGCGCCAGCAGGCGATGCTGGCCAAGGAGATCGCCTTCATCGAGCGCTTCAAGGCGCGCGCCTCGCATGCCGCACAGGTGCAGAGTCGCGTGAAGAAGCTCGACAAGATCGACCGCGTCGAGCCGCCGAAGCGCCGCCAGGTGGTGAACTTCGAGTTCCAGCCGGCGCCGCGCTGCGGCGAGGACGTGGCGACGCTGAAGGGCATCCACAAGGCCTATGGCAGCCGCACCATCTATGCCGGCCTCGACTTCCAGATCCGCCGCCGCGAGCGCTGGTGCGTGATGGGCGTCAACGGCGCCGGCAAGTCGACGCTGCTGAAACTGGTCGCCGGCGCCTCCGAGCCCGACACGGGAACGGTCGCGCGGGGGCCGAGCGTGAAGATGGGCTATTTCGCCCAGCACGCCATGGAAGTGCTGGAAGGCGAGCGCACCGTGTTCCAGACGCTGGAGGACGCGTTTCCGCAGGCCGGCCAGGCGCCGCTCAGGGCGCTCGCCGGCTGCTTCGGCTTTTCCGGTGACGAGATCGAGAAGAAGTGCCGCGTGCTGTCGGGCGGCGAGAAGGCACGGCTGGTGATGGCGCTGATGCTGTTCGACCCGCCCAATCTTCTGGTGCTCGACGAGCCGACCAACCACCTCGACATCACCACCAAGCAGATGCTGATCGAAGCGTTGGCGCAATATGAAGGCACGATGCTGTTCGTCTCGCACGACCGCCATTTCCTGGCCGCGCTGTCGAACCGCGTGCTGGAGCTCACCCCCGACGGCGTCCACGCCTATGGCGGCGGCTATACCGAATATGTCGCCAGGACGGGCCAGGAAGCGCCGGGGCTGAGAGGGTAGAGCAATTCCACCTCGTTGCCGCCGGCCTGCCAGCGGATGACGTCGAGCCGGTGGGCGACCATGAAGGCCGACTAGAAGCCGACGCCGGATTGGCCGATCAACTGCGTCTTCCGCCGCCTTGCCGGCCTCGACGCGCTCCACGAAGGCGCGAATGCCGGAGCGTGCGATCGCGGCAAGCGATCTCCGTGGTTTCGTCGCGGCTCATGCCGATGCAGCTTCGAGGCGTTCGCCTCGAATGTCCTGAGACGCGTTCAAACGCTCTACGAGCTGCCGGAAGGGAGCTCTGCTTTCAATGCTCGTTTGGGCCCTAAAAGTTTTCGCATCAGTCATGTGAATGATGACAAGCAGCTGTCGGTCTTTCTCCTTTGGGGCGCGAGCTTTCTACGCCCGCCCCGGAGGAAATATTAACATATGTTACGACCGTAAATGGGATCAGCTGCCACCGCAACCGCATGATGTTGGACCCCGCGATAACCTTAATTTCGAGTTCTTTTCCGGAGGCTTCCCGAACGAAAGGTAAGGGGATACATTAGCAATTTGTTAAGTACGCGTGGGGCGCGAGTAAGGGATCTGCCGTGATGAATTTCAAGTCTCTGATCAAGCGGGCCGAGGACGTCGATAAGGAATTTCAGGAATTCCAATCGGATCTGGCGGAAGCATTCGAGGACGTTCTTGCAGATGATGGACAGGCGCCGTCGGAGGATGGTGTCGCTGCCGGCCAGGAACTGGTGGGAAGTGACGACAATCCGCCGGCCGAAGAACCGTCCGGCACAGCGACATCGCGGCTGACGCCGCATACCCAGACGCGGTTGGCCGCCCTGGAGGCCGTTGCCGGGCTGTTCCGGGACGGACAGGGCCATTTGCAGGAGATCGAGGCCAGACTGGCGGAGATCGCCACCGCGCATCACATGACGCGTGAAGTCCTCAACGTCTTCCATCGCGACGTATTGCGCTCCAACGAGCTGGAATTGGCGAACCTCGCTCTCACCACTGAACACAAAACGCTGTCGGAACAATTGCTCGACGCCGCTCGCAAGCAGCGCGAACGCGACGGCGCGGCCGAGGCCTGGCAACAGCGCGAGGCGAGCCTTGTCCAGGACCGGGAGCAGTTGCGCTCGGCACTTGCCGCCGTGCGCCTGGAACTGGTGGAGATGGGCAGTGAGAGCGCCAGGCGCGAGACGGAGTTCGGCGAGGTCGTCAAGGCTTTGACGGCCAAGACCGTCGAAGTCGACAGGCGCGGCGCCGAGAACAAGCTGCTGCGCGAAAAGCAGGTCGGCCTGTCGGTCGACCTCGAGCAGGCGCAAAAGCGCGAGGCGGAGGCCCGGCACAAATTCGACGAGTTCGCGGCAACCCACGCCAGCGAAACCGTCCGCATTGCCGAGCTGATGGCGCAGGTCGGCAATCACGAAAAGGAAGAAACCCGGCTGCAGAAGACGCTGGAGGCAACGCAGGCCAGGCTTGCAGAGACAGCCGAGGCGGCGCGCATCGCCGAAAGCGACGGCGCCGCCGAATTGGCGCGCGGCCAGGCGGAGATGCGCGGTTTGCGTTCCGAGCTCCAGGAGTTGCAGTCGCGTCTGGATCGGGTCTCGACCGACAATGGCGAGGCCACGGCCGAGATCACCAGGCTCAAGGCGCTGTTGAACGACGCCGTGACCGAACGCCAGATCGCGGAGCAGAGGCTCGCCGTTCTCAAGGAAGAGAGCGAAGTCGACAAGAAGAACCTGTCGGCGGTCAGCACCAATCTCTCGCAGCTTTCGCTGCAGCAGACGTCCGAGCAGATCCAGCTCGATATCCAGAAGCAGGAATGCGAGGATCTGCACGCCGAGATCGAAGCGCTCAATGCCCGCATCCGGGAGTTGCTGCCTTATGAGCGGCTGCACCGGGTGACGGACGCGCGATCGCGCAAGGATGCCACGCCTGCGGCCAACGGGATCATTACGGAAACGGCGCGTCCCGCTCCGCGGCGCGTTCCACGGCGCAACCTGCGCGCCAACGCGGGCTGAGAAAACCGCCGCTCGCTTTTTCCGGAATTGCCTAGAGCGGTTCAGCGTTTGATAGAATCGCCGGACCGCTCTAACTCTTCGTTTTTACGCAATTCCGGACGGAAAACCGCTACGCACTTTTCCTGGAATTGCTCTGGCTGAAACTACTTCCCCGCCATGCTGTCGGCCAGCCCTTGCGCCTGGGCAAGCAACCCCGCGAAAGCCGGATCTCCGGGCAGGTGCTGGGCCATGCAGGCGCGGTAGTCGGCGTCACCCTTTTCCCAGGCGGCGTTGCCGGCATCGGTGTTGGTCGAATCGTCCTGGTTCGCGCCCTGATCGGCCTGCTGGGCTTTCTGCGCGTCGGCGTCGGCGGCTGCCCAGATCGAATCGCACGCCGCGATCTTGGGTACGGCCGGCGATGCCGGCGCTTCGGCGATCAGCACACGGTCGCCTTTCACGACGGCAACGACGACATGCTGGTCGTAGATCGGTCCGACATCCTGCGTCCAGCCGCCGAGACGCGCGACCACCGCGTCGGCGCCCTCGGGCTTCTTCAGCGAAAAGTCGAGCGTGCCGGAGAACGCAGCGTCGCTGCCGATCGCCTGGGTGTAGAAACCGTCGAGCTTCAGCGCTTCGCCGATGTCGGTGGGCAGCTTGAAATCCGCGTCCGTCTCGGCCGCCTTGGATTTCAGCCAGCGCTCGGTCAGCCCGCGTGTCGAGACCACGATGCTCGGGCCGTCGTCGCTCTGGGAATATCGCAATCCGTCGAGCATGCCGTAGCCGATGTCGGAGGCGTTGAGGCTTTGCAGGTTGATGGTGCCGGTCGCCGGGAAGTCCTTGACTTGAAGCGGGCCGAGAATGGAGGCGAGCCGCTGCTGCAGGTCGGCCAGATCCTTCTCGTTCTGGGCATCGATGGTTTCGATTGCCGTGTTGGCGCTTTCCTGCGCCGCGATGGCTGCCATCGCCTTGTCGCGCGCCGCGATATAGTCGTCCTCGGGCGAGGCCGCATATGCCGCGCTGGCCGAGAGCGTCAGGAGAAGTGTCAAAACCAACCGCATCATGGAATCCCCGCGCGCATTCTGCCCGATGTTGCAAGCATGTTTGATGACAAGTTTGGGCTAAATAAAGACCGAAGGCGCTGCCAATCTCCCCCCTCGTGGGGGAGATGCCCGGCAGGGCAGAGGGGGGCGTGAAGGAACGCGGCGTCTGCTGTTGAGGGAACCCAGAAGGGTTGCACTGAACGATTGGGCTCGACGGCTAGCTGGAGGCGCTGGCGGGACAGCGCCCCTCTCTGGCCTGCCGGCCATCTCCCCCACGAGGGGGGAGATCGGCAGTTGCTACGCCGCGCTTGATTCACATCACCCCTTGCGCTTCTCCACCTCCGCCTTGCGCAGCAGGAACCGCTGGATCTTGCCGCTCGGCGTCTTCGGCAGCTCGGTGACGAACTCGACCTCGCGCGGATAGGAATGCGCTGAGAGCCGCTTCTTCACGTGCTGGGCGAGTTCTTCGGCAAGCGCGTCGCTACCCTTGAAAGCTGGCGCCAACACCACGAAGGCCTTGACGATCTCGGTGCGCTGCGGGTCGGGCACGCCGACCACCGCCGCCTCGTTGACCGCCGGATGCTCGATCAGCGCGCTCTCCACGTCGAAGGGCCCGATGCGGTAGCCGGCCGAGGTGATGACGTCGTCGGCGCGGCCGATGAAGGAGACCGAGCCGTCCGGCTCGTATTCCGCCGTGTCGCCGGTGCGGTAATAGCCGCCGGCGATCGCCGGCGTCTCGGCCTGGTGGTAGCCGTCGAACCAGCGCAGCGGCGATTGCGCGATGTCGACGGCAAGCACGCCCGGCTGGTTAGGCCCGAGCTCGTTGCCCGCTTCGTCCAGCACCACCATGCGATAGCCCGGCATGGCGAAGCCCGCTGACCCGGCGCGCACACGATGCGCCAGGCCGTGATGGTTGTTGACCATCATGCCGTTCTCGGTCTGGCCGTAATGGTCGTGGATCGGCACGGCGAGGTTGGCGTCGAACCAGCGGATCACTTCCGGGTTGAGCGGCTCGCCGGCGCTGCTCACCACGCGCAGCCTGCCTTTCACGCGCGTCGCCGCCTCGGGCCCTTCCGCCATCAGCAGGCGAAAGGCGGTGGGCGAGCCGGCCAAGCTGGTGACGCCGAGACGCTCAATGATGTCGTAGGTCGATTTGGCGTTGAAGGCGCCTTCATAGAAGGTGGTGGCGATGCCGAGCAGCAGGGGGCCGGTGATGGCGTAGTAGAGCCCGTAGGCCCAGCCGGGATCGGCGATGTTCCAGAACACATCGTCGGGCAGCAAGCCGATCGCGTCGCGCATATAGGCGCCGAAGGCGGGCAAGGCGCTGAGCGGCACCGGCACGCCCTTCGGGTGCCCGGTGGTGCCGGAGGTCGACATCATCATGAACAGGTCCGAGCCTTTGCGCATTACCGGTTGGCAATCGGGGGAGGCGGCGGCCAGCGCGGCGCGGAAATCGATGTCGCCTTCGGGCAGTGTCTCGCCTTCGCCAAGGATGATGGCGATGCGCGGGTGGTTTTCCACCTCGTCGAGCTTGCCGCGGTTGGCCGGGTTGGTCACCACCAGCTTGGCCTTGCTGTAGCTCAGCCGATGCTCGATCGCCTTCGGGCCGAAAGCGGTGAACAAAGGCTGGTAGACCGCGCCGATGCGCCAGGCGCCGAGGATCAGCGCCACCAACTCGGGGATGCGCGGCAGCATGCCGGCCACGACATCGCCGGGCCGCACGCCGAGGTCCTTCAGCAGATTGCCGACGCGGCCCGACATGTCTGCCAGGTCGTCGAAGCTGACTTCGCGCAGCTCGCCACCAGCCGAGATCGCGCGCAGCGCCAGCCGGTTCTCGCCGGTGTAGCGACCGCAGCACTCGACATAGGCGTTGATGCCGGTCGCCGGATCGCCGTGCAGACGCGCGATCTCGTCCTCGATGCGGAAACGCCGAACGGCATCCTCATAGCGCGGCAGCGCCGGTTTGTCGGTCATGGCTGTCCTCCCTCGGGGGGAGATTGCCTGAAAAGATAGCGCTGGTCGATTGCGCCGAAAGTCGGAGCAGGAGGCTGCTAACTGGTCTCGTCTGCGCTCTACGGCGCGCCCTCTGTCCTGCCGGACAGAGGGCGCGAAGGAGCGCTGGCCTTCGTCGTTCAAAGCCTTTCCAATCAGCAGGCTAGCACGGGTTCCGGAATCAACATCTGAACGGCCTATCCTCGCTTCCGATAAAGACTCACCGTCGTCTCCTTGCCCACGCCCGCCGGCGTCAGCATGTAATAATCATAGCTCACGACCTCGCCCGCTGGCCCGACCAGCCGCTTCGACCAGATCGGCGCCTCCTCGACCCGCATCTCGCCCCACTGCCGCGCGAAGTCCGCGCTCAGCGCCTTGAGTGGGTCGAGCACGGCCTGGATGTCGGGCTCCGAGGTAAAGCCAACCGTCGCGGCGCGGAATTGCGCGATCGCCGAGCGCGACACCACATCCCAGTCGGCGAACAGCGCCCGCCAGGCCGGATCGAGGAACAGCCGCGCAAGCAGGTTGCGCTTTGCCGGATCCGCCGGGTCGAAGCCGCCGAACAGGTCCGACGCCTCTTCGTTCCAGCCGACGAAATCCCAGGCGCGATTCAGCGCATAGGCCGGATTGGGCGACAGCGCCCCAAGCAGATCGGCAAGGCGCGGATCGGGTAAGCGGTCTTCGCGTCGCACTTCGGGCAGCCATTCCGGCTTGCCGAGCTTGAACAGATGCTCGCGCTCGACCGGCATCAGCTTCAGCACATTGGCGAGCGCGCTCAGCACCGGCGCCGACGGGTTCGCCTCGCGCCCTTGTTCCAGCCATGTGTACCAGGTGGCGCTGATGCCGGCGAGCAGCGCCACCTCTTCGCGCAGCAGCCCGGCGGCGCGCCGGCGCGTGCCGGTGGCGAGGCCGTGCCGCGCCGGCGCGACGCGCTCGCGCATGGCGCGCAGGAAGCGACCGAGCTCCTTGCGCCTGTCCGCCTCGGCGGTTCGTTCAAGCATGTTTGCCCTCGAAGGTGGTAGCGGCGCTACCAGCAGCGCCGCTTGTCTTGTACCACCTGACTACCAGTATAAACGGGATGGCGCACCGAACAACACCGGGTCGCTTCGTGTCGCGGCCGGCCAGCCAGGAATCCCGCAATGAATGCGCTGAAAAACATCAGGAACATCGACTACACCGTCATCTTCGCCCGCGACATGAAGCAGATGCGCCGCTTCTATGAGGAGGTGATGGGCTTCCCCATCCATTCGAGCCTTGGCGAAGGCTGGACCGTCTACCGGGTCGGCTCCTGCCTTCTGGCGCTGACCGAACGCGGCGTGATGTTCAACGATGCGCCGACACCGCAAGGCGCGCTGTCGCTGCAACTCGCCTTTCGTGTGACGCCCGGTGAGGTCGACCAATGCGCCGGGGCGCTACGCGCAGCCGGCGTCGCCATCGAGGGCGAACCAACCGACCAGCCCTGGGGTCACCGGACAGTGTTCTTCCGCGATCCCGATGGCAATGTGCTGGAGATCTACGCGGATATTTGAACGTCAGGGCAGGCGCAGGCCTTGTGCCTGCATATGCCGTTTCCAGCGGCTGCGCAGTTCGCCTGGACGGCAGCCGATGCGCTCGTCGAGGAAGGCCGCGACGATGATGCGGTCGGTGCGGAAATGGCGGAAATCCTGGCGCAATTCGCACCAGGCGGCGAGCAGGCGCACAGTCTCTGCGTAACCGATCATCGTTGGCCAGATGATGCGCTCGCTCTCTTCGCCGGTTTCGTTGCGGTAGCGGATGCGGATCTTGTGGCCTTTGCGGATCGATGCCCGCGCCCGGGCGATGTCCAGCCCGTCGGGCAGGTTTTTACGGCCAAGCGGTGTGCCGACGCTGGGCTGGCTGACGAAGGGGCGCAACCGCTCGGGCACCACGGTGGCAATCTTGGCGATCAGGTCGCGCGCAGCACTCGCCAGCACGGCGTCGCCTCTGTCGGCCACCCATTGCGCGCCGAGCACCGCCGCCTCCAACTCGTCCGGTGTCAGCATCAGCGGCGGCATGTCGTAGTCGCTGTCCAGCACATAGCCGAGGCCGGCTTCGCCCCGGATCGGCACGCGCTGCCCGACCAGGTCGGCGATGTCGCGATAGACCGAGCGGCGCGAGGTCTCGAGTTCCTCGGCGATCTGGCTCGCGGTGATCGGCAGGGTCGAGCGGCGCAGGATCTGGATGATCTGGAACAATCGGTCGGCGCGGCGCACGGCATGTCTCCTGTTGCCACTATGGTGGCAGCAGGGATGCTCCACAAGTCGGGTCACCGAACGCAAGCGATGGAGAACACCAGATGAATTTCGTTTCAACGCGCATCATCACCGCCGACGTCAAGAGGCTCGTCGACTTCTACGCGACGGTTACGGGCGTTCAGCTCACGCTCTACACCGAGGATTTCGCTGAACTCATCACCGAGGCGGGCACGCTGGCGATCGGCAGCACGCGTACGCTTAAGCTCTTCGGCGGCGATCACGTGGCGAGCCCGGCCGCGAACCATACAGCGATCATCGAGTTCCGCGTCGCCGACGTCGATGCGGACTATCGCCGGCTCGCCGGGCAGTTGGGAGAAGCGCTGGTGCAGGAGCCAACCGCCATGCCGTGGGGCAATCGCTCGCTTTTGTTTCGCGATCCGGACGGCAATCTGGTGAATTTCTTCACACCGGTCACGGCGGAAGCGATTGCGAAGTTCGAAAGGTGAGGGCAGGGCTGCCGCCTGGCTCCGATACCCAGGGGGCGCCGAGGAATGAGGGCGCAACGGAGTAAGCGGTTGACCCCATCGATCATCCGGCCGATAGGAGCCGCTTGCTTGCCAGATAACGACAATGACCATCGACCTCAAACATCCAGCCACGACCCCCGAACCCACCTGGCAGGACGATGTCCGCGCCGGCGTGCGCCATGTCCGCGACCTGTCTTCGCTGCCGCTGTCGCCCGCCGAGCGTGAGGCTGCCCAGGCCGCCGCCGCGGCCCACAAGGTGCGCGTGCCAAAACCCTATCTCGATCTGATCGACTGGAACGACCCCAACGATCCGATCCGCGCCCAGGTCATCCCGTCGCCGGACGAGGTCGTGGCGACGGACGGCGAGCTCGACGATCCGATCGGCGATCATGCCTTCAGCCCGGCGCCTAGGCTGACGCACCGCCATGCCGACCGCGTGCTTCTGTTTCCCACCTACCAATGCGCCGTCTACTGCCGCTTCTGCTTCAGGAAGGAATCGCTGACATCGATCGGCCGTGGCTATACAAGCGAGGCGCTGGAGCCGGCGCTGGCCTATATCGCGACCCGTCCCGAGATCCGCGAAGTGATCCTGACCGGCGGTGATCCGCTGTCGCTGCCCGACAAGGCGCTGGCCGAAATCCGCGCCCGGCTGGAAGCGATCCCGCATCTCAGGCTCTTGCGCATCCACACCCGCGTGCCGGTGGCGCTGCCGTCGCGCATCACCACCGGCCTGGTCGAGGCGCTGCAGGGCCGGCTGATGGTCACCGTGGTCACCCACTTCAATCACGCGCGGGAAATCACTGAAGCCACCGAAGTGGCCTGCCGCACGATGCGGCTGGCAGGTTTCGTGCTGCTCAACCAGAGCGTCCTCTTGAAGGGCGTCAACGATAAGGTCGAGGTGCTGGAGGAGCTCTGCCGCGAGCTGATGTACCGGCTGGGCGTCAAACCCTATTACCTGCACCATGGCGACCTCGCGCGCGGCATGGCGCACCGCCGCACCACCATCGCCGAGGGCCAGGCGCTGGTCGCGCAATTGCGCAAGCGCCTTTCCGGCATCTGCAACCCGACCTATGTCATCGATCTTCCCGACGGCGGCGGCAAGGTGCCGCTTGCAGCAAGCCACATCGAGGGCAGGGATGGGGAGACCTGGCGCATTCGCGGTCAGGACGGAAAGGTGCGCGAATATCGCGAGGTGACGGCAGAGACGTCAATATAAAGATTGACATGGTTGCCACAATTGTATATGTAAATATTGACGTAACTTCCTAAAACGTCAATATGGGAGTTTACAATGAGTGTCAGGCAAGCCGTTCTCGGACAATATCAGGCGAAAGTGGACCTCGCCCAGAGCGGTAATATCGAGATCCCTC
Organism: Mesorhizobium sp. RCC_202; assembly: GCF_041355295.1. Lineage (NCBI taxonomy): Bacteria > Pseudomonadati > Pseudomonadota > Alphaproteobacteria > Hyphomicrobiales > Phyllobacteriaceae > Mesorhizobium > Mesorhizobium sp. RCC_202. The sequence goes on from NZ_JBFUPO010000003.1 coordinate 106,583, forward strand.
CGGAAGGTTGGATCCGCACGGTGCGCAAGGCGCTCGGCATGTCCGGTGCCGAGCTTGGCCGGCGGATGAATTTGACGCGCGCGCGCATCGCGCAGGCGGAGCATGCCGAACTGGACGGCGGCATCACACTGAAGTCCATGCAAGCCGCGGCCGCGGCAATGGGTTGCCGGTTTGTCTATGCCTTCGAACCGCCGGGCAGCATCGAGAACGTCATCATCCAGCAGGCGCGAAAAAAAGCTCAAGCTGTCATTGGCGCGGCTGGCCGGCATATGGCTCTCGAGAACCAGACCGTATCCGACAATCGCACGGAACAGGAGATTGCACGCCTCACGCGCGATCTCGTCCACGACATGCCCTCCGATTTCTGGCGGGACAATTGACCTGTGGCCTGGCGTTTGTCGGGGCGGATGTTCCGAGATAGTTGCCGGGAGCACTCGATCTATCTGGCCACGACTTCCCCCGGATTCATCACATTACCCGGATCGATCATCTCTTTGATCATCCTCGCCAAGTCCCGCTTCACCGGATCGGCGTGGCGTTCATAGGCCGCGCGCTTTTCCAGCCCCACGCCATGCTCGGTCGAGAACGAGCCGCCGGCGGCGGCCAGCCCCTTATAGAGCACGTCCTCGACCGCCTTGTGCCGGTCGGCGGGAAGCGGCCCGTCGGCGTTGATCGAGATGTGCAGATTGCCGTCGGCAACATGGCCGAAGACGTAAGGGGCGTAGGATGCGTCGAGCGTCTTCAGCCCGGCCTCGATGCGCGCCACATAGGCGTTCGGACTTGCGGGTACGTCCAGGCCGTCATGGGTGGTGTCCCGTTGCAGCGCTGGTCGGCCCGCCTCAGATAAGGCGGTTGCGCTCCGCGAGCACGCGCGCGCGTCGCAAGGTGCCGACCGTATCGGCGACCTTGCGTCTTGCGTCTTCGTCATGCCGGATCGCCAGTCGCGGCGACTTGGCTTTTGACGACTTGTATGGCGGCTTGATTGCGACGGGGGCCGCGTCCGGAGTTTTCATGTCTCTCATTGTTGTTATCCTTTCACATGAAATGATCGCGGGGCTATTTCGCCGGCAATTCTTATGCGCTGTGTCAGATCGCGCGTCCGGTCTCCTGCCGCCGCTTGTCGTCTTGCTCGTTCAATTGCGCGGCCATCTTTTCCGCCCGCCGCGTCCTCATGCCGACCATGATCTTGTGCCCGGCCTCGACGGGCTGGCCGGTGAAGATGTCGAAGACGGTCCAACTGTTCGGCTTGTCCAGCCGCAGCGCGTAGCGCTTTGCCATTGAGGCATTCCTTTTCGGTTGCGCCAACCGACGTTTGCCGATCGTTCAGGCCTTCATCACGAAGAAGACCGACGCCAACACGGCAACGACCCACAGCACCACCAGAACCTTCAAGGCGAGCGCCCCGTGCGATGCAAGCGCTGACCGTATGCGCGCTACCGCACCGCCCGTGCGTGTCGATCCCACGGCCACCGTCGCGACCGCGGCGGGCGCGCTGCCGCCAAACTTGCCAAAAATGCGAGGCCGTTCAGCCATGGGTACGACCTCGATTGTGTGGGGCAATGCCGGCTGCAAGCAACAGTGCGGCGGCTGACGACGTGGCGCCATGCCTCCCTATAGACCGCTTCGGATGCCATGGATAGGAGCGCGAGAAATAATTACCGGAGATGCAAAAATATATACGATGGTTTCATTGTATTATCTCAGTTTTTCACGCCAAAAATCCGGAATTTTATTTCCTGACAAAAAATAAAAAGACGAAATCGGCTTGTTTTAAACGTAAATGAGGCGCATATAAAAGGCTCGTTGATTTGGTCGAGTTGGCTTTCGCCCCGTCGGAGCCTCGCCATCCTTTCCGAATTCTCGATAGCGAATGCATGGCGCCACCCGGCGCGGCGGTTCGCTTCGTTCGGACCCTGGAATGACACTGGCGCTGACCACGGATGTACTGGCAGCCCGGCAGGTCGTTCCAGCGGTTCGACGGCAATAGGGGCGGAAAGGCGCGACGCGCTTTTCCAGCGGGAAGCGGCAACCATGACCACGCGCACCACGCCAACCGTCGTTCACTTCAACGCGGCGTTTGCGCTGCCGGGTTTCGATGCGCCGCAGCCGCCCGGGGACTACCGCGTCGATGTCGACGAGGAGCCCCTGGAAGGCGCCTCGCGCGTCGCATGGCGTCGCGTCGCCACATTCATTCACCTGCCGGCTATCTCCGCAAGGGAGCTCTCGCGGCAAATGGTGCCGATCGACGCGGCCTCGCTCGAAGCCGCGCTCGACAAGGACCGGAGACAATCATGACAAGCCTCATGCAACGCAATGCCCGCCCCATCCAGCACGGAGCCCCGCTGCGTCTGTTCGATGTCGGACAGGCGGTTCGCTTGAAGGGCGGTTTTGGCACCGGTCCGAAGACCGGCGAAATCTACCGCGTCACCGCCACGCTGCCGCCGAAAGGCGCCTCGCCGCAATATCGCATTCGCAGCGACGGCGAGCCCTATGACCGCGTGGCGACCGAGGACAGTTTGGAACGCGTCGTCCCATCGACGTCGGACAATGGCATAGCTCTCATCGAAAGGACGTTCGGACATGGCCAAGGGACAGAAACACTCGAACCGCGAAATCAGGAAGCCGAAGCAGGCAAAAGCTCCGGCCAAGCCTGAGACCGGCTTCGGCGCGCAGGTCAAAGCCGCCGCCGTCCTGGGCGGTCCGGGCAAAGGCAAGGGCAAGGTCTGAGGCCGGCGCAGGCGCGCTCGCGATGAAGATCGTGATCGAATTCTATCGCACCCGGGCCGAGGACGACGCGCAGGCCGTCGTCGGCCGCGAGACGGCGCTGGCGGCCGATGTCGAAGACGCCATCGAGATCGCGCGGCTTCTGGCAACGACGCTGGAGATGCCGCAACAGCCGGACGCCGTCTTGATAACCGGCGCCGACGGCGCGATGCTCTACCGCGGCGCCATCGCGGCGCAAGCAGGCTGGGAGGGGCCGACAGCATGAACAGCACCGGCATCATCGCCAGCAAAAGCATCACCGAATGGGCCGGCGGCGCCGGATCGCGAACCTTGGATTGCGAAAGCGCCGCCGCGGGGGCGACTTGCATGACCGTCAATATGGCCGCCGCGTCGAGGCTGACCGCCCCTGGATCGTCTATCACGTTTTCAGCGGCATTCCGGCGCATGTCGACGGCGCTGCCATGATCGGCCTGACGCGCGCCGTAGCGAGGCAATCCATGTTGGCGCTCAACTTTTGCAACACACGCCGCCAAAATGAATGGGGCGCCGAGCGCCCACTCACTCGCGCCCCTTCCCAAACACAGGCTCGCTGCTCATGACCCTCGCTTTTCCAAACCCCAGCCGCAGCTTCGATGAAGCGCGCAACGCCGTCTGCTTCATCGCCCATGACGGCATGTTCAAGGTCCGCTTCTTCGTCGAGGCCGAGGCGCTGACGCGGTCCGGCATCGCGCCCAACGGCAGGGGCACCGCCGAAGCGACATATCTTTCGGCCTTCGACGCCCAGCGCGGGTCGATCGAACGCGTCGCCAGCAAGGCCTATGCCCGCGGGCGACACGATTCCTACACGCTTACCGCAGCCGATTTCCGGTAACGCAAAGAGATGCTGATCCGCTACGGCTACGAGATTACGCTCACCTGCCAGCAACCGACCGCGCTGGTCTGCCTGCTATCGGTGCACCAAGACCGCGCGGCGGATATCCGGGTTCCCGAAACCCTGTTCATCACGCCCGACGTCGCGACGTCCACCTACCGCGATCTGTTCGGCAACCTGTGCCGGCGACTGGTCGCGCCCGCCGGCGACATGACCATGTGGGGCGATGCCACGATCGAGGACGATGGCCAGCCGGACAGGCAATTGCCGATGGCCCGCGAAATCGCCGTCCAGGATCTGCCGGACGACTGCCTGGTCTACCTCTTGGGCAGCCGCTATTGCGAGACCGACCGGCTGAGCCAGACCGCATGGGACCTGTTCGGCAAGGTCGCGCCGGGCTGGGGCCGCGTGCAGGCGATCTGCGATTTCGTCCACAATCACATCAAGTTCGACTACCTGCAGGCACGGGCGACGCGCACGGCCTTCGAGGCCTACCAGGAGCGCATCGGCGTCTGCCGCGACTTCGCCCATCTGGCGGTGACGTTCTGCCGCTGCCTCAACATTCCCGCCCGCTACGTCAACGGCCATCTCGGCGACATCGGTGTGCCGGTGGTCGACCCGATGGATTTCAGCGCGTGGATGGAGGTCTTTCTCGACGGCGCCTGGCACACCTTCGACCCGCGCAACAACAAACCGAGGATCGGCCGCATCCTGGTCGCCCGCGGCCGCGACGCCGCCGACATCCCACTCATCAACTCTTTCGGCCCGCACGAGCTGAAGGGATTCCGGGTGTGGACCTACGAGGTGACGCAACTGCTCGTGCACTAGCCGGCCAGAGGTTCGGCCTCCCGGTATCGGCTTGTCGAATGCGTAATAACCTCGGCAAGAAACGCCTTGAAAACGCCGGCGAATCTCCTGGGGGGCCGACCCGTCCGGCAAGGATCGAGCGGGTTGTTCCTGCCGCTTCATCACGATTTCACCAAGTGCCCATTTAGCCCGCCTGCCACCGGAACCATTATCAAATGAGAGGCGTTGAGTACCAAAGGGGGGAGCTCAATGATGAGCCACTACAGCCAGCCGGCCCCTGATGATATCGTCAAGAGACTGGTGCAGCAGACCGGCATCACCGAAGCCCAGGCACTTGAACTCATCCACTTTGTCGGCCTGAATTGGGCATCGCTTGTTCGGGAGGCGAAGGCGCTTAAGGGCGGGGAAGGGTAGGCCGTTCGCCAACCTGCTCCCGATGTAACAAATTTCCCGCGCCTGCCGCCCACGTTCGAGGCTCGCCGTATACGTTGGCGCCGGGTCCGTTGGCGAGAGGCTCCCTGTGACCACCTCGCCACAGAAGTTAGCCGTGTCACGTCTTAACGGCGCCAATGTCCAAAATTAACCTTTTGTTAACCATTGCCCGGGCACCCTTTAACCATTGAGTAAGGATTCGCTCGGACGTGACCTTCGCCGCCCCTTTGCAGAACAAATCCATCCGTTTTCGCGCCCGCTCCTTCGTCGCTTTCACGCTGACGCCGGAGGCGCCGATCGCCGACTGGCTGGAGGGGCTCGATCGCTGGATCGGCAACTCGCCGGGCTATTTCGCCGGGCGTCCGGTGGTGCTGGATCTGAACATTTTGCAGCCGGGGCCGGAAGAGATCGCCGCCCTGGTCGGCACGCTCGCCCGGCGCGGCATCCGCGTCTATGCGATCGAACTCGAAGGCGCCGAACTCGGGCCTGAGCTACCGCCGTTGCTTGCCGGCGCCAAGGAGGCGACGGCCGAGGGGCTGCTCGGCCGGGCCGGCCGCAAGGCGCGGGCCGAGGAGTTGGAAGCCGTTGCCGCCGAGGAGCGGGCCGCGATAGCCGAAGAGGCCTCGCCGGCAGAGGCTTTCCAACCGGCGGAAGTTTTCCAAGAAGAGCAGGTGGGAGTTTCCCAGGACGAAATGTCCGGCGACGAGCCGGTCGACCCCGAGCTGGCAAGGCTCGAAGCGGTCAGGATCGAGCCGGCGCGGACCGAAGCGCGCCAACCCGGATCCACAAATGCGGGGCAGGCCGCGGCGGAGATGATGGCTGCCGCCGGGACGCTGATGATCAAAGCGCCGATCCGCTCCGGGCAATCAATTTTCCATCCGCATGGCGACGTCATCGTGCTGGGCTCGGTCGCGTCCGGCTCCGAGATCGTCGCCGGCGGCTCGATCCATGTCTATGGCACGCTGCGCGGCCGCGCGGTCGCCGGCTCGGAAGGCAACATCGCGGCGCGCATCTTCTGCCGCAAGAACGAGGCCGAGTTGCTCGCCGTCGACGGCTGGTACACGACGGCCGAAGAGATGGAAGGCACCTCGCGCGGCAAGGCGGTGCAGGCCTTCCTCGAAAACGATGCGTTGTGCGTGCTGCCGCTCGGTTAGTTCGGCGGCGCAAGCTTCGGACCGGTTTCGCGTGCAAAAGTTCAAGTGCATGTCGCCCAAAAGTGCCCGCGGTTTTGGGAAAACGACATGCACCGGACAAAGATCTAATCCGTCGTGCCTCGCACGATTGGACCCAACATAAGAAATGCCAACGGAGGCTGGATATATGGGCAAGGTAGTCGTGGTCACCTCGGGCAAGGGAGGCGTCGGCAAGACGACCTCGACGGCCGCGCTCGGCGCCGCCGTTGCCAAGACCGGCAAGAAGGTAGCGCTGGTCGACTTCGACGTTGGCCTGCGCAACCTCGACCTGATCATGGGCGCCGAGCGCCGCGTGGTGTTCGACATCGTCAACGTCATCCAGGGCTCAGCCAAGCTGTCGCAGGCGCTGATCCGCGACAAGCGGCTGGAGACGCTCTATCTCTTGCCCGCGTCGCAGACGCGCGACAAGGATGCGCTGACCGAAGAAGGGGTGGCCGAAGTCATCGCGCGGCTGCGCCAAGTGTTCGACTATGTCTTCTGCGACAGCCCGGCCGGCATCGAGCGCGGCGCCCAGCTCGCCATGCGCTTCGCCGACGAGGCGGTCATCGTCACCAACCCGGAAGTATCGTCGGTGCGCGATTCCGACCGTATCATCGGCCTGCTCGACGCCCGCACCATGAAGGCCGAGCAGGGCGAGGTGGTCGCCAAGCATGTGCTGGTGACCCGCTATGACGCCGCCCGCGCCGCGCGCGGCGAGATGCTGTCGATCGACGACGTGCTGGAGATCCTGTCGGTGCCGTTGCTCGGCATCATCCCGGAAAGCCAGGATGTGCTGAGAGCCTCGAACCTCGGCTCGCCGGTCACGCTTTCCGAACCGCTCAATTCCGCCGCCAAAGCCTATCTCGAGGCGGCGCGGCGGCTGGAGGGTGAAGACCTGCCGGTGGTCGTGCCCTTCGAACGCAAGGGCTTCCTCGACCGGCTGCTCGGAAGGAGGGCCGCATGAGCATCCTCGACCTTTTCAAGCGGCGCACCAGCGCGCCGGTTGCGCGCGAGCGGCTGCAGCTGCTTCTCGCCTATGAGCGCCAGAGCCGCGGCCAGCCCGATCTCGTCTCCGTCCTGCGCGAGGAGATCATGGCGGTCATCGCCAGGCATGTGCAGATCGACCAGGATTACCTCCAGGTCTCGATGGATCGCGGCGCGACGATGTCGACGCTGGAAATCGACATCCAGATCCCCAACAAGAGCGCGACGCCGCTGGCCATGGCGGGATGACGCGCTTTCCTCGTCCTCGCATTCGCGGGGGCGGGGAACGCAGACTGGCAGAGCCGCGATCCTTCGCGCCCCTCTCCGCAGAGGGGGCGCTGTCTCGCCGGCGTCTCGGGATGACGCCCAGCTCACTCCGGTTGATACAGCTCATCCATGCTGCGGGCCGCGAGCTCCGCGAGCTTCGCCTGCTTCTTCACCCGTCCGTGTTCCAGGATCACCAGGTCGTCGCAGAACGAAATCGTCGAATGGTGGTGGCTGATGACGATCGTCGTGCGGCGGCCCGCGCGCGACTTCAGCGTTTCCACGATCGCCGCTTCCGAAAGTCCGTCCACCGCGTTGGTGGCCTCGTCGAGGATCAGTATGTCGGGATCGCGCACCAGGGCGCGGGCGAGCGCGATGCGCTGCCTTTGCCCGGCCGACAGATTGACGCCGCGATAGCCGACGACGGTTTCATAAGCTTGCGGCAGGGATTCGATGAATTCATGCGCCTCGGCGAGCTTGGCGGCGCGCCGCGCCTCTTCCACGCTCGCCGTGTCCTTGCCGTAGGTGATGTTGTCGAGGATGGTGCCGTCGACCAGTTCCAGCTCCTGGCTCGCCAAGGCAATATGCGCCCGCCATGCGACCGGGTCGATCTCGTCAAGCGCCGCGCCGTCGACGAGGATTCGGCCCCCGTCCGGCTCGACGAAGCGGCAGAGCAGGTTGACGATGGTCGTCTTGCCGGCGCCGGAACGGCCGATCAGCGCGATGGAGCGGCCGCTTCGGATATCGAAGCTCGCGGCATGCAGCACCGCCGCGCGCTGCTCTTCATTGGCATAGCTGAAGCTTACGCCCTCGAAGGCGATTTTCTTGCTCAAGGCAGCGAATGGCCGACTGCCTTGCGGCGCCTGCGGCTTGCCCTGCGGGTCGAGCAGCCACGTCACCTCCTCCAGCGAGCCGGAAAGCCCTTGCAACTGGCTCCATGTCATCTGCAGTGCCCGCACATACGGCTGCAGCCGGTAAAGCAGGATGAGGAAAGCCGCGACCAGCGGAAAGCTCAAGCCCGCGAACCAGGCGCCGATCACCACCGTCAGGAACAGCATGGCGTGCAGCACCTCGGTCAGCGGTCCCAACGCGCCCTGGCGGTTGGAGAGCTGGAAGGCTGTCCGACGCAGGCTGTCCGACGCCGCTTCGAATGCCGCCTTTTCGCGCGCTTCCTGCCCGAAGATGCGGATCAGGCGGCCGGCATGAACGAGGTGAAGCATCCGCGAGGCTAGAGCGCTGTTGCGCGCCGTGACGCTGCGGCTCGGCTTCCTCAGATGCGCCGACAGCGCCATATGCGCCATCTGCACCAGCGCCAGCCCAAGCACCACCAGCAGCGTCATCTGCCAGGAGAGCAGCATCAGGAAAGCTAGCAGGATGAGCGCCGCCGAGACGCTGACGATCGAGCCGAGCATCGCCTGGATGGCATCCGACGCCCGCCAGGATTCGCTGGAGATGATGTTGAGCAACCGCCCGGGGCTCTCCTTCAGGAAGAAGGGGTAGCCGACATTGAGCAGCCGCTCGGCCAGCGCGCCGCGGATCGCCTGGCTGGCCTTGCCGTAGATATGGCCGGTCAGCACCGAATTGGCGAAGCCGAGCAGGTTCTTGAGCAGGATCGAGCCGAGGATCGCGGCCGCAATCGCGATCAGCCGCTCGCGCTCGCCAAGCCCCGCGCCAACCTTCTGCAACAGGGCCGAGAGGCCCGCCATGCTGGCGGAGTCGCCATGCCCCATGATGATGCCGAGCAGCGGGATGATCAGCCCGATGCCGAAACCTTCGAGCGCGGCACTTGCAAGCCCGAGCGCGACGACGATCGGCAGCAGGCCGAACTGCCCTCGGCCGAGCGCATGGCGCAGCATCGATAGCGCGGACATCTTGCTCTCACTGATCTTGCGCCCGCTCATCGCGCGCTGACCTCCGCCCTGGCGTCGGTGGTCTCCTGGCTCGGCCGCGCCTGCCGCTGCGGCCGTCCGGCGAGCACGAGAGCGACGAATTTCGCCGCGCCCGCGAGGTTCATGGCAACGATTGGCCAGTGCGACAGCCTGAGCTCCTGCTCGAAGCGCGGGCCGCCGGCGAATTCGCGCATGGCCGACCGGACCGCCCAGTAGAAATGGCGCAGCAGCCAGGGCGCGCGGCGCAGATGCTTCAGGCAGAGCGCGCCGTTGCCGAAATGATAGTCGCGATGCAGCCGGTCGATCGCCATGCGGTCGCGCCGGCCGTGATGGTGGAAGATCGTCATGTCGGGCACGTATTCCACCGTCATGCCGGCAAGCATCGCCCGCACCAGATAGTCCGTGTCCTCGGCCGAGCGCAGCGCCCCACCGGCGCCGAAGCGCTCGTCGAAGGGGCCGATGCGGGCGGCGACATCGCGATGCATGGTCATGTTGCAGCCTAGCACGAAGCCGCCCGGATGGACGGCCGGCGTCAGCCGCTCCCGCGTGTCGCAGCGCTTGATGGTGAAGGGCAGGTCGCGCGCGTCGCCGATTTCGACTCGGCCGCCGCGGATCAACCATTTGTCGCCGCTTGCATAGTGCCGCTCGAGGTCAACGAGGTAGCCGCGGTCGAGCCTGCAGTCGTCGTCGACGAACACCAGCACCTGCCCGCGCGCGCGCGCCACTCCCGCATTGCGCGCCGCCGCCAATCCGGGCCGCGGCTCCGAGACCGCGGTCAGCGCGATGTCGGAGCTCTCGGCGGTCGCCGAAAGATACTTGGCCGTGCCGTCGCGCGAGCCATTGTCGACCACCACCATCTCGGCCGCGAAGGCCGGATGCGCCAGGCAGGCGGCGCGGATCGAATCGATGCAGGCTTCGAGCACCGCGAGGCGGTCGCGCGTGCAGACGATGAAGGAGACCTGCGGCCGCTGCCCGGGCCAGGGAGGGACGGCCAGGGCCGGGCCAAGGTGCTGCAGCAGGGGATGGGGCTCGGCGTTCATGCCGCCCCCATACTGTAAGGCGCGAGCACCGACGCCGCCGGCGCCGATTTGAAGCGGTAGGTGACCCAATCGGCGCGTTTGCCCGCCCACATCGAGGCCTGGCTCAGCCAGGGCGCCCAGGTGCCGGGGCTGAGCGCGTATTTCTCGCGGCGACGGATCGCGTTCCATTTCCCTGTCAGCGTCAACAATTCATGCGTCAGCGCCGGCCGCTCCTCGTCGTTGACGAGTTGGTAGAGGAAATAGAACAGGTTGAGCGCGCCGGCCTCGAAGCTCGGCCGCATCGTATCGGGCAAGGCAGCGATCCGCTGCTCTAGCGCGCCGATGAAAGCGGCCGCCCGGCGCACTGTGTCGACAGTGACGCGATCGCCGACGGCGCTCAGGTCCTCGCAGTCGCGCGCCAGCCCCACGCGTTCGAGATTCTCGCCGACAATCTTGAGATGCGTGCGCCGCATCTCCTTGCCGTGCAGGCTGGTCACGCTGCCGGGATGCAGGCGGTAGACGAGCAGGCTTTCCGGCATCAGCGCCGCTGGATAGCGCTCGGCGAGCCGCCGGAAGAGGTCGAAATCCTCGGCATGGCGATAGAGGCCGTTGTAATGGAGGTCGGCCTCGTCGATGACCTTGCGGTTATAGACCACCGTCGGGTGCATGAAGATGGTGAAGAATTTCGACAGCACGGGGAGGCCGAGACGGAACACCGGATCGAGCCGGCCCTTGGCGATGCGGCCGTGCAGCAGCGTATCGACAAGCGCGCCGCAGAAGCCGAGCTCCGGCCGCGCGGCAAACAGCGCCGCCTGGCGCGACAGCCGCCAGGGATAGGCGAAGTCGTCGGCGTCCATGCGCGCGACGAGCTCGCCCTGGGCGATCGCCAGCCCTTCATTGAGGCTGGCGACGAGGCCGCGGTTTTCGCGCGAAATGATGGATACGCGGCTGTCGCCTCGGCGGCAGCGTTCGAGGATCTCCAGCGACCCGTCGGTCGATCCGTCGTCGATAGCGATGACTTCGAGCCGGCCGTAATCCTGCCGCAGGATCGACTGCATCGCCGCGGCCACATAGGGCTCGGCATTGTAGACCGGCAAGAGCACCGAGATGAGGGGGCCGGTCATGGTCGGCTCCGATCCGTCTGCTGCAGGTCGAGCGCCGGTGCCGCGCCGAACCGGCGGGCCTCGCTCGCGCCGCGTGGACGTGAGCGCGCGACATAGGGAAAATAGCGCTTGAGACCGTTGAGCGGCTTCTCGAAAAACACCCAGGAGAGCGAGGCGACGACCAGCGTGGCAGTGCCCGCGACGAGGAACCGCCCCGGCCCCTGCTCCGAGACGTTGAGCGGAATCCATGGCTGCGCCTTGACGGCATAGGCCAGGAGGATCGGATGATAGAGGTAGACGCCGTAGCTGATGCGGCCGAGCCCAAGCAGCGGAGGGAGTTCGGCCAGCCTGCCCAGCGTGCCGCCCAGGCCGTTCGAGCAGGCGGCGACGATCGCCGCCAGCGGCACCAGCGGCAGCATCTGCACCAGGGCCCAGCGCGGCCACTCCCAGGCTGAGTTCGCCGGCCCGGGGTCGGACCAGACGACGAGCAGGAACACCGCCGCCAGGACCGGCCAGCCGCGCCGCATCCATTGCGGCGCATCCGCGCCCCTGGCGCGGCGCACGGCAAGCAGGGCGCCGCAGCCAAGCGCATCCATCGAGGCCGGCGGCAGCAGGTCCCGGGCGAGCGCCGGGTTGGCGGTGATCGGCCAGTAGAAGCGGTAGGCGAGCGAGAAGGCGATGACGCCGATGGTGATCGCCTCGATGCGCCGACGCGGCGCCAGAAGCACGATCAGCGGCCAGGCGAGATAGAACTGCTCCTCGATGCTCAGGCTCCAGAAATGGCAGAGCAGCCAAGGGTTCCAGTCGTTGCGCAGCGCATACCAGAAATTGGAGAGGTAGAGCGCATGCCAGGGGAGCGAGGATCTGGATTGTTCCAGGTCGGTGAACCAGACCAGCGCCAGCACGGCGAAATAGGGCGGAAAGATGCGGATCGCCCGCCTCGCATAAAAGGAGCGCAGCGCCGGTCCGGCCTTGAATTGGGCGGCCTCGCGCGCCTCCAGCAAAAGCCGGGTGATCAGGAAGCCGGAGAGCACGAAGAACAGCCTGACCCCGAGATGGCCGACGAAGGACGAGCCGCCTGGCGCGAGGAAATGCGAGTAGAGCACCAGTGTCACCGCAACGGCCCGCAGAGTGTCCAACTGGATGTCGCGCGCGCCCGCCATCGGCGGCTTGCGCAACGCCTTGTCGTGCGGCGGGCTGCCGTTGCGGCTCAGCGGAATGCCCATCGGGGTCGCTATAACGGCATCCTCCACTGCGTATGTCCGCCAACGGTTTCTCGCGGTCCATATTGCAGCGCAACACAAAATGCTTACGGCTTTGAAATAAAGATGTGATGGATAGGATCCAAGGTAATATTTAATTCACTAAAATATTATTTGAGATGACCAATAGTCCTATGTGCGAATAGGCAGTTAGTCTGATGTTTTGAATTGGCAGCTAACGCAAAAGACGTTGATAGACTGCACAAGCAACCATAGCGTGTACATTGGAAGTATCGAATAGGTGGCTTTGTGCTCCCTGATTTCTTTGGGCTTTCGCGAAAAGCGCCTTGTATTTCAGCGTCTTGTGCGGTGCAATAGGCTCGCCGGCAGAGCGATGGGCGCCTTGTCCCACCATCCGTCGGCTCGTGCCACACGACAGCGCGATCGGCAGGCTTTATCTCCCTCGGCCACGCGGGCGAGGGGATGGAGAGGAAGTGACGTCGACGCCGATTGCAAAAACGCCGGCCCATGCCGGCACCTTGCCCATCATGGGCCTGCTCGGCGCCATCCTGTCGGTGCAGGTCGGCGCTGCCTTCGCCAAGGGTCTGTTCCCGGTGCTGGGTTCGGAAGGCACCACCATGCTCAGGCTCGCCATTGGCGCGCTGATGCTGGCGGCGGCGCTGAGGCCATGGAAGGTGCTGCCGTCGCGCAAGACGCTGCCTTGGCTCGCCGCTTACGGCGTCACGGTCGCGATGATGAATCTGCTTTTCTATGCCGCGCTCGAACGCATTCCGCTGGGCATCTGCGTGGCGCTCGAATTCACGGGACCGCTGTTCGTCGCCACGCTGGGCTCGCGGCGGCTGCTCGACATCGTGTGGGTGGCGCTTGCGGTGGCCGGTATCGTGCTGTTGTCGCCCTTTGCCGATGTCAGCCGCGGGCTCGATCCGCTCGGCGTGCTGCTTGCCCTTGCCGCCGGCGCCTGCTGGGGGCTCTACATCATCCTGGCGCAGAAAGCCGGCGCCGAGCTCGGCGCGCGCACATCGGCCTATGGCATGGCGATCGCGGCACTTGTCGCGCTGCCCTTCGGCTTTTCGGCGGCAGCACCTCATCTCACCGATCCACATATCATGGCAGGCGCGGTGGTCGTGGGCCTGTTCTCCAGCGCGCTGCCCTTCTGGCTGGAGATGATGGTTCTGGCCAGGATGCCGGCCAAGGTCTACGGCATGATCGTCTGCCTGGAGCCGGCGGGCGGCGCGCTGACCGGCTTCCTGTTCCTGCATGAGAAGCTCAGCCTGCTGCAATGCGCCGGCATCGCCGCGGTCATCGCCGCCGCTTTCGGCGCGGCGGTCACCGCGCGCCGGCCGGCGCCCTTGCCGGCCTGAAACATCCTCAAAAACGATAGACCAAGGTCCTATTGATGAAACGCAAAGGTCTGATTGACCATGTTATCGGTCGGGGGCCGCTATCCGCCGTGCCACGATTTGACCAATGTTATCAACGGCGAGCAGGGCTTGGGGGCAAGCACAAAGCTCAGGAGAAATGCATGCGCATAGTGCGCGGCTGTCGTTTGCGTGCCTTGTGGGCAGTGGCCTCACTGGCGCTTGCCGTTGCGCCTTTGCATGTCTCGCTCGACGGCTTTCAGTTTGCCAAGGCCTATGCCGGCAAGGGCGGCGGCGGCGGCAACAGCGGGGGCGGCGGCAACAGCGGGGGCGGCAACGGCGGCAACAGCGGGGGCGGCAACAGCGGCAACGGTAACGGCAATAGCGGTAACGGGAACGGCAACAGCGGTAACGGCAATAGCGATAACGGCAACGGCAACGGCAACAACCCGGGCAATTCCGAGACTCATGTGAACACCACGACCGGCGACACGGTCGAAGTCGGCGCCGGCGCAGTAGAGGTTACGCACCCCAACGGCATGAAAGAGAAGGTCGAGAAGGGACGCTTCCGGATGGAAGACAAGTACGGCCGCACCATCGTCGATCGTAAGGCCACCGCGGCCGACGTCGATCGTTTGAAGAATTTGTGAGAGCGAGGTTTTATCGGGAGATCAGATCGTCAGGGATTGAAGCGCCGGCGCCGCGAGACAGGTTGCCACCTTTTGCTTCGCCGCCTTTAGTCCTGATCGGTCTTTCGAGGAACATCCGCTGTTCACCTGCCCCCGTCCTCGTGGCGGGGGTATTTTTTTGAGGAACTGGGGAACTGGGGAACTGGAGAACTGGGGAACTGGAGAACTGAGGAACTGGGGAACTGGAGAACTGGGGAACTGGGGAACTGAGGAACTGGAGAACTGAGGAACTGGGGAACTGGAGAACTGGGGAACTGGGGAACTGAGGAACTGAGGAACTGGGGGAACCGGGGAACTGAGGAAGCTTCCCCAGCCGGTCCGCTTCCATCGACTCTCCTGTTCTTCAATTCTCCAGTTCTCCAGTTCTTCAATTCTCCAGTTCCCCAATTCCTCAGTTCTCCAGTTCTCCAGTTCTTCAATTCTCCAGTTCCCCAGTTCCCCAGTTCCCCAATTCCTCAGTTCCTGATTTCCCTCGCCTCCCGCGCAATCAGCGCCGCTTCCGTGCGGTTGCGTACGTTGAGCTTGGCGAGCACGCGGGTCATGTGGTGCTTGACCGTCTTTTCCTGCAGCGACAGGCGGGCTGCGACCTCCTTGTTGCTCAGGCCTTCCGAAACCAGCTTCAAGATGTCGGCCTCGCGTGCGGTGAGCAGGCTCAGCGGGTCGGGTTTGCTGCCGGCGGGCTTCAAGAGGTCCGACAACAGCCGCGCCGACAGGATCGGCGAAACATAGCTCTGGCCGTCGGCGACATCGCGCAGGATCTCGGCCAGCGCCTTGGAGCCGACGCCTTTCAGCACATAGCCGCGCGCGCCCACTTTCAGCGCTTCCGCGACATCGGCATTGGCTTCCGACACGGTCAGCATCACGACCTTCTGCTGCGGCCGCGCGGCAAGGATAGCGCCGAGCGCCTTGAGCCCGCCACCCGGCATGCTGATGTCGAGCAAAAGGATGTCGGGCGCCGCGCGAGCGAGTTGCTCGGCATCGTCGGCATTGGCGCCTTCACCGACAAGCTCGAAACCGCCGATCTCGGCGAGGCTGCGCGTCACGCCCTCGCGAAACAGCGGATGGTCATCGACGATGGCGATGCGGATCGGGGCGTTCATGACTGCTCCTCAACGGACAATTGGATCACCAGCTTGGTTCCTTGCGGCCCGGACAGTGTATCGAACTGCCCGCCGATGCTTTCGATGCGTTCCCTCAGGCCCGCCAGCCCGAGGCCTTCGCTTCGCGCCGGATCGAAGCCCGGGCCGGTGTCCAGCACCTCGACCACAAGCCTGCCGGCCCTCATGGTGGCGCGCACCTGCTGGCCCTGGCCCTTGCCGTGGCGGTAGGCGTTGTTCAGCCCTTCCTGCACGAAGCGGTAGATGCTGATCTTCTCCGAGGTGCCGAGCTCGGGCAGGCGTTCGGGCAGCGTCAGCGCCACCTCGGTCGCGGTGCGGCGCTCATGCTCGGCAACCGCAAGCCGCAGGATATCGGCGATCGCCTGGGTCTCGATCTGCGGCAGCACCAGCCCATTGCAAATGCCGCGTATCTCGCTCATCGCCTCGCCGAGCGTCTTGTGGATGCCGGCGATCTCGGCCTCGCGTGCCTCGCGCGAGGCCTCGACCAGCGCCGGGCTGTCCATCCTGAGCGCCGCCAGCGCCACCAGTTGAGCCGGTCCGTCATGCAGGTCGGCGCCGATGCGCCTCAAATAGCGTTCGTTGATCGCGGTGGCGCGGCGCGAGGCGCGTTGCACGCGCTGGCGCAGCGAGGAATTCTGCGCCAGTGTCGCTTGCAACTCGGCGACCTTGGCCTCGAGCGCGGCGCGCTGGATCTGGATTGTGCGGCTGCCGCGAAAGACGATGCCTGAAAGCAGCGCGAGCGCTGTCGCGGTGGCCGTGGCCACCACCAGCCAGGTCCCGCGCAGCGCTGCCGTCATCGTTTCGTGGAAGTCGGTCGCGGCCTCGTAGAATTCCGACACCGCCACCACGTCGCCCGACCACGGCTCGCGCACCGGGTTGTAGATCTCCAGCACCGGAACCTTCACATCCTCTTCTTCGCCGGCTTTGATGTCGTCCTGGAGACTGTTGTATTCAGCCACCACATTGCCGGCGAAGGCGGCTTTGAGATTGGGATTGATCTTGTACTGCCTGCCGATCTCGGCAGCGTCCTTGGCGTAAAGGACCGTGCCGTCGGGTCGCCACAGCTTGAACGACAGCAGTTTCTCGCCGAGCGCGCCCTGGCCTAGCGTCTCGTCCAGCGCCCGCTTGACCGTGCTGTCGAGCTCGCGGCTCTTGCGCATGTCGGGCAGCAACGGCGCGATCACGCTGTCGACATAGAGCGCGGTGGTGGCTGCGGCGTTGTGCATCACGCCCTCACGGATCTGCGCGGTCACCCATAGGCCGACCACCAGCATGACCGCCAGCAGTCCGATGCCGCCGGCGATCAGGAACTGCAGCGCCAGCGACAGCCCGCTCCAGATTTCAACCAGACGCTTCAACATCTCCCCGCTTTGCCGATTGGTGAGACTACCGGGCCGGCGACAGTATGGCGACATGGACCTTGGTCCGGCCGCAGGGGAAGGGATAGCTGATGGAAGGTCTTCCTTGCAAGAACGCCCTCAGGCGTAACCCTTCAGCTCGACCACCTCGACGCCGAGGCGAAAGGCCTGGCCGTCGGCATAAGAGCGGGCATATTGCTCGGCCTCGAACGGGAAGATCAGCGTGGTGCCGTAGGCGGTGACGCGCACCGTCCACTTCTGGCCGCTGACGAGCTCAACACCGTGAAGCTTCGCCTTAACCATCTCACCCTCCTCAGTCCGCATGCTCGCAACCTTTGATAACGTCGCGAAAGTCATTTGAGTGCAAATAATCCGACCGAATTGTGTCGTTGCCTCATCGCTTCCGACATTGGGTCGTTCCCGTCCGTGAAATGGTTCACCGAGGGTGGTGCTTTTTTGATCTCCGCAGATTCACCGGCCCGGACACATTGATGGCTTTTGTCATCCGGGTCGTTTGACCTCGAGCTTGGAACCCCGACGCTTCAAGCAGGTTAAAGTTTCGGAACCGCGAAGGAGATCGCCATGATCCGCAAGCTGAAAACCGGCGAATACCGGCTCTATTCCCGCAAGCTCGATCCGAGGACCGGCAAGCGGCGCAACCTCGGCACCTTCAAATCGCGCGAGGCGGCCGAAAAGCACGAGCGCGAAGTGCAGTATTTCAAGCGGCACTAGCGCAATTCCACGCAAGTGGGTAGCGGCTAGGCTCGGCGACTTCGTCGTGACCTTCAGTGATGCCGGCCGCCTTGCGGTTTGCGTGGTGTGTTTGGCCGAGCGTGGCCCGGTAGGGCCGTCTTTATGATCGATCCGCTCATGTCGCGGTCGCAACGCCTCGTCACGATCTCGACTGATCTGGTATCGACGGTCACCCGTCCCAGCACCTGCACGGTCGTGCGCCCGAGATCTTCGTCGACATGGACGACCTCGCCTTCGAGCCGCAGCTTGTCGCCCGGCTTGGCATTGGGTTCGACCATCGAATAGCTGTGGGTGTCGCTGGCAAGCGACAGGATCACGCGGTTCTGCACACGCTCGATCACTGTAGCAACGATTGCGACCCTGTCTCCGATCCCCACTGTTTCATGTGTCATGGCGAGCTCCTTTCCGCGTCAAGCGACAGTCACTGCAAAGACAAAAAAGGAACTGCCGCGTAGCGGGACGCCGGCACCGCTAAAACAAACGCGAAAACAAACATTTGGTTGCGGTCGTGGCCGCGCGCAGCATTGCCGGGCGCAAAAGCCTGGACAGCGATATCACAAGCCAGCGCTTCCGCTCGTCATGGTCGCAGCCCTTTTCGGCAGGTCGGGCGGGGCGTGATCAACGCGGAAGGACTTTGACTATCAGCATCGCCACGAAATCGTCAGCGCGGCCGCGAGCCCTGCTTGCCAACGACGCTCGGCCGAAGCTGGCAGAGCCGGGCGATCAACCGGCTGCTGGAAATCCCGCTGCGCGCCCGGGGAATGTTCTCAGGCTGCTGAAGCGACATACGACCGTTGACATGATCGCGCCGAGGCATCCAACCGACCGGAAACTGCATCAAGCGGGCGAAGCCGTCGCCCGCTTGCATGGGGCGTGACAAGAACGCCATCAAGGCGTATGTTGACATAAAGATGTCTTTATGTGACCTGGAGAAGGTTGTCGCTCCGAGGATAAAAAATGTCGCAGGATTCCGCATCGCTGGACGCCTTGTTCGGCCCTGTCACGGCAAAGCCCGATGGTTCGGAAGTGCTTGCCGCGCT
This sequence comes from Mesorhizobium sp. RCC_202, assembly GCF_041355295.1. Taxonomy (NCBI): domain Bacteria; kingdom Pseudomonadati; phylum Pseudomonadota; class Alphaproteobacteria; order Hyphomicrobiales; family Phyllobacteriaceae; genus Mesorhizobium; species Mesorhizobium sp. RCC_202. The sequence continues at coordinate 125,387 of NZ_JBFUPO010000003.1, forward strand.
CACCGCCGCAGCGCGCGAGCGCATCCTGATCCTTGACGGCGCCATGGGCACGCAGATCCAGGGGCTTGGCTTCGACGAGGACCATTTCCGCGGTGAGGTCTTCGCCGGCTGCGCCTGCCATCAGCAGGGAAACAACGACCTGCTGATCCTGACCCAGCCTGCGGCGATCGAGGAAATCCACTATCAATATGCCATTGCCGGTGCGGATATTCTCGAGACCAACACCTTTTCCTCGACCTCGATCGCGCAAGCCGATTACGGCATGGAGGATGCCGTCTACGCGCTGAACCGCGACGGTGCGCGGCTGGTCAGGCGCGCCGCCATTCGTGCCGCGCAGGAGGACGGCAAGCGCCGCTTCGTCGCCGGCGGGCTGGGGCCGACCAACCGCACCGCCTCGATGTCGCCCGACGTCAACAATCCCGGCTATCGCGCCGTGACCTTCGACGAATTGCGCCTTGCCTATGGCGAGCAGCTGCGCGGCCTGATCGATGGCGGCGCCGACATCATCCTGATCGAGACCATCTTCGATACGCTGAACGCCAAGGCGGCGATCTTCGCTTGCAACGAGATTTTTCTTGAGAAGGGCGTGCATTTGCCGGTGATGATTTCCGGCACCATCACCGATCTCTCCGGCCGCACGCTGTCTGGCCAGACGCCGACGGCCTTCTGGCACTCGGTGCGCCACGCCAGCCCCTTCACCATCGGTCTCAACTGCGCGCTCGGCGCCAACGCCATGCGCGCGCACCTGGCCGAGATATCGGGCGCCGCCGACACCTTCGTCTGCGCCTATCCGAACGCCGGTCTGCCCAATGAATTCGGCCGCTATGACGAGAGCCCCGAATTCATGGCCGCGCAGATCGAGGATTTTGCCAGGGAAGGGCTGGTCAATGTCGTCGGCGGCTGTTGCGGCTCGACGCCGGAGCACATCCGGGCGATTGCCGAGGCCGTGAAAAAATATCCGCCGCGCGCCATTCCCGAGATCGAGCGCAAGATGCGCCTGTCCGGGCTGGAGCCGTTCACGCTCACCGACGAGATTCCCTTCGTCAATGTCGGCGAGCGCACCAATGTCACCGGCTCGGCCAAGTTCCGAAAACTGATCACGGCGGGCGATTATGTACCCGCGCTCGACGTGGCGCGCGACCAGGTGGCAAATGGTGCGCAGATCATCGACATCAACATGGATGAAGGCCTGATTGATTCGAAGAAGGCGATGGTCTGTTATCTCAACCTGATCGCCGCTGAGCCTGATATCGCCCGGGTGCCGGTCATGGTCGATAGCTCGAAATGGGAGATCATCGAGGCCGGCCTCAAATGCGTGCAGGGCAAGCCGCTGGTCAATTCCATCTCGATGAAGGAAGGCGAGGAAGCGTTCCTGCATCACGCCAGGCTGGTGCGCGCCTATGGCGCCGCCGTGGTCGTCATGGCCTTCGATGAGGCGGGCCAGGCCGACACCAAGGCACGCAAGGTCGAGATCTGCACCCGCGCCTACAAGCTGCTCACCGAACAGGCCGGCTTCCCGCCCGAAGACATCGTCTTCGACCCCAATGTCTTCGCGGTCGCCACCGGCATCGAGGAGCATGACAATTACGGCGTCGACTTCATCGAGGCGACCGGCGAGATCACCTCGACGTTGCCGCATGTCCATATTTCCGGCGGCGTCTCCAACCTGTCCTTCTCGTTTCGCGGCAACGAGCCGGTGCGCGAGGCCATGCACGCCGTGTTCCTCTACCACGCCATCCAGCGCGGCATGGATATGGGCATCGTCAATGCCGGCCAGCTTGCCGTCTACGACACGATCGAGCCGGAGCTGCGCGAGGCCTGCGAGGATGTCGTGCTCAACCGCGCGCCCAGGGCCGGCGGTACCGCCACTGAACGCTTGCTGGAGATCGCCGAGCGCTTCAAGGGCGCGGCCGGCAAGGAAGGCAAGGAGCGCGACCTTGCCTGGCGCGAATGGACGGTCGAGCAGCGGATTTCGCATGCGCTGGTCAACGGCATCACCGAATTCATCGACGCCGATACCGAGGAAGCGCGGCTCGCCGCCGAGCGCCCGCTGCATGTCATCGAAGGCCCGCTGATGGCCGGCATGAATGTCGTCGGCGACCTGTTCGGCGCGGGCAAGATGTTCCTGCCGCAAGTGGTGAAGTCGGCGCGGGTGATGAAGCAGGCGGTGGCCGGGCTGTTGCCGCATATGGAGGCCGAGAAGCTGGCCAACGCCGCCAACGGCGTCGACAATGGCGAGCGCCAGACGGCGGGCAAAATCCTGATGGCGACGGTCAAGGGCGACGTCCACGACATTGGCAAGAACATCGTCGGCGTGGTTCTGGCCTGCAACAATTACGAGATCATCGATCTCGGCGTCATGGTGCCGGCGGCAAAAATCCTGCAGACGGCGCGCGACAAACAAGTCGACATCATCGGCCTGTCCGGCCTGATCACGCCATCGCTCGACGAGATGGTGCACATGGCCGCCGAGATGGAGCGAGAAGGTTTTGATATTCCGCTCTTGATCGGTGGCGCGACGACCAGCCGCGTCCACACCGCGGTAAAAATCCACCCGCGTTATTCCAAGGGGCAGACGGTCTATGTCAACGACGCCAGCCGGGCGGTTGGCGTGGTCTCGGCTTTGCTGTCCAACGAGGCCAAGGGCGATTATGTCGACTCCGTGCGCGCCGAGTACAAGAAGGTCGCCGACGCGCATACCCGCTCCGAGGCCGACAAGCAGCGCCTGCCGCTGGCCAAGGCGAGGGCCAATGCGCATAAGGTAGACTGGTCGGTATACCAGCCGCCGCAGCCGTCCTTCACCGGCGTCAAGGTTTTCCAGGACTGGGACCTGGCCGATCTCTCGCGCTACATCGACTGGACGCCGTTCTTCCAGACCTGGGAACTGAAGGGTCGTTATCCGAAAATCCTCGAGGACGAGGCGCAGGGACCGGCAGCGCGCCAGCTGTTCGAGGATGCGCAGGCGATGCTGAAAAAAATCATCGCGGAGAAATGGTTCGCGCCGCGCGGTGTCATCGGCTTCTGGCCGGCCAACGCCGTCGGCGACGACATCAGGCTGTTCACCGACGAGGCGCGCTCGCGGGAACTCGCGATCTTCTTCACGCTGCGCCAGCAACTGACCAAGCGCGACGGCAAGGCCAATGTCGCGCTGGCGGATTTCGTCGCGCCTGTCGACAGCGGCAAGCCCGATTATATCGGCGGCTTCATCGTCACATCAGGCATCGAGGAAGTGGCGATATCGGAGCGTTTCGAGCGCGCCAATGACGACTATTCCTCGATCATGGTCAAGGCGCTGGCCGACCGTTTCGCCGAAGCCTTCGCCGAGCGCATGCACGAGAAGGTGCGCAAGGAATTCTGGGGTTACGCGGCTGACGAAAACCTGGCGCCTGACGAGCTGATCGGCGAACCCTATCGCGGCATCCGCCCGGCCCCCGGCTATCCAGCGCAACCCGACCACACCGAAAAGGCGACGCTGTTCAGGCTGCTCGACGGCGAGCGCAGTGCAGGTGTGAGCCTGACCGAAAGCTACGCGATGTGGCCTGGATCGTCGGTCTCCGGCATCTATCTCGCGCATCCCGAAAGCTATTATTTCGGCGTCGCCAAGGTCGAGCGCGACCAGGTCGAGGACTATGCGCGCCGCAAGGGCATGCCCTTGTCCGAGGTCGAGCGCTGGCTCGGGCCTATCCTCAACTATGTGCCGGCGCACTATGCGGAGGCGGCGGAGTAGGACTTGATGCTCTGGTGGCTTGACGAAGCCAAAGGCCGCGACGCACAAGGATGATGACCGGAACGATCCGGAGAAGGTGTGATGGAAAACATTCGACCCATTAAGACCGAAGCCGACTACGATTGGGCGATTGCCGAGATCACCAAATACTTTGAGAATGAACCCGAGGTGGGCTCCGCCGACGGCGATCGGTTCGACGTCCTTGCAACCCTGATCGAGGCTTATGAGGACAAGCACTATCCGATCGAGGCGCCGGATCCTGTCGAAGCCATTCGTTCTCACATGGACCTGTTCAACCTTCCGCGCAAAGCCCTGGCCGATGTAATCGGGTCCTCGCCTCGCGCGACCGAGGTGTTGAGCCGGAAGCGCGCCCTCACCATGGACATGGTCTTCAAGCTCAACAAGGAATGGCATATCCCGGCGGAGGTTCTTGTGCGACCTTACCACCTTGCGAAAGACAAGGAACGCAAGCGCGCCTGATGAAAGCGACAGGCATGCGCCGATCGCTTCTCTCTGGTGACCGCTGCATCGGGTGCTTCGATGCGTTACTGCATCGCGGCGGGGTTCATCCACAGAAACTCCCACACATTGCCGTCCGGATCCTCGATGTGGCGGTTGAACATGAAGCCGAGGTCCTGCGCCGGGTTGGGATCGGCGCGGCCGCCTGCTGCCACACCCTTGTCGATGACGGCATTGACCTCGTCCTTGCTGTCGACGGTGAGTGCGATCAACATCTGGCTGTCGCGCCTGGCGTCGCCGATCGGGCGGCCCGTGAACTGGCTGTAATGCTGGTGGGTCAGCAGCATGACCCCGATCGCGTCGGAGAACATGATCGAGCTGGCCTGGTCGTTGGAGAATTGCGGGTTCAGCGTGCCGCCGATCGCGAGATAGAACTTGGTCGCCGCCTGCAGATCGCGTACCGGCAGATTGAGAAAGACCATCTTGAGCATTGGGTTGGAGCCTTGTTTCGTTGACGGGTACTAGTCAGTCTAGTACTGTGGCGATGGCTATCATACGGGAACGGTACCGTCTAGTACTGATCGAGAAGCGCTATGGAAAATAATGTCGAGACCAGGTCGGCCCGTAAGGATCGCGAGATCATCGAAGCGGCCACGGCTGCTTTCATCGCCAAAGGCTATGACGGCACCAGCATGGAGGAGATCGCCACCAAGGCGGGGGCTTCCAAGCAGACCGTCTACAAGCATTTCAAGGACAAGGAGACGCTTTTTACCGAAGTCGTCGAAGCGACCGCGAGCCAGACCAACGACATTGTCGAAGCCGTGACAATGCTGCTTTCCGAGGCGAAGTTCATGGAGGGCGGCCTGCAGCAGCTCGCCCGGCGCATGATAGCGGCGCTGATGGACGATGAGCTTCTGAGGCTGCGCCGCCTGATCATCGCTAATGCGGACCGAATGCCGCAACTTGGCCGCAGCTGGTACGAGAAAGGCTTTGAGCGCATGCTTGCCTCGGTGGCGTCATGTTTTCAAAAGCTCACCGATCGAGGCCTGCTGCAGACCAGCGATCCCCGCATGGCCGCCAGCCATCTCTTCGGAATGGTGCTCTGGATCCCCATGAACGAAGCCATGTTCACCGGGCGCAACCCGCGCTCGAAGGCCGACCTCGAGCGCCACGCCGATGCCTCGGTCGAAGCGTTCCTTGCCGCCTATGGCGTGCGGCCGAAATAGTTCCGCTCCCTGTGCCCAGCGGTGAAAGATTTGGGTCTCGCCCGAGGCTCGTTGGATTGGCCACAAACTTCACGCAGGCATCGCCATCGCGGTCGACGAAGCCTTGCCGGTTTCGGATTGACAAAGACCCCTGTTGAAGACAAGCATTCCGGCAGGGGTTCATTCGCGACGACCCCGTGAGGCGTCAGCCCAATGGTCGCGTCCAAACTCACTGTTTCATGAGGTGGACGCCATGCCGTCAACAATCACAGTTGCCCAGCTTTCTCGTCTCGTCGGCCTGCCCAGCGCGCCGACGCTAATAGATGTCCGGATCCCGGACGACTACCAGCAAGACGCCCGGTTGGTGCCGGCCTCGTGCCGGCGCGATTTCAAGACAGTCTCCGACTGGGCCGGGGAGTTCGCCGGCCAGCAGGTCGTCGTCATCTGCCAGAAGGGTCAAAAACTTTCCCAGGGCGTCGCCGCTTGGTTGCGATACGCGGGAATCGCCGCCGAATCCCTGGAAGGCGGTTTTGAAGCCTGGCGCGATGCCAGCGCGCTGCTGGTCAAAACCGAAAGCATGCCGATCGCAGACGACAAAGGCCGCACCATATGGGTCACGCGGGCCCGGCCGAAGGTCGACCGGATCGCTTGCCCGTGGCTCATCCGGCGCTTCGTCGACCCGCATGCCGTGTTCCTGTTTGTCGAGGCGGCCGAGGTACCGGCCGTCGCTGATCGCTTCAAGGCGACACCGTTCGACATCGACGGCGTGTTCTGGAGCCACCGGGGAGGGCGCTGCACCTTCGATACGATGATCGAGGAGTTCGGGCTTGCCTCCGAACCGCTCGACCGCCTTGCGTTGATCGTGCGGGCGGCCGACACGGCAAGCCTCGACCTGGTGCCGCAGGCGGCCGGATTCCTGGCGGCGTCACTGGGCCTCTCGCGCATGTACCGCAACGACCTCGAACAGCTCGACGCAGGGATGCTGCTCTACGATGCGTTTTTCCGCTGGTGCCGTGACGCGGTCGAAGAAACGCACAACTGGCCGGCCGGCGGCAAGCCGTCATGAGCGCCATCCCCGCATCGACCATCGCGGCCGACACGGCGACCGCTCCCCCGCCACCGCCGACGTTCAAGGAGGCGGCGCGGCTCTGGGCCAAAATCGGTCTGCTGAGTTTTGGCGGACCGGCCGGGCAAATTGCGCTCATGCACAAGGAGTTGGTCGAGGAGCGGCGCTGGATCGGTGAGCAGCGATTCTTGCATGCCCTCAACTACTGCATGCTGCTGCCCGGTCCCGAAGCCCAGCAACTCGCCATCTACATCGGCTGGCTGCTGCACAAGACCGCCGGCGGCCTCGTCGCCGGCGTTCTGTTCGTCGTGCCTGGTGCGATCGTCATGCTGATACTCAGCACCTTCTATGCGCTTTACGGCGGTGTTCCGGCGGTGGAGGCGCTGTTCTTCGGCATCAAGGCCGCGGTGCTTGCGATCGTGGTCGAGGCGGTGATCCGCATTGGCCGGCGGGCTCTCAAGAATCAGGCGATGGTGGCGATCGCCGCCATCGCTTTCCTGGCCATCTACGTTGCCAACTTGCCGTTTCCCCTGATCGTGCTCATCGCCGGCATTGCAGGCTGGGTGGGCAACCGTATGGCGCCGGCGCTGTTTTCCGGCGCCGGTCATGGCAAGGGCAGCGCTGCAGATTTCAAGGGCACGGTCGACCTGATGTACGAGCGTGGTGAACTCGCCCATACAAGACCGACAAAATGGCACGCGCCGCGCACGATCGCTCTGTGGCTGCCGATCTGGCTCGGCCCGGTGCTGCTGATAGGGCTGGCTACAGGCTTGACGAGTGTCTGGACGCATATCGGCGGCTTTTTCAGCCTGATGGCGGTCGTCACCTTTGGCGGCGCCTATGCCGTTCTCGCCTATGTCGCGCAAGCGGCCGTGCAATCTTTCGCCTGGCTGGCTCCCGGCGAGATGGTCGACGGGCTCGGCCTCGCCGAGACCACGCCGGGACCATTGATCCTGGTGCTGCAATTCGTCGGCTTCATCGCCGCCTTCCGCGCACCTGGCGTGCTTGATCCGCTGCTGGCAGGCGCTCTCGGCGCCCTGCTGACACTATGGGTGACGTTCACGCCGTGCTTCTTCTGGATATTCCTCGGCGCGCCCTACATCGAAGCCCTGCGCGGGAACAAGGCTCTGTCGGCCGCCCTCACGGCCATCACGGCGGCGGTCGTCGGCGTTGTGCTGAATCTGGCGCTCTGGTTTGCGCTCCACGTTGTGTTCCATCAGGTGCGCAACGTCGGTTGGGGAATGAACGTACCGGTATTGTCCTCGCTCGACTGGCGGGCCGCACTGCTGTCGGTAGCCGCCATGATTGCCATTTTCAGATTGAAAATCGGCATGTTGCCGACCTTGGCCGGGACCGCGCTGGCCGGATTGGTTCTCATGGCTATCCACACATAGGTCGGGAAACGCCCCGACCTCCGTCGCGTCACCAAGACGCGATTTACCAATATCGGCATTGGCGCTGGTGGCTCGCGTATGGTCCAAGGCGACGATAAATCCTAAGCCGCAGCCGCCAGCGCCACCGCATCCGCGCCGGCGGGAAAGCGCATCGTGCCGGTGGTGTCGTTGACGGCGCGCCACACGCCTTCGGGCGACGTCGATTTCTTTCGTGGTCAGCGGCACGGTCATGGCCGGCTTGTCGAGGTCGCCGAAGATCGCCTTGGCGAAATCGGCATAGGCCGCAGGGCCATGTCGGCCAGCCGCCGGGCTTATTCGAAGACCGTGCACCGGCCGAACTGAGACAGCGATGTGTTCCACCGGATACACCCACGCCGGAGCATTCGACCGGCGATACACTCGGTCCGAGCCGGAGTTATTTCGCGGCAAAACATCGTCATCATATTGTCATATGTAACGAAATAGTGATTTCAGCGATTCCGAATATATATTTGTCGTTCACCATTGACAAAGCTGGAGATGCTGTGGGCTAGATAGAGCGTAAGACTATTGCGTCTCGGGGGAGGCAGCCAATGGCAATTGTTTATCAGGCAGTCGGCACCAACGCCAACGCGCCGTTTACGCTCAAGGTGCATCGAGGCGAACGCATGGCGCTGGCCGCCATGAACTGGCGCGACGGGCGGCCGCCGGACAATTTCGTGGGCTTCGCCATCCAATATCAAGCGCCCGGCGCGACACATTTCTCGACCGTCTACAATCGGCTCAACTTCGTCGGCGTGCCCAACCCCAAGGCCTACCCGACCTTCCCAACCACAACCGCGCCGATCCAGAAATTTCGCTGGGTGGTGTTCCCGCATGACGCGCCGGCCGCCGGTCCATTTGACGTCAAGGTCAGCGCCGTGTTCATGGACGCCGCCGGCGCCTTGTCGCTCGGGGAGGAGGCGCAGACCGCCACGGTTGATCTCGGTGCCGAAACCTATCCCGGCCAGCTCAACATCGCCTTCACCCGCGGCTACATCTCCTCGCAGGCATTCGTCGACAGCTATCAGAGCGCAGGGCCCATCAGCACCCTGCTGCCGGCCGACGCCGATAGCGGGCTGAGTTTCGTGGCCACTCATCCCAAGGCGACGGAAGCCTATGAGTGGATGGGTTTCGAGGCACGCAAGGAAGTGCTCGGCATGCTGGATGCAGCGCTCGCCGATCCCGGCGCCGCCGTCAGCGTCGTCGCCTACGACCTGAACGCCAAGGAGGTCGTCGACCGGCTGGTGGCGCTCGGTCCGCGCCTCAAAATCATCATCGACGACAGCGCCGACCACGGCAAAGCGGAGAGCGCCGAGAACAAGGCCGCTGAATTGCTCGCGGCCTCGGCCGGGGCAGGCAATGTGAAGCGCGAGCATATGGGCCAGCTTCAGCACAACAAGATGATCATCGTCGAGGGGGCCGAGACGCGCGGCATTTGCGGATCGACGAATTTCAGCTGGCGCGGGCTTTATGTCCAGTCCAACAACGCGGTCGTGCTGACCGGACAGAACGCCGTCGCCCCGCTCAAGTCGGCTTTCCAGGCCTATTGGACGAAGAACGGGTTCAGCGCCGGTGAATCACCGGACTGGCACGATCTCGGCCTGCAGGGCATCGACGCCAAGGTCAGCTTCTCGCCCCATGACGGCGCCCGCGCGCGGCTTGCCGAGATCGGCCAGGACATAGGCAAGGCGCAGTCGAGCGTGCTCTATTCGCTGGCTTTCCTGTACCAGGTTACGGGCCCGGTCACCGATGCCGTCATCGAGGCTACCAACAGCGATATCTTCACCTATGGCATCTCCGACAAGAAGACCGGCATCATCGTCCAGAAGCCCGACGGCAATCTTGCGCCCGTCTATTTCTCGCGCCTCTCCAAGAACCTGCCGGCGCCTTTCAAGCCCGAGCCCTATTCGGGCAGCGGCACGAACCTGCATCACAAGTTCATTGTGCTCGATTTCAACACCGACGACGCGCGGGTCTGGACGGGATCCTACAATTTCAGCCCTACCGCCGACACCAAGAACGGCGAGAACCTGCTGCTCATCCGCGACCGTGCGGTCGCCACAGCCTATATGGTCGAAGGCCTGCGGATCTTCGACACCTATCATTTCCGTGTCCTGCAGCAGGACGCCGCGAAGGCGAAGAAAACCTTGTCGCTCGCCCGGCCGCCGGCCAATGCCGGCGAGCAGCCTTGGTGGCTGGAAGACTACACCGATCCGGTCAAGATCCGCGATCGCGAGCTGTTTGCCTGACCTTTGCCTGACACGAAGCTGCCGCCGAAGGAATGTCAGCCCTCACGGCAACTGGTCAGCTATTGGATCGGGGCATGGGCTAAGCTTGTTCCGGTTGTTGTAGGCGCAGCTACCCGCCGAGCCTAAGTCTGCTGCTGGGGCAATGATCTGCCCTGGTCGCCAGCGAAGAACCAGGCCTGCCTCACCTCACGCTGATCAGCGCCGTGCCGACGATCGCCAGCAGCGCGCCGGCCCAGGCGGCGGTGGTCGGCCTTTGCCCGCTGCGCAGCCACACCAACGGCAGGATGATGATCGGCGTCACCGAGGACAGCGTCGAGATGATGCCGACATTGCCGGTGCGTAGCGCCGCCATCAGGCATGACATGCCAAGCGAGGTGCCGACGAAGGCGGAAAGGACGGCAAGCCCGACCGTGCCGAACTGGACGGCCTCGCGCTTGCCCCTGCCGAACGGCGTCGTCGCAAGCGCCATGAACAGGATCACGGCGAGGCCGGAGCGCAGCGCCATGGCCGTGAACGGCTCGACGCCGGCAGCCATCGCCGGCCGCGCCAAAAGGGTGCCGATCGCCTGGCCGATCGCCGTGATCACGCCAAGCAGGATGCCGGGCCACAATCGTCCGGTAAGCGGCGGGGCAGGCGCCGTGCTGATCGGCACCGTGCCTGGTGTCACCGCCGGCATCGGCGGCGCCTTGTCGCCGCCTTTCAGGAAGCGTCTTGGCATGCCGATGGCCAGCACGATGCCGCAAAGCACCAGGAGAACGCCCAGCGCCTGCCAGTGGTTGATCGTTTCGCCGAGCACGAGATAGCCGAGCGCCAGGGCGAAAGGCGAGGTAAGCGAGAACAGCAGTGCCGTGATGCGCGGGCCGACCGAATAGATGGTGGCGAAATAGGCCGTGCTGGCGATGCTGATGCCGGCGAAGCTCGATCCGGCAAGCAGCCAGAACTCCCTCGGCCCGATCGTATGCCAGCCGCCGATCACCAGCGACACCGAGCCGGTCATCACGAAGGTCGCGAGCATCTGCCAGCGGGCAAGCTGGAGGAGGGGAACGCGGCCCTTGAGCTCGCTGAGGAACATCGAGCTCAGCGCGCTGCAGCAGGCGGCGGTGACGGCGAGGGCTTCGGGGAGGAGCATGGTTGGCCGTTGCGAATCCGGAGGCCGGGCGATTTCCCGATCCTTACGCCAGCCTGCCGCGCTCCGATAGGCGGCGCTGGCACGATCGCCGCTAGAGCAATTCCAGGAAAAGTGGCAGCGGTTTTCCGTCCGGAATTGCGTAGACAAAAAGCCGGAGCGGTTCGCCGTTTCCGCGAAACGGTGAAGCGCTCTGGGCCAGTTGTCGCCTTTGCGCTTTGCTCGCGTCGCTTTCATGTGGACGCCTGTCATCGGCGGATGGTTAGATCATCACGTTCAAGGTGCCCTTTGGCCTGAGTCGGCCTGGGGGATAATTGGGAAGCCGGTGCGATTCCGGCGCTGCCCCCGCAACGGTAGCGAAGCTTGCGTTCCGACAACAAGCCACTGGGTGACAAGCCTGGGAAGGTGTCGGGACAGGTCCCGCAACGGACAGCTTCGGAGCCCGGAAACCAGCCTCGAGCAGAGTTGAACTCGACTGATCGCGGTGGGCGGTCAAGAGGCGGATACGGATCGGCCTCAGTGCCGCCCGTGACTTTCCTCCATCACCACCAGGTTCAGTCCTTGCGAAAGAAGGACGAACATGGATTCGCACAATGAAATACCCGGGCTCGCGCCCGGCAGGCCGGAACGCCCGCGCAGGATGCGCCGGGCCAACGCGGCGACGATGCGCGCCGTTTCGCCATTGCCGCCGCCGGAAGAAGTGTTCGCCGACTGGCTGCTGTCGGTGCCGCATGAGGCCGATCTGGAAGCGGCGGCGCTGAGCAAGGTCGCGCTGATCGACCGCTGCGGCTCGCTGCATCCCGACGTGCAGCGGCTGCGCACCTTACTGGCCGTCGTCGCCGGCACCAGCGCCGGGCCGACGCGCGTCCGCAATCTCTGAAATTCCCGACGCGGTGGCGCCGCTGGTAGGCCCTGGGCTGGCCGGCCGTCGCTCAGACCGCGCGCGTGCGCGATAAGGGCGAACCGAAAATCGACCACCCGGTGGCGATGAGCGCTGCGCCCATGGCGATCAGCACGGCAAGGCTCGGCAGGTGGAAGACCATGTCGCTCCAGCGTGGCTCGATGATCCCGCCGGTGCTGAAGCTCTCGCCGCTGAACTGGCACAGGATCCAGGAGGCGCCGCTGCGCACCATGTCGGCGTCGATGTCGGAGATCAGCGCCTTGGCGTCGCGCTCGGCGGCGGGCATCGTCGCCATATAGGCGAGCAGCGCCTTGGCGGTGGCGAGATAAGCGTGGCTGCACTCGTTGAACGGGCTCTGCTCGTCGCCGAGGCTGCCCGGCATCAGGCCCCACAGGCAATAGGTGAATTGCAGATTGCCGTGATTGTAGAGCCGCCGGAAGGTCGGGTCGGTCACGGTCTGCGCTCGCGCCAGCGCGAGGATGTCGCTGCGATAACGCGCGATCACCGCCATCTGGCCATGCGTCAGGCTGGGGATCTGGATGCCGGGAGGAGGCGGCGCCGAGGAACCGCTATGGGCTTGCGCCGGCGAAACAGCCGCAAGCGAGGGCCAGACCGTTAAAAACAAAACGGCCGCCAGGGCGCGAAACCATGGCGGCCGATACATCGGGATATCAGGCGTAGCGGCGCGCGGCGCCGCCTTGCTTGCCGGCCGAAAGCTGACGCTCGGCGACGGCCCCGAAGACAAGTCCGACCACGGCCCACAGGATGAGCTGGATGCCGAGCGACGCGATGCGGAACTGCCACAGCACGATCGCCGAGAAGTTCTCCGGCACCTCGTTGATGTCGGGAAGGGCCGCCTTGACCAGCATGAAGACGACGAGGAAGGCGAGCGCCGCGACGATCGAAGCGTTCCAACCGCCGAGCCGGCTCCACAGCCGCTGCGCCAGGCCGACCGCGGCCACCATGGCCGCGATCGAGATCGCGATCATGATGAAGAACAATTCCGTCCGGTAGGCAATCGTTTCGGGGTTGCCGACCGCCGGCGGGTTGGCCGGGTATTTGAGCTGAGGCACCACGATCACGGCGAGGAAGCCGAGCACGGCCAGCAATGCCGAGGTGCCGCGCGGGCCGAGCGAGCCCAGCCGTCCGTTGGCGTAGGCGAAGACCAGCGAGAACAACCCGCCAAGCGCCGCGCCATAGATCAGCACGCCGGTGGCAAGGCCGATGCCCGCCTGCGTCGGCCGGCTGACCAGTTCTTCTTCGGGCGCCTCGTTGGCGGCCTTGGCCTGCGATTCTTCGAAGGCGATGGCTTTGTCGACTTGCGGCTCGCCATAGACGCGCGCGAAGGCAAACGCGATCAGCCCCGCGACAAGCCCGACGAGCATGCCGCGCAGCAAAAGTTTTCCAACCATGTCAAATCCCCTTCAGCGATGCTGAACCGCTTTAGTGGCAGGGGAAGCCGAGCAGGTGGCGGCCGTCATGCACGAATTCGTGCACATACATGCCGCGGATCAGCGATGTCGCGCCTTCTTCCGCGCCGACGAAGTAGATCGCCAGCATCAAGAGCAGCCCGCCGAAGATGGCCCAGGGCAGAAGTTCGCGGACCGGAATTGGCGTTGCGCCGTAACCGGGTGCGAAAGTGGTGTTGGACATATTGACCTCCCCTGGGATCCTGCGTCCCGTTGATCGACAAATGGCTACGAGACAAGGCCTGACTTTCGGCTTTCGCCGATCACAGTGGCGCGACCGTGCCGGATTCGCACCGGCTTCCAATCTCGTATCACACTAAAACACTTGTCAGCACTTCGTTCGCCTGTCAACGACATGTGCTGTCGGCACGGCTTCGTGAGCCCGAATTTCACTGGTCCACGCCTATCCACAGAGGCTTTTTCGCATGGTCGCACGCCTGACGATGATCGCAAGCGGCGCTACGCCCGGCATGCGCAAGGGCCGTTTCCCGAACGACGAGGCGCTGGAGCCACAAGCCGTGGAGCGCGCCCGGACGATGGCCGCTTCGCTTCGCCGCGCCGACCGCGTCTGGACGAGCCCCGCGCTTGCCGCCCGGCAGACGGCGCAAGCGCTTGGCCTCCAGGCGGGCGTCGAGCCCCTGCTTGCCGAACAGGATTTTGCCCGCTGGGCAGGCCGGAGCTTCGAGGAAGTCCAGGCCGAGAACCCCGATGGCATGGCGGCGTGGTTTGCCGACCCGGACGCGGCACCGCATGGCGGCGAAACGCTCAGTGCCGTGGCGCAACGTGGCGCCGCGCTGGTCGAGCGTCTGGCCGGCGAGGGCGGTCACACCATCGCGGTGACCCATGCGGTGGTGATCCGCGCGGCCATCGTCCATGTCCTGGGCGCGCCGTCGTCGTCGGTGTGGAAGATCGACATCGAGCCGCTGTCGCTCACCGATTTACGCAGCGACGGCCGCCGCTGGGTCTTGCGCGCGAGCGGGATCGTCGCCGGCTGAACGAAACAATTGCCGCGAAGTGTGAAATACTTCTCAGTTGACAATTCAATGATGCCTATAGGTTTTCCTCTAAGGTTAGGTTATCCTTATTGAGAGGGTAAAAATACAATAATTGCCGGGGGGCTGGCCTGTGAAGCGATTCCTTTGGATTCGTTCGCTTTTCATTGTTTTCATGGCCGCGCTTCAAGGCTGCATGGCCGATCCGACAAAGCACTATGTCGGCGTTCCGCCGGTCATCGATGCGGCAAGCGTCGAGCAGTCGAGCAATCGCATCAGCCGGATCATGAATGCCCTGGCGCGCGATACTGGCGGCGGCACCTATTATGACCTGACCGAAGCTGGGTTCAACTATGTCGACGATCGCTGCATGGAGTATTTCAGCGAGCTCTACTACCTGGATCGCCGCCGCGAAGCGACGAAGGCCGGCCTCGGCGCTTTCAGCCAGACCACCAACGCCATTCTCGCGGCGACAGGCGCCTCGAGCCTTTCGATGGTCGCCGTGACGCAGGCCTTCGGGCTCGCTTCCAACCTCACCGACATCGCCGCCGGCACCTATCTCTACCAGCTGCCGCCCGCCACGACGCTGACCTTCGTGCGCAAGCTGCAGGGCGCCTATCGCGACGCGGTTGCCGCCAAGGCCAGCCAGATCGACACACCGACCGCCTCGTACCATCTGATCCAGGACTATCTCTCTTTGTGCCTGCCGCCGGTGATCGAGGCGAAGCTCGTCGAGCATGTGGCGGACGCGGCGGCGACCCCGGTCAAGGGCGGCTCGATCTCGAACATCGAGATCGACGTGAGGACCAACTCCCCGTTGCCGCGCAAGCCGGAAATCATCCAGGAAGTGCGCCAGCCCGCCAAGCCCGTAATCAAGCGTGTAGTGGAGCAGACCAATACGATCGGGTCCTTTGAGCCGAAGCTAAGCCATGTTCGCGTGGCAAGCATCCAGCGCGCGCTCTGCGTCTCGCCGGCCGACGGTATCCTCAATGACGCCACGCGGGCGGCGGTCGACGAATTCTTCCGCGGCGTTCAGCAGGGCGCCAGTGGCGTTACCTATCCCAGCGCACGCCAGAATGGCATCCGCAGTGTGCACGATGCGATGCTGCTGAAAGCGGAAAAGACAGTGGGAACCTGTGTTCCGTCACGTGACACCAGCGCCTTTGAAATCGGCAGACAGTTTATGTGACCGGCTTCGTGCCGATCGCCTGAAATTTGAGACACGACACGCATCCCACGGGGGGAACACGCATGGCTGTCATGATCGACTCGCGCACGCTGGGCGGCAAGCCGGTGGGTAATTTGGCCGGCCCGTCACTGGGCATATTCGTGAAAACGGGCGCCAAGGTGCAGGTCCTGAGCGAACTTCCGCCGCGCTTCCTTGAAATCAAGGTGCTGGACATGGCGGGCCAGCCGACCGGCTGGGTCACTGACAGTGCCGTCGACAAGAATGCCGGCGAATTGCCGCCGGTCGATGGCGCCACACTGGCAAGCGTCGTCATCACCCATGCCGACGCCTTTGGCGTCAACGCCCACTTCCTTGTCGCCTATGCGCATATGCGCAGCGGCTTCGAGCCAAGCAGTTTTCCCGGCGGCGAGCAGGGGCCTTTCGGCCTCAGCGCCGTGGAGTGGGCCTATTATGGCGCCCGCGACGATCTCGGCATTGAGCTTCCCGCCGAAGCGCTGACCGAATGGCGCTCGCAGAGCCTGGTGTCCGCGGCGCGCCTGATGCTGGTGCAGAACCAGTTGACCGACGCCGCCGGCCGTGCGCCGAGCTGGGCCGAGGTCGCGCTGGCTTTGATGTGCGGACCGGACGCCGTCGCCGCCGCCATCAAGGCGCCGGCAAGCAAGGTCACCGGTGCCGTTGCCGCTGATGCCGCCGGCGTCGACGTCGCCAATATCGCGGCGCGGTTTTCCGAATTCGTCGATGGCCAGACCGCCGCAAGCGCGACCGAGAAGATCGCCGTCAAACTGCAGGCCTCGGCCGATGCGACGCGCGCCCTGATCCAGGCGCTGGTGCCCGACAATGGGTCCGGATCTTCGACGGTGAACGACAGCGGCGACCCGGCGAACGCCGGCACGGCTACCGGCACGGGCAAGCTGATCGACATCTCCGACGCCGACCTCGATGCGCTGGCGCGCGTCGCCCAGAGCGAGGTCGGCCATTTCGGCAAATATGGCCAGGACCAGTTGCAGGGCGGGCTCGCGGCGGTTGTCGACACCATTTTCAACCGCGTCGCCCATGCCTCGTTTCCGGGCAGCATCCAGCAGGTGATCGATCAGAAGAACCAGTTTTCGGCGATCAACAAGCTCGGCACATGGATGAAGCTGCCGATGGCGGCGCCGGCAAACTCCGATATCGTGCGCCAGCATGTGGAGGCGCGCGCCGGCGGCCAGGTCAGCATCATCAAGGGCGCCGTCAATTTCCTCAATCCGTTCTTTTCCAGCGCCAAATCGATGAAGGAATGGGGACAGTTCGTTGTCGATCACGCCGTCGCCGAATTCGGCAACGCGGCAAAGCACGACGTCCATTTTCACGGCACGGCGCCTGGCTACGGCCAGCCGCGGGAATATGTGCTGAAGCGGGGGGCACAATCGTCCCAGTTCGCACCCGACGGACGGCGGGTCACGCCGGCCGCCGCCGCGGCGTCATCGACTGCCTTTGCCGCCGTTGGCGCGTTTACCGCCACCGGCGCCTCGCAGGCGGCGACCATCCAGGCGCGCATGATCGAGAACGCCATCGCGGAATGGAATTTCTTCGAGCAAGGCAAGCGCGTGGAGACCGACGATCCGCAGTTCCGCCGCATCGGTACCTATTGGCAGGCTGTCGGGGAGAATTTTGACGGCAGGTCGCTGATCCCCGGCAGCAAGCCGGGCGAATTGATCAACCCCGCCTGGTCGGCGGCCTTCATCTCCTACATCGTCAAAATATCGGGCGGCGGCGACCGCTTCCTCTATGCCCAGGCGCATTCGATCTACGTCCAGGATTTCGTCGCCGGACATCCAGGCGGGCTCTATGAGGCGATGCGTCCCGAGCACTACGCGCCTCAGCCTGGCGATCTCGTTCATGCCGGACGCGAAGGCGCCAAGCGCTACGATTTCGACGCCGCTCGGGCGGCCTTCAAGGCCGACAAGCGCTACGCTTCGCATTCCGACCTGGTTGTGCAGGTGGACCTCGCCAAGGGCGTGGCGATAACCCTTGGCGGCAATGTCAGCCAATCGGTGTCGCAGAAGCGGCTGAAGCTCAATGGCGACGGCACGCTGAAGACGCGAAGCGACAGCGTCGGCGTCCTGCCCTGGATCGCGGTGCTGCGCTGCCTGGGTTGACGCTTCGAAAAGACGCGCCATTTGCTTGCAATCCAATACACGTGGAACGCAACCGCGGCGTGCGCGTTACATTGTGCCGATTAACAAGACACCGGGTTTCGCGCATGAGCAGGACTGCCGTATGGGTGGCGATCGTCGCCATCGTTCTCGTGGCTCTTTACCTGTTGCAGGCGCAGGGCATCATTCGCTTCTAGAGTGCCTGTCTCAGCAGCTTACTCTGATCACGCCGCGACAAGCCCGACATCATGCGCCCGTCGCATTGGCGCGGGTGAGGGGGCGCTGCCTCAGCACGGGCGGTTGCCGCCGCAACAGGCCGCACCCGCCGCTTTCTGGTCTTCCAGCCAGCGGTCGCGCGGCTTGCAGCTTGCCGGCCGTGGCGAAAGCTCGACCTCGATGGCATCGCCGGCAAGGGTCGGCTGAGCCGCGCGGTG
Source organism: Mesorhizobium sp. RCC_202 (assembly GCF_041355295.1). Lineage (NCBI taxonomy): Bacteria > Pseudomonadati > Pseudomonadota > Alphaproteobacteria > Hyphomicrobiales > Phyllobacteriaceae > Mesorhizobium > Mesorhizobium sp. RCC_202. Next base: position 143,754 of record NZ_JBFUPO010000003.1, read on the forward strand.
CAGTTCCATCGGCCGTACACCGTCGCTGACTTCGAAGGTCAGTTTGGCCGACCGGTCGAGCGCCAGATGGTCGGCGACCTTGCGGACGATTGCCGCGAATTTGCCGGCTGGCATATGGACGGGTCCACCGTCGGTGACGTCCCACAGCTGGATGAAGATCTCCGTCCACGATTCGGGATTGGCGCCGCAATCCAGCGCCGAGAAATGGCCGGCCTTGACCTCGGTGACGTGATAGCCCGGCTTCACCGGACGGCCGTCGTAACGGAACACGAGCGGCTTCTCCTTGTGGTCGGCTAAAGCCTCGAGCAACTCGCCGATGGTCAGGTCGGAGGAATCCAACGGCAGGACAGGCGAGATTTTCTGGTTGTCACTGGAGAGCATGTCGGTTATTCCTCATTTCAACATTTCAAGGATTGTTGAAATATGGATGAACGTCAAGCCCTCATCGCCTTTGGCGCGCTGTCGCAGGAAACCCGGCTGCGCTTGCTGAGATTGTTGGTCATTGCCGGACCGGACGGCATCGCCGCCGGAATTCTGGCCGAGAAAGTCGATGTCTCGCCGTCCAATGTCAGCTTCCATCTCAAGGAGCTGGAGCGCGCCGGCCTGGTGACGACCAGGCGCGATGCGCGCTCGATCGTCTACAGCGCCGAATACGATGCGCTGTCCGGCCTTATCCGCTTCCTGATGGAAGATTGCTGTTCCGGTCTGCCGGAGATTTGCGCGCCGGCGCTTGCGGCGCCTTGCTGCCAGCCTGCCATTGGCGGCCGCCAGTGACCGCCTACACGCTTTCGCGGCGCCTCGTTGCCGAAGCCCTGGGCACCGGCCTGCTGGTCGCAACGGTGGTCGGCTCGGGCATTATGGCTGAGACGCTGACGCATGACATCGCGCTGGCGCTGCTCGCCAACAGCCTGGCGACCGGCGCCATGCTGGTGGTTCTGATCACCATCCTGGGGCCGATCTCCGGCGCGCATTTCAATCCGGCCGTGTCGCTGGCCTCGTGTCTCGGCAGGACGCTCGCGGCCGCCGATCTTGCGCCGTATCTCGCCGCGCAATTTGTCGGCGGCATTGCCGGCACGATGGCCGCGCATCTGATGTTTTCCCTGCCGGTTCTCGACATGGCCATGAAAGTCCGCGCCGGGCCCGCGCAGTGGTTCTCCGAAGCGGTCGCGACGTTCGGCCTTGTCGCCGTCATTCTTGCCGGCGTCCGGTTCGAGCAAAAGGCCGTGCCGTGGCTGGTCGGCCTCTACATAACAGCCGCCTATTGGTTCACGGCCTCCACGTCGTTCGCCAATCCGGCCGTTGCAGTCGCCCGCGCATTCACCAACAGCTTCTCCGGCATACGGCCGGTCGATGTTCCTGGCTTCATCGGCGCGGAATTGGCGGGCGCACTGATCGCCATGATGCTCATCGGTTGGCTGCTGCGGCCGCAACCTGCTCACCAGTCTCAGTCAGCGAAGGCGCAGTCATGACCATCACCATCTATCACAACCCGGCCTGCGGCACGTCCCGCAACACGCTGGCAATGATCCGCGCCAGCGGCGAGGAGCCTGTCGTGATCGAATATCTGAAGACGCCACCAAGCCGCGATCGCCTGGAGCAGCTGATCGCCGCGATGGCAATCCCGGTTCGCGATCTGCTGCGCGAGAAGGGAACACCCTACGCCGAGCTCGATCTAGGCAATGCCAAATGGTCGGATGAGGAACTCGTCGATTTCATGCTGGCCCATCCGATCCTGATCAACCGGCCGATTGTCGAGACACCCAAAGGGACGCAGCTTTGTCGTCCCTCGGAAGCGGTGTTGCCTTTGCTCGACAATCCTGTGCGTGAATTCATCAAGGAGGACGGTGAGCGGGTGGCTTACGGACCCGGGCAGGCCTGAGTGGAAGCGCCCGCGCCGGTCGCTCGAAGTCGCCATGTCCTCGTCTCTGCCCTCGGCATCACCCAAATTATTGCCTGGGGATCGTCCTTCTATCTGCCCGCCGTGCTCGCCGCGCCGATCGCGGCGCAGACGGGATGGTCGCTGGCGTCGGTCGTGGCCGGGCTGTCCTGCGGGCTTCTGTTGGCCGGGCTGGTGTCGCCGATCACCGGACGGCTGATCCAGCGCCACGGTGGCCGGCCCATTCTTGCGGCAAGTTCGCTCCTCCTGGCGTCCGCGCATGGCCTGATGGCAACTGCCACGGCGTACCCGATCTATCTGCTGGCCTGGCTGTTGATGGGGCTTGGAATGTCGAGCGGCCTCTACGATGCCGGCTTCGCCACGCTTGGCCGGCTCTATGGGCGCGACGCGCGTGGCGCTATCACCAGCCTGACATTGTTCGGCGGTTTTGCCAGCACGGTCTGCTGGCCGCTCAGCGCCTTTCTCGTCGAGCACGAAGGATGGCGCTTTGCTTGTTTGGCCTATGCGGCGATCCATCTGCTGGTCTGTCTGCCGATCCACCTTTGGGTCCTCCCGCCGCCGCCGGCTGCAGCGCCGCGACCGGCGACAGGCGAACAGAAACGGGAATCCGCCTCAGGCCAAATGCGGACGCGCTTCATCCTCCTTGCATCCATCCAGACGGTGGCCGCGCTGATCTCGTCGATGCTGTCGGTGCATCTGCTCACCTTGCTGCAATTACGCGGAGTGGGCTTGACGGTTGCCGTGGGGTTTGGAGCTTTGATCGGCCCGTCGCAGGTGGGCGCCCGGGTCGCCGAGATGCTGATCGGGCGCAACCGGCATCATCCGATCTGGACGATGATGACCTCCGTTTCGCTGCTCACGGCCGGCGTCGGCCTGCTCTTCGTGAGCCAGACTTTCATCGCCGTAGGACTGATCCTCTACGGTGCGGGCAACGGCATTTATACGATCGCGCGCGGCGCGCTGCCGCTGGTGCTGTTCGACCCGCAACAATACGCGGCGCTGATGGGCAGGCTTGCCATGCCAAGCCTGATCGTCCAGGCGGCGGCGCCATCGATTGGAGCCCTGCTTTTGCACGCCGGCGGCGGCAATCTTCTCCTGCAAGTCCTGGCCATAGCGGCGATAGGTAACGTGGCGCTCTGCGCTGGCCTGGTGTCGATTCTGCGCCGCTGACTTTGCTTATTTGTCCACCGCCAGCGTCTCGTTGAGCACGGCGGCCAGATGCAGGCCGCCGAGCGCAAGCTGTTCGACCGCCACCGGCGAGAACCGCTCGAAATAGGCCTGGTCCAGGATCACCGCATGCGGGTTGTCGGATTTGATCACCGTGCCCGCTGGCAGCGCACGATAGGCGTCCTCGGCCTTGCCGTGACATTCCGCCAGCCATTTCTCCGGCGTCTGGTCGGCGGCGGGCATCGGCGGCAAGTTCGGGATCACGTCGGTCTCGATGTCCGACGCCACATTGCCCCAGTCGTAATATTTGAACAGGATCAGGCTTGAATCCCAGACCGCGTGGAAAGTGGTGAGGTCGCGATAGGTCGAGCCGTCGGGCTTCGGCCGGTAGACGTTGAAGGTCACCGTCAGCGTGTTGCCGCCCTGGTCGCCCTGGGCGCCGTCCAGCCGCTCGACGCAGTGCAGCGGCTGCGACAGGTCGCCGACCAGGTGGGTGACGAAGGCGAGCGCCATCCAGCGCTCCTCGTCGCTCTTCTTCGGATCGGCGAGGATCTTCTCCTGCGCCGGCAATGCCTTCATCAGGCAAAAGCCGAAGGTCGTATTGTCCTTGCAGTCGCGCGTTGGATCGTAAGTGGTGGTGTTGGCCGTGGCGTCGCCGGGCTTGGAGGCGAGCGGAATGTCGATGAAATGCCAGTTCGACGTTTCCTTGTGGGCGGGCCGATAATCGTCGGCCCAGCTTGCCACCGATGCCAGCGACACGGTCGCCGGCTCATCGAGCTTGAGATGGCTGCGCAACAGCCGCTCGATCACCTCATAGGCATCCTTGCTCAGCCGATGCTGCGCGATCTCGGCGATGACGGCATGGCCCTCCTGGCCCCAGGCCAGCGCCTGGCCGCACATCGCCGCACTCAGCAGAAAAGAAGCCGTCGCTGTCTTCCAAGTCATCGCCTTGCCTCCTCGCGAGCAGAAGTCTCGACAGGCAAGTACAATGGAAGCGTGTGACGCAAACATGAAGGAGCTCATGTTTGGAGAACGATTTCGCCCCAGCCACCAGGCTGTCGAACTTTTTCCGGGTTCGGGAGTTTCGCAGAATGGACAGCAAACGACGCAACCTGAGGTTCACGCAGGCCATGTTGCGGGAGCTTCGCCAGAAGGCGGAAGCCGATGGCGAGACGCTTTTGACCTGATCGACATGGCCTACCTCGAAGCGAGCGATCGCCTCCGCGCCAATTGGTCCGCAGACGATGGCGGCGGCCATATTCCAAGGCGCTCCGCGCAAGGATAGAGGTCCAACCGCTCACGCGTTTGTTCGGCTTGGCGTGTAATCCGGAAATAATCGGCCCGGCAGATCGCCGGGCCGTTTTTCGTCGAGAGTGAGCGATGCGCTTCCAGCCTCAGTCGCGATGCTCCGGCATCGCCTTCAACTGGTCCTTGGTCCAGCTGGTGACGGCATGCACGTCGCCGTCCTCGTCGCGCATGAAATCGAGCTGGCTGGCAGCGACCGCGACCGGCTTGGCGCCGATGCCGAGGAAGCCGCCGACATCGATGACGACCTGGCTGCCGTGCAGGTGGTCGACCGAGCCGATCTTCTCATTGTCGGGGCCGTAGATGGTGGCGCCGTCGAGGATGTCGGGGGTGAGTTCGGCGTTGGTCAGTCTGACGTGGCTGGTGTGGTCCATGATCGGTCTCCTGTTGCTATCAGGAACAAACCGCTGGTGGGGGCGAGGGTTCCGCCGACAGGTTGAAAAGCCGGTGCTGCTCAATGTAACGCCGCCCATCCCGTCACGAGGATGAGGATGGTCGTGATCAGCGCGCCTGAGACATACAGGATCGTCCTGATGTTGCCGCCCTTGGCGGCATTGCCGCCGCGCAGGTAGACTGCCAAATGGACAAGGCGGATCGCCAGGTGGGCCCAGACCAGCATGCCGAGCGTGACCGGCCCGACGCCGACCATCATGGCCAGCACCGCCGGCACGGCAAAGGGGGCAAGCGCCTCGACCGAATTCATGTGGACGCGGTCGATCCGGTAGAGCCGGTTGTTGTCGTCGGCAGGCACCACCGGGCCCGACAACGCGCCGGCAAATCCTTTCGACGAGCCTGAGAGGATTGCCAGTGCCACCGACAGGAAACAGAGCGCAAGCATGCCGAGAATGCTCACCCAATAGGCGTCCATGGTCTCCGCTCCTTGTCGTTGTCAGGCCGCCTTGGCAAAAAGATCCTCGAACCGCCGCAGATAGAGCGGCCAGCCCTGGTCGCTGTCGACCGCGCCGCGCATGCCTTCCCAGCCTTCGCCGTGCCGTTCGAGGTTGCGGTGCTCGATCTCGACCCGGGTCCGCTCTTCTGTCTCAGCCGTGAAGCGGACCTCCCATTCGCTGGTCCTGGCCGGGTCTGTTTCGATCTGCCAGCGCGGGCCGATATCCCAGCTCACAAGTAGCCGGTTCGGCGGCTCGTAGGCGAGTACGCGGGCCCAATGGCATTCGCTGCCGTCGACGCCGCGATCGTAGACATGACCGCCGACCCGCGGTTCGAAGATCGTCTCGGCGATCGGGACGGCAAGCAGATTGTGCTCGCGCGGCTTGAAGCTGCCAAAATCCTCGCTGAACACCTTGAAGGCGCGCGCGATCGGCGCTTCGACAACGATGGAATGTTTTACGGGCGCGGGTCTTGGCTGCTTGATCATGTCTCGTCCTTCGTCGGTTGTTCGACCGCCAGCTTGTAGGCGGCGAGCGTCTTCATCCAGAACTGGTCGATCTCGGCCCGAAACGCCGCGAGCCCATCCGGGTCGATGCGGTAGATGCGCTCCTTGCCCGACGGCGTATCGGCCACCAGCCCGGCCTCCTTGAGGACCTTCAGGTGCTGCGAGACCGCCGGCCGGGTCACGGGCAGCACACTGGCCAGCCCGCTGACCGAGCTGGGCCGCTCGACGAGCAGTTCGAAGATCGCGCGCCGCGTCGGATCGCCAAGCGCCGTCCAGTATTTCGCGTTAGTGGCCACTAACGCGAAACTAGGGCGAGGTGCTTTCCCTGTCAACCTCCTGGATGCATGCGGGCGCGTCGACAAAGCCGGATCGAGCGGCCGGGGATGGAGTTTGTCCCGGCACCAGCTATCATCGGCCATGCGACGTGATGCGGTACACATCGTCTGGGATTGCTGGGACGGGGTTCGGACCGGCATCGCGGATCTGAACGGAAGCCCGCACTATTTCGCGTCCCAGTTTGACCATGAGGCCGACGAGTGGCCCGATAATTTCAAGCTGATACCTGTCGGGCCGGAATTCATGCGTCGCGCCAAGCGCAATTGGTCCATCTATCGTGCTTGGGAGCGTAAGTACCGCGCCGGCGAAGCAGATCTTAAATCTCATCCCGGTCACGGTGGGGTCGATGCTGAACACGATGAACTCAACGCATGGCTCGACGAGCAGATAGCGCAGCTTCTCGCATTGCCATCGCTTTACCGGGCCGAATTCCGCAGAATGCCCGGCCAAGAAGACCTTGCCGCCAGTCTGGTTCGGGAATGGGAAGTGGTCTGGTCACCGCTTTCTGCTCAGGCCGACTGAAGCTCGGCAATGCATGCCGCCAAGCGACGTCATCGATCCGCCAAGGATGTCTTGGATCAGCTCAGCTTCTTCGCCTTCAAGCTTCGCGCCGCATCCTCAACCGCCGCGCGGTCATCGCCCAGCCGGTCGAGCAGCCCCTGCGCCTCGTCGCCGGAAATGCCCGTACGCACCGCCAAAGCCTCGACCGTCAATACGTCCGGACTGGCGACCTCGCGGGTTTCGGGCAGCGCATCGTCCGCCGTCAGCGGCAGCGCGGCCTCGCGGTCGATCTCCATTTCCGCCTGGTGCCAGTGCCGCTCGTGGTCGCCGTCGAGGCCGCCTTCGCGCTGCCAGATCTCATAGGCTCGTTGCTGGATTTTCTCGTGCCGCTCTTCGCTCATTGTCGTTCCTCCGTGGGTTTCGAAAACCAACGCGAGGCAGGGCGGAACGATCCACGGTGTCGGCGAAGTGATCGGCGTGGGCCAGTTGATTGAAGCATTTGGCTGAAGACCAATCGGAGTGGGGGGCGGCGCTGGTGATTATCGGCTACACCACTCAGATCCCAAATTACCCCCTTGTCCCGGCCGCTCCCGTTCAGCGTCCGTATATCGCCAGCGGCTCGCCGAACATGCCGGGCTCCGGCTTCACACCCAGCCCCGGTCCTTGCGGCACCGCGATATGCCCCTTTTCGATGACGACCGGGTGCTTCGCATCGAAATGCCCGTCGATATATTCCTGCGCGATCCAGGCGCCTTCCATGCGGCGTGGCTCGACGGTGGCGGCAAGATGCACGCAGGCGGCGGCGATGATGTCGCCGCCCCAGGCGTCGTCGCAGCTGTGCGGCAGCGAGCGGATGGCGCAGAGGTCGCGCACGGTCGTCATCTTGGTCAGGCCGCCGAGGCGGGTGACCTTGAAGCCGAAGCCGTCGGCGATGCCGAGCGAGATGGCCCGCAGCACCGCATTCTGGTCCTCGGTGCTCTCGTCGAGATAGACCGGATGCGTGACGCGGCCCTTCAGCGTCGCGATCTCGTCCATGGTGTTGCAGGGCTGCTCGAAGACGAAGGGAATCGCCTGGCAAAGCCGGTCGAGCTGGATCGCGGCGGCGACCGTCAGCCCCCGGTTGCCGTCGACCGCCAGCCGAGCCTTGTAGCCGACCGCTTCCCAGACCTTGTGGACCGTGGCGACATCCTCTTCGAGATTGCGCCCGCCGATCTTGACCTGCAGGCGCGGATAGCCGTCCCGGACCTTGTCGGCCGCTATCCTGGCAGTCTCGTCCGGTGCCCCGACGATCAGCGAATAATAGCTCGGCACGCGGTCGGTCAGCGCGCCGCCGAGCAGGGTCGAGATGGGAACGCCGAGCTTTTGTCCAAGCAGGTCGAGGAAGGCCATGTCGAACGCGGCCTTGGCGTAGCCATGGCCGTTCAGCCGCTCGTCCATGCGCTTGGCCAAGAGCCGGATCGAGGCGATCTCCGCGCCGATCAGCCCCGGCGCGATTTCGGCGATTGCCGCGCGGGCGCCGAGCGCGTGATGCGGCTGGTAGACCGGGCCGATCGGGCAGGTCTCGCCCCAGCCGGTCACCCCGTCATCGGTGACGATCTCGACCAGCGTCGAGTCCAGCGACCGCACGTCGTCGCTCGCCATCCGGTAGGCGCCGCCTTTGACGGGCAGTCGCGCGCTGTAGACGTTGATCCGGTCGACGCGCATCGCTCAGCTTCGCGCCCTGGCCGACGTCGGATCGTAAGGCGAATCCGCGATCACTTCCGCAATTTTCCATTCGCCGAGGATGGCGACGTCGAGCTTCGTGCCGGGCTTGCTCAGATGCCGCGGCAGCAGCGCCAGCGCGATGTCGTGCCCAAGGGTGTAGCCATAGCCGCCGGACGTGATGCGCCCGACCAGCGCGCCGTCGACATAGAGCCCTTCATTGGCGAGCGTGCTCGCGCCATCGGTGTCGATCCTGAGCGTCACCGAGCGGCGCTGGTCGTTGCGCTCCCGGTATTTCAGAACCGCGTCGCGGCCGACGAACTCGCCCTTGTCGAGGCGGATGAAGCGCTCCAGCCCGCTCTCCAGCGCGTTGAGCTCCGGGTTCATGTCGCGATACATGGTGCGGTAGGATTTTTCGAGCCTGAGCGACTCCAGCGCATGCAGCCCGACCAGCCGCATGCCGTGCTTCTCGCCCTGCTTGAGAATCGCGTCGAGCAATTGCCGCTGGTAGGCGAGGGGATGGTAGAGCTCCCAGCCGAGCTCGCCTTCATAGTTGACGCGCAGCAGCTGCACGTCGCTGGCCAGAGCCACGCTGCCGGTTTTGACGCCGAACCAAGGAAAGGCCTCGTTGGAGAGATCGATCTCGGTAAGGGGTTGCAGCACGTCTCGCGCCTTCGGCCCGACGACGGTGAAGCAGCCGCGCTCGTTGGTGACATTCTTCAGGGTTACGCTGCCATCGGCGGGCAGCAGTCTTGAGAGGTCGTCGAAATTCCAGCGTTCCGCGCGCGGCGTCGAGATCAGGTAGAAAATGTCCTCCGCCAGCCGCGCCACCATGTATTCGGCCTGCACGCCGCCGGCGGCTGTCAGGTGATGCGCCAGAACCGCTTTGCCGACCGCCGGCAGGCGATTGGCCAGGATGCCGTCCAGCCACGCGGCAGCGCCTGGCCCCAACACTTCGAACTTGGTCATCGGCGTCATCTCGACCAAGCCGACGGCGTTGCGCACCGCTTGCACTTCCTCGCCGACGAACACACCCTTGGCGGTCCAGCGCCAGCTATACTGATCCTTGGCTTCGACGCCCTTCGGCGCGAACCAATTGGGCATCTCCCAGCCATTGAGCACGCCCCAGACCGCACCCAACTCCGTCAGCCGGTCATAGGAAGGCGCGGTCTTCTGCGGCCGGGCGGCGGGCATGTCCTGCCCCGGATATTTCTGCTCGGCATGGGTGCCCCAGGCCTCGCGGACTTTCGCGCGCATCCATTCCTTGTTGGCGTAGTCGCCGAAGCGGCGCGGGTCGAGATCGGAGGTGTCGATGCTGTTGGCGCCTTCGACGATGCGCTCCGACAGATAGTAGCCGATCGTCCCGCCCCACAGGATGCCGCCCGGCACGCCTTCGGCCAGCCAGACATTTGGCAGGCCCCAGGCCGGTCCCATCAAGGGCAGTTCGTCCGCCGTCATCTGGAACGGCCCGCGCACATTGGCCTTGATGCCGACCTGTCCGAGCGCCGGCACCAGCCGCAACGCCTGCTCCCAGTTCCACGCCACCGCGTCGAAATCCTCTTCGAGCAGATCGGCGCCGAACCATGCCGGAACGCCGTCCTCGGCGAACAGTTTCAAATGCTCGGTGCGCTCATAAGGCCCGAACATGAAGCCATCGCCTTCCTCGCGCAGATAGCCTTCGAAACCTTCGTCGCGCAGGATCGGCATTTCTGGCCGTCCCGCGCGCTTGCGCTCGATCACCTCGGGCACCGCTTCGGTGATCCAGTACTGGTGCAGGATCGGGATCGCCGGGATGTCGAGGCCAAGCAGCGCACCGGTCTGGCGCGCGTAATTGCCGGTCGCGCAGACAAGATGCTCGCAGGTGATCTCGCCCTGGTTGGTCGCGACCCGCCACTCGCCCCCCGGCGTCCGGCTGAAGCCGATGACCTCGGTGTTGAGATAGACTTTTGCGCCAAGGTCCCGCGCGCCTTTGGCCATGGCGTGTGTCACGTCGGCCGGCGCGATATGGCCGTCATCGGGATGATAGAGCGCGCCCAGCATCTCCCTGTTGTCGAGCAGCGGCCAAAGTTTGCGCGCTTCATCCGGCGTCAGCAATTGCGCCCGCATGCCTTGCACCTCGGCGACGCTCATGTAGCTCTTGTATTCGTCGAGCCGGGCGCGGCTGTTAGCGATGCGCAGCTGACCACATTTGTGCCAGCTCACAGGTTGGCCAGTCTCTGCCTCCAGACCCTCATAGATCTCGATCGTCTTGTTGATCATCCGCCCGATGTTGACGTTGCGGGCATAGGACGGGATCAGCCCGGCCGCGTGCCAGGTCGAGCCCGCGGTCAGTTGGGTGCGTTCGAGCAGCGCCACATCGGTCCAGCCGCGCTTGGCGAGGCCATAGAGGATGCCCGCGCCAACGCACCCGCCGCCAACGACCACCACCCGCGCATGTGCCTGCATAAGCCACCAATTCCGTACTGTTCCGAGGAAGATTGCCGTCGAAGCTACAAGCGGCAAAACGCCGTGTAACGTCTTCAAAAACTGGGGGTCATGATAAGCTGGATTTATGCAGCCGCCCTGCCGGCATTCACTGGGCTTGCCCGTCCTGCGCCGTCTCGTCCTTGAAGTCGACTTTCGTGCCCGGCTTGACCATGGCGGCAAGGTCTTCGGCATCCCAATTCGTCAGCCGGATGCAGCCATGCGAGAAGGTCGTGCCGATCTTGCCGGGGTCGGGCGTGCCATGGATGCCGTAGCTCTCGATGGAGAGATCGATCCAGACGGCCCCGACTGGATTATTTGGCCCGGCGGCGATGGTGAACGGCCGCTTGCTCCTGACGCCCTTGAAGGCGAATTTCGGATTGTAGCGATAGGTCGGGTTGCGCACCACGCGCTTGACCTCAGCCGCGCCGCTCGGCGCCGGCTTTTCGTCGCTGCCGATCGAGGCCGGATAGACCGCCACCGGCTTGCCTGACGGATCGAGCGCGCGCACCAGCCGGGCGCTCTTGTCGACCTCGATACTGGCGACGGCCACTGGAGGATCGCCCCGGGGGACATCGGGCACCACCAGACTCGTATCGGCCTTCCTGAACGCGGTTCGAGGATTGAGCATTCGCAGCAATTGTTCGCTGACATGGAAACGCTCCGCCAGCTTCTCCTGCGTGTTGTGGTATCCAAGCCGCTTCAGATGCGCCATGCTTTCCATGCGGCTGGGGATACGCCGCGTGAAGGGGCCGCGCACATCTTTCGCCGTGACCTCATAGGTGGTCAGCACCGGGCCGGCGAAGGTTGCCGAGAGCTTGTCCCAGGTTTCGCGCGTCAGCTTGCCGTCCGACGGCAGTCCGTTCGCCGCCTGAAACGCCGCGACTGCCTTCGAAAAATTGTCGGAAAGGCGGCCGTCGATCAGGCCGGGAGAGAAGCGGGCGCGATCCAGCAGGATCTGCGCCTTGAGCAGCAGCGGGCTGACACTTTTCGGTTCGCCGTCGCTGAATTGTGCTTGGTTGACGGCGGCGACGTCCAGTCTGGCAGCCTGGCTCGCGCCGCATGCGAATGAGGCCGCGACCACAAGCACGAAAAGCAACCTGACCATCACGTCACTCCGAAGCCAGACGAGAGCCTGCCTCTATGACGCGGCAGCATCGATCTGGTTCCTGTCGGCCAGCGCAGCGAGGAAGAGGTCGAACAGCACAGATTCGGGGGACGCTATGAAGAGGTGGCGGCGCCGGCCGCCGCCTCTTCCTTGTCAGCACGCCTGCTCAGGCATGGTTCGGCTGGGCTGTTCCCATGTGTCGGGGAATTGCCCCATCCTCCATCAGAATGTCCTTCCTGCGCGCAAAGGCGAGGAAGATGCCTTTCGCCGTCTCCGCATCGATATCTCCGGCCAACGCCGCCTTGCAGGCACGGATTGCCGCCTTCTGCTCGGGGCTGTTGCCACACCAGTCGACGGCGAACTGATACGCGTCGACGACAGTGTTCAATTGGCGCGGGAATCCAAGTCCGACCCAGACGCGGATGGGCGTTTCGAACGGTTTTGCGAGCATTGCAAATTGCCTCCTTGCCTGAAGACGCTATGCAACCAGCCCGCCGCCGCGGCCGCCTTTGCCGAGCATCCACGGCAAGATGGTGGTGACTTCCTCAAGGATTTTGGCCGACTTTGCGAACCCGCAAAAGGCACCCCTGGCGGCCGTAAGCGGATAGTTGCTATCGAATGCCCGCTGGCAGGCACGCAGGGCTGTTTCATAAATGGCGCCACGTCGGTTCCGGGGCCACTCATACAGAAATTCCAGGGCGTCCTCGAGGCAGGCGATTTCCTGGATGAGGCTGTTTCCGCTCTTCACGAAAACAGGGCTGTCAAACATCCGATCGTTCATGAGATCCTCCAAGTCGAACGAACAATTTGAGTTTTGGGATAGGCGGGACCGACGACGGCCCGCGCCTCCTTGCGATATGGGTTTATGAATCAAAGCCGTCAAGACCGGATGCGCATGCCGACCGCGCGGTAACTGAAGACCCGCGAAAGCGTGGCCTGCAACCGGCCAAGGAGTGCTTTTTGCCTCCAATTGCTGTCGACCATCCATGTCTTTGAAACGGATGGATCCGCAGCTCGATTGGGACGGACCAGGCTACTGCTTGCGCGGCAGCACCTTCGTTTCTGGCGCATGGAATTGCCGCATCAGACCTGGCCGGCCCTGAGGCGCGGCCGCTCATCATCAGCTGGAACTAAGCTTCTGAATGCGTCCCTTGTCCAAACGGAACACCCCGTCAGTGCCGCCTTGCATCTCGAAATCAGTCTGAAGCTCATCCCATGTGCCGAGATATTTGCCGCACTCGGCGCAGTGGATCGCCGTTGTGGGTTGAGCATCGGCCGGAACCTGTAAACGGATGGTGCCGCAGAATGGGCACTCCAGTTTGTGATTCAGATACTCGCCGGCCATGGTTGCGAACCATCGCGCAATCGGTACGGCTTCGCAAGTTAGAAACTTCGACAAGCCCTCGCCTCAGCTTGGCTCCATCTCCGCTAACAGCCAATCCGAAACGCCTTGACCTTGCCTTGGCGGATCGCCTCGGGCGTCTGGACGAGGCAGAAGCCGGAGCAATCCGCCTCCGGATCCTGCGCCTTCGTTTATTGCCGCGGGATCAACGCCCGCGCCGCGTCTGCTCCCGCCGCAAGGATACGATCCGACAATTCCGCCCCATCCACGGCGCGAGCCATTTGCAGGGCGCCGATGAGGGTGGCGAAAATGCCGAGCGCGACGCTCTCCGGGTCCTTGGTCCGCGGCGGAAGAGCCGCCGACACCTGGCGTACCAGAGCCATGAAGCGCTCTGTGTAGATTTGCCGCGTTTCATCCGGCTCACGCGCGATTTCCGGCAAAAGCGCGGCTGAAGCGCAGCCTTTCTCGGGATTGTCCCGGTGACCGGCCGACAGATACGCATCGATCGCCATCGTCAGGCCACCGGAGGCCAAGGCCTCCGCGATCTGGCCTGACTGCCCCTCCAGAGCCGCCGCCACGCATTCCCGCACCAGCGCCGCCTTGGATTGAAAATGCGAATAGAATGCGCCGTTCGTCAGCCCGGCGTCGCTCATGATGCTTGCGAGGCCGGACGCCGCGATGCCGTCACCCCGAAAACGATCGGCGGCAACCTCCATGATCCGGCCGCGCGACGCATCCTTGCGGCCTTTTTCGTAACGCATGAATTCTCCTTTCGGACTCGGTATTGCATTATGATCATAATGTGATAGTATGATCATAATTTAATTATTGGAAGAAAGCTAGCCGAGTTGGAACAAGTGAACGCACATTCTGGAAAGACCGCTATCGTGACTGGTGCCTCCTCGGGTATCGGTCTGGCCACCGCCGAGGCCCTGGCGCGCGCGGGATTCACGGTCTTCGGAACGAACCGGCGGGCGACCGGCACCGGCCCGGGCCAGGTAACCATGCTGGCCTGCGACGTGACCGATGGCGGGTCCGTCGACGCCCTCGTTTCAGCCGTGCTCGCACAAACCGGCCGGGTCGACCTCTTGGTCAACAATGCCGGTATCGGGCTGCAGGCCGGCGCCGAGGAATCGTCGATCGGGCAGGTTCAGGCCCTGTTCGACGTAAACCTGTTCGGGACCATGCGGGTGACGAACGCGGTGTTGCCGGCGATGCGGCGACAGGGTGGCGGCCGCATCATCAACATCGGCTCGATCCTGGGGGTGATCCCGGCGCCGTACTCCGCTCATTACTCGGCGTCCAAGCACGCCATCGAAGGCTATTCGGAGTCGCTCGACCACGAAGTCCGTGCCTTCGGCATCCGTGTTTCGGTCATCGAACCGGCATTCGTCCGCACGGTCTTCGACCAGAACGGGATCGAGCCGGATTTGCTGAAGACGGAATACGATCGGGCCAGGGCCGGCGTCGCCGCGCTCCTGCGTGATGTGATGCCCAAGGCCGATCCGCCGGAAATCGTGGCGAAAATTGTCCTCAAGGCGACGACCGACAAGCACCCAAGACGGCGCTACACGGCCGGCAGGGCGGCACGGCAGGTGAGCTTGCTGCGCCGCTTCGCGCCTGCCGAAATGTTCGACAAGGCCTTGCGCAAGCAGTTCCGCCTGCCGGTCTGAACAGTCCGCGGGTTCAATGCCTGTCCGAAAGCCCAGCCGGTTTGCCGGGCAGCAAAACAATTCAGAAAGCGCGTCTGATGAAAGCCTTTATCGTTGATAAGTACGGGAAGAAGAAAGCTCTGCGGCTTGCCGAAGTACCGGCTCCTGATCTGCGGGACGATGATGTCCTCGTCGAAATCCATGCGGCCGGCGTGAACCTTCTGGATGCCAAGATCCGGGACGGCGAGTTCAAGCCCTTCCTGCGCTATCGTCCGCCCTTCATCCTCGGGCACGACGTTGCCGGCATCGTCGTTCGTACCGGATCGAAAGTCCGCAAGTTCAAACCCGGCGATGCGGTCTATGCACGGCCGCGCGACGGCCGGATCGGGACATTCGCCGAGTTCATCGCGATGAACGAAGCCGACGTGGCCCCGAAGCCAAAAAACCTCAGCATGGAAGAAGCCGCCTCGATCCCGCTCGTTGGCTTGACCGCGTGGCAGGTGCTCATCGAAAAAGCCAGGCTGAAGAAAGGCCAAAAAGTCTTTATCCAGGCCGGGTCGGGCGGTTTCGGCACATTCGCCATCCAGTTGGCCAAGCATCTCGGCGCGATGGTTGCGACGACGGCGAGCGCGGCGAGCACCGGTCTGGTCGAGGGCCTTGGCGCTGATATCGTGATCGACTACCGGACCGAGGACTTCGAGAAGGTGCTCGCCAACTACGATGTCGTGGTGAACAGCCAGGACGCCAGGACACTTGAGAAATCGCTGCGCGTGCTGAAACCCGGTGGGCAGCTCATCTCCATCTCCGGTCCGCCGGATCCGGAATTCGCTGAAAAGCTGGGCCTGAACATGGTGCTCAGGCTGGTCATGCGCGCGCTCAGCCGTGGTATCCGGAAGAAGGCTCGACAGGCCGGCGTCGGCTACTCGTTTCTTTTCATGCGGGCGCAGGGCGATCAGTTGGACAAGATCACGCCTCTACTGGAATCGAGAACAATCCGCCCGGTGATCGATCGGATCTTTCCATTCGAGCAAACCAACGAGGCGTTGGAATTCATGCAGGCGGGCCGCGCAAAAGGAAAGGTCGTCGTCAAGGTGAAGTAGCTGTCGCGCTTGGCGGGTACGGACGCAATCCTGCCCTGTCAGCCCGCCCCCATCTCCGCAAACAGCCAGTCGCGAAACGCCTTGACCTTGCGCTGGCGGATCGCTTCGGGCGGATAGACGAGATAGAAGCTGGAGACGGCTTTGAGCGCATGGTCGAACGGCCGCACCAGCCGGCCGGTGGCAAGGTCCGCCGACACCAGCATGGTGCGGCCGAGCACCACGCCTTCGCCTTGCACGGCCGACTCGACCGCGAAGGTGGCGGAATCGAAGGTCAGCCCGCTGTTCGGATCGATGCCCTCGACGCCGGCGCTCGCCAGCCACGCCCCCCAGTCGATGCGGTAGCCGTCGCGGATCAGCGTGTGATGCTTGAGGTCTTCAGGCCGCTTCAGCGGATGCGGCCCTTCGAGCAGGCGCGGGCTGCAGACCGGAAACACTTCCTCGCCGGTGAGGAATTCCGACGTCAGCCCCGCATAGTTTCCGCCGCCATAGCGGATCGCGACATCGATGCCGTCGCCGAGGAAATTGGTCAGCTTGCCGGTGGTCGAGACGCGCACGTCGATGTCGCCATGCGCGCGATGAAAACGGTAGAGCCTCGGCACCAGCCACTTGCCGGCGAATCCGTCCGAAGTGCTGACATTCAACGTCGCGTTGGAATGGCGTGACGTAGCCGACTGGGTGGCGACGGCCAGCTGGTCGAGCACCTCGCGCACCACCAGCGCATAAGGCTCGCCGACAGGCGTCAGCCGCACCGAACGCGTGGCGCGCTCGAACAGCTGCACGCCAAGCTGCTCCTCCAGATGCTTCACCGCCCGGCTGATGGCGCCATGGGTGAGGTTGAGCTCGTCCGCGGCCCTCGAAAAATTCAAGTGGCGAGCGGCGGCCTCGAAGGCCGGCAAGGCGTTGAGCGGCGGCAGTCTGCGGACCATGGCCAAGATCGATTTGTGAGTGTTGGTAACAAATACTTGCCAAATTTTGGTTTGTCTGTCGAGCGTTTGCCAGCCAAAAATCCTCACAGCATTTGTGATCAAGGCTCACTTGAAACCTGCGAGGAGGATTCCATGACCACGCTTACCGGTAAAAAGATCATCGTCGTCGGCGGCAGCTCCGGCATTGGTTTCGGTGTCGCGGCCGCCGCGCTCGAGAGCGGCGCCGAGGTGGTGATTGCCGGCCGCTCGGCGGAAAAACTCAAGGCCGCCGAAAAGCGGCTTGGCGGCGCAGCGCGGAGCATCGTAGCCGACATGGCCAACGAGGCCGATGTCGCGCGCCTGTTCGATCAGGCCGGCGCCTTCGATCATCTCGTGGCGACCGCCGGCACGCCGCCGCCCAATTATCCGATCGGCGAGGCCGACATGGCGTTCGTGCGCGGCTTTATCGACTCGAAGTTCACCGGCGCTGTGATGCTGGCCAAGCATGCCGTGCGGACGCTGAACAAGGGCGGCTCGATGATCTTTACCTCCGGCATCAACAAGGACCGCCCACCGGTCCCCGGCGGCTCGGTCGTCGCGGCGGTCGCCGGTTCCTTCACCTACTTTGCCCGCGCGCTGGCGCTGGAGCTGGCGCCGACGCGCGTCAACATCGTCTCGCCAGGCTGGGTCGACACCGAGATGTGGGACGAGATCGTTGGCGAGGCCAAGACCGGTTACTTCGACCAGATGGCCGCCCGGCTGCCTGCCGGCAAGGTGGCAAAGCCCGCCGACATCGCGCCGGCCTATCTCTATCTGATGCAGAACGAATTCATGACCGGCGAGACCATCCACATCGACGGCGGGCAGCGGTTGGTTTGAGCGGGCACAGCAATCCGCCATGCGCCTTCATCACCGTCTAAGTAGCGCCGTCTCTATCGCCCGCGACAGCGGGTCGAGCGCGGCCGCAAGCACATCGATCGGCAGATAGCCGAAGCCGAGGCGCAGGGTGGCCGGGCTTTCGCCGAACCAGGCGCCGTCGCCACGCGCAACGGGCCGGAGCAAAATCGGCACGAGGGCGTTTAACAGGCTGACCTCGAAGGAGCGGAACGGTGACAACGATGCGCGCAAGACAGATCGAGCCGCTCGCCTTCCGCTTCGCCGATGACGGGCTGGTGCCCAACCATCCGCGCTGGCCGATGCTCGTCTATCCCGGCGCGGTAAAGCTGCCGGATGATGTCGATCCGGCCGCCGTTTTCGAGGAGATCTTCAGCGCCAATGGCTGGGGTGACGGCTGGCGCAACGGCATCTTCGACTATGTCCACTACCACTCGCGCATCCACGAGGTGCTGGGCATCGCGCGTGGCGGCGCCGAGGTCCGCTTCGGCGGCGACAAAGGCAAGGTGCTCGAGGTCAAGGCCGGCGACGTCGCGGTCCTGCCGGCCGGCACCGGCCACCAGCGTCTGTCCGCTTCCGCCGATCTGCTGGTTGTCGGCGCCTATCCGCCCTTCGGCACGTATGATCTCTGCCGAAGTGCCGCCGACCACGCCGGAGCGTTACGCACCGTTCCGAAGGTTGACCGACCCGACACGGATCCGGTCTATGGCGGCGATGGTCCGCTGCTCAAGGCTTGGGAGAAAGGCTGAATGGCCAGGATCATCGCGATCGAGCATCTGACCCTGGACGGTGTGTTCCAGGCGCCGGCGCGCGCCGATGAAGACACGCGCAATGGTTTTCGGCATGGCGGTTGGGGCAATGCCGGCGACGACCCCAGGATGCAGGAGGTTATCGGCAGCGCCATGGCTGGCGGATGGTCGCTGCTCGCCGGCCGCACGACGTATGAAGACCTTTATGAAGGCTGGGTTGTCCGCCAGCCTGCCAGCCCGATGACGAAGGCATTGACCGGTGTGCGCAAGTTCGTCATTTCTCGTGATCGCGCCTACGCGCCTTGATGGGAAAATTCGACGCTGCTTGCCGGTGAGGCAGCGCAGACTGTGCGTGAGCTCAAGCAGCGCCATGACAAGTCGCTCATCATGTTCGGCAGCGGCGCGTTGCTGCGCGGGTTGATGCGGCACGGGCTGGTCGACGGGTTGGTGCTGATGATCCACCCGCTGGTGCTGGGCGATGGCGCACGCCTTTTCGAGGCCGGGCAGGGGTTCTCGCGGTTGAAACTGGCGAGCCAGGTCGTGACCGCGACCGGCGTCGCCATCCTGACCTACGGCTTCGACATCCAGGCGGCGCAGACTTGAACCGAAAGCGAATGCTACGGATACTGCGTCTTCTTCGGCGCGTAGGTCGCCGGGTCGAAGTCCAGGTCCTTGGGCAGCGGCCGGCTCGAACATTGCAGATGCACCTGGCGGGCAAGCAGCCGGCGCTGGTCCTGCTCATGCTGCTTGATGGCCGCCACCATCCCCATGCTGTAGGGGCCGAGCAGCACGCCCATTCCCCAGCCGGGATGCTGCTTCTCGCGCTGTTCGTAGTCGACGGCGGCCACGCGGGCCTGCTGGCATTGCGGCGTCGCCCATTTCGGGTCTTGCTGCGAGAGCGACCCGGCATAGTCGACCGGAGATGCAACGCATCCCGCCAGTACAGCGCCGAGCGCGACGATCATTGCGACTCGCATCTTCAAGTTCCCGCTAAATTAGGCCGCACACTACACGGAACGCGCCGTCCCGCAACCGCGACGGGTGGTCGCCTTCGACAACGGCCGGCCCGCGCTCGACAGCGCCGCCCGGCCTTGCCAAGGTGTCTTGATGGCGACTCTCGAGATCACCGATTTGCGGCTGATGCAGGGGCTGGCGCAGCAGGTGACAGCCTGGCGGCCGGAGCTGCTCAACGGTGACGCCACCATCGGCGAGCTGGCCTGGGTGTGGGCCAAGGATTACGACGCGCTGCATCCGTTCTGGCGCCACCGGCTGTGGTTCGCCGATGGCGCGCTTGCCGCCTGGGGTTGGGCGTGCCTGCCTTATCTGATCCCGCGCGGCGATGGCACGTTTCGCGAGAGCGATCGCGCCAACCTGACCTGGCAGGCACATCCCGAACGACCGGAGCTGCTGCACGAGATCCTCGACTGGTACGACGAAACCGCGCCCGGCATCGACCGCCTGCTGACCGTGCAATCCGCCGACACGCCGGCGCAGGCAATCGTCACCGCGCATGGCTATGCATTCGATACGCAAGCCGGCGCCGACGATGGTTCCTGGGTGCAGTTCAACGCGCGTGCGTTGACCGAATTGCCCGACCCGGCGCTGCCCGAGGGCTTCCGCTTCCGCACGGCGGCGGAGGTCTCGGCGGCGCGGGCGGTGAGGGCGCATCGCGACGCCTGGCCGACCTCCGCCTTCACCCAGACGGCCTTTGAGCGGGTCCGCCGGACCTGGCCCTACCGGGCCGACCTGCATGTGCTGGTCGAAGCGGCGGATGGCACGCTGGCCGCAGGCGCGATCATCTGGCTGGACGAGGCGACGCGCACCGCCGAGTTCGAGCCGGTCGGCACGCATGGCGCCTTCCGCCGGCAGGGCCTCGGCACCGCCTTGCTGCTGCACGGAATGCAACGGGCAAAAGCCGCCGGCGCCATAAGCATGCTGGTCGCCTGCCTCGGTGCGCCGGCGCATCCCGTGGCGCGCAACCTCTATCTCGGCGTCGGCTTCCGTCCGATCGGCCGCGACCTGCCGCGGATCAAGGTTGGACGCTAAAGCACCAGATCGCCCTGAAGCGGCAAGGTTTAGCGCGCCGGCGAAAGCATCCGTCGCAGCGTTCCGTCGCGCAGCCAGAACTGGTGGTAGAACGCCGCCAGCGCGTGGACGGCGATCAGCACGATGAACGCCGGCTTGCTCAGCGAATGGATGTCGCCCCAGGGGTCTCCGACATAGAAGGCCAGCAGCCCCAGCACCGGCGTGGCCAGCAACAGCACATAGAACAGGGCATGCGAGGCCTTGGCGGCGAGATGCATCCACTTTGGGCTTTCGCTTGCTGGCGCCGCCGCGCCGGTCGCAAGCCGCAGGGCGAGCCGCAGCACGACGAGCGCAAGTATCGCGATGCCAACCCAGTAATGGGCCGAGCCCATCGTCTGGTCCGTCGCCGAAAGCTGTTGCCCGTTTTCGGCCGCATCGACAACCATTTTCATGCTCTCGCCGAAGAGAAGCTGAAACAACACCAGCGCGGCGATGATCCAGTGCAGCGCTATTTGATAAGTTGAATATCCAACTCTGGTATCAGTCATAAACATTCCCCTGAATAAGCGGCGTCCCACGCCTCGCAATATTGAATAGGCCGGGAAATGGTGGCGAATTTGGGCGGGAATCCTCCCGGAATTGTGGCGTAAAGCTTACGCTTTGGTATGGATGCCGTATAGGGACGTGGCCCACCGCTCGGCTCCGCTGGACCTTGCCCGTCACCACCGACAGCTTAGTTTGCCCGCAACGGTGGATCCGGTGAGAGGAATGACTTTGGCGAATGACGACAACGGCCTGACCGGCGGCTGCCAGTGCGGCGCCATCCGCTATCGCGTCTCGGGGCGGCTGACCAAGCCGCATGTCTGCCATTGTCGCATGTGCCAGAAGGCGGTCGGCGCGCCGTTCTTCGCGCTGGCGGAAACCGATATGGCATCCTTCGAGTGGACACGCGGCGCACCGGCCTGGTTCCGCTCCTCAGCCGCGGTCGAGCGCGGCTTTTGCGCTCAATGTGGCACCTCGCTGCATTTCCGTTATGTCGGCGTCGACCGGATCGACGTGGCGCTGGTGAGCCTCGACGACCCGGAGGCGATCGCGCCGCAACAGGAGTTCGGCTGCGAGAGCCGGCTCTCCTGGCTGGACCGATTGGGCACCCTGCCGCGCTCGACCACCGAGGCGACGACGCCGGCGGAAGCGCTGAAGACCTACGCCAGCCGCTAGCACCCGGACCATGATTGAGGTCTGATCTACCGTGGCAACGCTCACGCGGGCTTTTCGCGCTCGATCTCGGTAAGCTTTCGCTCCGCCACGGCGATCGCGGTTTCCATCGCCGCGTCGAGGTCGGCCATCGCTTCCAGATGGCCGTGATCGACGATCGACTTGCGCACCATGCGCATGGCGAGCAGCGCGTCGCCCAGCGCCTGTTCGACGGTGACGACCATGCCGTTCAGCTCTTGCGCTTGCCGCGCTTCCTGAGCGCTTCGACGTCGGCATTTTCAACGCCGGTCGCCCTGCGCGCCAGCGCCTCGGCCGCCAGCGGGTGGGGCACGCCGGCCGGGATCGTCACCGCGCCGGGCATCGCGGCGCCCGGCTGTTCGCCGAGGCCGTTATCCTCGCGCTCGATCTCCGCGCTGGCCTCGTGCCAATGCGCTTCGTGCTGGCCGTGCGCCGCGCCGCTGCGCTGCCAGATCTCATAGGCGCGGCGCTGGATGCGTTCGTATTTGTCGTCTGCCATCGTCTGCTCCTCCGACATCTCCCCCAACGCGCGCGGCGGTCGATTGATCCATCGGCGGGAGCGGATATGACTTCGCTTCAAAACCTCCGGCTGAGATAGCGCGACCCGGCAAGCCCGAACCGCCATTCCAGCTCCACCGCCTTGGTCAGCCCGATCCGCCGCCCGCTGACCACCGCCGCCGGATCGATCTCGGAACGTGCGAAGGCGAAGGGCGGGGCGAAAAGCGAGAGCCTGTTGTGCGAGCCGTCTATGCCGAGCGCCTGGCAGAGTTTGCCCGGGCCGGAGCAGTAAAGCCGCTCGTCCTCGCCACCGCGCCGCTCCCGCATCGTGGCGATGCCGGTGGTCGGCTGCAGCGCGCGGATCAGCACCGCGCTGCCCGGCAGGCACACCGCGTTCAGGCACCAGTGCAGGCCGTAGCTGCGATAGACATAGGCGCTGCCGGGTTCGCCGAACATCGGCGCGTTGCGCGGGGTGATCCCGCGAAAGGCGTGCGATGCCGGATCGTCCGGACGATAGGCCTCGGTCTCGACAATGATGCCGCCGACGCCGGAGAGCGCAAGCCGCGCGCCGATCAGCTCGCGCGCCACCACCAGCGCGTTGCGGGCGAAGAAGTCGTGCAGGGGGTCAGTTGTCATCGCATCCTCGTGCAGGACAATCGCCTACGGCAATTCCAGGAAAAGTGTGAGCGGTTTCGGTCCGGAATTGCGTAATCGGATGGGGCTAGGCGGCAACCTTTTCCCTCCGAGGGGAAGAGGCGGCGCGCCGAGCCACTTGGCCGGGCAGCGCGATAGCGTATAGGCTGCCGCCGGTTCGTTGCCGTCAAGCAAAGCGGGGCGCGGTGCGGTTTTTCCTGATCGTAGCAATGGTTCTGGCGTCGCGACTTGCCCATGCAGGGCAAGGCCCGCCGTTTCCGCAACTGGATACGCCCGGATATTGCACCGCGCTTGTCTCGGCCATGCTGGTCAAGGCCGAGCAGCAGGTCGAGCGGCAAAAATGCCTGGCGGATGAAACCGCGATGCGGGCCAGTCTCGAGCCCTACTGGTATCTCGTCGCGCCGGAGGAAAACCAGAGGCTGCTGCGCGATTACATGAAGGAGGTCCGGTACCAGACCTATTTCACCGTCGGCTCCTTCGTTGCCTCGGCCCTGGGAAAGGCCTGCGCCGACGGCCGCGTCTCCTGCAGCCCCGGCGAGCCGACGGCGGAACGCCTGTTTGCGGCCCTGCGGAGCGACGACTTCTGTTCCGTGAAATTCGGCGGCAAGGCCAATGAAATTCGCGACTGCATCGATGCGGAAAACAAGCGCAAGGCGAGCCTGGGCAGATACTGGGCGACCGTGCCGCCGGACAAAAGACGGTGGTGCCTGCAATACGTCCACGGCGCAAAATTTCCGCCCTTCCAGGTACTGTCCAATTGCGTTGCCGATGACATCGGCTACCAATGCCTGAAGCAGCAGCGCCAATGCCGGCCTGGCTAGCGGCCGGCGCCAACCGACCAACACGAGAAGCCCGGCCGCTTGAAGATCGACAGCCCGCCGCTCGGCGGACTTTTCTTTCCCCGACGAACCGCCTTTGCCGGAATTGCTCTAGGCAACGGCCGCGCCCGGCGCGAATATCCCTGGATGGCAAGCAGGGGATGAGCACCATGACCGAAGCCAGCCCGAGACCGCTTTCGCAAATCGCCAGCTACCACGCCCATATCTATTACGACGGGCCGGCCGAGCGGCGGCGCGCCGAATGGCTGCGCCAGTGCATCGCGGAGCGTTTCCGCGTGCGCCTGGGCAATTGGCGCGACGAGCCGGTCGGCCCGCATGCCAAGGCCATGTACCAGGTCTCCTTCGCCACCGAGATCTTCGCCACGCTGGTGCCCTGGCTGATGCTGAACCATGGCGGCTTGAGCATCCTCATCCACCCCAACACCACCAACCCCAAACGCGACCATCTGATCGACCCGATCTGGATCGGCCGCGCGCTGGAAGTGCATGGCGAGGTGCTGGGCGAGGAGGACGAGGCGGAAGAAGCGCTGGAGGTGAACACGGAGCCGACGCTGGCGGTGTGAGGCAGGGCCATCGCCTACCGTGGCGCCCCCACCGTTCGCGTCGCGGAAACGCTAACCGGGCCGCGACCTCGACAACTGGCATTTCCTCTCCCTCCGGAGGGGGGAGAGGTGGCTCGGCGAAGCCGAGACGGAGTGGGGGAACCACCTGTGCGATTGAGGCGCTTGGATGAACAGGACCGGAGGGGCATCTTATGTTGGATCAGTGGCATGACTTTTTCGTCATGGTGGGCGGCGGCGCGGCAGCACTTGCCGGGTTGATTTTCGTCGCGATCTCGATCAATCCCGAACGTATCGTCCGCAACACGACGCATAAGAACCGGGCCATCAACATGCTGTCGGGCTTCAGCGCGATCTTCATGGCCTGCAGCCTTGCGCTTTTGGGGAATCAATATCTTCCCGCACTCGGCTTCGAATGGTTCTTCCTCTGGCTGATAGCGACATATATCTTCATCAGAGGCTATGTCGTCGCGCTATCGTCGGGGATGAGCTACATCGGCCTGACCCTGCCGCGACTTGCCGGCGGCACGCTGTGTTACCTCGCCGAAGTTCTCGGCGCGCTGTTCCTCATTCTCGGACGCGGCACGGGACTTTACATCGCAGCGATCGCCACCATCGTCCTGTTCGCCTTCCTCATCTCAGGCGCCTGGTTGTTGGTCACCGGCATCTATGAAGACGCGACCGAGGGATGAGGTGAGAGGCTGGGGCGGTTCGGTTCGGCGACACGCGACGGTGAGCGTTTGCGCATGCGCCTGGGCAGTTGGCGCCGCGCGCCGGTCGGACCGCATGAGCAAGGCCAGACACCCGTCGCTACGGAGATCTTCGCCACACCTTCTCGCCGCCGGTTCCTTGTTCAAGGTTAGTCCCTCCCGACCTGATCGAGCTAGGACTGACGGTCCGCCTTTAGGCGAAGCCACTCGGCCTCAAGGACACCGATACGGGAAAAAGAGGTGCCAATATCCTGGGCAATACGTTGGGCGTGACTGGGTTTGAGCTGAGCGATCCACTCAACCGGCTTGGACTTGCCCTTGAAGACGAATCCGTCGCCGTCCTTTTCCGCCATGACCATCTTAGCAGCGCCCGCCTGAAATTCCTCTAGCCACAACTGGTCTCGCGGCTTCCCCATGCTGAATAGCTCAGCGAAGCCTGCCTTTGCCGGCAACTCGACCACAAGCCCTTTTGCGGAGGCGCCGCTATTGTCGACGCGCAACTTCCAAAAAGGAAATTGATACCAGTCTGCTTGCTTGAGCCGTACGCAATCACAAAGTGGCATGAGGCAGATTGCATATTCTGGCGGCGCGGCCGCCGGAGCGTACCGAACTATGGTGCCGAATTCGAGTGCGCGCTCATGGCCATACTGAGTTCTTGACGTATAAAGTGCGGCAAGCCGCTCCTTGGCCGACGCCTTGCCCTTGTCCAGGTCATTATAGAGGTCACCTAGGGCTTTGCCGTTTAGGTCAACCTTTTTGCTGACTTTGGCTGGCCCCTCCTTCAGCAGCTTGACCGCAAGTTCGCCGGGCTGAACTGCGGCGTTCCCCTTGGTCGGCCATGCGGTTTTCACGTCAAGCGCATCGATCGCCTTTTCCGCCAGCTTTTTGGCTTGGTCCGTCTTGATCCTGTTGTCGACCATGACGGCAAACGCTTCTTCCGCCAACAACTCCGGCACTTGCTCGAAGGCATCGTCACCCGGCAGAATCAGGCCCCGATGGGCCAAGAATGCGCCATCCATCTCCTTGCGAAACTTGTCGAGGATCTTTTTGGTGTTGGTCCGGACGCTGGCCAACCCGTGCAGTGCCATTGAGGGCAGTATGCCCTCATGCATGGTCGCAAACTCCTTGATAATCCGCTCAGCCAGGTGGGCTTCGGCGACGCCGGCGGTCGTTTCCTGGTCCTTGGGCCGGCCGGTCGAAGGCTTTCCTAGAACGATGATACGGGAAGAGCCTGCACTGATGTTGTAGTCGCCGTCGGCCTCTATCTCCAGCTGCTGACCCTTGAGATGGTCGAACAATTGAGAGGCCACGTGCTTGAGGTTTGGCGTGGACGTGTAGATCGCGCAGAGCCTGACGTGATGTGGCACTGTCGTTTGAGCGGCAGTAACTAGGTTGGTCACCAGTTCCATGACCTTCTTGCCTGGCTCGCGATGAAACTCCCAATCGAGGATGACCACATCCGCCCTCTCGCAAAGCTTGAACAGCTCCGAATCGGGCCCCGTCGAGAAATCCTTTTTGGGCTCGTACAGCGCACAGACCATCCGCTCCCGAGCGAAGCTCTCGACCAAATGTTTGGGGTGATAGAGCGCGCCGCTGTCTCCCTCCTCATTCTGCTCGTCAGGCGCGCCTGCGGCCAGCGGCTCAATCACTTCCTCTACTTTGGGCTCGCGGGGCTTCGCATACACTCGCATCGCTGTGACCGCGCCGCCGACATTCGCCTTGACCGCCGTTACCGGAACTTGCTGGTAGATTTCGTCATCAACAAAAACCACGCTCTGCAGGTACTTGCGCGCCGCGGTCAGAGCAAATTCCTGGACTGACGTCACTTTTGTGCTCCGATATTCTGGATCAGGATCGCGAAGGTCACCGCAAAGCCAGGGCGCGGCGGCATCCCGAGAGTGAGGGACAAACCTTCCGCCTCAAGCGCCTTGGCGGAGATAAACAACCCAAGGCCGCGCCCGCCGGTCTTCCGACTGAAACCACGCTCGAAAATGCGCTGGGCATCGAACGGCTCGATCCCTGGTCCGTTGTTCGAAATGTAGAGTCCCTCCCGGTCGGCGTGCAGCTCGATCCGTCGATCAGACGGCACCGTGTTGAGCCAATGCAGGGCATTGTCGACAATATTGATGACAGCAGGGAACAGAGTGGACGGATAGCATTCGACCACGGCCTCGATGAAATCGTCGGTCGCCAGCAAGTCTACCTTGTGACGCTCGAACCGATTGGAGAACAGGTCACCGCAGTAGTTAAGTATTTCGCGGCCATCGATTTTGAGCGCGGAGCGGTGAAGGCGACGCTGCAATGGCGTGAACAGGTTGAGGTGTCCGTCCAGGTGCTCGAAATTGGCACGTATCGACTCGTAGAGCGGGCGCAATCCGTCGCTCCTTCGAGATATCTGGCCAAGCTCCTGAATGCTCCTCCGGACACGCTTTATGGAAGCGGCAAACTCGTGATTGATGATCGCGACCGCAAGCCCGAGCTGTACCATCTCGAAGTCCTCGTCGGCTTGCTCTTCGAGCGCCATCATGCGCTCTTCCATGGCTTGCATGATCTGCGCAGGCCCGTCACCGTCGGACGCACGAAGGTTCTCTGCCAGCGAGGCAAGCATGTCGCGCGCCGCCATCAACGCTTCGCGATGGCGACTCTCGATTTCAGTGAGCTGGTCTTCCCATCGCCGTCGCATTCCATCGATCTTGTCGGGATCCATACCGGCTAGGTCGGTTCGGTTGAGGTCTGCCTGAATCGACTTGACGGTTTCGTCCAGCGCAAGCCTTGCCCGTTCCGTGATCGTGAAAACTGTCTGCCTCGTATCGGCAGCCGTGGCGTTCGCTTGGCGACCCGCCTCTGCCAAATCCTTCTTGCGTTCGTTGGCGAGGGACTTGATGCGCTCCTCCAGCCGCCTCCGCTGGTCGACATACACGCGGGCCTGCTCGGCCACCGTACCGAGTGTGGTAGCCACCTGGTGTTCAAACGGAGTGAAAACGTCATTCTCCAGGCGCTGCCGTTCAAGAACGTACGCGTCCCAGTCGCGTTGAAGCTCCTTACCCAATGCAACGCCGGAAGGACGTTTCTTAGTATACTTTTGCCGAAGCCCGGCGATCGCGCTAATTGCCTCCTGTTCGGCCCGGATGAGGGCAGCGGCGGCCTTATCCTGGTCCGGGAGCTTGGCGGCAGAATCCATCCGCGACTGCGTAAGACGCATCAGGTTGGCTACTTCCGTCGTCGGCAACCCGGCCCGGAGATCTTCCCCAAATGAGTCCAGCGACGCTGCGAAGTTTCGTCTCTTAGTCGCGGATTGCTTCTGTTGGCGTTCCAAAGCCGCAGACCGCTTCCGGATCTCTGCCTGGGCAGTCTCGAACGCCTCCGTGTTGGCACCAGATTTCCGGAAGAACTCGGCTGCCAGTTGCACCAACAGGTTGATGAGGATATCGCGGATCTGCCGGTAAGCTTCGTTTTGCTGGAAACCCTCGCGCCCCGCTTTTTCCTGGAGCTCTCCATTGCTCGCGCGCGTGAGAAGCACGGCACCAAACATGCGCCTAAACGAGAAGAAGTAGTAGCCTGCACCCTTGTTGCGACGTTTTTCGACGTCGATCCAGTCGAAGGAGTAATCGCCATAAGGTAATATTCGGACGCCGTCACGGTACACGTACAGTCCACCAATATGGTCCAGCTTGTCATTAAGCGGGTGATACATGTCCGGTGGAAGTAGAGACTCGGTCGATCGTCCCATCAGGTAACCGAAATTGATGGTAAAAGGACCACATTTCGTCTGCTTGCCGTTGGCGCCGCCCCAGGGAATGACGAGATCATAATCCTTATCATAAACGCGCAACTTGCCGGCGAATTGCCCGAACTCGTCGACACCTCCGTCTAGAAGATGATCAGACTGTTCTATCAACTCCTTTCTGGAGAAGAATGTTGCGGGATCGAGTAATTCCTCTCCGATGGTGTCGCCGCTTCTCCAACGGCGGAATGAGGTCGTCAGTCGAGGGGAACTGTCTTCGCCAAAGACCGCGTCG
This sequence comes from Mesorhizobium sp. RCC_202, assembly GCF_041355295.1. Taxonomy (NCBI): domain Bacteria; kingdom Pseudomonadati; phylum Pseudomonadota; class Alphaproteobacteria; order Hyphomicrobiales; family Phyllobacteriaceae; genus Mesorhizobium; species Mesorhizobium sp. RCC_202. The sequence continues at coordinate 172,805 of NZ_JBFUPO010000003.1, forward strand.
GAAAACCCGAGGAGTTGCTTACGGAACCCGTAGTCGTCTTCCCTATCCTCGTTCGCCAGATCCAGCTTGATAACCGGGTTACTGGGAGCGATTAGGAAGTGAGTACCGATGCCGCTGCCATCGAGCGCAAGGTGTTCCTCTTCGGTTCCCTTAAGGAAGCCGTAAATGCTGGCCAGGTCCGGCTCGAAAGCGTCTATCTGCGCAATGATACGGTCAACATTGGCCTCTGGGTGATCGGCATGGATCCTTGCGGCACATGCCTTGAGCTGTCCGCGCATTCGCTCCAAAATCTCCGCGCCAGGTAGCGCTCCATCGGCGACTGTCTCTACAGGTATCTCGATCTCTTCCAGATTCAGGCCTGGTATTTCAAACAGGCCCCAGTGAACAAGACCGATGACAAGGTCATGCACGCCTTCGGCCCTGACAGCACGGGTGAGGACCAGTGTCTGTTCACCCAGCAGAGCGATCGCCAAGCGTCCGATACCTTTCTCACCGGTGATAGGACGAAGTTCGACGTCCGCAGGCTTGTATGGCAAAGACCCCGTGATCGCCTTGCTTTCCGTGCCAAGCACGAGCCATTTGTTGATAAAGTCGGCTTGTGTCATCCCAACGCCATCATCGCGGACGATCAGGAAGCCTTCGCCCTCGGCGCCGAAGTCTTCAAAATGGTCGACGGCAACACGGTTTGCATAGGCATCGTGGGCGTTCTTGAATAGTTCGACCAAGGCGTTCTGAACGCCGGCGATCTGCTGCCGGCCCAACATGTCAACCGCACGTGCGCGGGTCTGTATCCTAGCCATCGTTTACCGCGCGAAGATGCTCCCCTATATGGCGCGCGAGAGCGGGAGGAACGGCATTACCAATTTGCCGCGCAAGACCTTCCAGGCTACTAGAAACAAATCGATAATCTTTCGGGAATGTTTGTAGCGTTGCTCCTTCCCGTACTGAAATGGCCCTCGGTTCGTCAGGGTGGCCGAAGCGACCGTTGCTAAGACTGGTGAACCTTGTCGTTATAGTTGGTGCCGGCCGGCTCCATGACATGCGGCCGTATACATCTCTGAAGATCTTGTCGCGTCCGCGATAAGCATCGATTTGAAGGTTGGGGTCATCGGCCCACGAGCTGCGATCGCCGCCGTCTGGAGGCGTCATCTGAATGCGACGTAGGTTCTTCTCGGACAATCCAAGCGTCGTGTGCAAGAACTTCGTTTGGTCACGGTGCCCGGCAGCAATAGATGGAAAACCATTATGAAGCCCTAGAAAGTCGCGAACATTGAGACTTCCGCTCTCGCTGGGCGCGGGCAATGTCGTCACTGTCTTTACCCGGGACGCTATGAGCAAGTAGCGCATGCGATTCTGAGGCACGCCATAGTGGTTGGCATTTACTATGCCATCGGCAAAATTGTAGCCTTCGTCTGCTAGAAACGCGATAAAGTCACGCAAGATAGCGTTGTCTTTTCGACGGTACAGGCCCGGTACATTCTCTACTACGACAAAGCCCGGGCGGAAGGCCCGAAGGAACTTCTGGAACTGCTTCAAAAGAAAAGCCGTCCGAACCGAGCGGCTCCGATCCGTCCGGATTTTCGACCAAAATTGACATGGCGAGCAGCCACAAAAAACGAGATTTGGATCGTTGGGCTCGATGCCCAATCGCTTCCCCAGTTCCTTGGCCGATAGGCGGGTAATGTCTCGTCGAATGTATTTTGCGCCTGGAACGTTGGCCTCATATGTACGCTTGCAATCGACGGAGTTGTCGATTCCGCCTAGGACCCGAATTCCAGCCTGTGTAAGCCCCAGGGACATCCCCCCGGCGCCGCAGAAGAAATCTACGGCCCTTAGCTGCTGACCAACTGAAGTGATTTCGGTGAGGATCATAAATTATGAACACAAAGCAATCAGTTTAGAATCATTATCGCAAGCCAGTGAATGAAGTGCTAGCTGTTGATCCGCCATTTCGCGGCTCCTTTAGCTGCCGGGAACAACATGTATCGAGTTGTGGCATCCTTGCCACTAAAAAATTGAATGGATATGGATATAGATGCCTGTGACAGAAGCGGGTGAGATCAGCCTCCGAAGATCGGCTAACATGCGAGCTGTGAGGCGCGCGGACACAAAGCCAGAGATGGCGGTTCGTCGTGCCCTGCACGCTCTTGGTCATCGGTTTCGGCTTCAACGTCAGGATTTGCCGGGCCGACCAGACATTGTGCTACCTAGGTATGGCGTGGCAATATTCGTCCACGGATGCTTCTCGCATCGGCACGAAGGGTGTCCAAAAACCACTATGCCAAAGACCCGGAAGGATTTCTGGAGCGCGAAATTTGAGGCCAATATAACGAGGGACGCTCGGGCGCTTCACGCTCTCGAAGAGAGAGGTTGGCAAACTATCACGGTCTGGGAATGCCAGACCAAACATCCCCAAATTCTCTCACAACGATTAATCAGCGCAATCGAGGGTGTCCGGCGTCGAGTGAAGCCCCCCACTCACCCCCCAGCCAGTCTCGGCAGCAGAAACACCTCCGCCCCCTCCGGCAATTCCTTCCCCCAAGTATCGCGATAAATCACCCCATCGATCGAAACGGCAATGCCCTTGTCGATCCACGGCTCGATCCCCGGATACTGCTCAGCCAGTTTCCTGAACAGCTCCCTGATATCCCGGGCCTCGACCTCGACCTTGCTTTGCCCCCCGGCAAGCTGGCCGAGCGCGCCCCAAAGTGTCACCTGGACCATGGGGGACAATTCCCATACGGCAGTGGCGTGAGCCGAAAGCTGCTGCGCACCTTTCAGCCTCAGCCTTCCCGTTCCGCCTCGATGGCCGCGAGGATCCTCGGCGGCGACATCGGGATGTGGGTCATGCGCACGCCAGCGGCGTTGGACACCGCGTTGGCGATCGCCGCCAGCGGCGGCACGATCGAGGTTTCGCCGACGCCGCGCACGCCATAGGGGTGATTGGGGTTGGGGATTTCCAGGATCTGCGTGTCGATCATCGGCAGGTCGGAGCAGACCGGGATGCGGTAGTCGAGGAAGCCGGCGTTCTGCAGCCGTCCGTCCTTGCCGTAGATATACTCCTCGTTGAGCGCCCAGCCGATGCCTTGCGCGGCACCGCCCTGGTACTGGCCCTCGACATAGGTCGGGTGCACCGCCTTGCCGGCGTCCTGGATCACCGTGTAGCGGATCACCCTTGTCGCGCCGGTCTCGGGGTCGATCTCGATGTCGCAGATATGGGTGGCGAAGGAGACGCCGGCGCCGTCGGCGACCAGCTCGCTATGGCCGGCGATCGGCCCGCCGGTCTTGCCGGATTGGGCGGCGATCTCCTTGAGCGACAGCGGCGAGAGGTTGCCGTATTTGTCGCCCTTGGCGATCGCATGGCCCTTTTCCCAGACCACGTCGTCCACCGGGATGTCCCACATCTGCGCGGCGCGGTCGCGCAGGATTTTGATCGCGTTGCGGGCGGCCGAGATGGTCGCCATCGAGGACGAGAAGGTGCCGCGGCTGCCGTCGGTCATGTCGTTGTAGCCGAGGGAAGAAGTGTCGGCGACGATCGCCTTGAGCTGGGAATAGTCGATGCCGAGCTCCTCCGCCGCCACCAACGACAGCGACGCGCGCGAACCGCCGACGTCCACCGTGCCGACGGCCAGCGACACCGAGCCGTCCATGCCGATGTTCAGATCCACGCAGGTCTGGCCGCCGAAATTGAACCAGAAGCCGCAGGCCATGCCGCGCCCCTGGTTGGCCTTCAGCGGCGCCTTCATGTGCGGATGGTGCTTTGCCGCCTCCAGCGTCGGGCCGATACCGATCGGGCCATAGACCGGGCCGTAGGAGGAGCGGGTGCCTTCCTGCGCGGCGTTCTTGATGCGGAACTCGACCGGGTCGATGCCGAGCTCATCGGCGAGCTCGTCGACAGCGCTTTCCACCGCGAAGGCCGCCATCGGCGCCGAGGGCGCGCGATAGGCCGCGGTCTTCGGCCGGTTGACCAGCACCTCGTAGCCGACCGTCTTGACGTTATCGAGCTTGTAGCAGGCAAACGCCGTCATGGCGCCGATCTCGGCCCAGGTGCCGGCATAAGGGCCGCTGGTGTAGCGCAGCGTCGCCTCTGCGGCCGTGATCGTGCCGTCCTTGCGGGCGCCGATCTTGATGTCGATCGAGGTGGCGCTGGTCGGGCCCGAGGCACGGAACACCTCGTCGCGGGTCATCACCAGTTTCACCGGACGGCCGGCCTTGCGCGACAGCGCCAGCGCCACCGGCTCGGCCCAGACATGCGTCTTGCCACCAAAACCGCCGCCGATCTCCGACGAGGTGACGCGCAGCTTGGAAGCCTCCAGCCCGAGCAACTGGGCGCAATGCTGGCGGTAGACGAAATGGCCCTGCGTGCACACCCACAGTTCCGCCGTGCCGTCGAGATTGACGTTCGCCACGCAGGCATGCGGCTCGATATAGCCCTGATGCGTCTGCTCGGTTTTATACGAGCGCTCGATGATGTGGTCGGCGTGGCCGAAGCCGGCATGCACGTCGCCATGGCCGAACTGGCTGCGCTTGGTGACGTTGGAGGGCTTTGCCGGCTTCTGCTCGAGGCCTTCGGTATATACCGTGTCGTTGATCAGGGGGGCGTGGTGCTGCATCGCCTCGTCGACATCGGTGACATGCGGCAGCACCTCGTACTCGACCTCGATCAGCTTCAGCGCCTGGCGGGCGGTACGGGCATCGACGGCGGCGACCGCAGCCACCGCATGGCCGTCATAGAGCGCCTTGGTGCGCGCCATGCAATTGTCGAGGATGTCGTACATCCCGGCATCGCCGTCGGTGAGGTCGGGCAGGTCTTTCGCCGTGATCACCGCCTTCACGCCGTTGAGCTTTTCAGCCTTCGACGTGTCGATCTTCCTGATGATCGCATGGGCATGCGGGCTTCTGAGCACGCGGCCGACCAGCTGGCCGGCCATGTTGAAATCGGCGCCGTAGCGGGCGCGTCCCGTGACTTTGTCGACGCCGTCGGGGCGAATCGGCCTTGTGCCGACGGAGGCGAATTTGCGGCCTGAAAAGCGCGGATCGAAATTCATCTCAGGCTCCCTTCATCATGGTGGCCGCGTCCTGGACGGCGCGCACGATCTTGTCATAGCCGGTGCAGCGGCACAGGTTCCCGGCGAGCCCGAAGCGGATTTCCTCCTCGGTGGGCGAGGGGTTCTTTTCCAAGAGGTCCTTGGCCGCGATCAAAAAGCCCGGCGTGCAGATGCCGCATTGCAGCGCCGCATGCTCGAGAAACTTCTGCTGCAGCGGATGCAACTGCTCGCCATGCGCCATGCCTTCGATGGTCTCGATCTTGCGGCCCTCGGCTTCCGCGCCGAGCACCAGGCAGGAGCAGACCAGCCGGTTGTCGAGGATGACGCTGCAGGCGCCGCAGTCGCCGGTGCCGCAGCCCTCCTTGGCGCCGGTCAGGCCCAGGCGGTCGCGCAGCACGTCGAGCAGGGTCTCGTCGGGCTGGCAGAGATACTCCACCGTGTCGCCGTTGATCGTCGTTGAAACCGCTATGCCGGCCATCATTTGCCTCCCGCGCGCTTGTAAGCGGTAGCGGCGACGCGTTTCGCCAGCACACCCGCGACTTTTCGTCTGAATTCGATGGTACCGCGCTTGTCGTCGATCGGACGGCAGGCGCCGGCGCAGATCTTGGCCAGCCGCTCCAGCGTCGCTTCGTCGAGCCTGGAGCCGATCAGCACTTCTCCCGCTTCCTCGACCAGCAGCACGGTCGGTGCGGCGGCGCCCAACGCCACGCGGGCGGTCTTGATCGCGCCTTGCTCGTCCAGCGTCAGGTTGATGCCGGCGCTGACCACCGCAATGTCCATTTCGGTGCGCGGAATGAAGCGCAGATAGGCGTCGCCGGCATGCGCCGGCCGCTTGTCGAGCAGGATCGCCTCGACGATCTCGCCCTTGGCGAGCGAGGTGCGGCCGGGCGCCGTCGGCACAGCCTCCACCGCAATGGTGCGCTTGCCCGATGGCCCGGCGACGATCGCCCTGGCGCCGGCGGCCACCAAAGCCGGCACGCTGTCGGCGGCGGGCGAGGCGTTGCACAGATTGCCGGTTATCGTACAACGACCCTGCACCTGCTTGGAGCCGATCAGCTTGGCAGCCTCGACGACGCCCGGCCAGGCCTTCTTAAGCGCCGCGTTCTCGCCCAATACAGCGCAGGGCACGGCGGCGCCGATCCTGAAACCCTCGGCCGTCTCGGTGATGTCGCTGAAGCCGCCGATGCGCTTGATGTCGACGATCAGCTCCGGCTCGATGAAGCCGCCCTTCATGCGGACCAGAAGATCGCTGCCGCCGGCAAGGATCGCGGCTGGCCCAACCGCCTTGGCAAGCTCGCCAACGGCATCTTCGATTGAAAGCGGACGTATGTAACGCATCGTCTCCCCTTAGGTATCTGCAATGTCGCCGACCGTTATGAGGGGCCGGGTTATAGCGACCGTTATAAAGCCTCTGTTTATAATGGCCACCCGCTACGTGGCATGGCGCGATTGGGCCAGAGGCGGCAAAGAGCGGTCCAACCGCCGCCGGCATACGCCTGCCTTGAGGCTACCGGTCCCTTGGGGACGGACGATTATCGTTGGAAGCCATTCATCCCAACAGATTGCGCGCCGTACGCATGAAGATGCGCGCGCCGATCGGGATCAGGTCGTCGGGGAAATCATAGTCGGGATTGTGCAGCGATGGATATTTTTCGCCGGCGCCGAGGAAGAACATCGCCGACTTGGCGCTGTGGCCGAAAATGCCGAAATCCTCGGAAGCGCGCATCGGCAGCGCCGCCTCGCTGCGAGAAACGCCTTCCTCGTCGAGCGCCTGGTTGAGGTGCTCGACCGCGTCCGGCGCATTGACGCTGGCGACGAATATTTCGTGATAGTCGAAGGCGACCTTCAGGCCATGCTTCGTCGCGATTTCTTTCGCCAGCGCTTCGGCTGCGGCGACCTGTTCGGCCATCCGTTCGTCGCGGCGGGTGCGCAGCGTCGCCCAGACTTCCGCGTAGCCGGGCGCGATGCCGAACACGGCTTCGCCCATCGAGCAGTGGGTGACGGTAACCATGCCGAAATCGTCGTCGGCGAAGGTGCCGCGGCCGAGCGCGGGCAGCGCCGGCATCAGCTCGCTTATCGCCGGCATCGGCGAGACGCCGGTTTCCGGCATCGAGGAATGCGCGGTCTTGCCTTGCAGCCTGATGCGCATGCCGCGCGAGGCGCAGTTGACCACGCCGTCCTTCAGCCGCGCCTCGCCGAACGGCACGCCCGGCATATTGTGCAGCGAAAAGGCGAAGTCGGGCGCGATCTCCGAATAACGCGGATCGGCGACGACGCCGGCGGCACCGTTGCCGTCTCCTCCGCCGGCTGGAACATCAGCACCACGCGCCCGCGCGCCGGCCGCTCGCGTCCGAATTGGCGGCCGAGCGCCGCCAGGATCGCGGTGTGCCCGTCATGGCCGCACATATGCGACTTCCCCGGCACTTGCGAGGAATGCTCGACGCCCGAAAGCTCCTCGATCGGCAGCGCGTCGAGCTCCGAGCGGAACAGCACGGTCGGCCCTGCCTGGCCGCTGTCATAGACCGCCGCCACGCCATGGCCGCCGAGCCCCGTCAGCACCTTGTCCGGTCCGGTATCGGCGAGAAAGGCGACGACCTCCTTGGCCGTCTTCTCCTCCTCATTGGAAATCTCCGGCCGCCGGTGCAGCTTGCGCCGCCATTGCGTCAACTCGACAAGGTCTCGGTTGGTGAGGGTCATAGGCGGGACTCCAATTCGCTTGCCGATCACACAAACACGACAGGGTTTTTCTCGCGCCGTGCCATGCCGATCAATTCCGCTAGGCCATCGGCCTAGGGTTTTCCGGCCGTTGGCGCGCCACCAGCGGTAAAGCCAGGCCGAGGATGGCGAACACGAGCAGGCCTCCAAGCATCAGCCATTGGATCATCACGGACCGCTCATTGTGGCCGAGCACGCGGTAGAGGCTGTTGATCTCGACCATCTCCCGCTCGGATAGCCGCTTCTTCGGCAGGCCGCGGTCGATGTAGAAATATTTGGTCATCGCATTGAATTCGAGCTCGCTGCCGATGAACATCTCCTTGGGGTCGATGTCCGAGGAGACATTGCCCTGGTAGCTCAGTTCCTGCGTGGCGCGGATATCGACAGTGTTGAAGTCAGGTTTGATCGCCCCTTCGTGGAACCAGCCCGGCGAGAACACCGTCACCGGCCCCGAGCGGGCGAGATGCGTGATTGGCTGATTGACGATCGCGAGTATCTTTTGTTGCGCCTGCGCGGTTTCACCATCGAGCGCCTCGATATGCGGCAGCGTCCATAAAAAAGCGAACACAACCGCAACCGCAATGCCCGCCAGGCCGGCCAGGCTGAGCACAAAGCCGTTGCCGCGCGCTTTCTCCGGCGCGCGGACAGGCGTCGTCGCCGGCGCGCCGACAGGGCGCCCGCGTCGACCGAACGCGGCATTGGACGGGTCGGAAGCCTTCATCCGCCTATTCTGGGCGGCGCGGGCTAATGCACCATTAACAGGGCGGTCCGCCGGGCGCTTGTCACGCTACTGCGGCAGCCCCGCCAGCCGCTTCGCGCCGGTCACCTCATCGGCGATCTCCGGCGCCGGCCCCACGCCGACCCGATCGAGCAGGCTGCGGGGAAATGATACACAATCCTCCCAACGCCCGGGCGTTGCTGTTCTGGGCCGGTAGTCCAAATCAGCGCGGCAGTCCGGACCGCGCGGCCGAAAATAGTGGAGCTGGATTTGTCGGGATCGCCTACGCTCGCCCGTCCTTGGGCACGAACGGCGCAAGCCGCCGACCAGATCGCCAAGACGGAGCTTCCCATGACCCCGACCATCACCGCCTTCGAACGTTCGCCCGATCGCGGCAAGGGGCAGGCGCGCGACATGCGCGTCCGCTGGGCGCTGGAGGAGGTGCGCCAGCCCTACGATGTCCGGCTGCTTTCGTTCAGGCAGATGAAGGAACCGGCGCATCTGGCGCTCCAGCCTTTCGGGCAAATCCCGACCTATGAGGAGGACGACCTCGTCCTGTTCGAGACAGGTGCGATCGTCTTGCATATCGCCGAGCGACACCCCGGTCTGCTGCCGCAAGACATTAACGCCCGGGCACGCGCGATCAGCTGGATGTTCTGCGCGGTCAACACCATCGAGGCGCCGATCCTCGAACTGCAGGTCGCAAAATTCGCGGAGGCCAATGAGAGCCGGGCCGCGCAGCGCATGCCCCTGGTCAAGGACCGCATCCGCGACAGGCTCGGTCCGCTTTCCACGCGCCTCGGCGATGCCGAATGGCTCGACGGCGGCTTCAGCGCCGGAGACGTCATGATGGTGACGGTGCTGCGCAGGTTGAACGTGTCAGGCCTGCTGGAAGAATATCCGAACCTCGCCGCTTATGTGGCCCGCGGCGAGGCGCGGCCAGCGTTCAAACGCGCGTACGAGGCCCAATTCGCGGTGTTCAAAGCTACGGAAGACGAGTGAAGGGGGCCGGCTGTACAAATGCCGGCCACCCCCACCGTTAAAGCGAATTACCGCTTCAGCGCGATGCTGATGCCGCTGAGATCGGCGTTGACCTGCAGGCCGACCTGGCGGCCGGAGAGCTCGAGCTGCGCGCCCTTGTCATTGGTCATGACGATGACCTGCGCGCCTTTGCCGATCGTGCCGCCGCCGCCGGCCGCGCCATAAACACCGGTCACATCGCTGGCGCGACGGATATGGCGCACGGTGCCCTGGAAATAGGTCTTGGAAGCGCCGAAGGCGAGGCCGCCGGAGATGCCCCCGACCGAGATCGGATAGCGTTTGCCGTGGAAGGTCAGCGTGCCTTCGCCGCCGGAGCCGCCGATGAAGAAGGCCGCCTTGTAGACGGCGAAACGGATCGTGCCTGAATCGGCATGCGCGGCGCTGGCAAGGCTGACGCCCGCGGCGGCGATGGCTGCAACAGCGATGGAACGAAATCCGGACGAAAGGTTCATAATGGCAACTCCTCAAGATGGCCGCATGCCCGGTCGTCCAGGCAGGTCAGCGTAAACAGTTATGGCCCGTCATTGGTTCCAGGCAGGCGAACCAAATCCGGTCGCGGGACGACCGTGACGAGGCGAGTCGGATGGTGGACGCAAAATGCTGCTCACGACAAGAAGGTCTGCCGATCGTGCAAGGTCGCCGTGACGCGGCCGACCCTCGGGTATCTGCCTGGGGATTATCCTTTGGGGTCGGTTCGTGTTGAAGCCAAATTCTATTTTATCGCGGACCAGCCTTTCGGAATTTCATTCCTGTCTAAGTCTATAATATTAGTGGACTTTAATTGTCGGCCCCTCGATCAGGGCTGGCAATCGAGGCTGTGCCCTCTGTTCAAAAGGATTGAATGCCATGCGAAAACTCATTTCCGTTGCCCTTGTCGGGCTTGCCCTGGCGGCCTCCTCCGCCGCGGCGCTTGCCGCTGACAAGAAAGTCGTCATCGCCTACCAGACCGGCGCCAACCCTTATAATCTCGGCATCGCCAATGGCGATCTTGCCAAGAAGACCGGCTGGGACATCGAATTCCGCCGCTTCAATTCCGGCGCCGACATCTTTGCGGCAATCGCATCCGGCGACGTCCAGATCGGTGATGTCGGATCGAGCCCGTTCGCTGCGGCCGTCAGCAGGGGTATCGACGTCAAGGCGTTCTACATCTCGTCAGTCTCGCGTGACGGCGAAGCCCTGGTGGTGCGGCCCGAGATCAAGACGCCGGCCGACCTGCGCGGCAAGAAGCTCGCCGCCGCACCAGTCTCCACCGACCACTACCAGCTTCTCGCAGTCTTGAAGCAGGAAGGCATTTCCGAAAAGGAAACCCAGGTCATCGCAATTCCGCAGCCCGAGATCGTCGCTGCCTGGAAGCGCGGCGACATTGATGGGGCGTTCGTCTGGGATCCGGCACTCTCCGAACTCAAGAAGAACGGCAAGGTGCTGCTCACGGCCGGCCAGGTTGCCGATCGTGGCGCGCCGACCTTCAGCGCGCTGGTGGCGACCGGCGATTTCGCCAAGGCCAATCCCGACTTCCTGGGCCAGTATGTCCGGTTGATCGACGGCTACACCACGTCCTACCTGGGCAATCCGGCTGCCTGGGGACCGGATTCCGAGAACGCTAAGGCGATCGCCAAATTGCAGGGCGGCACGGCGGCCGAGAATTCGGAGCAGCTGAAGACCACGGTGGTTCCGCCGCTGGAGGAACAGGTTTCCGACAAATGGCTGGGCGGTGGCGACAAGAGCGCCGTTGCGAAAATCCTCAAGGACACCGCCGGCTTCCTGAAGGACCAGAAGAAGATCACCGCCATCAAGGACAGCTACGCCGTGGCCGCCGATCCGCAATATGCGGAGGCCGCCAAGGCGTCCAACTAGAAATCCTTGAACGACATTCGGTTCTGGCTGGCGGCAATCCCGCCGGCCAGACTGCTTGGAGGCCACCATGCTTCGAATTCGCGACGCCAGCGTCACCTTTCCAGCCTCGGACGGCCAGGAGGTACACGCGCTCGATCACGTCTCGCTCGACATCGCTCCGGATTCAATCGTCGTCGCCGTCGGTGCCTCCGGATGCGGCAAGTCGACCTTGCTAAACGCGATCGCCGGCTTCCTGCCGCTTAGCGAAGGCTCGATCACGCTCGACGGAAAGGAGATCGTCGCGCCGGGCGGCGATCGTGGCGTCGTGTTCCAGAAGGATACCTTGCTGCCCTGGGCCAATGTCCTGGACAATGTTGCTCTCGGGCTGAAATACCGGGGCGTGCCGCGTGGCGAGCGCCATGAGCGGTCGCGGCGTCTGCTGGAACTGGTAGGGCTCGCCGATTTCGCCGAAAAGCCGCCCTATGAACTCTCCGGCGGCATGCGCCAGCGCGTCGGTATCGCGCGGGCTCTGGCCACCGATCCGAAGATCCTGCTGATGGACGAACCGTTCGGCGCCCTCGACAGCCTGACGCGCGAGACGATGCAGCAGCTTTTGGCCTCGGTCTGGGCCAAGACCGGCAAGCAGATCCTGTTCATCACCCATTCCATCGAGGAGGCCCTGACGCTCGGCACGACCATCGTCGTGATGTCGCCCCGGCCGGGCCGCATCGTCGCCCGGTTCGACGTCGATTTCGTTCGGGAGTTTGCTGAGAGTGGCGACATCGGGCCGATCCAGTCCCATCCGCGTTTCATCGAACTGCGTCAGGAAATCCGCTCGCTCATCCATCAGCCGGAAGGCGCCCGCACAGGAACCTTGCAATGACGCTTGCCGCCAATTCGGGTACTTCATTTTCTTCGACAGCCAATCGCGCGACGTCCCGGCGGCGCCGGTCAGCATCGACAAGCACGCTCGCCATCAGCCTGGTCACGCTGGCTGCGCTGATCGCGTTGTGGTTCCTCGCCGCGCATTTCGAATGGGCATCGCCACTGTTCCTGCCGTCGCCGGCCGAGGTGCTGACCCAGTTCAGCGCCGTCTGGGTCGACGGTTATGCCAACGGCACGCTTCTCGAGCACACACTGGCCAGCCTTGGCCGCATCGCCGCGGCGCTCAGCGTTGGTGTCTTCCTGGGCATTCCGCTCGGCCTGCTGATGGGCCTCAATCGCTGGGTCAAGGGCATCTTCAGCGTGCCGATCGACCTCTACTGGGGCTTGCCGCCGCTGGCCTACCTGCCGCTGCTGATTATCTGGCTGGGTATCGGCGAGACCTCCAAGATCGTGCTCCTGTCGCTGTCGACCTTTGCCCCGATCTGCTTTGCCGCACAGGCCGGTGTCCGGTCGGTGCCCGTTGAACGGATCAATGCCGCGCTGTCGCTTGGCGCCAGCCGACTGCAACTGTTCACCAGCATCATCCTACCGTCCGCATTGCCGGAAATCATGACCGGCCTGAAGATTGCCATCGGCGCCGGATTGTCGACGCTGGTCGCGGCCGAGCTGATCGCGGCCCAGTCCGGCCTCGGCTACATGATCATGTCGGCCGCCAACTTCCTCGCCACCGACGTCGTCTTCGTTGGCCTCATCGTCATCGCCGTCCTTGCCTTCGCCTTCACCAGCGGCATGCGCTGGCTGGAGCACCGCCTCATCCCCTGGAAGGGCAAGATCTGACGCTTGCCCAATTCCGCAATCGCTGAAGGAACAAACCGATGTCAAGCAACCCGCTCGACCTCTACTGGTACCTGCCGACCCATGGCGACGGACCGTATCTCGGTACGGACGAACGGCACCGCCCGGCGACCTTCGGTTACCTTAAGGAGATCGCCCAGGCCGCCGACCGGCTTGGCTTCAAGGGCGTGCTCCTGCCGACCGGCACGCGGTGCGAGGACGCCTGGATCGTGGCGGCGGGGCTGATCCCGCTCACCGAACGGCTGAAATTCCTCGTGGCGCTGCGGCCGGGCAGCGGCACACCGGCGCTGTTCGCCCGTCATGCGGCCACGCTGGACCGCATTTCCGGCGGCCGTGTGCTGCTCAATGTCGTCACCGGAGCCGATCCGGCCGACCTCGCCGGCGACGGCAACAAGCTCAGCCATGACGAGCGCTATGCGCAGACCGACGAGTTCCTGACCATCTGGCGGCGCATCCTTTCAGGCCAGCCGGCGGATTTCGAGGGCAAGTACCTATCCGCGCACGGCATTGACATCTCCTTCCCGCCGGTTCAGCAGCCTCATCCACCGCTGTGGTTCGGAGGTTCTTCAGACGCCGGCATCGCGATCGCCGCCAAGCACGTCGACACCTATCTGAGCTGGGGCGAGCCGGTGGACCAGCTTGCCGAGAAGATCGGCCGCGTCAAGGTGGCCGCGGCGGCGCAAGGCCGCACGATGCGCTTCGGCCTGCGCATTCATCTGATCGTGCGCGAAACGGAGGACGAGGCGTGGGCCGCGGCCGACCGGCTGATCAGCCACGTCACCGACGACTTGATCGCCGAAGCCCAGAACGGATTTGTCCACATCTCGGAATCGGTTGGCCAAAAGCGCATGTCGGCACTGCATCAGGGTCGGCGCGACAGACTGGTTGTCGGTCCGAACCTGTGGGCGGGACCGGGGCTGGTGCGTGGCGGCGCGGGAACGGCCCTTGTTGGCAATCCCGACAATGTGGCAGCACGCATTCGAGAATATCAGGGGATCGGCATCGAAACGATCATCGCCTCCGCCTATCCACACCTGGAAGAGGCGTTCAACGTCGCCGAACTGCTTTTCCCGAAACTCGGACTGAGCGGTGAAGCCGCGCTGGCAGAGCGCAGCTGGGATGTGGAGTTCGGACGCGGTGTGTCCCCCAAGGTCGCTGCGTCCGCATCGTGAAGGCCTGGTGCGCCATAGGAAAGGGACGGCACCTCCATCAACGGCTCACGACAAGAAGGTTTGCCTCTCACGCAATGTCGCCGTGATTGCGGCAATGCCTTCCTCGATCTCGCCTTTGCTGGCCAGGATCTTGTCGCTGGCGGCACCCTCGACGATCGAGCGCAAAAGCTCCGCCTGCCCGACGAGCACCGCGTCCTTCTCGGCAAGTGCTGCAAGCGTGTTGCCCTCCTGCCGGTAGCGTTGGGTCATGCGGTCGTTCTCCGGCACCGGCTGGTGGCGGATCAGCCCTTCGAGCCTGCCGATCTCGCCGCCCAGCCGCTCGAGCGCCTGGGCGTTGGCGACGATTGCCGCGTCGGGGAACGGGTTGGCGCGGGTGGGCGCCTGGATGTTCTCGCGCCGGTAGCGGCTCTCGGCCGCGTCGATGCCCGCTCGCGCCCGCCCGAGCAGCGTGCACGCCATCTGGCGCACGCGCTGATCGTCGGCGCGGAACTGGTTCTCCAGGCGGTAGAAATTGTAGCCGTAGCCGTAGAAAAGGTTGATGCCGACCTTGGCGAGCGGTCCGGCATCGTAGAAGCGGCTCATCTGGTCGCCCCCACTTCGTCGCCGAGCGGATAGAAGCCCGTCGGCTGGCCGCCGATCTGGAACGGCACGCCGGCCGCCGCGTTGGGCGCGGAAACCAAGCCTTTGTCGGCCATGCGCAACGCCAGGTAATAGCGCACCGCCTCGATCGGGCTGAGGCCGATCGCCTGCAGCGAGATCAGCTCGCGCATGCGTTCGTCGCGCGGCGTGATCAGCACTTTGAGGTCGTTGAGCATGATGCCGTAGACCGCGAGGAAATCGGTGAGATGCACCTTCACGGCCTCGCGCACATCGCTGATGCGCTCGTTGATGTGCTCCATCTTGGTGACCTGGATGATCTGGTTGATCGCCTGCTCGATGGCCGGCCCGGCATAGTCGGCGATCTCCTTGGTATCGATCACCGCGCCGGCGAACGGCATGTGGGTGATGAGATCGAGCGCCTCTTCCTTGCTGTCGATGTGGATATAATAGTCCACGACATAGGACATCTCGGCCATCTCGGCGCTGGTGGCGATGCCCTCGTTGCGCACCAGAAGCTTGGAGCGGTTGATGTAGATGACTTCGTAGACCCAGGGCGACGAACCGCCGAAGAACCCTTGCACCACCGATCCGATCAACGGCTTGTCGGGCGTCTGCAGCGCATACTGGCCGGTCTCGTAGACATTGAGCACCGCGCCGCGCGATTTCAGGATGCAGAAATGGTTGCTTTCCACGGTCAGCAGCGAGCCTGAAACGATGCTTTCGTCGACGATCTTCATCGCCACCGTCCTGGTGCCGAGCGCGTCGGTGCCGTCGCGCTGCAGCGACGTGATGACCTGCCTGGTGATAGCCATTTTGAATTCCCCTCCGTTGTATCCAAAACCCGTGGATTGCGCTTAGCGCGGTGAACAGAGGCCTTTGCCCCTGAAGGATTGCTCGAGCCGCGCGGTGCGGTCGGTGCGCTGCCGGTAGCCTGCATCGCTGTCGAGCAGATATTTGACCCGCTTCTTGTCGCGCGCCTTGGACGCCGATCTCGTCGATGAAACTGCTTTCACGATCGGCGCGATCGCCTCGGGGTATGCGCGGCTGGAGCCAGTTCTGGACTCGCGTATGACCCGTTCGACGGCCTGTTCGATCAGCTCTGGGCTTTTCCCGCCAAACAGGGTCGAGACCACCCCGGCGACATCGGTGGCGATGTCTTCGACATCATCGTCGTCATCGTCGTTGGATGCGGCCCGCGGCGACCCAGGCCGGTCGACATTCGGTCGAATGTCGTTCTTCGGGCGTAGGCGCCTGCTCCAACGCCAGGCTATGAATGCGAGGGCAAGTATAAATATGAGATGCGACATGGAAACCTGATCAAATCGGAATATAAGGCAAAAGATAAAAACCCGAACCCACGAAGTGGCCCGTGTTGATTGCCGGATTCAAGATGTTGAGATCGCCGTCACTCGCTCCGGAGCGTCAATGTGCCGCCCTGAAGCATCCCCTCCCGCAATTCGTCAATAACAATTCTTCCCGGACGATGCTGTCCGAGAGCTATGGATGAGCAATGTTGCATCATTCATAAGCGAATTCTTAAACGGCGGCCATACACATTATCGAGAGGTGTTCGCCTGACATCGGGCCGCGCGTTGCCCCCGATCGCGGAAATCCGCCGTAAAGCGCTGAAATCCTTAACACGATTTTCATCCCGCTCGCCTAACCACTATGGCATGGCGAGACACTATGAGCGGCAGGTCGCTGGCCCCGATCCTCGGGAGCAAAGCGAAACCGTGGCCGCCGGAATTTCAAGGGATCAACTCGCTGATCTGCGCAAGGGCATCTTTATCTCGATGCCCATCGGCACGGTGCTCTCGGCACTGATCCTGGCCGTGCAACTGCTTTCGGGCGGCGGCCTTGCCGCGGTGCCGTGGTTCGCCGCGATCAGCGCGATCAATATCATGCGCGTGGCGCTGGCCGCGACCCAACCGGACACCGCCGACATGAGCCCGCGAGCCGTCGGCGCCCGGCTTTCGCTTTATGGCCTGCTGGCGCTGGCGTCGGGCGTTGCCTGGTCTTTCCTGGCCATGCTGTCGGACGGCTACACCACGCTTGAGGCGCCGCTTTATCTGATCGTGCTTGCCGGCATATCGGCCGGTTCGGTGACCTACAGCCCGTCCTACGCGCGGGCTTCGATCAACTTCACCGTGCTGCCGCTTTTGATCGCCGCCGGATGCCTGGCTGCGAAAGGCGGTCTCGAAAACTATGTGCTCGCCTTCACGGTCGCGCTTTTCCTCGGCGGCATGATCAGAAGCGCGCTTATCGGACAGGACCGTTTTCGCGAGACCAGCCGTCTCAAATACGAGGCGCGGGAGTTCGCCGCCGAGATGGAGCGCAATTCCAGGCGCGATCCGCTGACCAACCTGCTCAACCGGCATGGGCTCGATCAGGCGATTGGCCGGCTCGGACTTGCCGACGGCCCGTTCGTGGCCATGCTGATCGACCTCGACGGCTTCAAATCGGTCAACGACACCTATGGCCACAACATCGGCGACGACCTGCTGGTCAAGGTTGCGCGCCGGATCGAGGACCATGCCCCGCAAGGCGCGACGATCGCGCGCATCGGCGGCGACGAGTTCGTCCTGCTTTTCCCGACCGGCGGGTTCCTGCAATCGACCAGCGCGCTTGCCTCCGCGATCATCGCCGCCATTGCCAGCCCGGATCCGGCGTTGAAATCGGTGCGTGTCGGCGCGTCGATCGGCATCTATGTGTCGGAGAAACCGCGCTTGACCGAGATGCTGCTGCGGGCCGATTTCGCGCTCTACGCGGCCAAGCGCAGCGGCAGGAACGAATATTGTCTGTTCGATGCCGAGCTCGACCAGGCGCTCGAACGCAAGCAGTGCATCGAGCGCGACCTGCGCGGCGCCATCGAGGCCGGCGCGCTCTGCTCCTGGTTCCAGCCCGTCGTGCGGCTGGACAGCAATGCGGTGGTCGGCTTCGAAGCGCTGCTGCGCTGGCAGCATGGCGTCCATGGGTCGATTTCCCCACCCGAGATCGTCACCGCTGCACGCGAGACCGGCCTGCTGTCCTTGCTCACCGAGACAGTGTTCCTCAATTGCTGCTCGATGATCACGGAACTGGTGAAGAACGGGCGTCAGGATATCCGGGTGGCGATGAACCTGTCGCCGCGCGAGCTCGAAGCAGGCAATGTCGACGACATGATCCTGGACGGGCTGAAGGCGAGGGGCGTGCCCGCCGCCATGCTCGAGATAGAGATCACGGAAGAAGCGCCGGTCGACCGCGACCGGGTCGACGAAAAGGTCGGCCGCCTGGCCGACGCCGACATTTCGATCGTGCTCGACGATTTCGGCACCGGCTTTTCGACGCTGGTGTCGCTGAAGGACAGCCGCATCCGCAAGATCAAGATCGACAAGGATTTCGTCCGCGACCTGGCGAAGTCGGTCGAGGACCAGGCGCTCGTCGAGGCGGTCATCGGCCTTGGCCGCACGCTCGGCATCGAGGTGATGGCCGAAGGCGTCGAGACCGACGCCGACCGCATGATCCTGCGCTCGCTGGGCTGCATGATCGCACAGGGCTTTCTCTTCTCGGCGGCACTCCCGATGCGTGAAGCGCTGGCTTTCGAAGCGGCTGGCGGCAGCGCCGCCGACGCCTTCTTCGAGCCGCTGCCCAGCCCCCGCAGTGGCAGCGCCGCCTGACTGGCGGCGCGATCGAACAAGCCACCGTCAGGAAATGCTATTTCAGCGGCAGGAACAGTTCCGCGACCACGTCGTGGAGCGGGCGCCCAGGGAGAGCCGTCGCTAGCAATAAATCGGGAAGTCGCGCGCTTCCTCGCCGCTGGCCGGAAGCCGGTCGCGATTAAGGTAGAGCGCGGGAGTTCCCAGATTGTGGGATGCGCCGTTGACGCGCAGCGCCGCGCAGCGCCCGCCGGGGATTACGCCCGCGTGATCGACCGATCTTGCGGTTTGAGATGCATCGACAGGTACCAGCCGCAACAGGACCGAACCGGATGGCGGCTTTACGTCTCATGGTTGGATGAGCCGCCTCCATGAAACTTTTTGACCTGCTGGCCGTTGTCGCGCGATGCCCCCGGCCAAGCCCAAACCCAAACCGGCCGATAGCGCCACGCCGCGCGGTGCAAATAAGCCGCGCCCGAAGGCGCGTCATCAGAAACCGCGCCAGGTGAAGCAGCCTGGCGCCGCGAAGCCGCGCCGGCTGGCACGAGACGAAGCGCCAGAAGAAAAGGCGCAGGACAACAACGCGCCAAACAGCAAGGCGCAACGTAAGAGCGCGCACCCGCCGTCCGAAAACAAGCTTGAGGGGCAGCCATCAACTCTCGAAGCCGCCTCGGAAGTCGTCGGCCAGGCAGCGCCGCCGCCGCCGGAGTCCATCGAGCCCGATCCCGAGTTGACCCCCGAAGAGGCCGAGCGGGCGCGCAAGAAGTATCTGCTCAGGCGTTTCTGGATCAGCGGTCGCGGCTACTGGGGCTTGCATGGCGACAAACTCGCCTGGCCGCTGACGATCGGGCTGCTGGTCATGATCGTCACCAATGTCGGCTTCCAATACGGCATCAACCGCTGGAATCGCGCCATCTTCGACGCCATCGAACAGCGCGACGCCCACACAGTCTACTGGCTGAGCGCCGTCTTCCTGCCGCTGGTCGCCGGCAGCATCAGCCTTGTGGTCGCGCAGGTCTATATGCGCATGACCATGCAGCGGCGCTGGCGCTCCTGGGTCACCACCTCGGTCATCGCGCGCTGGCTCGACCATGGCCGCTACTACCAACTCAACCTTGTCAAGGGCGACCACGCAAACCCGGAAGCTCGCCTGACGGAGGATTTGCGTATCGCCACCGAGTCGCCGGTCGATTTCGTCGCCGGCGTCCTCAACGCCTTCCTCGCGGCCTCGACCTTCATCGTGGTGCTGTGGACCATCGGCGGGGCGCTGAGCATCACGCTGGGCGGCCGGGCAATCACCATTCCCGGCTTTCTGGTCGTCACCGCGGTGATCTACGCCGCGATCACCTCGACCTCGATGTTCTTTATCGGCCGCCATTTCGTCCGCCTCTCGGAGGACAAGAACCAGGCGGAAGCCGAGTTCCGCTACGTGCTGACGCGTGTGCGTGAAAATGGCGAGAGCATCGCGCTGCTCGGCGGCGAGGAGGAGGAGAACGCCGGCATCGACCGCACCTTTTCCGGCGTGTTGAAGCGTTGGGCGAGCCTCACCGGCCAGCACATGCGTACCGCGCTGGTCTCACAGGGCTCCAGCCTGTTCGCGCCTGTCGTACCGGTGCTTTTGTGCGCGCCGAAATTCCTCGATGGCTCGATGTCGCTCGGCCAGGTCATGCAGGCCGCGTCCGCCTTCGCCATCGTGCAGGGCGCCTTCGGCTGGCTGGTCGACAATTATCCGCGGCTCGCCGACTGGAATGCGTCGGCCCATCGTATCGCCTCGCTGATGATGTCGCTCGACGGGCTGGAGCGCGCCGAGCAATCGCAAGAGCTCGGCCGTATCAAGCATGGCGAGACCAAAGGCAGCGCGATGCTTGTTCTCGACGATCTGTCCGTCACCCTCGACGACGGCACTTCCGTGGTCAAGGAAACCGAGGTGGTGATCGAACCCGGGGAGCGCGTGCTGGTCTCGGGCGAATCCGGCTCCGGCAAGTCGACGCTTGTCCGCGCCATTGCGGGTCTGTGGCCATGGGGCAGCGGCAGCGTCGATTTCCATCCCGACAGGCGGCTCTTCATGCTGCCGCAGCGCCCCTACATCCCGTCCGGCACGCTGCGCCGCGCCACAGCCTATCCCGCCGCCGCCGACAAGTGGAAGAAGGCCGACATCAAGGCGGCGCTGGACAAGGTTGGCCTTGGCCACCTGAAGGACCAGTTGGAGAAGGCAGCCCCCTGGGACCAGACGCTGTCGGGCGGCGAAAAGCAGCGCCTGGCCTTCGCGCGCCTGCTGCTGCACGCTCCCGACATCGTCGTGCTCGACGAGGCGACCTCGGCGCTGGACGAGAAGAGCCAGGACCAGATGATGCAGACGGTGATCCGCGAACTGCCCAACGTCACCATCGTCAGCGTCGCGCACCGCGCCGAGCTCGAAGCCTTCCACACCCGCAAGATCACGCTGGAGCGGCAAAAGGGCGGCGCCAGGCTGGTCAGCGACGTCGACCTCATACCGGGCAAGAAGAAGCGCGGCCTGTTGCAGCGCGCGCTATGGGGCAGTGGCTCCCGCCCGGAGGCGCCGCGCGGGAAATAGCCGAAAGGCCATTCGCCACCCGGCGATCGGGAGGGGCAGGGAGACTCCGCCGGCGCCGGTCTCGGCAGGATTACCGAAGTTTCGACCATGACCGTCAAGAGCGACTGGCGCGGCAGCGTTCCCTTTTGGGGAAGGTTAGGGTGGGGTGCTCTTCACATGAATCCCTATGCGATGGCCCTGGCGGCGATCGGCAGGTGGCTTGGCGAGCGATCGCGCCGGCGGTCCAAATAGAAGTTGCCGAGGGTGGGGTGGAGTGCGAAAATCGACGCTCCGGACAGGGTCCGTGGTCGCGTTGCGGGTGTGGCACGTGGGGATCGATGGCAGGCAAAAAGACTGGGAAGCCCTCACGGCGTTCAAGACCGGAAGCTGACGCAGCCACCAAACCGGAGACGTCCGACCGGAGTGGCCTCGACACGCTCAGGGAAGGCAGTGTTGAGCGTCCTGCCCTTTCCGTCGTCGGCATCGGTGCGTCGGCCGGCGGCATCGAGGCGCTTGGCCGTTTCTTCGACGCCATGCCGTCGGACAGCGGTTGCGCTTTCGTGGTGGTTCTGCATCTCGACCCGAAGCACGAAAGCGAGATGGCGCGCGTGCTGGCGTCGCATACCAGGATGCGGGTCGCGCAGGTCAAGGACGGCATGCGCATCGTTGCCGATCATGTCTTCGTCATTGCTCCCGACACCGAACTGACCGTTCGCGACGGCCTGCTGCACGTCTCACGGCCGGCGGATGCGCGCGGTCATCGCCACCCGGTCGATGCGCTGTTCCGCTCGCTTGCGAGGGATCAGCGCGAACGGGCCGTCGCCATCGTGTTGTCTGGAACCGGCAGCAACGGCACCGATGGCTTGAAGGAAATCCGGGCAGAAGGCGGGATGAGCCTCATCCAGGCTCCCGAAACCGCGAAATTCGACGGCATGCCGAGGAGCGCAATAGTCGCGAATTTGGCCGACCACGTCCTGGCTCCCGAACAGATGCCGGAAATCGTAGTTGCCTACACGCGCCACGACTACGTCGCCGTGCCCGCGGAAGCTGCCCCCACCGCATTGGGCGGCGGCGAGGCGAAGATCGAGCAGGTTCGCGAGCTGCTGCGCGCCCGTACCGGATATGATTTCGGCAATTACAAGCGCAGCACCCAGCGGCGGCGCATTCATCGCCGCCTGGGTCTCAGGAACATCCAGACGCTGAGTGAATACCTGACCGAGTTGCGGGCCAACCCCGAGGAAATCGCCACGCTTGTCTCGGACCTGATGATCAACGTGACCGGGTTCTTCCGCGACGCCGAGGCGTGGAAGACGCTGTCGGATCTGGTGATCGCTCCGCTGGTCGCCAAAAGAGAGTCTGGCGACACGATCCGGGTCTGGGTTCCCGCCTGCTCGACGGGCGAGGAAGCCTATTCCATTGCCATGCTGGTCATGGAGCAGGCGGCGGCGGTTGGAAAGCGGTTCGATCTCAAGGTGTTTGCCACCGACGCGCAGGAGGACAATCTTCGCAAGGGGCGGGATGGCGTTTATCCGGCTGCTGCCCTGGTCGGATTCCCGCCGGAGCGCGTCCAGCACTTCTTCGAAAGGCTGGATGGCAACTATCAGGTCACCAAGGAACTTCGCGACACGATCGTCTTCGCGCAACAGAACCTGCTGCGCGATCCGCCCTTCTCACGGCTGGATCTGGTCTCGTGCCGCAATTTCCTGATCTATCTCGAACCCGAGGCGCAGCAGCGCGTTATCGCGCTCTGCCATTTTGCGCTGCATCGCGGTGGGCATCTGTTCCTTGGCAATGCCGAAACGGTTGGCCGCCACGACGATCTGTTTGAGACCCGCTCGAAAAAATGGCGCATATATCGCCGTGTCGGACCGACGCGGCACGACCTTATCGACTATCGGGAGCACCGCACACCCGTGGGACCAGACCAGACCGGCAATACAGCGCTGACCCCCGCCGAGCAGGCCGCGCCGGCCGCCGAAACAGCGCGGCGCGCCCTGCTTGAGCGCTACGCTCCGGCATCCGTCCTGATCGATCGCAAAGGCCGCGCGCTCTATTTCCATGGAACGACGAGGGATTATCTGGAGCAGCCGCCCGGCGAGCCGACACGGGACCTGCTGAGCATGGTCCGCGAAGGGCTGGCTCTCAAACTTCGGTCCGCGATCCGCGACGCTTCCAGGGAAAACAGAAGCATAACGGTCAATGCCCGCATCCGGCCCAGCAAGACCGGCGGCGCGGTCGCGATGACGGTCATACCGCTTAGCGGCCGGCCCGGAGAAGATGGCCACCTGCTCGTCAGCTTCACGCCGCTTGGAACTGAAGTCAGTGCGGGTCCGCCGGCCGCGCGTGACGAAACGACGGAGGCCGCTTCCAGCGAGCGCGCGCTGCAGGAAGAACTGAAAGCGACGCGCGCCGAGTTGCGCAGCACCGTCGAGCACCTCGAAACCGCCAACGAGGAGTTGAAGGCTTCCAACGAGGAAGCAACCTCGATGAATGAGGAGCTTCAGTCCACTAACGAGGAACTGGAAACCTCCAAGGAAGAGCTGCAATCGTTCAACGAGGAACTGAACACCGTCAACAACCAGCTTCAACACAAGATCAGCGAGTTGGAAGCGGTCACCAACGATCTCAACAACCTGCTGACCGGATCGGAAACCGCGACGCTTTTCCTGGATGAAAAGTTGCGCGTAAAATGGTTCGCTCCCACGACCAGGGAGCTCTTCGATCTTGTTTCGGCCGACATCGGCCGTCCGATCGCCCACTTCGCCCGCAAGTTCGCCGACGAAAACCTGATAACCGATGCCGAAACGGTATTGAAGAAGCTTACACCCATCGAGGCCGAGGTGCCCAGCGATGCCGGGCGCTGGTTCTTGCGGCGCATGCTGCCTTACCGCACCCGCGACAACCGGATCGCTGGCGTGGTCGTCACGTTCAACGACATCACGGAACGCAAGCACGCCGCCGACGCGAGCGATGAAGCGCGCGTCTATGCCGAAACCATCGTCGAGACGACGCGGCAGCCCTTGCTGGTCCTGGATGGCTCGCTGCAAGTAAAGTCAGCCAACCGCGCCTTCTACGACCAGTTCCATGTCCGCAAGCCAGAAACCGAAGGCAAGCTCATCTATGAGCTCGGCAATGGCCAATGGAACATTCCCACCCTGCGGACGCTGCTGGACGAAGTCTTGTCGAAGAGTTCCGCGGTCGTCGATTTCGAAGTCGAACAC
The DNA here is from genome assembly GCF_041355295.1 of Mesorhizobium sp. RCC_202. Classification (NCBI taxonomy): domain Bacteria; kingdom Pseudomonadati; phylum Pseudomonadota; class Alphaproteobacteria; order Hyphomicrobiales; family Phyllobacteriaceae; genus Mesorhizobium; species Mesorhizobium sp. RCC_202. Next base: position 197,082 of record NZ_JBFUPO010000003.1, read on the forward strand.
GAATTCCGGGACACAGGGCGGCGATGGATGCTGCTGAACGCCAGCAAGCTGAGGCATAATAACGGGCGCAGTCACCTGATCCTGCTCGCCATCGAGGATATCACCGAGCGCAAGGAAAGCGAAAGGGAGACCCTGCGCAACCAGCAGCGCCTCAAGGACCTGATCGAAGCGCTGCCGGGCGCGGTCTATACAACCGACGCCGCGGGCCGGATCACTTTTTACAACCCGGCCGCGGCCGAACTCTGGGGCCGCGAGCCGAAGCTCGGTTCGGATCGATGGAACGGTTCCTGGCGGATATACACACCCGACGGAAAGCTGCTGCCGCACGACGAGACCCCATTGGCCATAGCCCTGAGGGAAAAGCGGCAGGTAAAGCGCGGAGCGGAGGCGGTGTGCGAGCGGCCGGATGGCGTTCGCATCCCCTACATCTCCTATCCGACCCTGCTTCGCGATGCCTCAGGCGAAGTCACCGGCGCGGTCAACATGCTGGTGGACATCACCGAGCGAAAGCAGGCCGAGGCGCTTGCGGAGCGGCTCGCGGCGATCGTCCAATCCTCCGATGACGCCATCATCAGCAAGGATCTCGACGATATCATAACGAGCTGGAACAAGGGCGCGGAACGCCTGTTCGGCTACGCGCCCGACGAAATCATCGGCAAATCCATCTTGACCTTGATCCCGCCCAGTCGCCACGGCGAAGAGGCAGGTATTCTTGAACGTGTTGGTCGCGGGGAGCATATCGACCACTATGAAACCGTCCGGCGGCGCAAGGATGGCAGCCTGGTCTGGGTCTCCCTGACGATTTCGCCGCTGAAGGATGACCGGGGCAAGGTCATCGGCGCATCCAAGATCGCGCGTGACATGACCGAGCGCCGGCGCGCCGACGAGCACCGCAAAATCCTGATCGGCGAACTCAATCATCGCGTCAAGAACACGTTGGCGGTCATCCAGTCCATTGCCTCCCAGACCTTGAACAGCTCCGCGACGATGGCGGAGGCGCGAGAGGCATTCGGATCCCGGCTTATCAATCTGGCCAAGGCGCACGACGTCCTTACCCGTGAAAGCTGGGCCAGTGCGCGGCTCGTCGAGATTGTCGCCGATACGGTCAAGCCTCACGCCGGAGAAAACCGCTTTCGGATCGAGGGACCCGACGTCCATCTGACGCCCAGCGTGGCACTCGCAATTTCCATGGCATTGCACGAGTTGTCGACCAACGCCGCCAAATATGGCGCGCTCTCCAACGACAGGGGCCGTGTCGTCATCGTCTGGCGACTTGAAGGCGAGGGGGATAAGCGCCGCTTGACCTTGCGTTGGGAGGAAAGCGGCGGACCGCCGGTCGGCAAGCCAAAGCGCAAGGGCTTCGGCTCGCGTCTGATCGAACGGGCGCTCGCAATGGAACTTGGCGGCAACGTAAGCGTTGCTTACGAATCCGCTGGCGTCGTCTGCGTGATAGACGCACCTATGCCTGCCGGGCGAGATCTCTTGGGGGACAAGAGTGACAAGCCGGAAGACATGGAACGTTCTGGTCGTCGAGGATGAATTCCTCATCGCCATGCATCTTGAGAGTTTGCTGGACGAAATGGGTCACCACGTCGTCGGCACTGCCGCCAGCGTGGCCGAAGCGATAAAATTCGCTCGCGAGGGAAACATCGATTTCGCGGTTCTCGATATCAATCTGGCCGGCAGCCAATCCTTCCCGGTTGCCGATATTCTTCACGAGCGCGGCATCCCTTTCATATTTGCGAGCGGGTACGGCAGCGAAGGTCTTGTCGACAAATATCGTCACGTCACCACTTTGCGCAAACCCTACGACCCGCGGGAGTTGGAACGGGTGATGGCGGCGACCTTGACGCTCAGCCGCTGACTTTACGCATCCGTCCCGACATTGCGCCGAAGGCTTCCGGCATGAGCCAGTCTTGCTCGACCAGAGCGCGAAGCTTGTAGGCCCGGTCGAGCGCCTGCTTGCTGGCGGCTTCCCATTGCGGAGCCGCGCCAGGCTCGTGCAGGCGGGCTTGTTCTGCCATTTCCAGGCAGAATTCGGCCCGCTCGTTCAGAAATCTGACGGCGGCCCGCATGACCCGCTCCATTTCGTCGAATTGAGCCGAGGCCAGCACCTCGCCGGTATAGCTGTGACCGATATGGCAGTCGAACTTGATGATCGTTCCGTCTTCGGATCTGTGCAGCGCGCCGCCGCATTCCGGACAGGTTAGCGCCGTCGGCCGATCGAATTTTTCGCGGTCGATCGTCGGAGACGTCAGCCCGGGCCCGGGTTGAGAAGGCTTGTTCGGCATGGGCGCATCCTTTCCATCCTTTCCGTTGACCAGTTCCACAAGCAATCCGGGCATTTCGGACAACGGCACCAGTCGGTCCGGCGCCACATGCGCTGCCGCGCTGCCCGGCATCTCCGGATATGCCGCGTCGTCGGGATCCTGGACAATCGCAATACCGCCGCGGCGCTTTATTTCGCCGAGCCCCAGCGAGCCATCGTTGAGAAGCCCGGTCAGGATCACGCCGATCGCGTTTGGACCATAGTCCTCGGCCACGCTCCGGAACAACGGATCGATGGCCGGCCGCGCCCAGTTCTCCTTCGGGGTTCTCAACAGACGCAGCTTGCCATCCGAGACGACCATGTGGTGATCGGGCAGCGCGACATAGATGTGGCCGGCGGCGATCGTTTCGGAGTTGTCGGGGTGTTTTGCCGGCAAGCGTCCGGCGGCATTCAATATACCGGGCAGTTCGCTTCGATGCGCACCGATATGCAAAACGATCAGGATCGGGGCCGAAAACGCTTGCGGCAGCGCGGCGACCAGACCGCGCAACGCATCGACCCCACCCGCCGAGGTACCGATTGCGATAATTGTCGAGTGCGTCATGGCGGTGTTCGGCGTTTGGTTCGTTCCACCAACGCCCGAGCGCGAGGAAGGTTCTGAATCTCAAGGCGCATGGATCACAATCATGCCTGGCACGGGATGGCCGCTTTCGAGGCTGTCGGTGTCCAGGACAGAACTGCGCCGTCGCAGGATCGAGCTCGACCTGTACGTGGTCGGCGGGCGCGGCCTGCCGGCCGTCAGACCGCCCGCGCAATGGCGGCCGTCGCACGCGCTCTCCGGTCGCGGCGAAGATCGCGTTGCCGAGCGCCTGCGCCAGGGCCGAAAAGGCCGGGGACGGTTAGGCGGCAATCTTCGCAAGAACCTCATAACCCTGCGGGCAGGGGGATAGGCCGCCAACCGCTGGAACCCATGATTCAAGCGCCTGACCGTTGACAAGCGTGCGTTTGCTCGTGTTCTATTTCGCAAGCGCACAATTTTCCGCGTAGCACATCGCGTCCGGCAAGGCCGGACAAGGGCAGCATGGCCCCGCCGCGTCTCATCGAGCATGGGGTGCGTGTGGGGCCTTTGTTTTTTGAGGTCGGGGTGAAGATTTTCAGGGTCGGTATCCTCTATTCGACCACCGGTCCCTACGGGGCGATCGGGCGCGATTGCCGCGCCGGCGCCGAATTCGCCATCGAGGAACTGGAGAAGGCCGGCAGCCCCGTGCGCATCGAGCCGGTGTTCGGCGATCCGGCCGGGCAGCCGGAACGCTATCTCGACCTGATCCGTTCGATGCTGCGCGACGAGGGCTGCCGCAATGTGATCGGCACCATCACCTCGCTGTCGCGCAAGGACGTCATCCCGCTGGTCGAGAAATATGACGGGCTGCTCTGGTACATCTGCCCCTATGAAGGTTTCGAGGCCAACGAGAACGTCATCTACACCGGCGCCTGTCCCAACCAGCATCTGATCCCGCTGTTCGACTATATGCTGCCGCGCCACGGCAAGCGGGTCTATCTCGCCGGCGCCAATTACGTCTGGGGCTGGGAGATGAACCGGCTGGCGCGCGAGCTTCTCATGCGCGCCGGCGGCGAAGTGCTGGGCGAGCGCTGCCTGCCGATCGAGGAGACCGATGTCGGCCTGCTGATCGCCGATCTGGAGCGGCATCGGCCGGACTTCATCCTCAACAACATGATCGGCCCGTCGAGCTATGCTTTCCTGGCCGCCGTCAAGCAGCTCGCCGCGCGCGATCCTGCCTTCGCGCCGGAACGCTGCCCGGTGCTGAGCTGCGACCTGACGGAGTGCGAGCTCGGCGAGATCGAGCCGGGCGTGGCCGTCGGCCAGCTCTCGACGGCCTCTTATTTCGAAAGCCTGGCGTCGTTCGAGAACCGCGCCTTCAAGCAACGCGTCGCCGCTCGCTTCGGCGCCGGGCGCCGCGTCTCCAGCTTCTTTGCCGGCGCCTACGCCGCCGTGAAGCTGTGGGCCGAGGCGGTGTCGGAGGCCGACCGCGACGACCCCGCCAGCGTGCGCGGCTTCCTGCATGCCCGACCGCGGCAGACTGTGCTAGGCACGCTCGCCATCGATCCGCGCACCAACCATGCCGCCTTGCCGTTCCATCTCGGCCGCATCAATGCTCGGGCGGGTTTCGACATCATCGCCTCGCATGGCGCCATCGCCGCCGACCCTTATCTCGTCGGCACGCTGCCCATCCAGCACGCCCCGCATCTGAGGGTGGTGCAATGACGCGCACGCCCAATTTCGTTTCCTGGCGCGCCGCGATCCTGCATCGCTCCGACGACAGCATCGAGCGCCTGAAGCGGCAGCTCGAACGCCTCGGCGTCACCGTCCTGGTGCAGTGGAAGCCGCTCGACCTTGCCGAGACGCCGGCCGATATCGTCCTGGTCGATGCCGACCAGGGTTGGGACGATCTGTTGCCCTGGGATGGCGACGACGCGCCGGTTCCGGTGGTGGCACTCCTCGGTTCCGAAGCGCCGGGCCGCATTGCCTGGGCGCTGGCCAAGGGCGCCGGCGCGATCATGGCCAAGCCGGTCGTCGCCGCCTCGGTCTACCCGGCGCTGGTGCTTGCCACGCACGCCCATCACGAACGCACGGCGGTCAAGGCACGCATCGCCGGCCTGGAGGAGCGCCTGCGGCTGCGGCCGATCGTCCATGACGCGATGCGGAGCATCATGGCGGCCCAAGGCGGCGACGAGGACGGCGCCTACCGCACCCTGTGCCGGCTCGCCATGCAGCGCCGGCTCACCGTCGAGCATGTCGCGGCTGCCATCGTCGCCGGGCATGAGCCCGTGCCGCGGGCGATGTAGGCATGCGGGTCCTGCGCGAACTTGTCAGACGGCCTTCCGCCCTGTTCGGGCTGATCGTGGTCGCGATCGTTTTGCTGGCGGCGCTGTTCGCGCCGTGGATCGTGCACTTCTCGCCGGACAACCAGCTCACCGACGGCCTGTCGCTCGAAGGCGCGCCGCTGCCACCCAGCGGCGAGCATCTGTTCGGCACCGACACGCTTGGACGCGACCTGTTCTCGCGCGTGCTGTTCGGCGCCCGCACGTCGCTGATCATCGGTCTCGTCGCCAATGGCGTCGCCGTCGCCATCGGGCTTCTCGTCGGGCTGCTCGCCGGCTATCTGCGCGGCGCGATCGGCAATCTCCTGATGCGCTTCACCGACTTGATGATGGCGTTCCCGGCGCTGCTGCTCGCCATCGCGCTCGCGGCGTTGCTCAAGCCCAGCCTGTGGATCGTCGCCATGGTGATCGCGCTGGTCAACTGGGTGCAGGTCGCCCGCATCGTCTACACCGAAACGCGCGGCCTGGTGGAACGCGACTTCATCGTCGCCGAGCGTTCGCTGGGCGCCGGCAACGGCCGCATCATCTTTCTCCACATCCTGCCGCATCTGATGCCGACGGCGATCGTCTGGGGCACGCTTGGCATCGCCACCACGGTGCTTCTGGAAGCGACCTTGTCCTTCCTCGGCATCGGCGTGCAGCCGCCGCAGCCCTCCTGGGGCAACATCATCTTCGAGAGCCAAAGCTATTTCCAGGATGCGCCCTGGCTGGTGTTCATCCCCGGCGCGATCATCCTGGCCACCGCCTTGTCGTTCAACCTGATCGGCGATGCGTTGCGCGACATCCTCGACCCGACCCAGCGCGGGAGGCTGTGACCATGGCCGTCTTTCTCGCCCGCCGTCTCGTCCAGGCCGTGCTGATCCTGCTCGGCGTCGCCGCCATCACCTTCCTTTTGCTCTATTACCTGCCGGCTGATCCCGCCGTGCTGATCGCCGGCCGCTCGGCGACGCCGCAGATGGTGGCCGCCATCCGCCACGAACTCGGCCTCGACCAACCTCTGGTCATGCAGTTCCTGCATTATGTCGGCTCGTTGCTGCATGGCGATCTCGGCCGCTCCTACACGCAGAAGACCGAGGTGCTGCCGCTGATCCTGGCGCGCTTGCCGGCGACATTGGTGCTGATGGCCGCCGGCATCGTCGTCGAGGTGGCGCTGGGCCTGACCTTCGGCATCATCGCGGCGGTCTGGCGCGGCGGCTTCGTCGACCGCTCGATCATGATGCTGTCTTTTGTCGGCGTCTCGTCGCCGCAATTCGTTGTGGCATTGCTGCTTTTATACGTCTTTGCCGCCACGCTTGGCTGGTTCCCGATGTCCGGCTTCGGCACCGCAAGGCATGTCGTGCTGCCGGCCCTCACACTCGGCGTGCTCGGCGCCGGCTGGTATGCGCGCATGGTGCGCTCGGCCATGATCGAGGTGCTGCGCCAGGACTATGTGCGCACGGCCCATGCCAAGGGTCTCAGCGGCCGCCGCGTCGTGCTCAGCCACGCGCTGCCCAACGCGCTGTTGCCGATCATCGCCATGGTCGGCATCGACATCGGCCAGTTCATGAGCGGCGTGGTGGTGGTCGAGGCCGTCTATGGCTGGCCCGGCATCGGCCAGCTTGCCTGGCAGGCCATCCAGCAGGTCGACGTGCCCATCATCATGGGCGTCACCCTGGTTTCGGCGCTGGCCATCGTGCTCGGCAATCTGCTCGCCGACTTCGTCGCCCCGTTCGTCGATCCCCGCATCCGCAGCCAATAAACAACAAGACCAACAGAGGAGTGAACTGGAATGAACAAATTCGCCAAGAGAATCAGCATGGTGGCCTTGCTCGCCACCTCGGCGCTGGTGCCGGCCAAGCTCGCCTTCGCCGACACGCCGACCAACGGCGGCGACATCATCGTCACCTACAAGGACGACATCGCCACGCTCGATCCGGCCGTCGGCTATGACTGGCAGAACTGGTCGATGATCAACGCGCTGTTCTCGCGCCTGGTCGACTACACGCCGGGCACGACGGAGCTGGGCCCAGCACTTGCCGACAGCTACGACGTCTCCGACGACGGCAAGATCTACACCTTCAAGCTGCACTCCGGCGTCAAGTTCACCAACGGCCGCGAGGTGACGGCGGCGGATGTGAAATGGTCGATCGAGCGCGCGGTCAATCCGAAGACGCAAGGCCCCGGCGCCGGATTCTTCCACTCGATCGTCGGCGCCGACAAGATGACCGCCGGCACCGCCGACACGCTGGAGGGCATCACGGCGATAGACGACCACACGGTCAAGTTCACGCTGTCGCAGCCCGACGCCACCTTCCTCAACGTGCTGGCGCTGAACTTCGCTTCGGTCGTGCCGAAGGAAGCGGTGGAAGCCGCCAATGGCGATTTCGGCAAGCACCCGGTCGGCTCCGGCGCCTTCACGCTGAAGGAATGGACGATCGGCCAGCGCCTCGTCTTCCAGAAGAACCCCGACTATTTCATCAAGGACCGGCCGCATGTCGACAGCTTCACCGTCGAGGTCGGCCAGGAACCGCTGGTGGCGCTGTTGCGCCTGCAGAAGGGCGAGGTCGATATCGCCGGCGACGGTATCCCGCCGGCGAAATATCTGGAGATGAAGAAGTCGGCCGAGTTCGAGGGCATGATCGTCGACCGCCAGCAGCTCGAAACCAGCTACGTCACCTTGAACACGCAGGTGAAGCCGTTCGACAACGCCAAGGTGCGGCAGGCCGTCAACATGGCCATCAACAAGGACCGCATCGTGCGCATCATCAATGGCCGCGCCACGCCCGCCAGCCAGGTGCTGCCGCCGCTGATGCCGGGCTATGACCAGGCCTACAAGGGCTATGCCTACGATCCCGAAAAGGCCAAGGCTCTGCTTGCCGAGGCCGGCTTGAAGGACGGCTTCTCGACGCAGATCTACACCTCCAACACCGACCCGCAGCCGCGCATCACCCAGGCGATCCAGCAGGATCTGGCTGCGATCGGCGTCAAGGCCGAGATCAAGGCGGTGGCCAACCCGAACGTGATCGCCGCCGGCGGCACGCAGGGGCAGGCGCCGATGGTCTGGTCGGGCGGCCTCGGCTGGATCGCCGACTTCCCGGATCCGTCCGACTTCTACGGGCCGATCCTGGGCTGCGGCAGCGCGGTTGCCGGCGGCTGGAACTGGTCGTGGTATTGCAACAAGGACATCGACGCCCGTGGCCAGGCCGCCGACGCCATGCCGGTGCCGGCCAAGGCCGAGGAGCGCAACAAGGCCTGGGCGCAGATCTTCACCGACATCCAGACCAATGACGCGCCCTGGATCCCGGTCTTCAACGAGCGCCGCGTGGTGGCCAAGTCCAAGCGCATGGGCGGCCCGGACGAGATCTACATCGATCCCACCCGCGTCATCGATTACGAAGCGATCTATGTGAACAAATAGGCCGCTGCCCCGGCGGCGCGCGTTCGGCCCGCCGCCGGGACCTTCCCATGATGCCGCCCAAACGGGAGGCGGCTTGCCCAAGAAAAACGAGAAGCAACCATGTGCGTGAAGTGCGACTACACCATCCATCGCGCCAGCCACCATTTCGGCTGGAACCGCGATTTCGCGCCGGCGCTGACGGCGAGGCCCGGTTCGACCATCCATTTCGAATGTCTCGATTCCTCGGGCGGGCAGTTCAACGCCAGCTCCACAGTCGAGGACGTCAAGACGATGGATTTCGGCAAGGTCAATCCGGTGACCGGACCGGTCTATGTCGAGGGCGCGAAGCCCGGCGATGCGCTGAAGATCACGCTGCGCCATTTCGAGCCGTCTGGCCTCGGCTGGACGGCCAACATTCCGGGCTTCGGCCTGCTTGCCGACCAGTTCGAGGAGCCGGCGCTGCACATCTGGAAATATGACGCCGCCGCGATGACGCCGGCTCTCTATGGTCCGGGTGGCCGCGTGCCGCTGAAACCTTTCGCCGGCACGATCGGCGTTGCACCTGCCGAACCCGGCCTGCACTCGGTGGTGCCGCCGCGCCGTGTCGGCGGCAATCTCGATATCCGCGACCTTGCGGCCGGTACCACGCTCTATCTGCCGGTCGAGGTCGAGGGCGCGCTGTTTTCGATCGGCGACACCCATGCCGCTCAAGGCGACGGCGAGGTCTGCGGCACCGCCATCGAGAGCCGCATGGATGTCGAGGCGACGATCGAGCTGGTCAAGGACGCGCGGCTGCAAAGCCCGCGTTTCACCACGCCGGGGCCGGTGACGCGCCATCTCGACGCGGCCGGCTATGAGGCCACCACCGGCATCGGGCCGGACCTGATGACCGCGGCGCGCGAAAGCGTCATGCGCATGGTCGACCTGCTTACCGCGGAGCATGGGTTGAAGCCGGTCGACGCCTACCTGCTCTGCTCGGTCTGCGGCGACCTGCGCATCAGCGAGATCGTCGACATGCCGAACTGGGTGGTCTCGTTCTACTTCCCAAGAATCGTCTTCAATTGATGCCGGACGATTTGATGCCGGACGATTCTCGGCAAGTTCACGATGCCGTCCTGACCGTCGACAAATTGTCGGTGGACGCGCTGACGCCTGAGGGCGCCAGGCGCGTCATCGACGGCATCAGCTTTGCCTTGGCGCCGGGCGAGACATTGTGCATCGCCGGCGAGTCCGGTTCGGGCAAGTCGGTGACGGCGCTTTCGATCATGCGGCTGTTGCCGCGCGCCTCGCTGCGCATCGCTGGCGGCGACATCAGGCTCGAACGGCAAAGCTTGCCGCGCCTGTCCGAGCGCGCCATGCGCGACGTGCGTGGCGGCGAGATCGCCATGATCTTCCAGGAGCCGATGACGTCGCTCAACCCGGTGCACTCGATCGGCGCGCAGCTCACCGAGGCGATCCGGACGCATCAGGGCGCGGAGGGTTCAAGCGTCGAAAGCCGTGCCCTCGCCATGCTCGACGTCGTCCACATCAGCGATCCGGCGCGGCGCATGAAGCAATATCCGCACGAGCTCTCCGGCGGCATGCGCCAGCGCGTCATGATCGCCATGGCGCTGTCCTGCCGGCCGAAAGTGCTTCTGGCCGATGAGCCGACGACGGCGCTCGACGTGACCGTGCAGGCGCAGATCCTGAAGCTGATGCGCGAGCTGAAGCAGGAATTCGGCACCGCCATCATCCTCATCACCCACGATATGGGCGTCGTCGCCGAGATGGCCGACCGTGTGGCCGTCATGCGCGATGGGCGCATCGTCGAGGCTGGCCCCGTGCTCGACATTTTCGAGCGGCCGCAAGCCGACTACACGCGTGAACTGCTCGCCGCCGTGCCACGCCTCGGCGCGTTGGCCGCGACCGACGCGCCGCCCAGGGTCACCGCCACCGTTCGGCCGCCCGCGCCACAGGGCAGCGCTCCGGTGCTGTCGGTCAAGAACCTCGTCGTCGACTACGGCGCGTCCGCCAACCTTTTCAGCCGCCGCGCCGCCGAGGCGCCGGCGGTGCAGGACGTCTCCTTCGACATCAAGCCGGGGGAGACGCTCGGCCTCGTCGGCGAAAGCGGTTCCGGCAAATCGACCACCGGCAAGGCCGTGCTCGGCCTTGTCCCGTTCACGGGTGCGGTGGCGATCGGCGGCACGGCCATCCAGGGCCTCTCGGCGAGCGCCATGCGGCCGGTAAGGCGCGCCGCGCAGATGATCTTCCAGGATCCTTACGCCTCGCTCGACCCGCGCATGACCGTGGGGGCGGCCATAGCCGAGCCGCTCGTCATCCACGGCATCGGCGAAAGGCGCGACCGCAGCGACCGGGTGGCCTCGCTTCTCAAGCGCGTCGGCCTCGCCGCCGATCATGCCACCCGCTATCCGCATGAATTTTCCGGCGGCCAGCGCCAGCGCATCTGCATCGCCCGGGCGCTGGCGCTGGAGCCGAAACTGATCGTCGCCGACGAGAGCGTCGCCGCGCTCGACGTGTCGGTCAGGGCGCGCGTGCTCGACCTGATGCTGGAGCTGCAGGAGACCCTCGGGCTCTCCTATCTGTTCATCTCGCACGACATGGCCGTGGTCGAGCGCATGAGCCACAACGTCGCCGTCATGCGCGCCGGCCGCATCGTCGAGGCAGGTCCGCGCCGCAGAGTGCTGTCCTCGCCCCGCGAGGCCTACACGCGCGAGCTGATCGCCGCCGTGCCGATACCCGACCCGCGCGCCACGCATCCGGGACGGGCAGGGGTGGCCTGACATCGCGTTGTTCATCTCCGACGTCTTGCGCCTTTTGCAGACACGCGCGCCACCCGGTTCTCGTTCCAGACTGCAACTGTGCGCGATAATCTTCTCGCCACCACAACCTCACGGACGGCTGCGATAGACCATGGCCAGGCGGTTTGCGTTTCTTCTTGTGCGCGACTTCACGCTGTCGCCGCTGTCGCTGTTCATCGACACGCTCAGGCTGGCCGGCGACGAGGGCGACCGCAGCCGCCGCATCGAGTTCGACTGGGATGTCGTGGGCGAGCGCGGCCTGCCGATCCGGGCGAGCTGCGGCGTCGAATTGCTGCCGACCAAGGCGATCGGCAATCCTGAGGATTTCGACAACATCGTCGTGGTCGGCGGTCTGCTCGACACCAACCGGGCGCTGAGCTCCGAGAAGGAGGCGTTCCTGTTGCGCGCGGCCGAGAAGGGCGTGCCGCTGACGGCGCTCTGCACCGGGTCCTTCACGCTGGCGCGCTACGGCCTGCTCGACGGCTACTCAGCTGCCGTCAGTTGGTTCCACATCAAGGATTTCCGCAACCGGTTTCCCGAGGTCAACGCCCACGCCGACAGCCTCTATACCGTCGACCGTGGCCGCGCCACCTGCGCCGGCGGCACCGGGGCGGCCGACCTAGCCGGCTATTTCGTCTCGCAATTCATCGGCAGCAAGGCAGCCGAGAAGGCCGCCAAGATCCTCGTGCTCGACCGCATCCGCTCCAGCCGCGACGTGCAGCCGGTCGGCGACCTCTTTCCCGCCGCAGCCAGCCGCGCGGTGAAGCGGGCGCTGCTTTTGATGGAAAGCAATCTGCAGGAGACACTGTCGATCACCGAGATCGCCAGCCGCCTCAACGCCTCGCGCCGCCAGCTCGAGCGCCTGTTCGGCGCCGAGCTCGGCATCGGTCCGATGGCCGCCTATCTGGCGTTAAGAGTACATCACGCGAAATCGCTGCTCGAAGGCAGCGACCTGCAGATCGGCGACATCGCCTATCGCTGCGGCTTCACCAATGCCGGCCATTTCAGCCGCGTCTTCCGCCAGCAGACCGGGATAACGCCGACGCATCTGCGGCACCCCAACCGCATGGCTGGAGCCGTCGGGAGGGGATAGTGGCCAGCGACGATCGTGGTCGCCTCCGATGCCTTGCCTGGCCGATTGCGCTGCTGTGCAAACGGATCGTAGCATCGTGGTGAGCGGTGGTTCCCGCCGCCGCTCTCTCAACGCTCAAAACCGCCTGGAAAATCCATGCCGCATTATCCCGACGCCATGCCCGGATCGAAAACCCTCTTCGAGCGCGCCAGGAAGGTGATGCCGGGCGGCAATACCCGCACCACGGTCTTTGTCGATCCGTTCCCGATCTACGCCGCGCGTGGCGAGGGCTGCCGCGTGTGGGATGTCGACGGCAATGTCTATTACGACTGCATCAACAATTTCACTTCGATGATCCATGGCTATACGCATCCCGATGTCGCGGCGGCGGTGGTCGAGCAACTGCCGTTCGGCACCGCCTTCGGCGCCCCGACGCTGAGCGAGATCGAGCTTGCCGAGCTCCTGGTCGGCCGCCTGCCATCCGTCGAGCAGATCCGCTTCGCCAACTCCGGCACCGAGGGCGTGATGATGGCGATCAAGGCCTCGCGCGCCTTCACCGGGCGGCCGAAGATCGTCAAGATCGAGGGCGCCTACCATGGATCCTACGATTTCGCCGAAGTGAGCCTGGACTCCTCGCCCGCCAATTGGGGCGATCTGCCAAGGTCGACCGCCTATGCCAAGGGCACGCCGCGCGGCGTGCTGGACGACGTGATCGCCGTGCCCTTCAACGACATCGAGGCGCTGCGCGCGGTCTTTGCCGCGCAAGGCGAGACCATTGCCGGCGTTTTGATCGACCCGATGCCCAACCGCGCGGGCCTGATCCCGGCGCGGCGTGACTATCTCGACGCCATGGTCGAGATCGCCCATGCGGCGGGCTCGCTCGTCATCTTCGACGAGGTCATCTCGTTTCGCCTCGGATGGTCGGGGGCGCAAGGCTTGTGGGGCATCGCGCCCGACCTGACGGCGCTCGGCAAGATCATCGGCGGCGGCTTCCCTGTGGGCGCCGTTGGCGGGCGCGCCGATATCATGGCGGTGTTCGATCCGACCGCCGGCAAGCCGGCGCTTCCGCATGGCGGCACCTTCACCGCCAATCCGGTGACGATGCGCGCCGGCCTTGCCGCGATGCAGGCGCTGACCAGGGAAAGCTTTGCCCATCTCGACCGTCTCGGCGGTCTGTTGCGCGAAGGCATCGCCGCCTCGTTCGAGAAGCATCGCCTTGCCGGCCAATGCGTCGGCCTGGGCTCGCTGTTCAAGGTCCATTTCACATCCCACCCGGTCACGGATTACCGCTCCGTCTATCCAGGCCAGGCCGAGCGCGGGAAGCTCGATGCCTTCCACAAGGGCCTGCTCGGTCGTGGTGTGCTTTCGGCCAGCTACGGCCTGTTCGCGCTGTCGACGCCGATGACCGAGGCGGACGCCGGCGCCATTCTGCAGGCCATCGACGAGACCCTGGGCGAGATCGCCGCGCAATCCTGATTGGGGTGGACGATAGGATGACAGCTTCTCCACATGTCGTGGTGATCGGCGCCGGCACGTTGGGCATGTGCACGGCGCTCAACCTGGTCGAGCAGGGTGCGCGCGTGACGGTGCTCGATGCGGGGTCGATTGCTTCGGGCTCGAGCGGCAGATCGGTCGGCGTTGTCGGATCGCAATTGACCGATCCGTTCGAGGTTGCGTTGCGCGTGCACTCGCTGCGCCGCTTCCGACAGTGGGAAGGCGAGGGGCTGCGCTTCAACCATATCGGCTATCTGCGGCTGGCGCGCACATCGGCGCAGATGGCGCTTTTCGCGCGATCGGTCGAGATCCAGCGCGAGGTGGGTTTGCGGTCACGGCTTGTCCGCGCCAACGAACTCCGGGAGCTCGTGCCGCACATCAATCCCGACGGCCTCGAAGGCGGGTTATTCGGGCCCGACGACGGGTTCCTCGACCCGCACGACATGTGCAATCTGCTGGCAGGCATGGTCCGCGCCAAGGGCGGCGAAGTGCGCCAGTACCGCAAGCTGCTTGGCGTGCAGAGGCGGCCGGGCGGCTACCGGCTGGAAACCAATGGTGACCCTGTCGATCGCGAGCGACGACTTGTCGATTGCGATGTCGTGGTCAATGCCGGCGGCGCCTGGGCGCCGCAAGTGGCCGAGCTCCTTGGACAGCGCCTGCATATCTGGCCCGAGCGCCATGAGGCGATCGTCATCCATCTCGACGAGCCGCTCGCCTACACGATGCCGATGGTGATGGACCTGGTGAACGGCGAAGGCAGCGGCCTCAATTTCCGCCACGAAAAGCCGGGCGAGCTGATCGCCGAGGTCCACAAGGTCGATGCGATCGCGCCGGAGGATCCGGACAATTACAACGACCAGTGCGAGGAGCAGTCTAAGGTCGATCTGGCCGAACTCCTGCTGGAGCGCGTGCCCGATCTTCCGGGCGCGCGGCTCGGCCGGGGCTGGGCCGGCCTCTATCCGGTCACGGCGGACCATCGCCCGTTCGTCGGACCGATCGATGCGTCGCAACCGTCGCTGATCACCGCAGCCGGCGCCGGCGGCTACGGCATCCAGCTCGCCCCGGTGATCGGCCAGATCGCCGCCGACTGGGTTCTCCAGGGCGCGCCGGTCTCCGTGGCCGGTGCGGAGGCCCTGGCGCCCTCGGCCGAGCGAAACAGACCCGGCCGCTGAACGACTAGAGCGTTTCACCGTTTCATGGAAACGGCGAAGCGCTCTAACTCTTTGTTTTGACGCAATTCCGGACGGAAAACCGCTCACACTTTTCCTGGAATTGCTTTAAAACACGATCGTTCTCGTTAACCATCGATTAACTATCCGCTCGCCTTTAATAGGGTTCTGGAGGATACTGATTTTGGTCGCGATCAAGCGCGGCCGGGAAAAGAAGCGGCGGGAAACGTCGCGGTCTGCCGGGGAGGCGCCCCAGCATCTTTGATGAGGAGCGCCGCAATGAAAATCGAGGAAGCAGTCACTGCAGCGACGGCGGAGTCGGGTGCGCTTCTGTCCTGTCTTGGCCAGCCTGTCGTCGCCTATCACGTCACCGCCATCATGCGCGAACCCGACAAGAGCCATGCGCGGCAAATGCAGCTTGCTTTGATGCAGCGAAGCATCGAGGCGCTGGTCGACGATGGGCTGGACGACAGCGAGGCCGAACACTGCGTCTCCCAGTTCAGCGGTCGTCTCGGCTCGGCCTGGGATCTGCTGCACATGTCCGACACCGCGCATTGAGCTCAGCGGCGTCCGGCCACGGATAGGTAACGCCGGCAATATGAGGTAGATTCGCCCCGTGTCTGGAGGTCATAAGAACGGGAGCAGGCGATGCAGGCTATACCGATAACGCATCGGCCGGAAACGCCGGCGGCCGCAGCGATGGCGTCGCTTTCCGGCTATCCGGCCGCGGTGCTGTGCTGGCTGCTTTCGGCCGGCGTCTACATCGCGGCCAAATGGGTGGCGCCCGAGATGCCGCCCTGGGGCCTCTGCTTCTGGCGGCTGGCGCTCGCCTGCGCCATCCTGTTGCCGATCGTGCACCGCCATCACGGCGCAATGCTTTCGCTGCTCAAATCGCGGCCGCTGGAGCTCGTCGCCGTCGGCGCGATCGGCCTGACGCTTTGCCAGGGCATGATCTATCACGGCTTGAACGACACCGACGCGACCACGGCCGGCATCATCATGGCGATGTCGCCGATCATGACCATGGTGCTGGCGCGTCTCGTGCTTGGCGAGGCGCTGGGCTTGTGGAAGGCGCTTGGCGCGGTTGCCGCGCTCGCGGGCATGCTGGTGATCGTCGCGCATGGTGACCTGACCGCGCTCATTCACCTGCGGTTCAATGCCGGCGAATTGTGGATCGTCGGCAGCGCCTTCTGCTGGGCGCTCTACACGGTGCTTTTGCGCCGCTCCAAATTCGGCCTCGAGCTCCTGCCGCTGGTCGTGCTTTTGCTCGGCGCCGGCGCGCTGGTGGCGCTGCCCTTCCATCTCTGGGAAATCTTCAACGACGAGCGCTCGGCCATGAACTTCCACGGCCTGCTCGCGCTCGCCTATCTGGCAGGTCCCGGCGGCGCCCTGATGTATTACCTCTACAACAAAAGCGTGGAGATGCTCGGCGCCAGCCGGGCAAGCATGCTGCTCTACCTGCAGACCCTGTTTGTCGCCGTGCTCGCCTATCTGCTGCTCGGCGAGAGCCTGCACGACTACGACCTGGTCGGCGCGGCCTTCATCATCGCGGGCATCGTGCTGGCGACGCTGATGAAGCCCAGCGCGGTCGCGGGGCGGATATAGACCGGACCCGATCTGTGCCGAAGCCAGCGTTTGTAACGCGTGAGCCGCTCGCCATTCGCGAGCAGGCAAATATTCGCCTGCGCTAATGCAAATGTCAGGGCACAGCCATAGAGTTGACGGTCCGACTGCAACGCCCGCCCAGGCGATACCAAAAAAAGTCGATTAACATATGTAGCTGTTTGTCTCGAAAGATGGACGTATCCCCGCGAATGGCGGGGAGAGTCTCATTTGGAATTCATCAATCGGCTGGAAGCATTGATCGAGGCCGGCGGCGCGGATGCGGTGGTCGAGGCGCGGGCGTTGCTGCGGCATGTTGAAGGCCGGTCATGCGCCACCGTCGAGGCCGTGGACGATTTCCTCGTCGACCTGATGACGGTGGCCTTCCTCGTCGAGGCTGGTCTGGAAGCATTCCAGCATCCGGCGCGGCGACTGGCGCGTGCCAGGCTCTCCAAGCTGAAGCGTTTGCTCGCGTCGGCACCCGCTGCCGCTCCGTGAACGCCCTTGCAAAAGAATCCAGCATCGACCGCGCCAGATGGTCGAGGAAAGTCCGGCAGCCGGTGCTGATGAAGGCCTCGACCGGCGTGCCGGGGTAGAGCTGCCGGCTCGCACGCCGGGTGCGTCCGAGATATTCAGCCTGGCGCGGAATTAAGGGTCGCATGTGGCCTCGTTCATCAGCCGGTCGGCGGAGATCTCGCTTACCGTCGCCGGGATTCAAGGCGTCGCGCTCCGCCCAGGAGCACGACCCAGGAACATGCGACCAGGGAACATATGGCCCAAGAACAGACGGCCCAAGAACAGACGGCCAAGACAGACTGAATGATGGATGCCTTGCAAAAACAGGGCATGTTAGGCACGCTGGCTCGCCAGCTTCTGGAGCAAGCCGCCCCATGGATTCGCCAGCGCCACAAACCGCCCGCCGCGCGCCGAACCGCTTGAACCTGTCCACCCAGGCCGGCAATACGCGCGAGTTCGAGCTTTGGCGGTCGGGTTATGCGCCGCTCTATGACATGGACGCCGAAAGCCCGGCGGCCCGTTCGTCGTTCAGCGCCGGGTTGACGAGCTATAACCTGGCGCCCCTCGTGATGATCGACGGTTACTCTTCAGCCGAGACGCTGCAGCGCACGGCGCGCACCATCGCGCGCAGCAGCATCGACCACACCAGCCTGACGGTCCGCTCGCAGGGCGGGTTCGGCCTCGACGCCGAGGGACGCACGACGGAGGTGCACACCGGAGATATATGCGTCCTCGACATGACACGCCGCAGCACGCTGCGCTCGACCGACTACAAAAGCTTCTCACTGGTTTTGCCGAGAACGCTGCTGGAACCGCATGTCGCCGATCTCGACGCGCTGCACGGCAGGATTTTGCCAAGGGGCAGCGCGCTGAACACGATGCTTGCCGCCCATATGCGCTTGCTTTACGAGCAAGCCCCCGCGCTCACGCCATCCGAGATTCATGCGGCCGCTCACGCAACGGCGGCGATGATCGCGGCATTCGCCGGGGCATCGAGCGACGGACGAGGCTTGATCGCTGAGGTCGCGGCCGATGCCTCCCTGAAAACTTGCCGGAAGCTGATCGACGCCAATCTCCATGATCCGCGGCTGGGGCCGGAGTTCCTGTGCGACCAGCTCGGCGTGTCGCGGGCCAAGCTCTATCGCCTGTTCGACCAACTGGGCGGCGTCATCCTCTATATCGAACGCCGGCGGCTGATGCGCGCCTATCGGTTCATCGTCGACCCGGCCTTTGCCCAGGAGCGCATCAGCGCCATCGCCCTTCGATGCGGCTTCAGCAATGTTTCGGCTTTCAACCGCGCCTTTCGCCAGGCCTACGCAATGTCGCCGACAGAATTGCGCGCCGCCGCGCTAGGCGGCGAGTTGTACGAAACCGATCTGGTCGGCGATCGCGCCTTCAGCACCATGGAGCGCTGGCTCCATGGCGAAGGTACGCCGGCAGTCTAGCCAGCGGGTTGCTGCGGCGGACAAGTCTTTGAATCTTCGCTCGCGTGGTCGGCACTGGTCGGGCGAGAATCGAAGCATCGCCGCACCGCCGCTGCGCTCCGACAATCTCGCTCTCCGTCCGCCGGCCTTTGACGGCGGAGCGCCATTCGCGGTCTCCGGCGTGCCGATCGCCCGCGATGCGGCCGTGCTCGAAGCGGGGCTCGACCTGACCCTGACACCGTCCGCCAAGCTCGGCATTGCTTATTGCGCACAGCTGGGTTCGGGGAGTAACGACCAGTCCGTGCAGGCGGATCTGAGCTTGAAATTCTGACTTCCGGGAGGCCGAACCAGGACCCGGTTGGCCAGTGCGCCTTTCTGCAGACCGGACCGGCGGGTGCCGTCAAGTTCCAGACGGTGCGGATGGGACTGAACTACACGTTCGGAGCCCCGACATCTCTCCAGCCATGCGGTCCCCGGCCCGGCGCGACGGCCGCACCCATAAGGCCCGCCCTCGGAAGCCATTGTAAGGGCTCGGCTCCGCTTACCGCTCCCTGAACGCCCGCGCGAAGGAGTCCATCATCGGGCGGACCAGATATTCGAAGAAAGTCCGGTCGCCTGTGCTGATGAAGGCCTCGACCGGCGTGCCGGGATAGAGCTGTTCGGCCTTCACGCCGGGCGGCAAGGCGTCGGCAATCTTCAGCTTGGCGCGAAAATAGGGTTCGTGCGTGGTCGCGTCGATCAGCCGATCGGCCGAGATCTCGCTCACCGTGGCGGGGACTTCCGGCGTGAGCCGCATGTTGAGCGCCGACAGCCTGAGTTTTGCCGGCTGGCCGATATGCACCGCGTCGACATCCCTCGGCCGCAGCCTGGCATCGACCACAAGACCCGACGCTGTCGGCAGGATCTCCATGATCTTTTCGCCCGGCCCAATCACGCTGCCTTTTGCATTGTAGGTCGAGGACACCACGATGCCGTCGGTGGGCGCCGTGATCGTCGTGCGCTTCAGCACCGCTTCGGCCGCCCTGATCTGCTCGCCGATATCGGCAAGGTTGGTGCGCACATCGTCGAGCTTGGTCAGCGCCTCCTCGACGCGCTGCGTGGTGGCGCGCTCGGCCTGCGCCTCGGCTTCCACGATCTGCGTGTTGGTCGCCGCAACGTTGGCCTCCAGCGCGCCGGCCTGGCCGACGAGATCGGCCTGCGAGCGCAGCAGCTGAGAATATTCGCTGCGGTTGGTCAGGCCCCTGTCGAGCAGGTCCGTCTTGATGGTGAGCTCTTTCTTGACGATGTCGGCCTGCTCGTCGATGGCACGCTTTTGCGCGGCAAGGCCCTTCACCGACTCGCGATGCATGGCGACGCGCTGCGCCAGGATCGATTGCTCCGAGTGGAAGCGGGCGAGCCTGGCGTCGAACTCCTTGCGCTGCTCCAGCAGCAGCTTTTCGAAGTCGCGCTGGAAGGCCGCCGGCGGGGCTTCCGCGACCGGCGCCAGCGTGGCGAGGCCGTCGCGTTCTGCCTCCAGCCGCGCCGCACTTGCCTTCAGCGCCATCGATTGCCGCGTCAGCCGGTTGAGGTCGGCTTCAGCCGCCGTGCGGTCGAGCAGGACGAGGTCCTGCCCCTGTCGGACGCGGTCGCCTTCACGGACCAGCAATCGATCGATGATGCCGCCCTCGCGATGCTGGATGAGGATGTTGCCGCCGGTCGCAGCGATCGTGCCCTGCGTGACCACGGCGCCGGCCAGCGGGGCGCTCGCCGCCCAAGTGCCGAAGCCGCCGATGAACAGCGCGACCGCCGCATATCCGGCCAACGCCGTGCGGCGGAAATCGGTGCGTGGGGCGTTGGCGAAGGCGACGGTCAGTGTCATCGTTCAGGACCCGAAGCGGATGGCGTGCGGGCGCATCGTCGGCATGAACGAACCCGTCACCACCGAGCCAGCGGCCGTGCCCTTGGCGCCCGGCTGCCGCAGCACTTCGCCGCTCGGCGCAAAGGCTTCGATCACGCCTGCGCGCAGCAGCATCACCTTGTCGCAGGCCGCCGCGATCGACGGGCGGTGGGTGATGACGATCACCGTCGCGCCGGCGGCTCGCGCAGCGGCAAGCGTCGCTTCGAGCGCCGCTTCGCCGGCGCCGTCGAGATGCGTGCTGGGTTCGTCGAGAACCAGCAGGCGCGGATTGCCGTAGAGCGCGCGCGCCAGCGCGATCCGCTGCCGCTCGCCGCCCGACAGCGTGGCCGTGACGTGCGTCTGGTAGCCGTCTCGCAGCGCCACGATCGCCTCATGCGCGCCGGCCCGCTTGGCCGCGTCCACGATCGCGGCATCGTCGGCTTGCGCGTCGAAGCGAGCGATGTTTTGCGCAATCGTGCCGGGGAACAGCTCGGCGTCCTGCGCCAGGTAGCCGACATGCCGGCCGCGCTGCTCGTCGTCCCAGTTGCGAAGGTCCGCCCCGTCGATGCGCACGGCGCCACCGTTTGGGTTGAGCGCGCCGACCATCAGCTTTGCCAGCGTCGATTTGCCGGCGCCGCTCGGCCCGACGATCGCCACGGCCTCGCCGGAATGGATCGCAAAATTCAGCCGCTTGAGGATGGGCTCGGTCCCGAACGCGGCGTTCGGCGCCATGTAGAACAGGTCCTGCGCCGATATCGCGCCGGACGGGTCGGGCAGGGTGGTCTTGCGCGTCGCCGAGGGCGGTGCCGCCAGCGCCGCCTTGAGCCGGCCCCAGGCGCGGCGTGCGTCTACGATCTGCCGCCATGCGCCGATCAGCTGGTCGAGCGGCTGCAGCGCGCGCGCCGAGACCAGCGAGGAGGCGAAGATCATGCCGGCGGTCATCCGCCCATCGAGCACCAGCCACGCGCCGGAACCGAGGATGGCAAGCTGCAGCATCATGCGCAGCGCCCGCGACGCGCCGCTGAAGATGGCATTGGCGCTGGCCGAGCGGTCATGCAGGACGAGTGCTTCCGAGACATGGCGCTGCCAGGCGCGCGCGGCGTTCTCCACCATGCCCATGGCGCGCAGCGTGTCGGCATTGCGCGTAAAAGCCTGTTCGGCCTCGCTGGCCAGCGCCGAACGCTCCGCCGACATGGCATCGTTGCGGCCGATGGCGATCTGGTTGGCGATCACCAGCATGAC
This sequence comes from Mesorhizobium sp. RCC_202, assembly GCF_041355295.1. NCBI lineage: Bacteria > Pseudomonadati > Pseudomonadota > Alphaproteobacteria > Hyphomicrobiales > Phyllobacteriaceae > Mesorhizobium > Mesorhizobium sp. RCC_202. The sequence goes on from NZ_JBFUPO010000003.1 coordinate 218,821, forward strand.
AAGCAGCGCGGCACCGCCGAGCGTCACCCAGAACAGCACCGGGTGGATGAGATAGAGCAGCGCCAGGAACAGCGGCGCGAAGGGCAGGTCGAACAAAACTGCCACGCCACGCGAACGGATGAAGGCGCAGGCCGAGGCGAGGTCGCGCAGCGGCGCCCCGGCGGTGCCGAGCGCGGCGGCGAAGGTGTCGGCGCCGAGCGCTTGGTCGACGGTGGCGGCTATGCGCTGCATGTAGATGGCGCGCACCGCGTCGAGGAAGCCGAGGAAGGCAAGCGCTGCAACCGCGATGGCCGACAGATAGGCGAGCGTCTCGGCGCTGGAGGAAGGCAGCACGCGGTCATAGACCTGCAGCAGATAGAGCGGGATCACCAGAAGCAGGACGTTGATCAGCGCCGAGAACAGGCCCGCGTCGGCAATGGCGCGCCGGAAGACCCTGCGCAGAACCAAGGCGCGCGGTTCGACGCGCTGCCCTGGCTGACCGGTTGTTGCATCCGCACGCATCGCGCCGGCCTAGGCGGTGTGCTCGCCTGTTACGCTGATATGGTTCTGCTGCAGATCGTCCAGCGTGTAGGCGTGGATATAGTCGATCTTCATCTGCGCCGGTGTCGCCAGGTGATCGGGCGGCGCGCCGGCCTGGCCGCCGACCGCGAGGTCGACCAGCATGTACATCGGCTTGTCCATGTCGGACGGCGTCGCCGCTTCCGCGACCTGCACGCCGTCATAGGTCCACACCAGCTTGTCCGGCGTCCACAACAGGCCATAGGTGTGAAAACCGGCGGTGTTCGAGACATTCACCGTCGACCCGACCGTGGTGTGCTGTCCCGTCTCGTTGGTGTGCGCGGTCATCAGCAGCGAATTCGGGTTCTGCCCGTACATTTCCACCACGTCGAGCTCCGGCGGCCACGAGCCGTCTTCCGGCAGCAGCCAGAAGGCCGGCCATGCCCCGGCGTTTTCCGGCATGTCGGCCTTCATTTCGAAATAGCCATAGGTCTGCGAGAACGTGTCGTGCGTGTTGAGCATGCCGGATGTGTAATCGTAGTTGTTGATCAGCGGCTTGATATCGGCCGAGGCGTGCGCCGCCGTGATGGTGAGCACGCCATTGCTGACGCTGAACGGATGCACCGAGCTCGTCGGGGCATAATTGGCGTCGATATACCATTGCAGTTCGTTGTTCTGGGTCAGCGTGCTGCCGTTCGCGGCGCCCCACCAGAAATTGGTGTCCCAGGTGCCGCCTTGGGCGTTGTGAAGGTTCAGCGAGTTGAATTCATCGCTGAAGGACAGCGTCATGCCTGACTTGTCGATCGGCAGCTCGAATTGCCCGGGCTGGAACTTGTCGATTGTGGTGTCCTTGAACTCGAGGACCTCGCCGGATCCGAGGTTCAAAAGCACGTTCGGCCCCGCCTGGATCATGTTCGAGTGGATGGCGTCGAACGAGGTGAACGCGTAACCGTCGAGGCGCACGGTGTCTGTCGCGGCGAAATTCGCGATCAGGTCACTGCCATTGCCTTTCGCGACAATGAAGGTGTCATACCCGCCGCCACCATCGATCAGCACATCGTTGCCCGCTCCGCCGGCCACGGTCTGGTGGCCGCCCGTGGCGGTGATGATGTTGTCCAACCCATTTCCGAACGCAAAGCTTTTAGCGCTGGTGACGACGAGGTTCTCGACATTGTCGGGGAGCTTGTAGCTCATCCAGGTGCTGATCGTGTCGATGCCTGCCCCGTAGCCCTCGGCCACCTTGTTGCCGGCGCCATAGAGATAGTAGATATCGTCGCCCGTACCGCCATGCATGGTGGTGTTGACGCCCGATGCTCCATAGAAGGAATCGTTTCCGGAGCTGCCCCACAAATCCGGCCCCGCGCCTGAAGCCGAGTACCAGTGGCTGGAAGAGCCGCTATAGGGAAGGGCTACGCCTATCGCGTTGACGAAGGTGCTCATCGCTTAGTTCTCCTCGTGCCATCCCGCCGCCCGAGACGCTCGATCGAAGCCGCCGCTTCCAGTCCAACCGGCGAGTCACCCCATCGTTCCAAGGTTTTGTGTTATAGTACAGATAAAAATATGTTCTCCATCGATTAATGGTTACAAATGAACACGATAAGCTATACCTAATACAATTTAAGCGCGAGAGCTTGATAATTTTAATCAATATTGCGTAGTTATTGCCGAAATATTGGGCAGCGTGGCGCGGGTGAGTGCATTTTGTCATCCGGCGCCGCATCCGCGAACGAGCGCCTGCCATGGCCTTCGACGGGACAAAAAATTGACGGCGGCTGTCGGATCGGCCTATTCCCGCCCGTCCTTGGGGCATCGATCAACGAACAACACAGGATACCGAAGACATGCCCAGCACCATCCATTTGCACCGCGTGCTCACCACCAACCCGCAGAAGGTCTACCGTGCTTTCACCGAGGCCGATGCGCTGGCGAAATGGCTGCCGCCGAATGGCTTCACCTGCACGGTGCACAGCCTCGACGCCAAGGTCGGCGGTTCGTTCAAGATGTCGTTCCGCAACTTCACCACCGGCGGCGGCCACGATTTCGGCGGCGAGTATCTCGAGCTCGTTCCGGGCGAGCTGGTGCGCTACACCGACCGCTTCGACGACCCCAACCTGCCCGGGCAGATCGAGGTGACGGTGAGCCTGAAGAAGGTTTCGGTCGGCACCGAAATCAACATCACCCAGGCCGGCATCCCGGACGTCATCCCCGCCGAGGCCTGCTATCTCGGCTGGCAGGATTCGCTGACGAATCTGGCCAAGCTTGTCGAGCCGGAGATCAACCAGTAGGCCAGCTGAGCGCATGGCGGCCGGTTAACCGGCCGCCGCCTTACCCGAGGTAAGCAAAATTTCACCAAGTCCGGCTAAAAAGCCGCCTTATGGATCGCAACAAGAACAACGACCTCTTTGTTCTGATGGCGGCGCTCGCCGCCGTAGCGATCTACAACATTGCCTGCGGCATCAAGACAGGCGAAGTCAGAGGCAAGCTGGATTGGGTTGCGCTGGCGGACGATCCGACACGATTTTGGAACATCGTGGTCGGCAATTCGATCGTCCTGGTGGCTTCGATAGCCTTTCTGTGGGTGCTCAATATCCGCAGACCCGGATGACCTGAGGCGGCGTCCTCCTTACCTCACACCGCGCGCGTGATGCCACCATCGACACGGATGTTCTGCCCCGTGATGTAGGCGCCTCCATCCGAGGCCAGGAACGCGATCGTCGCGGCGATCTCTTCGGACGTGCCGTAGCGCTTCAGCGGCACGCTGTCACGGCGCTGATCGGTCGTCGGCAGGCTGTCGATCCAGCCCGGCAGCACATTGTTCATGCGGATGTTGTCGGCGGCGTAGGTGTCGGCGAAGATCTTGGTGTAGGCGGCAAGACCTGCGCGCGCCACCGCCGAGGTCGGGAACATCGCGCTCGGTTCGAACGCCCAGGCGGTCGAGATGTTGATGATGACGCCCGATTTCTGCTTCTGCATCACCGGCGTCACCAGCCGGGTCGGCCGCACGGCGTTAAGGAAATAGGTGTCGATGCCCTTGTGCCAGTCCTCGTCGGAGATCTCGATGATCTGCGCGCGCGGCCCGTGGCCGGCGCTGTTGACCAGCACGTCGATGCGGCCCCAGCGTTCCAGCGCGCCGTCGGTGAGGCGCTTGAGATCGTCGTTCGACTGGTTGGAGCCGGTGACGCCGAAGCCGCCGAGTTCCTTGCCCAGCGCCTCGCCCTTGCCGGAGGAGGACAGCACGCCGACCTTGAAGCCGTCCGCCGCCAGGCGCTTGGCCGCCGCCGCTCCCATGCCGCTGCCGCCCGCCGTCACCAGAGCTACCTTGTCCACCATATCTCGATCCATCCTGGCTAGGGGCGGGGAGTCCCGCCCGCGTTGAAGAGGCTCTGTTAGCATGGGCCAATGCGCGGCGCGAACGGGTTGCGATATGCCAATGACATCGCGGATTGGCGAAAGCGGTGAAACCGCCGATCTCCCCCCTTGTGGGCGAGATGCCTGGCAAGGCAGAAGGGGCGCTGTCGCGCCGGCATATCAGTATTTATCCAGGTGCCGTGCCCTTTGATTTGGCGAGAGCCCCAAGCTGGAGCAATGCTTCATTCCTTCGCGCCGCCCTCTGTCCTGCCGGACATCTCCCCTACGAGGGGGGAGATCGGCGGCTCCGCCATCGGCTCCACCCACCGATGCCTCCTCTCCTCCCATGCAATCCGCGTCGGCGCGGGAAACGCCGGATCGGCAAAACACCCCACGGCCACCGCGATCGCGTCCGGCTTGCGCTCCGGCTCCCAGAAAACGCTGGAGCCGCATTCCGGGCAGAAATGGAAGGTGACCGCGTGGCCGCCGTCGGACAGGCGCCGGTACGTGCTGGCAGTCCCTTCGGCCGTGACCGCAGCGCGCGCGAAGAATGCGGCGATGCCGTAAGTGCTGCCTGTCCGCCTCTGGCAATCGAGGCAGTGGCACAGCGCGACCAGTCGCGGCTCGCCGTCACAAGAGATCTTGAGTTGCCCGCAGGCACAGGATGCGGTTCGCATGGGCTGCCTCATGGTTGAATGAGTTCGTCGCCGCCGTACGGCGGTCGGCATATTCAAGTTTTCGGGAGAGGTTGGCACGTGGCGCGGCCTTATTCCTACGCATTCCAGCCTGGTGATTCAACAGCGTTGGTGATTGTTTGTGGAGGAGATCGGCACCACCACCCCGCTCAAGCCTTGAAGCCACTCATCACCGCCTTCGACACTCGCGCGCAGCGCCCCGGCTTGATGTCACCCGGCTTCAGCGGCACACCCGTCCCAGCCGGCACCGCCGGCTGATACCAGCCGCGCAGCGCCTGGTCGGAGGCGCAGTAGCCCCAGTTGACCAGATCGATCGTCTCCTTGGCTCCCAGGAAATGCAGCGAGGTGCCGACATCGGCCGGCGCGGTCGCGGCACTTTGCGCGAAATGCGGCGCGGTCGCGTCCGGCTTGCTGGCGATCGACCAGTAGACGCCGCGCGTGGTGGCATAGTCGGGCCGTGTCGCGTCGTTGGGCTGGCCGCGGTCGTCGGCGTCCTTCGCCGCCTGGAAGCGGGCGACAAGGTCGCGGCGGCGCAGCGAGCGCACCTGGTTATCGGCGGTGTCGGAGACGCGCTTCAATTGCGAGTACCAGTTCCACAGCCCGGAATTCGACGCCCGCCAAGGCGCGCCCGCGTCGCTGACCAGAAGCCAGCGGCAGCGCTTCAGCGCCGGCTCGATGCCGTGATTGTCGTAGACGCCGCCATCGGTGAGCACGGCGCGGCGCGGTGGCACCGGTGGGCCGACCGTCGGGTCGAGCTTGTCGTTCTTCCACTGGAACGGCGTCAGGTCGAGCCGGAGCGGCGACAGCACCGGCGGAAAGGCCGACGAGGCGGCCACAGCCAGCGCGACCGGCAGGTCGGCATGATAGGCGACGCCGATCCGGTAGTCGGCGATGTAGCGCCGCGACAGCCGAAACAGCGAGCCGGTGCTGAGATTGCTGGAGCAGAACACGAACCAGGGTTTTTCCGGCAGGCCTTTCAGCATCGGCATCGCGCCATCGAACAGATGCCGCTCATAGCAGGCGGCAACTTCGCGCGCCGCGCTGGAAAACGGGTTGAGCAGGCCCACGGCGATCGACGGTGCGTCGAGGAACACTTGCGAGAAGTCCAGTATCTTGTTGAGATAGATGCCGAAATTGGTGGCGACACCGTCGACGAAGGTGAAGCGTGGCCACAGCACCGCCAACAGCCCGGCGGCGATCGAGCCGCCCGAGACGGAGCTCACCATGTCGAGCTTTGCAAGCAGCCCGGCCTCGTTCAGCCGGCACAGTGCGCCGGCATGAAACAGCATGGCGCGGTAGCCGCCGCCCGACAGGCAAAGGCCGAGATCGTAGCGCTCAACGCTGTCGTCCGCGTCGTCAGGCTGGACCGTGTCACTGGCCATGGATCACTCCGATCGGCGGGTTCGCCGACAGTCCAACCCAGCGCGGGCAATCTGGCAAGCGGCGAATCCTGGTGATTGGCCAAAGCGGTCAAGTTGCCAATCTCCCCACAAGCGGGGAGATCAGCAGTTCCCGCCTCGCGCTCTTCCCCAAAATGCGCCATAGCCGTGCAGAAGACGCGGGAGGTGGATCGCATGCTCTTCTGGATGGCAGCCGTGGCCGGACCGGCGGTCGCCTACCTGCTCGGTTCGGTCCCGACCGGCTATCTGGCCGGCCAGCTGGTCCGGGGTATCGACATCCGCGAGCATGGCTCGAAATCCACCGGCGCCACAAATGTGCTGCGCACGCTGGGCAAAGGGCCGGCGCTTGTCGTGCTTCTGGTCGATGTGCTGAAGGGCGTCGCGGCGATCGTCTTGGCCCGCTGGTTCCATGCCTGGCTTTACACGCTGCCGTCGTTGGCGCCGCTATCCGATGCGCAAAGCCTGGCGCCCTGGGGCGTGTGCCTGGCCGGGCTTGCCGTATTGCTCGGGCACGGCCGCTCGATCTGGCTGAATTTCACCGGCGGCAAATCCGCCGCCACCGGGCTCGGCGTGCTTCTGGCGCTGTCCTGGCCCGTCGGTGTCGGCGCCGCCGTGATCTTTGCCGTCGTGCTTGGCCTGTCTCGCATCGTCTCGCTGAGCTCGATGCTGGCGGCGCTGGCCGCGATCGCGCTGGTCTTGGCCCTGGAGCAGCCGCTGGCCTATCGGCTGCTGGTGATCGCCGGCGGCCTCTATGTCATTGCGCGCCACCGCGCCAACATCGGCCGGCTGATCGCCGGCACCGAGCCGCGCCTGGGGCAGGCGAGCCCTTGAAGCCATTCCAGAAAAGTGTGGAACGGTCGGGCTCGGCAACTTCGCCGTAGCCTCAGCCCACAATTGCGCAAAAAGCGTTCTCACAGCTCCTTCTCGGCCAGTTCCCTGAATTCGTCCGGCACCGAGCGTGCCGCTTCCAGCGCCACCGTGCCGTAGCCGACAGCCTCCTTGCCGAAGCGCTGGCGGATCTTATCGATGGCGCGGTCGGCGCCGAAGCGGGCCAACCCTTTGCGGCTGCCGGGCTTCAGCTTCTCGTCGGCCAGCCCGAGCGGCAGTTCGAGCTGCAGCTCGGCATGCTCCTCAAGATGCGAGACGGAGATGGCGAGCAGCGAGATGTCCTTCTCGCCGGCATTGGCGGCCAGCACGCCGCGCACCAGCTCCTCGGCGATTTCGGCCAGCATCGTCGTGGCCTGGATCGGCTGCTCCAGCGTCACCGAGCGCGAGACGGCACGCATATCGGCGAAGCGCACGCGCACCGTCACTGTACGTCCGGGCCGGTCCTTGGCGCGCAGGCGGCTGGCGACGCGGTCGGCGAGGTGCAAGAGCGTCGGCACGAAGATGCGCGGCACGGCCGGCTTGCGGCCGAGCGCCGACTGCGCGCCGGCTGAAATCGCGCGGCGATGCGTTTCCAATTTGCGTGGGTCGCGGTTCCAGGCAAGCGCCGCGAGCTTCTGGCCGGCGGCCGGGCCGAGCAGGCGCTCCAGCGCGCCGCCATGCGTGCGCGCCAATTGGCCGATGGTCTCGATACCGATCTCGGCCAGCCGCGCCTTGGTCGCGGGTCCGACGCCCCACATCAACGTGACCGGCAAATCGTGCAGGAAGGCAAGCTCGCTGCCGGGTGCGACCACCACCAGCCCGTCGGGCTTGGCCACCTGCGAGGCGATCTTGGCCAGATGCTTGGTCCGCGCCACGCCGATCGAGATCGGTAGGCCGAGCTCGGATTTCACGCGCTCGCGGATTTTTTGCGCGATCTGGTCGGGCTGGCCGAACAGATGCGTGCAGCCGGCGACGTCGGCAAAGGCCTCGTCGATCGAGATGCGCTCGACCAGCGGCGTGAAATCGTCGAGCACTTTGATCGCGGCGTCGCCGAGCCGCTGGTATTCGCTGAAGCGACCGCCGACGAAGATCAACTGCGGGCAGAGCTCGCGCGCCTTGCGGCCGGGCATGCCGCCGCGCACGCCGAAAACCTTGGCTTCATAGGAGGCCGCCAGCACCACGCCGCCACCGACCGCGATCGGCTTACCCGTGAGCGAGGGGTCGAACAACTGCTCGACCGAAGCATAGAAAGCGTCGAGATCGGCATGCAGGATGGTGGCTTCGCCGCAACCGGCATTCGTGGCGAGCATGCCGCGCTCCGTCTCCATCCGGCGTCGTTTTCACACCGGCCTGCTGCTGCGCTGCAGCATTAGCCGGATGTGTTTTAAGGAAAGTTGCATGAACATAAAGAGAACAAAGCAGGTTTTTTGTCAAGCCACGGCAGGGACGTCCCAGGCTGTCTGTGACCGATCGCACGCAAGTGCAACATCGCCAGTCTCGCCGCGAAGCAAAAAGCCCGCACGGCAAAGCCGCGCGGGCAGGGCTGGAGTAGTCACAGCACCAACGCGGTGAGACGGCATTGGTTGCGGTCGTCCAGGCGGGCGGGGCGGGAACAATTGGCGGCGCTTCACCGTTGTTTCGAAGCGGAGGCCGTGATGGACAATTTCGAGCTTATCGATCTTCTCTGCGTCGTCGAAGCGTGCGCCAGCGACCATGTCGCGGGCCGGGTCGTGCCGATGTCGAAAGCCGTCGAGGAACTGCGCGTGCTGACCGGCGACTTCGTCTCTTCGGACGAGAGCGCCGCCAACGCGCTGTCGCAGGTGGCGCTCGAGCGCGGCTGCGCGGTGCTGTTCGACGAGAGGCCAGGCGCTGAGATCGTGGCCGCGCCGTAGCTCGCGCCTTCCCCGAATTCAGCAGAAAGGCAGGATTGCTTCGCTGCCCCTGCCTTGAGAGTAAAATAAGACCTCAGTCCCTTCTACGTGAGGTAGCTAACATACGCCGCAACGTGTAGCTTGCCACACGGGGTTCAACTGAATCGGAGGGACAAGAATCATGCCACGGGTTTCGGAGCTTTTCTTCAAGACGGGCGTAATATTTTTGCTGCTGGGCATCGCCATCGGCATCAAGATGGGGATTTCCGGCGACCATGGCGCTTTCCCGGCGCACGCCCATTTCAATCTCCTGGGCTGGGTCACCAGCGCTATTTTCGGCGGCTATTATGCGCTCAATCCGGCCAAGGCCGAGAAGCGCCTGGCCATGATCCACTACGGCCTTTACACGCTCGGCCTGGTGGTGATGCTGCCGCCGCTTTACCTGAAATTCGCCACGGGCAACGACGCGGTAGACCCGATCCTGGGCATAGGGTCGCTCATTGTCGCCGCCGGCGTGCTGGTCTTTACCGTCGTGGTATTCTCGCCCGCGCAATCCGCGCGCTCGGCCACCATGGCGGCGCGCTAGGCGTATGAAGCAAATCGCCGGGCGGCTTGCCGCTCGGCGCGGTTTGCGCCCCTAGAGCAGCTTCAGACGAGAGATCAGAGCTTGAATGATGCCGTCGCGCTCGAAAGGACCGGGCAGCTTGGCGGGCGCTGTGTCGCCTGCCTTGCTTTCGGAGACTGCGCGGCCCTCGCGCTGGATGAGCACCAGCACGACTATGAAATAGGCGGCCTGCAAAAGCACGCCCGCCAATAACGTCCAACCAAGCGACGCCCAGATCGACCCGGTGGACGCATATGTCCACCCGAGGACCACCAAAAGCGTTGCCGTCATTCCCACAAGAAACCGCGGAAAATACATCTGCCCAACCGAGCGCCCTGGACCGTCCAAGGTCCCGGCAATCTCGCCCATTCTCTACCCGCCTTGAGCCTTGCACCTTTTCCAGCGCGACCGCAAGCGGTGGTTGTCGGCCGACCCTCCGGTACGGCCTTTTGGCCGATGTCGCAGGGACCAGCGTCTGGGGACTTCTGTTTAAGAAACCAGGAATCCCGACGTCTCGTTCCCCAAAGCGCAATCAAGTTAGGACTATCTGACGGAGCGCGGCGTCGACGAAGAGGCGCCGTGGCGTGAGAACGCGCGGAGAAGATCGCGCCGAGAACCTCCCTTCATCGGCGGATGGCCGAGCTCCCGCTGCCTTTCCTGTGACGGCGGCGGGAGGTCGATCCGGCATCAGGCTCGCTGGATGGGACGGAAGACATCTGGCAAAAAAAGCCCGTCACGCCGAAGCGTGACGGGCTGTTTGCCGCTGACTGCCCGATCAGGTCAGGATCAGCACGATCTTGTAGCTGTCGGGGTCGACGATCACGATGCGCCCGTCGGCGAGCACGAAATACTCGTAGCTCTCATAGGCCGGGATGATCTTGACGATGCGCGACGGCAGGCGGTGCAGATGCACCTTGTGCCGCGGCACCTCGACGCCGACCGAGATGTCGAAGCTGACGTCACGCACCGGCTCGACCTTGGTCTCGTGGATGATCTGCGTGACCTGCGTCTTCTGCTCGACCGTCACGTTATTGATCGAGGCGGTCTTGCCCTGGTCGGTCTGCGTGTTGGTCTGGGCGTTTTGCTCGGTGCTGGCGCCGGCCTTGCCCTGGGCCTGCTGATCGGTCTGGACCTTGGTCTTGTCTTGCGCCTGCTGGCTGTTCTTCAACTTGGTGTTGTCCTGAGCGTTA
>NZ_JBFUPO010000003.1:229390-567146 GCF_041355295.1 Mesorhizobium sp. RCC_202
TTCTGCTCGGTGCTGGCGCCGGCCTTGCCCTGGGCCTGCTGATCGGTCTGGACCTTGGTCTTGTCCTGGGCCTGCTGGCTCTTCTTCAGCTTGGTGTTGTCCTGGGCGTTCTGCTCGGTGCTGGCGCCGGCCTTGCCCTGGGCCTGCTGATCGGTCTGGACCTTGGTCTTGTCCTGGGCCTGCTGGTTCTTCTTCAACTTGGTGTTGTCCTGCGCGTTCTGCCCGGCGCCGGTGTCCGTTTGGCCTTGGGCGTTTTGCTCGGTCTGGGGCTTCATCTTGCCCTGGGCCTGGTCATTGGTCTTGGTGCCGGCCTGGCCCTGGGCTTTCTGTTCAGTCTGGGGTTTCATCTTGCCCTGGGCCTGTTCGCCTGCCTTGCCGCCCTTCTGACAGTCGGCCGTGCCTGCTGCGCAGTTGTCGTTGCCGCTCGGCTGGACGGATTCGGTCTGCGCCATAGCAGCGCCGCAACCGACGCCAAGCGCGATCATGCTCGTGATAAGCAGATGTTTCATGGGATATCTCCTTGGAAAGTCGGTCCCTTCATTTGAGGAACCCGCGTTCGCAGGCATTGTTCCGAAATTGCTTGAGGATCCGAAATTGCTGCGCAGCCGGCACACGCCGAGCACAAGCTAGGCGCCGTCGAAACCAGACCGTCATTGTCGCCTCGGCTCGCGCGCAAGATCGTCAAGGTCGTTGATTGGCGCATCCTGCTGGCCTCCCACCAGCCGGGGGGCCATTAACCCAGTTTTATTTTGTTACCGAATGCTAACGGAACCTTCGCCCGGAGCATGCGTTGCCGGCTTTGTGTTCGCATTTGCCTCATCAAGAACACAAGCATGAGCAGGATGCGGATTCGGGCGGCGGCGTAACAGGCACGGGTTGGGGGAGGAGACTTGACCAAGATGTCGAAACGAGAAATCGGAACATCCCGCTCGCTCGGGATGCGTGTCGCCGATCTGCGAGCCAGGATGGAAGACGCCAGGATCACCGAACACGATATGCGGGCCTTCCAGAAGGTCGCAGCCATCATGGGGGGCGGCGAGGGCTCCCTACGCATCGACGCGGACGACCTGATCGCCGCGTCCTTTCTCGCCGAGGCGCTGGGCGAGCAAACGCCAAGCTGACTTCGACCTTCCCTTCATCCGATATCGATCCGCCACCGGCCTCGATCAGACGGCGAACTGTGTCGCTCCCTTTTACGTCGGAGCCGGCAGTTGCGACCGGGGTCTACCGCGCTGGACGACCGGCTATTGTGCCCTTATCGGAACCAGGGGCGCCGTCATGAAGATCCATCATAAGCCAGCGCTGACAAAGCGCGAGAAACTGTCGCCGGCAACGGCGACCGTTCCGGGCTCGCAGCAACCGGTCGTCGCGGCGCGGCATCTGGCTGTAACTTGTTGACAGCATCCGATCCCGGCGTAGGCTCCGTGCAATCGAAACGGGCAGGAGCGGCCGCCATGAAGAAACCTTATGAAAAGCCGGTGCTGGTCAAGCGCCAGAGACTGAGCTCCGTCATAGCCAGCCCTTCGGCCGTGCCTGTGCCGTGAGGCGGGCGCCTTTAGGGCGATTCCACGACAAGTATGAAACGGCGTTCCGTCCGCAATTGCCTCAAATGAAGGGGTACTTGTAAGGGACTTCCCCTATACGCGGATGTTCTGGCTTCCGGTCAGTGCCGCGCCTGGCTTTCACGCGCCTTTACCCGCCTGATCTTTGCTTCGCGCAGCATCGTCACCGGATCGGCGCCGGTCCACACGATGCCCGCCTGCCTGGCAAAGACGAGGAAGGCGCGCCGGACGTCGCCGAGATCCATCTGCCCGCCGCGCGCCGCCTCGCAGGCGCGCCGCGCGATCTGGTAGCTCTCGCCGCGCGCCGCTATCGGCCATTCCTTGAGGAAATTCTGCATTTCGGTGAGCGAGGCGATCTCGCGCTTGAAGCCGGCGCCGACGGCGATGGCCACCGGGGCTCCAAAAGCCATGTCGCTCCTGACCGGACCTTCATGCATGACGTCGCCTTTCGTGTGTGCCAAAGCCTTTAAATGCGGAGCGCTGGCAACTGTTCCGCGCCGGGGCCGGCGCATCAATTAGGCGCCGCTGACGGAACAAGACCTAAACAAGGGCGTTTTTCCCCCCGAGCTCCCATGTTCGACCTGTCGGTGTTTCCGCCCTCGCGGAGGCAAGGCGGAGCTCGCCAACGAAACAGGAGAGTAAAGATGAAAACCACTCTTATTCCTGCTATCGCAGGTTTCGCTCTGATGGCCGGCATCGGTATCGCGGCCGCCGACGAGGTGATCGTTACGCCTGAGCAGCAGACTGTGGTCAAGGAATATGTCCACAAGCATAAGCTCGCTTCCGTCAATGTGCTTGGCCTCGAGCTGGGCGTCGGCTCGACGGTGCCCGATACTGTCGAATTGCAGCAGGTGCCGGACGTCAAGTATCGTTACGCTGTCGTCAACGATCACACCGTGCTGATCGACCCGGGCACCCGCAAGGTGATCCAGGTCATCGAATGACGTGAAGCTCACGCATTTGCCAAGGCTTCCCGCCATTTTTTGAAGTGGCGGGAAGCTTCCTCTTTTGGGAGGAGGAAGCGTCATGCATCATCCACATGTGGAATCACCAGACATCGCTGCCACGGTCGACCAGCTGCTGGCCGAGCACAGGACCGGGCTGCTGTCGATGAAGGAGGCGATCGCCTTGCTGCGCCAGCGCACGGGAACCGACCGCTCTGACGCGGATTTGGCCGGATTGATCACAAAGAAGGCAGCGCATCTGGGCGTCGCGGTCGTCATCGACGCGCACTGAGGAAAATTGCGGCCTAAGTCGGTCGCTTCTGCGTGATGGCGAAGACGGCACGCGAAAATTCGGCTAATGTTTCTCCTTGGTGATCGGTCCCAATCCAAGGAGACGACAGTGACGGACGACAGGCACGAGCGTATTCGCCAGCGGGCGCACGAAATCTGGGAAAAGGCTGGCCGGCCGGAAGGCGCGCATATGGAGCACTGGGACCAGGCGACGGCCGAGATCGACGGCGAGAAACCGAAGAAAGCTTCCAAGAAGGCCGCCGCGGCAAAGGTCGACAAGCCGAAGGTCGCGAAGGCGGAAAAACCCGCCAAGGCAAAGGCGCCTGCCAAGAAGAAGGCCTGACGGCCCAGTCGCCCAGTCGATTTTCGATCCGGCGCGTTTGGCGTGCCCTCTATGGCGCGGCCACTCCCGGCTAGGCAGCAACGCGCCTGGTTGCGCCAGCCTATCGTGAAGTCTCACGCGTCCCACGCATCGCTCGACGTCGCAAACCTTACCCCGGCGGCGATCATCGCGCCCTCGCACTCGCTGATCAGCCTGAGATTCCTCAGATACCGCGTCACGGTCTCCGGCAGCCACGCCGCGCAGGCCTCGACATAGGCGCGACCATGCACCAGCGTGCCGGTCGATAGCCGCTGGTCCTTCTCGACAATCACCTTCAGATATTGGCGGATGAAGCGGATGTCGTCGGCGATGTCCTGGCTGGCCATGCGCCAGGCGCCGGCGAGGCGCTCGCGCTCGGCAAGCGGCAATGGCGACAGCAATGGGCGGGAGAGGTCGGCGAAAGCGGCATGGTTCGCGGTGCTCAAGGAGATTCCCTCAAAGAAATAATCGTACTTTATGTACGACGAAGGGTCAATCGGCTTTCGTACAAGTTGAACGATTTTAACATGCCCCTTCGGGGTGCTAACCAAGCCGCATCGTAAAACCCTCGACGTCGATATGCGCTTCGCCGAGCGCTCTTCCCAGCGTCAGGTCCACCATCTCACGCCTGTCCGGCTTCAGCAGGCTCAGCCCCTTGCGCAGCGCCTCGCGCCAGGCGTCGCCGCGCTGCCATGCTTCGGCGAAGGCAAATGCGAGGTCATCCTGTCGCCGCGTGGTGTCCAGCGCTTCGACCAGCAGGCTGGCCTGGTGGAGGTCCTTCTCCCGTTTGGCCGCAGCACTTCGTTCGCGGCGTGCGGCGACGATCAGCTTGTGGACGGCGAAGCGCTCGGGCGAGGGGACAAGCACCGGCACCCCGGAGCGATGCAAAAGCACCGTCCGCACCGGGTCGCGGATCAGGAAGTCGAGGAAGCGCAGCGGCTGCGCCGAGGCGCCGCCCAGCGACGGCATAAGGCTGGCGCGATCGGCATGATCGTCGCTGCCGCGGTTCGGCGTTAGGAATTCGATCCGGTAGCGTGAAGCGTTCTCGTATTGCGTCGTGCGGCCGGCATCCGTCCGATGCGGGATTTCGCGGAAGGTCGGGTCGACCGTTTTCAACACCTCGATGACCGGCGCCATGCTGTCGTCGACCTCGGCCGAGACGGAATGGAACTGGGCGAAGTCGGCATCGCCCGTCTGCAGCGCGGCGCCTGGAAGGCGTACACCCAGATATCCGGCATAGGTCTGGAAGGCGACCGTGCCGACCAGCACCGCGCGCAGCCTGAAGATGCCGGCTTTTTCCAGCGCCTCGACAACATCGCCGGTGAAGGTCTCGGGCGCGTTCAGCCCAGCATCGCGCACCAGGGTGGAGACCAGCTTGCGGCGGCTCCTGAGATCGTCCTTGATCTCCCTGAAGGCGGCCACCCGCTTGGCGATCTCGGGATCCTCGGCGGGACCGACATAGCGCCTTGTCTTTTCAGGACGCGTCTCTTCGAAATACCAGTAATCGCGGCCCTTGACCGGCACGCGTACGAAATTGCCCGCCGTCGAGAATTCGGTTTCGAAGGAAGCGTCGAGACTGCGCTGCACCAATTCGGCGTAGAGGGTTCGATAGGCGAGATCGATGGTTTTCATGGCTGCTCCCGGCTGATATCCGGCGTTATAAGGTTTTTGCAATTTTCTTATAACTGCGCGTGAATGAGCCGGATTGCAAGACTGTTATAAGAAAATGGTGAAAATCTTATAACGATAATATCTCCCGTAGGGAGATGGGCGCCTGGCCCAACCGACGATCGCAAAAACCGCTTCCCCATCGTCGCAAACAGTGCTTTAAACCCCCTATCCACAGGGGTGCTCCGTATCGTCGGGGCTGAGATGGCGGCGGCAAGCTTCCGGACCCTAAAGCTGATCTGGATAATACCAGCGGAGCGAGGCGGGCGATGTTTTCCGGCGCACAGATTTCTCTTTATCCGATGACCGACGATTTCGTCGGCGTCATCCTCGGCGCGTTGGGCGCGCTTGGTCCGTACCGCGACAAGCTGCGCATCGAGACCGACGACATCTCGACACTTCTGGTCGGGCCACCCGAGGTGCTGTTCCCCGCCATGCGCGACCTGTTCGTGGCGGCGGCCAGAAGCGGCAAGCATTGCGTGCTCTCGGCGGCCGTCTCGCGCGGCTGCCCCGGCGAGCCGGACGATCCGATCTGCCGCTCCGACGAGATCGGCGGCCCGGTGCTCCCGCTTGACGAGCGCAAGGCGGCAGCCTTGCACGCAGTCGCGCAAACGCCTTCGACCGGCCAGCCGACGGCGGCGCAATTCTCGCTCTATGTGATGGGCACCGGCGACCACATGGACGAGATCTATGGCTGCATCGACTTCCTGAAAAACTCCGGCGTCTTCGAGCGCTCCAAGAACTTCTGCACCAAGCTGCGCGGCGATGCCGGCGCGGTGTTCGCCACGCTTGCCGAAGCCTTCTGCCGCTTCGGTCCGGGCGCCGGGCATGTGACCCTCGACATAACGATTTCAGCGAACAGCCCGACCGCGGTTTGAGCGGCGCGTTTGGACATGATCGTGGTTTCCGGTAAGCGGGAAGAGCCTTCGGCGATTGGCGAAAGCGGTCGCGACAGCCAATCTCCCCCCTCGTGGGGGAGATGCCCGGCAGGCCAGAGGGGGGCGCTGTCCCGCCGACGCTTCCATTGGTTGCAGAGATCTTCGTCTGATCCCGCAAGGCAAATTTCGCAAGCTGGCGTTCCTTCGCGCCCCCCTCTGGCCTGCCGGCCATCTCCCCCACGAGGGGGGAGATCAGCTGTTGCGAACGCCGTCGCCAAGCTTGCCCCCGCCGCCCTCGCATTCGCACTCTTGCTGCTCACCTGGGAGCTCTACGCCCGCCTCGGCGGTATCGCGCCCACCGTGCTGCCGGCGCCATCGCGCGTGCTTCAGCAAGCCTGGGAGAACCGTGCGGCGCTGGCCGAAAACACACTGCCCACCATCCGTGCCACGCTGGCCGGCTTTGCCTGCTCGCTCGCCGCCGCCTTTATCCTTTCGGCGTTGGTGGATTTCCTGCCGCGCCTGCGCCGCGCACTGTTTCCCTTGCTCATCGCCAGCCAGACCTTGCCGCTGGTTGCGATCGCGCCGCTCGTGGTGCTGTGGTTCGGCTTCGGGCTGGTGCCAAAGATCCTGCTGGTGGCTTTGGTCACCTTCTTCCCGATGATGGTGGCGCTGGTCGAAGGCTATGCGTCCACATCGACCGAGATCGCGCAAATGCTCGCCGCCATGGGGGCAGGGCGCTGGCGCGTCTTCCGGCTGGCGCGGCTGCCGTCGGCGCTGCCCTTTTTCTTCGCCGGTTTGCGCATCTCCATCACCTATGCGGTGGTCGGCGCGATCTTCGCCGAATATGCGGGCGCGGCGAAGGGGCTCGGCATCTACATGCTCAACGCCAAGAACAATTTCCGCCCCGATCTGGTGCTTGCCGCCGTCGCCGTCAGCTCGGCGCTGACGCTTGGTCTGTTCGGTCTCGCCGTGCTCGTCCAGCGCCTTGCCATGCCTTGGGAACAGGCGGGCCGCCGGCCTTCGAACGAGGATCGGCCATGACGCGGCTCGAGCTTCGCGATGTGCGCAAAGGTTTCGGCGCGCTCGATGTGCTGGCTGGCATTTCGCTCGATGTCGGCCAAGGCGAGTTCGTCTCGATCCTTGGACCGTCCGGCGCCGGCAAGTCGACGCTGTTCCAGCTGCTCACCGGCGCGCTCAAGGGCGAGGGCGAGATGCGCTTCGATGGCGCGCCGCTCGACGACCACGGCCGCCGCTTCGCCTTCATGCCGCAGCGCGACGCGCTGATGCCGTGGCGGCACGTCATCGACAATGCGACACTGGGGCTTGAGGTGCAGGGCGTGCCGCGCCGGGCCGCGCGCGAACGCGTCGCGCCGCTGTTTGCCGAGTTCGGCCTTGCCGGCTTCGAGCGTGCCTGGCCGGCCGAGCTTTCCGGCGGCATGCGCCAGCGCGCGGCCCTGCTGCGCACCGTGGTGCAGCAGCGCGACATGCTGCTGCTCGACGAGCCCTTCGGCGCGCTCGATGCGCTGACCCGCGCCGCCATGCAGCGCTGGCTGGAGACGATGTGGCAAAGCCACCGCTGGACGGCGCTGCTCATCACCCATGACGTGCGCGAGGCCGTGCTTCTGTCCGACCGCATCTATGTGCTGTCGGCGCGACCGGCGCGCGTGGTGCGCGAAGTCGCAGTGCCGCTGCCGCGCCCGCGCGGCGCAAGTGCGGCCCTTGCCCGCGAGGCGGCGGCCATCGAGGCCGGCATCCTCGACACGCTGCTTGGAGTTCCCGAACCGGAGAGAGAAAATGACTGAACTGACCCGCCGCCAGGCGTTGCTTCTGGCGCTCACCGCCGGCCTGCCTTTGCCTGCCGTCACTCGCACCCGTGCCGCGGCGCAGAAAATCACCGTGGCGCTCGACTGGACCGTCAACACCAACCATATCGGCCTGTTCGTCGCCCGCGACAAAGGCTTTTACCGCGATGCCGGTCTCAGCGTCGAAATCCTGCCCTATGGCGACACCGGTTCGGGCACGCTGGTCGCCAACCGCGTCGCCGATTTCGGCATTTCCGGCTCGCTCGGCCTGTTCACCCAGAAGAGCGCCGGCGCCGATCTCAAAGCCGTCTACGCCGTCGTCCAGTCGGAGACCGGCCGCGTCGTCTTCAACGCCGATCGCGCCACGATCAAAAGCCCGAAGAATCTCGACGGCCTGACCTATGGCGGCTTCGGCAGCGCCTGGGAAAACACGCTGATTTCGACCATCATCCGCCATGACGGAGGCAAGGGCGACTTTGCCACGGTGACGCTGGGCACTTCGGCATACGAGGCGCTGGCCAACGGCGCGGTCGACTTCACGCTCGAAGTCTCGACCTGGGAAGGGGTCGAGGCTGAACTGAAAGGTCTCAAGCAGCGCAGCTTCCGCTATGCCGATTACGGCGTGCCGGACGAGCACACCACGCTGATCGTCGCCAGCAACGCTTTCCTCGCCGCCAACCCGAAGGCGGCCGCGGCCTTTGTCCAGGCAACGCAGCGTGGCTATGCGTTGGCTGTCGATCAGCCGCGGGAAGCCGGCGAACTATTGCTCGCCGCCAGCAAGGACACGCTGACCAACCCGGCCCTGATTCATGCCTCGCTGAAGGCGCTGAACGACGGACATTTTTTGAAAAGCGCCGACGGCGCTATCGGCACGATGGACAAGGCGAAGATGGAAGCGATGGGCGGCTATCTGTTTGCCTCGGGCATATT
Organism: Mesorhizobium sp. RCC_202; assembly: GCF_041355295.1. Taxonomy (NCBI): domain Bacteria; kingdom Pseudomonadati; phylum Pseudomonadota; class Alphaproteobacteria; order Hyphomicrobiales; family Phyllobacteriaceae; genus Mesorhizobium; species Mesorhizobium sp. RCC_202. Next base: position 237,827 of record NZ_JBFUPO010000003.1, read on the forward strand.
GCGTGATGGCGACGGCAAGGCGCTGCAGGAAAAGCCGGATTTAAGGGCGTACTTCACGAATGAGTTTCTGGGGTAGGGGAGGCTAAGAAGCCGTCGGCTGGCGGGACAGCGCCCCTCTCTGTCCTGCCGGACATCTCCCCCACAAGGGGGGAGATCAGATGTTGCACCGGCTTCGCCAATCGCCAAGGAGAGCCGGCGCGGCCGCAGCTAATCTCCCCCCTTGAGGGGGAGATGCCCGGTAGGGCAGAGAGGGGGGCAAAGGAACGCTAACCTTGGCAGGTCGGCTCATTGCCCCACTCGCTCAGCTATCCGCCTTCTTCCGGCCGAACAGCCGCCGCAGCCAAACCAAAGGCAGCAGCACGAGGAAGGCGCCCTTCTTCAGCACCAGCAACGCCAGCGCGATGAGCCCGGCGCTGGCGGCGCCGCCATATTTGACGCCGAGCATTGTCGCCAGCACACCCAGCGCGCCATAGCCGGCAACCTTGTCGCCGCTGGAGTATTCGAAATAGGACGAACCGGCCTGCGGTCTGTAGGCGGCCGCGGATGCCGTGACGATCTTCTGCACGTCATCGCTGGTGATGTTGCCGTTCACCGGCACGATCTTGATCGGCACATAGCCCTGCCGGTCGAAGATCGAGACCGAGATGTTGATCGTCCTGTCGCCGCCCCAGTTCAGGATGTTGGCGTAATAGAGGATGTTCTTGCCCTTATCGATCTGCGGGTAGACCAGCCAGCCGTCGAAGCGGATGTCCTGCCCGAGCCGCTGCGACTGCGCCTTGACCGAATCCTTGAAGCTCTCCTCGATCGAGCCGATTTCCTGGCTGCGATCGCCGCTGTCCCAGTCGGCCAGGCTGACATAACCGTCCGACACCGGCTTCTCGACCGTGAGATTATCGATCTCCGGCGTGAAACCGAAGATCAGCTGGTCGATCGTCGAGCACTGGTCGCGGTCCCAGCCGAATTCCTTCACCACCAGGTTGCAGCGGTCCTCCGGCTTCAGATAGAAGGCGCCACCTCCCGACGGCGTTATCGTGCCTCTTGCGGCAGTCAAAGGCTGGCTGAAATTTTGCGGATGATAATTCGCATCCTCCGCGTGCGCGATGGCCGGCTGCCCCAGCAAACAGGCATGCGCCACCAGGATGAAAAACAGATTCTCCCTGACCGATTTGTTCATGACCCCTTCCCGGCAGACCGGACCCCAACCTCACGCAACGGTGATCTAAAGGGATTTCGAAAGCAAGTACAAGATAGGAAAGTTCTTTTTTTGTTCCTTATGTTGAGAGCGATACACAATCTTTCAAGCGGCCCTTATTTGGCTTGAAAGCTCAAGCTCGCATCCGCGCGTCGCCCATCGCCTAATTCCTGGCAAGTTCATAGAGCAAGGCGGTCTTGATGTGCCACCCGGCTTCGCCGTGGAGCAGCAGGGCGGCCTCATACAGTTTCGCCATGGCTGGACACAGACCAGGAAAGTCGTGCCTGGCGTTCGAGATCGCGTCCAACTCGGCCGGCGTGCCGCCAATCTTGGCGAAGGCATCGGCCACCATCGACCAATCCTGATCGACAGGCATCGCCGCTGGCAAGCCGCTTCTTTCGGCAGCGCCGAAGGCACGGATCAGCGTGGCGCCCACCTTGTCCAGGTCTGCTGAGAAATCGTGACCCGGAGCGCTAATGGCGTCCGGCCCATTGCGCAGGAAATTGTTGCAGCTGGCAGGCGTTTCCCGCGCCATGACTTGATTGAGCATGTCGAGCTGCGCGGAAAGTGCCTGCGAGGCCTCGCTATCCGGCGTTGAACGCAGCAGCGCTGCATATCGATGCCTGAGGTCGGCGACCGCCTGGCTGCTGACTTTGCGGACATCTGCAGTACTTCCGCTATGAGTCGCGGCCGTCATCTTGCGCAGCATCACATCGTAGTCGTCCGGAAATTCCTCTTCGATCGCCTGGAAGATATTCAAGCCCCGCTTCCGGATTTCCGCATCGACGTCGGCGGTGGTCAGCATCGGGGGCGGCGTCTCCACCAACTGATAGTGGTGATATCCGCCGGCACCGAACATCGGTAGCAGCACTTTCGTCCCGACTATGCTCACAGGGACGACCGCCACCACTTGCAGCCATTTCCAATTCGACATCCGCCCCTCCCGATACTCGATGGCTAATTCGACTTGAGGCTGCGCGCCTTCTTGCGGTCGGTCGAGCGCGAGGATTTTTCTTTCGCCGCCACCGCCAATTTTCGGCTCTGACGAGCAATGTCAAATTTGGGATCGAGTTCGATCGCCCGATCTAAATCGGCGACGGCACGGTCGAAGTCGCCGATGTAGTACCAGGCGCTGCCGCGTCCGAAATAATAGGGTGCGTGGTCCGGCTTCATCGCTATAGCACGGTCGAGATCGGCTATGGCCTTTTCCGGCTCGCGCTTCTTCACCAGCGCGAAGGCGCGGCCGCTGTAAGCCTCGACGTAATCTGGATCGAGCTCCAGCGCCTGACTGTAGTCCGCCACCGCGCCGTCATATTGGCCGCTCTGCAAGCGCGCCAGGGCTCGCGCGGAATAGGCGGTCGGCTCCGTCGGAGCCAGCGTCACGGCGCGGCTATATTCGGCAATTGCGCGGGCGTATTTGCGTTTCTTGTAGAAAGCATCGCCGCGCTCGAGAAGCGCCGCCACCGCCTCGGGGCCGGACGTGTCGTCGATGCCGCCGTTTTGTCTCTTCGCGGTGGCCGCCTCTGGCCCGAGCTCGGCTCCTGCCGCCGACGCTGCCTTGCGGGCGATGGCATAATCCCTGTTGCCCGCATCGAGCTTGAGCGCCTGGTCGAAATCTGCGGTGGCGCCGGCATAGTCCTTGCGGTCGGCCCGCGCCATGCCGCGCGCATAATAGCTGGCGTCGTCCTTCGCATCGATCGCGATCGCCACCGAATAGGCCGCGATCGCGCGCCCGGCGTCGCCCTTGGCGTGCCAGGCCATGCCTTTGCAGTAGTGGGCCTCGCGCGCCTTCGGATCGAGCGTGGCGGCCCGCTCGCAGTCGGCAAGAGCGCCATCGGCGTCGCCGGAGGTCACCTTGGCCAGGCCGCGGCCAAAATAGGCGGCGGCGAAATTGGGGGCGAGCTGGATGACCCGGTCGAAATCGGCGATCGCCTGGCCGTAGTCGCCTTTGGCGGCGCTCGCTCTTCCCCGGCCGAAATAGCCGAAGCGGTTGTCGGGGTCGAGCGCGATCGCCTGGTCATAGGCGCCGATCGCCTTGTCGTATTTGCCCATGTCCAGCCAGGCATCGCCGCCGAGGATAGCTTGCAGGGCGCGCGGATCCTTCGCCTCCAGCGACTTTGCAGCCAGTGTGTCCTGCGTGGCCGCCAAATTCGGGCGAACGGCTTGCGGCTTTGAAGCGGCGGTCGCCGGCTTCGGGTGCCGTGCGTCCGACGGCGGAGCGGGCCTACCGCTGTCGCCTGCCGCTGGGCTGTCGCAGACCAGCTTAGGATCGAGTTCGCCGGCACGGCGGCAATCTGCATCTGCCCCGGCCTTGTCGCCGTTGAACGTCCGGGCCAAGCTGCGACCCAAATAGGCGTACGCACTTTCCGGATCGAGGGCGATAGCCCTATCAAAATCTTGCAGCGCGCCGTCCAAACTATACTTGGCAAGCCGCGTCTCAGCGCGCTCAAGCAGAACCTTTGCCGCAGCGCGATCCCTGGCCCCGATGACGGCGACGGTTTGCTTGCCGGCGGTGAGCGGGGCGCACGCGCCGGCGTATTGCGGATCGAGTTCGACGGCGCGCCTGCAATCCGAAGCGGCAAGATAGTTGTGGCCCTGAGAGGCTTCTGCTAGCGCCCGGTTGAAATACGCAACGGCATTGTCGGGATCGAGCTTGATGGCATAGCTGAACAGATAGACCGCGCCTGGCACGTCGCCTTCCTGCTGATCCTGCAATGCTTGCTCTATGTACCAGGTAGCAGCATTGGAAGGATCCAGCGTGGCGGATGCCTGATCCGCTGTCCCGGCGGCCTGAACGGTTTGCTGGCTGGCCATGAGCGCCGCGCACGCATCGGCACGCCGTGGGTCCAACTCGGCGGCACGCCGGCAGTCCTTTGCGGCGAGGTCATAATCTCCTTGCGAGGCTGCGGCCTGCGCCCGGTCGTAATAAGCCTCGGCATTGTCAGGGTCGAGCGAGATGGCATAGCTGAAGGAACCGATCGCGCCCGGCACGTCGCCTGAGATTTGCTGCTTCAAACCTTCCTGGATATGAATGGCTGCACTCTTGGAACGAACTCGATTGGCGGTTGCCTTCAGCGCCTCGTTCAAAGAGGGTGGCGCCAGTTCTTTGGCCGCCTTATTCGCGGACTCCGCCCCAGCCTCAACCTGTCCGGTTTCGCAAGCGCCTGTCTTTGTCGGATCGAACGCGATCGCCTTTCGGCAGTCGGTGGCCGCGCCGGCGGCGTCGCCATTTCGGGCCCGTGTCAGCGAACGGCCGATCAAGGCTGTGGCGTCGTTCGCATCAAGGGCGATCGCCTGGTCGAAATCGGCGATTGCCCGGTCGTTGTTGCCTTTGTTGGCCCAGGCGACGCCCCGGTAGTAATAGGCGTCGGTGTTCCCGGCATCGAGAGCGATCGCCTTGTTGGCGTCGGCAATCGCGCGAACCCAATCCTTCTTGTCGAGCCAGGCCCCGCTGCGGGTGGCATAGGCCACCGCGCTTTCCGGGTTCACGCCTATCGCGGCGTCATAATCGGCAATGGCGCGGTCCAGCTCGCCTTTCTTGGCGCGGGCGAAGCCACGGCCGATCAGGGCGAGCAGGTTCGTCGGGTCGAGAGCGATCGCCTCGTCATATTCCGCGATCGCCTTGTCGTGCTCGCCCTTCTTATTCCAGGCCGTTCCGAGGCCGGCATGCGCCCCGCCATCTTTCGGATCCGCCCGGATAGCCTGCTGGTAGTCGACGATGGCCGCGTCGATCTTGCCTTGGCGCAGGAAGGCCGAGCCGCGGCCGGCGAAGGCATCGCCGGCGGACGGCTCCAGGGCGATCGTGGCGGTGAAGTCCGCGATCGCCCGGTCGTCCTCGCCCTTGTTGAACCAGTCGGTGCCACGGTTGAAATAGGCCGAAGCCCGCTTCGGATCGAGCGCGATCCCTTGGCCATAGTCGGCGATCGCCCCATCCCAGTCTTCCTTGTCGTCGCGGGCGAGGGCCCTGGAGAAATAGGCCTTGGCGCGCAAAAACGACGTTTCCGTAACGTCCTCGGCAATCACGGTGCAGGCGGCGATGCGGTGGCCGGTTGTCGCGGCTTTGTCATCGCCGGCGCTTTTTTCATCGCCGAAGCAAAGCGCATAGTCTCTCACGACGGCGGACGCCGGCGCGCTCAACCCGCCAAGCACCAGCATCGCCGCCAGGACCGCCAGCGGTCCGCGCGGAAGCCAGGCAACAAACGCGCGCGCCAGCGCGCCGGTGCGGCGTGACATGCTTCTGATCCTCCCCCCGGAGTTGCTACGGCTGCGGCCGGAATTGCTGATATAGTTCTGCCTTTGTTCCAAAATGCAAGCAGAAATTGCAGTGGTCGCATTCTTGTTGTTGCAGTGGGCCAAACAAGGGCGAAGTCGGCTTCCGGGGCGACCAGCAGACAGAGCTGAGGCGGAAGCGAGGAACGCGGCGTTTCAGTCCAACTGCCGCGCCGCGACCTCACATATCGATCATCGATCGTTTCACCCGCCCGATGATGGTGATCGCGCCTTCCAGCTCCGGCGGCGGGATGTCGAGATAGGAGGCGGGCTGGAAGGGCGGGGTGTCGTTGGGGCGGTAGCGCTTGTAGGTGGCGCGGCCGGTTTCGTCGGAGATCACATAGCAGCCATTGGTCACCAGCCGCTTGTCGCGCAGGTTGACGAAGATGATCGAGTCCGGCGGCGAGATCTTGTTCATCGACGGGCCGTCGACGCGCAGCGCGATCCATTCGCCTTCCTCGAGGTCGGCGGTGGGGATGGTCGGATAGTCGGAGAGGTTGACCACGGTCTCCTGGCCGCCGAGCTCGCCGGCGCTGATCCAGGACACGATCGGCACATCGACGGTGACGGGCAAGGAGACAAGATTGACGAGCGCCGTCTCGCTGCCATCGGCGTTGAACAGCAGCCAGCCCGGGTCGACCCCGAACAGCCGGCCGTATTTCTCGGCGGCTTTACGAGACAAAGGCCGGTTGCCGTTCTCATGGCTGATCAGCGTGTTCTTGTTGATGTCGCGCAAGGCCCGCGCCGCATCGCTGGGCGAGGCATAGCCGGCCTGGGCGCGCGCCTGCTGCAATCTATGCCGTGAATCCATCATCGTACAAAATGCCTGAAAATTGTCGTCCGATATGTACGATTTCACTTGCGACTCTTTCGTACATAACGTACGCTTAACCCATGATCGAACATCCCGCAAGCCTTTCCGCATTTCCGGCCCCCGCCCCGGCGCTGGGCATCGCGGCTCTGCCCGCGAGCTCCGGGGCGCCCATGAGTATGTCGGGGCCGCCGACGAGTATCTCGCGGCTTATCGACCGCTGGCACAGCATCGGCGCCTTTGCCGCCGATGTCGGATGCGGCTACGAGGCCGCCCGCCAGATGCGCCGTCGCGGCCGCATCGCGCCGCAGCATTGGCCGCATGTGGTGGCGGCGAGCCGCAGGCGCGGCATTGAAGGCGTCACTTATGAATGGCTGGCCGGCCATCGCATCGCCGCCATGCCAGGGGAGGCGGCATGAACGCGCTGTCTCCTTCTTTCCAATTCCAATCGTCCGGACCGTCCTCCTCCCCGGTCCGGACGCCTTCCGGGGCGTTTGCCCCGGATCCGGTCGAACCGCCCGCACCCCGGTTCACCGGAACGGCCGGAGCCGCTCCTCCCTCGGCTCCGGCCGCCAATTTTGGCGGCACAAGCTGCATCCGCACCGAGGACGGCACCGTCATCCTGTTCGACCGGGTGACGGGCCGGGCGGTGTCGGGCCTGACGCGGGCTTCGGCTGAAGCCGCGTTTCTTCGCTTGACCGGCGCGACGCCCGGCCCGGCCTGACCGCAAACCCCTTTCGCTGACCCGACTGCGGCCTCGCGGCCGAACCCTGGCGCTTGGCCGAGCCCAAGCCCTTCATAACCGATGGAATGAGACATGGCCGCTTACACTGAAAAGGAAATCGACGAGATCGCCGCCTGGTTGAAAGAGGGGCTCTCGGCCTCGCGCATCGCCGGCCGCTTCAGCGGGCTGCGCGGCGCCCCGGTCTCACGCAACGCCATCATCGGCATCGTCCACCGCAACGCAGGCCTCAGGGCCATTGGCTTCGCCAACCCTAAGGGTGGCCGCGCCGGCGGCCGGCCCAGGAAGAAAGCGCAGCCGGACCGGCCTGGGCGGCGGGCCAGGGTCGCGTCAGGCAATGTCACGCTGTCGGAACCGGCTGCACTTTCCAGAATGGCCGAGCTGGCAGAAGGCGCCGAGGCCTACGCTGCCAATCTCTCCCCCAACCTTCCACCAACAACTGGGGGAGATGCCCGGCAGGGCAGAGGGGGGCGCTGTCCCGCCGACGTGTCCGTTGATAAGCGCTCCACCGAAGCGAACGCCACCACCAAGCCTCAAAAACCCAAGCCCCGCAAATCCGTCCGCGCGCTGCCGCCGGCCTGGCTCGTCCCGGGCGGCGCAGGCCGCGAAAAATCCGAAGTCTACAAGCTCCCGGCCCCGCCGCCGCCGGTAAATCCTGGACGTCAGCCGCATGTGGCGGCGATGCGCTTCCTCGATTGCCTGTTCGGTCGCTGCCGCGCGCCGCTCGACCTGGCGCTGCGCCAGGATACCGAGGCCGACCCGCCCGGCGCGCGCCCCGGCACGGACATGCTGTGCTGCGGCCTGCGCACGACAGGCACGCGCAGCTACTGCGCGCACCATCATGCAAGGTTCCACGGCCATCGCGGGAGGGGGATGTGAGGACGTCCGAACTGCTAATCTCCCCCCTCGTGGGGGAGATGCCCGGCAGGGCAGAGGGGGGCGCGAAGGAACGCCGTCCTTTCGCATTTTGTGCATTCGATAATATCCAAAGGACGAGCATCCCTCTTGCCGAGAGGCTGGCGGGACAGCGCCCCCCTCTGGCCTGCCGGCCATCTCCCCCACGAGGGGGGAGATTGGCTAATCCCCGTAGCCCCGCCGCTCATCCGGTATCCTCATAATGAGCGGCACCATCTGGTCGAAATTCTTCTGGTCGGACTGGGAGTCCGATCCGAACCTGCGGCTCTGCTCGCTGGCGGCGCAAGGCCTGTGGATGCGCATGCTGTGCATAGCCGCCGGGCACGAGCCCGTCGGCTATGTCGCCATCGCCGGCAAGGGGCTGGACGAGGCAGCGCTTGCCCGCCTGGCTGGCTGCGCGCAAGTCGAGCTTGGCGCGCTCATTGCCGAGCTCGAGGGCAACAGCGTCTTTTCGCGCGACCGCCACGGCCGCATCTATTCCAGGCGCATGATTGCGGACGCCCGCAAGGCTCGGCTCGCGCGCCGCAACGGCTTGAAGGGCGGCAACCCAAGCCTTTCTGGGCAAAAGGTTTTTTCGGCCTCGGATAAGGGGCGCATCAAGGCCGCGGATAAGCCGGACGATAAGCCCCAGAGTCCAGAAGCCACCAGTCCAGTTTCCCAGAGTCCACGAACCAGGATTCCAAGCCAAGAAAAAGCCGCGGCCTTTTCCAGGCCGTCTGCCGCTTCGCGGGAAAAGAACGGCAAAGCATTTTCCGGATCCGGACAAAAATGGCCGCGCCGCAAGACCCATGTCGATGCCGCCAACGCAATCATCGAGGAGATCAATGACCGCAGCCGAATTGCAACAGGCGGCGAAAGCGCTGGCCGCGATGTTTTCCTGCTTCCCGCAATCCGCGCTGGCTGACGCCGAGATGCAGATGCGCGGTTATCTGGCCGCCGTGCAGGATGCCGAACTTGGCGACGTCCAGGCCGCGATCCAGCGCTTCATCCGCGGCGAAGCCAAGGTCGACAACGCCCAGTTCTGCCCGTCGAGCGCCCAGCTGTCGATCGAGGTGCGGGAGAGGCGGCTGATGCGGGAGTTGATGGCGAAAAGAAGCGCCCTGCTAGGCGTCGGTTCCTCGCCGAAAATGATCGTGAGGTAGGCGCGCGGCGCCCATCTCTCTCAATTTTCACCTATCACAAGGACCCCACCCATGCCCCGCAAGCCCTCCAAAAAACCGCAACCGCCAAAGCTCCCCAAGGGCGAAGCCGAGCAGGTGCGCATCCGCCGCGAGCTCGGCCATGATTTCGCGCTGAAGCCGGACGCCTTCGGCCGCCAGCGGCTCAGCCCCGGCACGGCGGAAGCGCGCCGCGTCTACGAGATCTCCAACGGCGGCTACACCTCCACCGGCGGCGTCGTGCGGTTGCGCAATGTCGACCCGCTGGTCGCCATCACCTCGCTCAGCCGCCAGCAGCGCGAGGCAGGAGGGCGCTTCCGCGACGATTTCGAACGCACCCAGCGCGAAGGCCTGCAGCCGCAATCCTGGAGCGAGCGCATCGACGGCGGCCGCATCGGCGGCGGCATCCCCGACCGCGTGCTGTCAGCCGGCCGTGCCCATGCCCAAGCCGCCGCGGCCCTTGCCCATTGGGAGGTGGTGGAAGTGGTGCGCAAGACCTGCCTCGACGGCCAGTCGGTCAAGGCGATCGCCGAACGGACGGGAGACGGGCGAGACGTGGTGGTCAAGCTGCTGAAGGTCGGGCTGGATTTGCTGGCGGTGCATTACGGGATGATGGGACGGAAGGCGGGATGAGCGAAAATCCAGCAGTAACCATAGGTGCTGATTGGCAAGACTCTTGAACTGCGAATAATTATCAAGGCGAACTGGGCTTCGTTCAGATCAACATTCCTGAGTGTTGACGATGAGATATGCAGACGGAACTCTTGCCAGGCTTGGCGACAAGATCCTCGTCTGGGAGGGCAATGAAGGCGTCGTGGTTTGCTCGATAGATACTGATGAGTATTCCGAGGACTACCCCAGGGAAGCTTTCGGCTATCTGCAGCGCGGGATCATGGTGCTTTCCGAAAAAGCGGGACTGATCCATTATCTGCAGCCCGAGACCGACATGCGCCTGATCGAACGAAAGACAGTAAGGCCGGGGTCATGACGAGACAGTCTGCGGCCTATGCCGCAACTGCAGCACTGTCCTTGGTCGGTGCGCTGCTTGCCTTCGGGCAGGCCGTAACGCTGGCGTGGCTATCGCAATTTCCGGCGTGGCAGCCCGAGCTTGCGTCGCTGCAATTTCGCTTCTGGATGTTTCTATCGATAGGCCTGGTCGGGCTTGTGGTGGGCGCCTGGGCGGTTGTGCGTTGGGTCCGCTGGGTGAATGCCGGCGACCGCTACGATGGCTGATCGATCGCCCGACCGACAACGTCCCACGTCACCCTCTGTCAGCATCGTTTGAACCCATCGTTACCCCACCCATTAACTCCGCATGGAACAGCATAAGGACAAGACCATGCATATCATTCTGGGTGGTACCGGCCATGTCGGCTCGGCCGCGGCGGCCGCACTTTTGCGTCAAAATGAGGCGGTCACGGTGGTGACGCGCGATGCGGGCAAGGCCGCGCATCTGGCCGGGCAGGGCGCCGAAGTGGCGGTTGCCGATGTCCGCGATGTCGAGGCGCTGCGCAAGGTGTTGCGGCGCGGCCGGCGCGCCTTCCTGCTCAACCCGCCGGCCGATCCCTCGACCGATACCGACGCCGAGGAGCAAAAGTCGGTTGCGGCAATCGCTGCCGCGTTGGACGGCTCCGGCCTCGAAAAGGTGGTGGCGGAATCGACCTATGGCGCGCAGCCGGGGGAGGGCATCGGCGACCTATCCGTGCTCTACGGCCTGGAGCAAAAGCTGGCTGGCCAAGCCATTCCGGCCAGCATCGTGCGCGCCGCCTATTACATGAGCAACTGGGATGGAGCGCTGGAGACGGCGCGCCGCGACGGCGTCGTCAATTCGTTCTTGCCGGCCGATTTCGCGCTGCCGATGGTGGCGCCGCAGGATCTCGGCGAGGCCGCGGCGCGGCTTCTGCTCGAGCCAGTCGACCAGACCGGCATTCATTGTGTCGAGGGGCCGGAACGCTATTCGACGGCGGATGTCGCCGAGGCTTTCGGCAGGGCGCTGGGCAAAGACGTGCGTGTCGTGACGGCGCCGCGCGAGCGCTGGGTCGAGACCTACGAACGGTTCGGGTTTTCCAAGCCCGCCGCGCAATCCTATGCCCGCATGACGGCGACCGTGCTCGACGATCCGATGCAGCCGGAGAAATCGGAGCGCGGCAGGATCAGCTTGGAAGACTATATCGCGGCGCTGGTGAGCAAGCAGATCGCGCCTGCCATGTGAAAACATGGACTTGGCGTGGGGAAATGAATCAAGGAATGAGCCGAACCTTCGGAAGTTGGCGCTGCCCCTCATTGCCCTGCCGGGCCCGCGCCGCTCTTCCTTCGCCCCGTTTACGGGGAGAAGGTGCCCGAAGGGCGGATGAGGGGCGGCGCTGACCTGCGAGGTTGCGCACTGCGTTGGATGCTCAGCGCTCGTCGCTCTTGTCCGGCGGCCCCTCCCACCCGAACACACTCCTACCGCCCAGCAGATGCGACTGGTCCATCTCGCCGGCCACGATCTCCTTCAAGCTAGGCCCCGTCACATAACGCTCCATCCGCCGCGACTCGCCATCCAGCCGCCGCAGCGCCTGCAGCTCTTCATCCCGCCCGAGCCTGGCCTTGCCCACCGCCGATTTCAGCACCGAAATCGTCTCGTCATAGACCTTCAGCGGCACGGGAAACGGGTGGCGGTCCTTGCCGCCGTGAGCGAGCGAGAAGCGCGCCGGGTCGGAGAAGCGGAAAGGCGCGCCATGCACCACTTCCGAGACCATGGCGAGCGCGCGCACCGTGCGCGGGCCGACGCCGGGCACAAGCAGCAGTTCGGGAAAATCCTTCGGGCCGCTTTCGATGGCCGAGGCGATGTTGCCGTGCAGGCGGCGCATGACGATGTCGCTCTCGCGCACGTCGTGATGCGCGGGCATGACGAGATTGGGCAACAGCGGCTGTGCGGCCGGTTCCGGCTCCGGCTTGACGATTTTCGGGGGCTCCAGCACGGCAAGCTCGGCCAGGATCTTTTCCGGGCTCATCGTCTTCAACAATTCGATCTGGCCGCCGCGGGCTTTTGCGGCGCGGCGATCGGTGAGGTTGACGATCTCGCCTTGAGCCTCGCCCTCGATCGCCGCATGCGGCTGGTCGACGAAGCTTGTCAGCCCTTCGGACTGCCAGTGGTAGCGGCGCGCCTGCCGGGCATCACCATTCATGCCTTGCTGCACCACCACCCAGCGCCCGTCATCGGTGACGATGAAGCCGTGCAGATAAAGGTCGTAGCCGTCCTGCACGGCGGCACTGTCCACCTTGGCGACCAGCCGGCTGGCGCTGGCCAGGGCATCGCCGTCGAGGCCGACGCGCTCGCCGATCGCCAGCAACTCACCCGGCGTCTTGCGCGAATGCGCGCCGCGCCCACCGCAGACATGGATGCCGAGTTCGTTGCTGAGCGGATTCAAGCCGCGCTTCAGCGCGCCGATGACCGAGGTGGTGATGCCCGACGAGTGCCAGTCCATGCCCATCACGGCGCCGAAGGATTGGAACCAGAAGGGATGCGCCAGGCGCCGCAACAGCTCGTCGCGGCCGTAATGGTGGATGATGGCTTCGCACAGCACCGTGCCGAGCTTCGTCATCCGGTCGCCCAGCCATTTCGGCACCCGCCCGCCATGTAGCGGCAGGTCCGCGCTGCCGCTTCGCTGCGTCACCCTTTTGTTCTCCTCGGAACCGGCGACTTAGATGGCATTTGGGGCAGGATTTGCAAGGCGCACGGACGGCCGATCTCCAACAGGAGAGATTGGCCGGCCATGCCCGCTTCACTGCTGCCTAATACCGGTAGTACCGATGGTGGTGCCTGTGGTGATGCCGGTGGTGGTGATGATAGTAGAAGTGCATGTGGTGGTACCGGTGATGGAAATAATATCTGTGGTACCGGTAGTGCCGCGGGTAGACCATGTAGCCGGGGTAGTAGTCGTCATCGTAATAGTCGCGGTAGCCGCCATAATACGGGCCGCCGTAGAACGGATAAGGCTGGTAGCCGCCCACGCCGAAGCCCAGGAACACATGGGCGTCTGCCGGTGCGACCGTGGCCGCCGCCGATGCGACGGCGATGACCGAGGCAAGTAGAAGCTTTTTCATGGCAACCTCCTCCTGAAGGTTCACCGGGATAAACGCTTTCGAGGCCGAAAAGCTGCCGGGAAGCCGGCGATTTCTTCACGGACACGCTTCTTTCGACGCAGTTCCACACCGCCGGCGAAGCTGCTCTAGTTGCAGACGCGCACCTGCCGCGTGAACCGGTGGTCGGCGCTGCGGGCTCTCGTCGCTTCGATCCGGCAATGGCGGCGGCCATGCACGGCATTCGGCGCGGCGACATAGCGGCCATCATAGTCGTCGCGCTCACCGGGGGCGTAGTTGAGATAGGGGCCGCCCCAATAGGACCCGTAGACCGGCGCGGAGCTGTAGCTGTCGTAAAAATCGCCGAAGGGGCCGTAGTCGAAATAACTGCCGCCGAGGAACACATTGCCCGCATTCGCAGGCATGGCCGCTGCCGAAGCGATGGCGATAACCAAGGCAAGTAGAAGCTTTTTCATGGCAACCTCCTCCTGAAGGTTCGCCATGATAACGCGCGGCGACCAGAAAGGCCGCGCCGCACGTGCCGAGATCAGCAAGATTTGAAAGCCGCGCGACCGCAGGCAGCGGGCGCCTCGACGACAATCGCGCGGCACGACCGAGCCGTGCCGCGCGATCTTTTAGACTTGTTTAGTAGCCGCCGTAGTTGTTGCCGCAAACCCGCACTTCCTCCACCACGCGGTGGTGGTGGCGCCAGTGGCTTACGAGCTCGGTGCGGCAATGATGGCGGTGGTGGTAGCGTACCACGTAGCCGCCATTGTCGTAGTCGTCATTATAGACATGACGGTAGTAGCGGTGAGGGTAATACCCGCCATAGTTGTCGCCGTAATAACCATCATCATAACCCGGACCAACGCCAATGCCGAGCTGGACGCTGGCTGCATTGGCCGGCGCGATCGCAAACGCCGAGGCGATGGCGATCATCGAAGCAAGCAGAAGCTTTTTCATCGCTGCCTCCTTTGAGTTTTGCCCCTTCCAGAAACAAACGGTTTCGCCGGGCCGATGTTCCCGACAAAGCGTTCCGGTGAAACCCGCCCGGCTCGCTCGCGGGTCGCTGCGACGGCATTTATTAGAAACCGTGCAACCGCCCGACCTTTGCCGCGTTGCATGCCGGCGCAGTATCACCGATCATCGCCGTGCAGAGGGAGGCTTAAGGTGGCGGCCAGCCGACGTAATGGGACAGGCGTGCCGGAGCCGAGGCTGGAAAGCCTGCTTGCCGCTTCCAGGGGCCATCCGCGCACGGTGCTGCCGACGGTGGCGAGCGTGGTCACGACGGTCGCCGCGCTTTACTTCGGGCGCGAGGTGTTCTTGCCGATCGCCGTGGCCCTGCTGTTGACCTTCGCCATCGCCCCGTTCGTTTCATGGCTGAAGCGCCTTGGCGTCCCGCGCATAGCGGCAGTCATCGCCAGTGTCGCCGGAGCCTTCGCCGCGCTTTCGCTGTTCTCATTCGTCGTCGCCACCCAGGTCAGCGACCTCGCGCAGAACATTCCGGTCTACCAGATCAACATCCTGTCCAAGGTTCGCGCGCTAAAGGAAAACGGCTTCGGCGGCGGCATCGTCTCGCGCCTCAGCGGCGTCATCGAGCGTGTCGGTCAGGAGATCGACCGCCAGGAGCCGCAGCTGCCTTCAGCCGCCCAGCAAACGAGGCGCGATCCGATCCCGGTCGAGGTCGTCTCGCATGAAAAGCCGCTCGAGGTTCTGCAGAACGTCATCGGCCCGCTGGTCAGTCCGCTGAGTTCCACGGGCCTGGTCATCATCGTCGTCATCTTCATGCTGATGGAGCGCGAGGACCTGCGCGACCGCTTCATCCGGCTCGTCGGCTACGGCGATCTCCACCGCACCACGCAGGCGCTGCAGGATGCCGGCAAGCGTGTCGGCCAATATCTGCTGATGCAACTGGTGGTGAACGGCATTTATGCCGTGCCCATCACTGTCGGGCTGTGGGTGCTTGGCATTCCCAACGCTCCGCTCTGGGGCCTGCTGGCGCTGGCGCTGCGCTTCGTGCCCTATATCGGCCCGATCATCGGCGCGCTCCTGCCCTTGTTCCTCGCGCTCGCAGTGGCGCCCGGCTGGTCGCTGCTGGCCTGGACGGCCGCGCTTTTCATCATTGTCGAACTGATCACCAGCAATGTCATCGAGCCATGGCTTTACGGCTCCCGTACCGGCCTCTCGCCTTTGGCAATCATCGTCGCGGCGATTTTCTGGACTTGGCTGTGGGGACCGATCGGCCTTGTGCTGTCGACGCCGCTCACCGTGTGTCTGGTGGTGCTCGGCCGGCACGTGCCCCAGTTCGAGTTCCTCGACGTGCTGTTCGGCAACGAGCCGGTGCTGGAGCCGCATGCCAGGCTCTACCAGCGGCTGCTGGCCGGCGACCCGGACGAGGCGACCGACCATGCCGAGGAGATGCTCGAGGAGAAATATCTGTTCCAGTTCTACGACCAGGTCGCCATCCCCGCATTGCTGCTTGGCGAGCAGGACCGCGGGCGCGGCGTCATGGCGGACGACCAGCTAAGGCAGGTCGCCGGCAGCGCCATGACGCTGGTTGCCAATCTCGACGACAGCGCTCAACAGGAAGCCGAGGACGACGAGGCGGATCAGGCTGCCGCGGCGGTCGAGAAGGCTACCGACAAGAAGGCGCCGGAGAAGAAGGCAGGCGATGGCAAGCCCGCCGAGGCGGGAGCCGACGAGGAGGAAGTCGACCTGCCCGACGGGTCCGGCGTCAGTGTGGTCTGCGCCGGCGGAGGCGGCGAGCTCGACGATGCCGCCGCGGCGATGTTGGCGCAGGTGCTGGACGTGCAGGGCGCCAAGGCGACGCGCGCAGGTTTCACGGATTTCGAACCCTCGGCGATCGGACGCCTCGACCTGGCTGCGGTCGATGTCGTCGTCATCGGCTTCCTCAACCGCCAGTCCACGCAGCACGCGCGCTTCATGGTGCGCAGGCTGAAGCGGATCAAACCCGCGCTGCGGGTCGGCATCGTGTTCTGGTCCGAAGTCGGCAACGGCGACACCGAGGCCGCGGCCGAGCTGGCCGGAACCCTCAACGCCGATTTCGTCGCCTTCGGCATGGTTGACGCGGTGACCGGCGCGCTTTCCAAAAAGCCGGCCGTCGCCCTCAAACCCGCCAATCGACGCCGGCAGCCTGCGCGCCGAAAGCAGTTGCAGGCGGCGCAGTAAAAGGCGTGGCTAAGGCCTGGTCTCGTTTCCGCCCCCATATCTCGGCATGGAAGCTACGGCTGCCTCGAAAGCTTCTCGTATCTCTGTTTGGCTAAAGTAATGATCCCATAATTCGGTCATCAGGTAATTCATGGCAAAAGGTAGTAAGGGTAGGTCAGGCCAAGGATTGCTGTCGTGCAGTTCACGTAAAGCGATGCCGAAATCGCAGATGGTCGTCGAAACGCGCATCTGCCATGCGTCTTTTGGGTCGTCGGGATTCATCGGTATGGTCATGCTGCATATTTCAGCAGCATTTCTCGCTTTTGCGCAATGGGCGCTTAAGGCAACCGCTATAATTTCAAACTGACCCACTATCAAAGGACCGGTTGGCTGCCCACGTGGCGGAGAAAGCGCTCGTCGCCCCTCCGCCTCCGGCTGTCGCATCGCCGCGTGCAACGCATGCTCTCATCGGCTATGCCGTCGCAAGCCAATCCCGGCGAACCGCAGGAGCCATCCATGAGCCATCCCACCATCCTCAAATTCGGCGCCGTCGAGCATGCCGATGGCGGCGACCTGCCGGGCTGGATCGCGGTCGAGGGGTCGCCGACCATGCAGACCGCCGTGCAGCACACCACCGCGGACGGCAAGGTGATGTCGGGCACCTGGCGCGCTTCGGTCGGCACCTACCATGCCACCTACACCGACTATGAATTCGTCCACATGATCGCCGGCCGCATCATCATCACGCCGGACGGCGGCGCGCCGGTCGAGGTCGGCCCGGGCGATGCCTTCGTGGTCGAGGCCGATTTCAAGGGCACCTGGAAGATCCTCGAGCCGGTGACCAAGCATTTCGTGGTTGTGGTGGGGTGAGGCGCCGACGTTGACGCTGCAATCTCCCCCACGAGGGGGGAGATTGGCAGCTTCACCTTCCCACCTTCGAAATCACCCGTTCCTCCATCTCCGGCTCCAGCGATTGCGCGAACGGCGTCGCCATGTGGTGCTGGTCGCGGAAGGCGAGCATGCCGCCGATGAAGACATGGCAGGTCGTCGTGCCGCAGAAGCGATCGGTGAGGTCGACATAGGAAGCGCCGGGCACGCTGTCGACGATGGCGCGTTCCACTGCCGCCATCCGGTCGTTGGCGGCATAGGCGCGCGTCTGGTCGCAGAGCGAGGGCGCCCGGTCGCGCCACAAGGCGCGGGAGACGCAGGTGTCGATGTTCTCGTCGTTGAACGGCACGTCGCGGATGAAGGCAATTTTCAGCCCGGCCTGGCTCAGGCTCGTCAGCGTCGCCCGCAGGCCGGCTTGCCAGTCGGCGTCACGCTCGTCCGGCTCGCCTTTGCCGGCCGCCATCTTGCGCTGTGAGGTCAGCGCCAGCTCCGAGATCACCACCAGCGCCGGTTTTGCCGCGATGATCTCGTCAATCGCCTGCTCGCGCCAGCGATCGCACTCCGAATAGTCGCGCTTGAGTTTCGACGACCATGTCGTGAAACGCGAGGCGCGGCACGAGGTTTTCAGCCAGGTTTCGACACGGTAGCCATTCTTGCCGGCGGCCTCGATCAGCGGCGTCGACCAGTGATCGGCGTGGGAATCGCCGAACAGCGCGATGGTGCGCTGCCCGTTGCCGAACACGCATGGCTTCGGCGTCACCGTCTCATAGTCGAGCACGCAGCCCGCTTTGGCGCGCGCCGTGGACGGTTCGGCGGCACTTGTCGCGATGATGCGCTGTTCCCGATCGAGGTGATGCACGGCGAGCTTGGCGTTGCCATAGGCGGCTGCGACGCCGGTGCCGGTGAGGAGGAGCGCCGGCACCAGCGCCCGCGCCGCCTTGGCCGTCAGCCAGCCATTGCGACGGATCGGGTTCTCGATCAGGTGGTAGGAGAGCACCGACAGCGCCAGCGTCAGCCCGGCGCAGGCAAGGCGCTGCGCGACGGTGAGTTGCGGCGTCAGCATGCCGGCATAGACGATCACCGGCCAGTGCCAGAGATAGAGCGAATAGGAGAGTCTGCCGATCCATTGCAAGGGCGGCAGCGCCAGGGCGGCATCGACGCAATTCGACGAAAAATGCCCCGCGTTTTTTCGTTCGAAACTGCGTGAAGAAATGCCGTCCCTGACGCCGGCCGCTCCCGCCATCAGCAGAAGGACCGTTCCGGCCACCGGGAGGAGCGCCAGGAAGCCGGGGAAGGGAGAGTCCTCGCTGAAGGTAAGGTATGCGGTCGCAATCATCGCCAGCCCGGTCAGGCCCAGCGCCAGGCGCAGCCTTGGGTGGCGTGCAAGCAGTTGCCCCGGCGCCATCGCGCAGAGGCCGCCAGCGGCGAATTCCCAGGCGCGCAGCGGCGAGAAATAGAACGCCCAGGGCTGCGATACGCTGGTGAGCCAGGCGCAGGCGGCGAAGGAGACGAGCCCGGCAACGGCGATTATGAGCACGATGGTGCGTCTGCCGGGCTTCAACCATGCCGCCAGCATCAGCAGCGCCGGCCATGCCAGGTAGAACTGCTCCTCGACCGACAGCGACCAGTAGTGAATGAAGGGGTTCGACGCCGCGTCGCTGGCGAAATAGTCGAACGACCAGCGGATCAGCCACAGATTGATCATATAGGCCGAGGCGAACATCGCACCCTTGGAATAGAGCGCCTGTTCCTCCGGCGACAGGATCACCGCGCCGGCCGCAAGCGTCGCCGCGATCACGAACAACGCCACCGGCAAAAGCCTGCGGGCGCGCCGTGCATAGAAGCGCAGCAGGTCGAGCCGGCCGGTCTCGGAAATCTCGGCGGCGAGATGGCGGGTGATCAGATAGCCCGAGATGACGAAGAAGATATCGACGCCGACAAAGCCGCCGGGCAGCGCGGTGAGGCCGAAATGGAAGGCAACGACGCCAGCCACGGCCAGCGCCCGCAAGCCTTCGATATCGGGCCGGAAATCCCGCGCAGATGCTGACACGAAGACGAACCTCGCACTTGCTCGTTCGCATCCCGCCTGTCCGGGAGACTCGGACCTATGCGGCTTTATCGCAATGCAACAAATCTAACGCAGTGCAACATAGTGGGAGATTTGCCTTCTCCCCGTTCATGGGAGAAGGGCGCTCCCACCTTCCAAAACCGTTGCCGGAACAGCACAGCCATATCCGTTTTTGCTGACAAAACCCTCGCTTGCGCGTCGATCACGAAAACGTCCCTTGACGGCAATCTCGTCACGTTGCGTTCTGCGACCGCGAAACTTTGGCAAGGGGTTTATTTATGAAGAAGACTTATGAAAAGCCGACGCTGTCGAAGCGCCAGAAATTGTCGAACGTCGTCGCCGGCGGCTCAATCGTCATCAAGCCGTAACCGCGGCATTCGAGCTTTCGACATAGACGCTTGGCCCACCTGACGGTGGGCCGGGCGAGGAAATCAAAAAGGGCCTGCCGGTAGCCAATGCACGCGGCCGCCAGGCGCTTGGCGGACGTGGCCGTCGCCGTCGTCGGGCGCAAGCTTGACAAGTGCGGGCACATCTTGCTCCCTGAGCCTGTCATCGACCGATGCCGAGGCGCAAAGATGAAGAAGCCTTATCGCAAGCCGACAATCGAACGACGTGGCAAGCTTTCAGCCGCCACCGCGGCCGTGCCCGGATCCGGATTCACATTCTGAGATCCGGCAAGGCGGTACGGTGATCGTAACGATCGCTAATTTGGACAAAGCTTGATAGCAGCGCCGCCGCGCTCCCTTGCCGCCATCGTTTTCGGGGCAAGGGGAAAATCCATGAAGAAAAGCTACAGCAGGCCGACGCTCGAAAAGCGCCAGAGGCTGTCGGCCGTGACGGCGGACGTGGTGCCGTCCAACAGGTAATAGCAGCCCGGTTTGGTTGCGTTGAAACACGCCGCGTCGGCAGGAAGAACCGGGGCTGGCCAGGAGCGGGCGGAACACTGCGCAGGTGCCCGCCCGTCCGGCGCCGCCAGACTGTTGAAACCCCGTCCGTCCCCAACAGTCACGGTCATGGCGTGACCAGTGGCTGCGAAGTGCCACTGCCGCAGGGGCATGTCAACGTCATCGGCATGGCCCTCCAAAGAGGCATTTTCGCCGATTTATCGGGGCCGGAATGCCCCTTCCGCCATCATGCCATCGCGGGATGGAAAACGCCTGAAATGGCGGAATTCCGGGCTTTCTCGAGGCGTCGGCGGCTCTATCCGGCCTATATGCCTATGCGCTTGAATAAGCTTGTTTTTCGCCGGCCGTCGCGTTTTCGGCCCGCGCCGCGATCCCGACTTTTTTTGGGTGCATCGGTGCATTGCAGCAAATGACGCCAAGCGCCGTCGGTTTAGCCCTCACGCGGGGACGCCGGCGGCCTTTGTGAACCGCTTCATGGTGTCCTGGCCGCAATGTGATAGGATGCGTGAAGGCGAATGGGGAATGTTCCAATGAGCAATGCATTGTTCGAGATTCTTGCCAGGCGCCGATCCTGGCTGGACCGCGTTGCCATAGGGCTGCTTGTCTTCCTGGCGACACTGGTCGCCGCGCTGATGGGCGGCGCCAGCGCCTAATGCATGTCGCCCAAAAGTGGTTCCGGTTTTGGGAAAACGACATGCATCGCAAGATGCATGTCGTCCAAAAGTGACGGGGCCTTGCCAAAATGAATGGCGGGCCTGAGCCCGCCATTTCCGTGGCCAGATCCGCCTCAGTTGGCGCCGCCGCGTTGCTTGGTGGCGGCGCAGCGGTCGTTGTGCTGGGCATCGATCGCGCCGGTGCATTCGCCCGAACCCATCCTGCCGGCCATCGTGGCGTGAGCCGCCATCGTCTTGATGCTGCCGGTGGTGAAGGAAGACTGCGAGGCCGGATTGTCGAGCGCGCCGTCACTTGCGGTTGCCGATCGCCCTGAATTCGAACGTGCTTGGCCGAAGCCTGACCGGCCGCGGCCGCTCGGTGAGGTCGACAACGCGAACCCAAATATCGGCGCCGCCGCGCAGCGTCACCTTCAGCCCAAGCGCCTTCTCGGCGGCTTCGAACGGCGTGTTGGCTTCGGCCGCATGTACGGCGACAATGGCATCGCCGCTCATCTCTTCGACACGATAAGCCTTCACGCGTGCACGTCCCGCATGTTCGCTGTTTGACCAATTGCATTAGTAACTGCGAATATAAGGCGAGGTTCCACGGCGATGCAAGCGGGCGGGCATCCTCCCTTTAGGCGAGATCGCCTATGCCGCCGCCTTCTTCCCCACCACAGGGTTGAGGCTGTCGACCAGCCCGGTCGGGATCAGGATGGTGGCGCCGCGCTCCTTGGTCGTCTCGTAGATGATGTTCATGGCACGCAGTTGCAGCGCCGCCGGATGGTTGGCGTAGGTCACGGCCGCTTCGACGAACTTGCCGGCGACTTCGGCCTCGGCCGAACCCAGGATGACGCGCGCTTCCTTCTCGCGCTCGGCCTGCGCCTGGCGCGACATGGCGTCCTGCAGCGCCACCGGGATGGCGACGTCGCGGATCTCGACCGACATCACGGTGATGCCCCATTGCGCGGTCTTGGCGCCGATGACGTCCCTGAGATGTTCGTCGGCCGCCTTGCGGTCGGAAAGCAGCGACGACAGCATCGAGGAGCCGATCATCTCGCGCAGCGAGGTCTGCGCCACGCGGTCGATCGCCTCGCGGTAATTGGTGATTTCGAGCGCCGCCTGGCGCGCGTCATGCACATGCCAGAAGATGACCGCGTCGACATTGACCGGCACGGTGTCCCTGGTCAGCGCCTGCTCGGCGTTGAAGGCGGTGGTCTGGATGCGCTCATCGATCACCGCCACGACGCTGTCGACGACCGGGATGATCATGAACAGGCCGGGGCCGCGCACGCCTTGCAGGTTGCCGGCGCGCAGGACGACGAATTTCTGCCAGGTGTTGGCCATCTTCAGCGAGGCGGCGATCAGCGCCGCGATGACGAAGAAGGGCGCGCCCGCCCATGGCCCGGCAAGCGTGCTGAGGCCGGCGCCGATGAGCGCGAAGACGGCGGTGAGAAAAAGGGTGATCGGATTCATGGACATAGCTCCTGTGTCGCGGCCGGGTAGGGGTCGCGCGATGCCGCAACGGGCCTCGCGAGGAGCGTCGTCGGTCCGGGATGGACCGCCTGGCGGGCTTGTCTGGGATCGATCACGCTTGTCGCGAGGACAATCATCGCCGGCGAGGAGTCATATGGTGTGGGGCGAGGCGGTTCGCCAAGGGGTGCGCTTATCTCCCCGGGGAGATAGGCCGCCGCGCTTCAATCCGCTTCCCCGGCCGTCCCTTTCCCGCACTCGGCCAGCACCTTGCCGATTGCCCCGCCGGAGCCTTTCAGCGGAAAGCTCGCCGCGCCGTATTTGTCGGCCGATACCGTCACGTCGCCCTTGCCGCGCAGGAGCGCCAGCAGCGGGTCGCCAGGGCCGGAAAGTTCAGCGGTGAAGTAATTGTACATCGCCTCGAGGTCGAGCTTCTTCGTTATGCTCTTGTCGCCGGCCTTGAAGGTGAACGAGCCGCTGACGCCGGGTTCCAGATTCCCGCCGGCGGCGCCGAGATCGTAGCTCAGCACCGGCTTGTCGAAGCAGGCCAGCATCAGATGCGCGTCGCCCTTCGGGCCGCCGCAGACCGAAGCCGTCATCACGCTGCCGCCCTCGTCCTCCTCCATCTTGGCGCTCCAGCCGCAGGAAGCGGCCCCGGCCTGCTGGGCGGCAAGCAGCGCCAGGATGAGTGTTGCCAATGCGCGTTTCATGGATCCTCCCCCCGTTTGAGAACGGCCCTGATCGTACAGGGATTGGACAAAGCGCGCGAGTCTCGCCCTCAAGCGGCAGCGCCGCACACGTCGCGCACCACACCGCGCAGCCAGCGATGCGCCGGGTCGGCGTCGAGGCGCGGGTGCCACAACAGCGAGATCGTCAATTCCGCGAGCTTCACCGGCAGCGTGAAGCTGAACATCCCCTGGCGCAACGTCTGCGTATAACGCTCCGGCACGACTGCGATGAGGTCTAGGCCGCGCGCCAGCGCCAGTGCCTCGGCAAAGCCGCCGACCACGGTGGCGATCTCGCGCGACAATCCCACCACCTCCAGCGCCGCGTCGACCGGCCCGCGGTCGAGCCCGCGGCGCGAGACCAGGACGTGCCTTCCGGCGGCGAAACGGGCGGCGGTGATCCTGCCTTCGCTAAGTGGATGGCCGGCGCGCACAACGCCGACAAAGCGGTCGCGGAACAGCGCCTGTGCCCGCACCTCCGGCCCGATCGAACCGCCGACCACGCCGGTTTCGAGGTCGACCGCGCCCTCGCGCATCGGGCCGGAGTCCTTGTCGGGTTTCGGCACGAAGCGCAGCCGCACCCCGGGCGCTTCCACGGCCACCCGGGCAATCAGCGCCGGGCCGAAATTCTCGACGAACCCGTCGCTGTTGCGCATGGTGAAGGAGCGGACAAGCCTTTTGAGATCGAGCCGCTCGGCCGGCCGCAGCAGGGTCTCCGCCTGGCTGACCAATGGGCCGACTTGCGCGCTGAGTTCGATGGCACGCGGCGTCGGCACCAGGCCGCGCCCGGCGCGCACCAAGAGCGGGTCGCCAGTCGCCTCACGCAGGCGCGCCAGCGCCCGGCTCATCGCCGACGGGCTGAGCCGAAGTTTGCGCGCGGCCTTTGCCACGCTGCCCTCGGCAAGCAGCACGTCCAGCGTCACCAGGAGGTTGAGATCGGGTCGCGACATGGCGCGATCCTAGCACGGGCCGAACAATATGGCATGGCGTTTGATGCACTGATCAAGTGCAAGTGCTGCGCGTTCCGCCCCATGTCGCCAGCGCCTATCTTGCCGGCAAACCCCACCATGCCGGAGAACAACCATGGCCGACGTCACCGCCTTGCAATCGCTCCCCGCCGGCCGCTCGACAGCCGGCGCGCTGGCCAGCCTGTCGCTGGCCATGCTGCTCTCCTCGCTCTCGACCAGCATCGCCAATGTAGCGCTGCCGACGCTGAGCACGGTTTTCAACGCGTCCTTCCCGGCGGTGCAATGGGTCGTGCTGGCCTATCTGCTCGCCATCACCGCGCTCATCGTCAGCGTCGGGCGCCTGGGCGACCTCGTCGGCCGCCGGCCGCTGCTTGTCGCCGGCCTGGCGCTGTTCAGCGCCGCCTCGCTGGCGGCGGCGCTCGCCCCGTCGCTGGCGCTTTTGATCGCCGCGCGCGCCGCGCAAGGGCTGGGCGCGGCGGTGATGATGGCGCTGACCATCGCCTTCGTCGGCGAGACGGTGGCGAAGGAGCGCACCGGCAGCGCCATGGGCCTGCTCGGCACCATGTCGGCCATCGGCACCGCGCTCGGGCCTTCGCTCGGCGGCGTGCTGATCGCCAGTGTCGGCTGGCGTTCGATCTTCCTTGTCAATGCGGGGCTGGGCGTCGCCGCCATGTTTGCCGCCTGGCGTTTCCTGCCAGCAGCGAGTGTCGTCCGCCAGCCAAGCAAGCCGGCTCGCTTCGACGTCATCGGCACGCTGCTGCTGGCCGCGACGCTCGTCGCCTATGCGCTGGCCATGACCATGGGGCGTGGCCATTTCGGCGCCTTGAACCTCGCGCTGCTGGCGCTCGCCGTGCTCGGCGCCGGGCTGTTCGTCTTCGCCGAGGCAAAGGTGGCGTCGCCGTTGGTCAAGCTCGCGCTGCTCGGCGACCCGGTGCTGTCGCCGAGCCTTGCGATGAACGCGCTGGTCTCCACGGTGATGATGGCGACGCTGGTGGTCGGCCCGTTCTTCCTGTCGCGGGCGCTGGGCCTGAGCGAGGCGATGACCGGCGCGGCGCTCTCCATCGGTCCGGTCGTCTCGGCGCTGTGCGGTGTCGTTGCCGGCCGTATCGTCGACCGCCTCGGCGCATCCGCCATGGTGCTTGCCGGGCTGGCGCTGATGGTCGCCGGCTGCGCCGCGCTGGCCGTGCTGCCGCTGCTGTTCGGCGTCGCCGGCTACGCGGCGGCGGTCGTGCTGTTGACGCCTGGCTACCAGCTCTTCCAGGCGGCCAACAACACGGCTGTGATGGCCGATGTCGGCCAGGGTGAACGCGGCGTGGTGTCGGGCATGCTCAGCCTGTCGCGCAATCTCGGCCTCATCACCGGCACGGCGGTGATGGGCGCGCTGTTTGCCTTTGCCGCGGGCACCAGCGAGATCGCGAACGCCGCGCCGGCAGCCATCGCGCACGGCATGCGCTTCACCTTCGGGATGGCGGCGGCTTTGGTGCTGGTGGCGATTCTGGTGGCGGTCCTCAGCCCACCTGCAAAGCGCGCCGCCTAAAGCGCGTCGCGCTGAAACGGGACGCCGCGCTTTAAGTTTTTGCTTCGACATGCATCAGGGCTTCCGCGATCGCGTAATTTCGCCGCCACCCTCAACGTCTATGTTTGCTGGCGGCGGTGGCCCATTCCGCCCTTCGGCCGGTGTCTCAGCTACCCAACGAACCCCACCCACTGCGGCACCGGCCTCGTTCATTTCGCCCGTCGAGGTTTCCCGGGTCGCCGGACACTCTGCCTCCATCTCCAGTTTCGACCTGATCTCATCCGGGTCCGCATGCTCGAGCCCGACGACGGTCGCTACCCGAGCAGCAAGCCGGCAATCAGCACGGTCAGCAGCATCGAAACCGGCACGGCAAGAAGCCAGCGTGCCTCCAGGATACTGTTGCGATGGTGGTCCATATCGATGGCTCCTGTCGGCGGTTTGCGCGTTGCGATTTCGAGTTTGCAAACGGGCGCAGGCGGCCTTCGTTCCGCCGATCGGGCGAGGGTCCGAAGTCTTATCGGACTGAAGTCGGACGGCCCTCGGGAGAGGACCGAATGCCGCAACCAAAGCCCGGGCTTCGCATTGGCAAGCGCACAAATTTTCCCGCTGACAGGAGCACCCGCCATGAGCCTTGAAAGACCTCTCGACGATCAGGACGAGGAGCCATACGACACTGCGGTCTTCGCCAAGAAATACGGCCTGTCCCAGCGGCTCGCCAAGACGATGATAGAGGCGAACGGTCAGGCGCGGCGCGCCTGCGATGCCGCGGCCACGACCTATCTCGAATATGTGGCGCTTCGGAGCCGGCGGGGAAGCTGAGGCCGGCCGGTGGCCGCGGTCTCGATCGCTTCTTTCAGCGCCGCAGGGAACTCGAAAACAGGCCGGAACAAAAATCGCCGGCAGCAATTTACTCGGGAGAAGGGGCCTTTCAGAAGATAGGAATAGAATAATGAAAACAGTACTTTTTGCCGCTCTGGCGCTTTGCGTCGCCGCGCCCGCCATTGCTTCCGCGGCCGAGGCAGAAGTCGTTATCGGAACACATCACAGGCACTATTACCATCATCATCGGCCGACTGTGATCATCAGCGACGAGGGTCATCGTCTCCATCATCGCCATCACGGCACGATCGCTTTCTATGACCATGGCCGGCGCGATTGGCGTCGCCATCATCGCCCGGACAGCGTGGTCATTACCGGTTCCATCCAGAACCGGCATCACCACCGCCCTGTCGTGGTCGACGGCGACACCGACTACTGACGATGAACCGGTCCGGCTCTGTGCTGCGATGCGTGAGCCGGACCGTTCCTTCGTCATTTGCAACCATGGTCGTGCTCCTCGCCTTGCCGCCGGCACTGGAGAGATCGCCAGAGCCGCGCCCGCTGCGATCGGCGAAAAGCGATCGAGCGATTGATCTCCCGCAGAGGAAGGTCGCTCTCAGAGGCCGTGCCAGGGCTTTGACGGAAAATGCCTCCGCGGCATGTCCGGCCAGCCGATATCCATCCGGTTGAAGGCCGGGAACCCGTCCTGCATCGGCCTCGTCAGGCGCGGATCCTGGGCATATTTCAACGCCGCGCCCAGGCGGCGGAGTGTCTTCAACATCGACATGGAATTATCCTTTATCGTCCGAGGCTGTCCCGCAGCCGATCTTTGTTCGGATCTAAATGGTCGATGATTGTTTCAGCCGCATCGCACAAAAACATGCCGTGCGTAACAGAACAGGCGCTGCTGCGATGTTTGCAGGCAAACGAGCTCGCTCGGTCTTGCGCGGTTCTTTGGTCGACCGTCTGAGCTTGACCGCCGGGCATGGCGCGGGAGGCTAGCCGCTTGTGGCTCGGCGCTTGCGACGTTGCCAAATCGAAACAAAAACGCGCTCAAGCGCCATCAAGCTGAAACACAATCGCTGCAAAACCGCCGTCGACCGGCGTCGCCCGGAAATTGAAACAAAGGAAATTCCAAATGACCAAGATTCTTCGCAATGCAATTCTCGCCGCTGTTGCTATCTCTGCTTTCGCCGGCTCGGCTTTTGCTCAGCAGAGCATCGTTTCGTGCTCCGATCACGACACCTACTGGGGTCAGTGCCTCGGTGCCTCTAACTCGGGTCACGACAACCACGAGGGCCGCGGTCGCGCTCTCTGATCGGCGATCGTTGTCGATAAAGAGCCTCGCCGGCGTGCCGCCGGCGGGGCTCTTTGCGCAGGGCAGAGGGGGTTGCCTCGCGCCCCCAAGTCGCCTTTTCCAGCGTGGTCGGCTATCTCGCGCTCGTCGGCGTGTAGCCGAAGCGCCGGCGGAAGCGGCGATTGAAGTAGGACACGTCGCTGAATCCAGTTGTCAGCGCAATTTCGCTGACGCGCATGACGTTACTGTGCCTCTGCGAGAGCATTCCGTGTGCTTTCTGCAAGCGCAGTTCCAGAACACGCTCGGAGAAGCTGATGCTTGTCTCCTGGAGCAGATCCTGGACATAGCGCGCCGACAGGCCGAGTTCCTTTGCGACGCCTTGCGCGGAGATGCCGGGGTTGGTGAAATTGCCTGCGATCTTCGCCAGCACCGCCTGCAGCCTTGCCGCCCGCAGGCCGCGCAGGCCGGCCAGTTCGGCGGCCTCGCCTTTCGCGCCGGTGACCAGCCCGACCAGATCGACGATCGTTTCGGTCGCGTGGGTTATCAGGTCGGGCGAGGCGAGGGGGCGGCCGCTCTCGAGCAGCTGGCAATAGCGTTTGAGAAGATCGAGGGCTTCGTTTCCGGCGCCGATCTTCAACCCCAGCCTGTCATCGATCTGTGGGAAGGCCTGGGTGAGGATCGCGCGCGGCACCACCACATTTGCCCACATATTCCAGTCGGCACCGTTCATTTTCAACGCTTCCGCTGCGGTGACCAGAGCTGCTTCGCCCTGGCCGATGCTGTACTCGCGGCCGGCTTGCGCCCCGTTCAGCATGGTGTCGGCCGTGTTGATCAGCAGCAGATACCCGTCATTGCCGTCATTGGCGATGTTGCTCGCCTTCCTCGTCGCATGCTTGATTGTCCCGGCCATCTGGCCAAGCACCAGCGATCCGACGGCCGTGGCCTCGATCGCCGCTTCGAAAGGCAGTTTTTCCGAAATGCCGTATTCGACTGACCAGATCTCGGCGACATGGATATCCTGCCAGAGCGAAAATCGATCCCGGTCGCCAAGATGCTCCGGCAAATCAGCCGATGAAAACAACGTCTTTCGTGACATGGAAGCGCCTCGCTAAAACCCGCAGTCTCAAAAAATCGAACGCGACGCTTTCCATTCCAGGAATAACCAGCAACATTGATGGCTTGGCGTTCAACCGATTGAACGCCTTAATCGAGCCCAACCACGCTTGGCGTCACCCGGAAGTATGACGCCAGCGAAATCCTTCAGGCGGGATCGGTGCTCTTGCACCGGGTCGTAGTCAAAATACTGCTGGTTTCATCGTTTTGCCCGCCATCATGCGACGGCGCGGCATGCTGGGGTGTAGGAGAAACGGTGGAAAGGCTGAGCGGCGAAGTCCTTAGTTCGATTGTCGGCGATATCTACGATTGCGTGTTGAACCCGGAAGGCTGGACCGGAGTCATGGTCCAGATCACCGAAACCATGGACGCGGCCTATAGCACCATCGCGCTTGCCGACATTGCAGGCAATCACGGCCGCTTCGCCGCCCGGTCGCCCTGGGATGCCGAACAGATGCGCGTGCTCCAGGAGGATTATGACTTCGACGCGATTCCCGGACTGAAGGCCGTGGTCGTCGGCGATATGGACACGCCCGTCGCGACGCTGTCGCATATGAGCGAGGCCGAACTCCAGCAGACGCTTTTCTTCCAGAATTGGGCCAAACCGCAGGGATTGCGTGAAGGCTGCATCATCAAATTCGTCCATACACCGGATCGGATCGGCCTCATGGGCTGCACCACGCGGGCCGACCGGGAGATCATATCCGTCGAGGAGCAGCGTTTCATGGCATTGCTCTCGCCGCATCTGCGCCGCGCCTCCCTGATTGGGGATCTGCTCGATGAGGCCCGCGTGAGCGCCAGTCTTTATCGCCAGGCGCTTGACCATCTGGCCGTGCCTGTCGTGCTGACGGGGGCCAACGCAGCAATCCTCCATGCCAATGAGGCTGCTCAACAGATGTTTTCGGCGCAAGGTCCCATTCTTTCCAGGCATGGCCTCCTTCAGGCGCAGAATACGGCGGTGGTCCTCGCCCTGCAGGAAGCGATCGCCAGTGCCGCGAGCGCGGATGCCTCGCTTGGCTCGCGCGGCATAGGCCTGCCGATTTCGGCCCCGGGCCAGCCGCCCGCCGTCGCCTATGTATTGCCGTTGACTGAAGGAACCGCGCGGGCGGCTTTCCGGCCGGCCTGCGCCGCTGTCTTCGTGTCGACCACGACGTCCGCCTCGCCACTGCCGGAGGCCGTTCTCACCACGTTGTTCGACCTGACGCCGGCGGAGGCGCGTGTCCTGCTCAGGATCGGCAGCGGCTTGTCCGCGTCCAGGAGCGCGGCGTCGCTCGGCATTGGCGAGAACACCATGAAGACCCACCTCAACCGGATCTTCGCCAAAACCGGCACGCGGCGTCAGGCCGATCTTGTCAAGCTCATTTCGAACATCGGCGCCCCGTTGCGCCCCATCGGCGGCGAGCCGTCTCAAGAGTGACCGGGTAGCGTTACCCGCGGCGGAGCGTTTCGCCGTTCACCGAAACGGCGAACCGATCGGCTGCGGCTGATCGGCCACACCGGGCGCGAAAGTGCCGGGGTGCGTTCCAGGACAATTCCATTGCGACCCAGCCCAAGACGCGAGGCGACGGACAATGCAACACCGGGGCGTCGACAACAGCTGGATCTCCGCGAAGCACTTCCGCGGGCGGGGAACGCAACATTTCTGGGGCAACAAAATGACGATGAAAACGATACTTCTCGCGACAGCCATCATTCTCGCGCCAGGCGTTGCATCCGCAGCCGACATCGGTGAGGGCTCGCCTGTTGCCGACTACGACTGGTCGGGCCTCTATGCTGGCGTTGACGTCGGCTATGCAGCCGGAAAGTCCAATCTTTTCATCGCCGGCGGCGGCATCGGCGGGGCCAGCGACCTCAATCTTCCCCTCGATCCGGACGGTTTTATCGGCGGTATTCATATCGGCGCCAACTACGAAATGGCCAATCGCTTCGTCATCGGCACCGAGGCCGACCTCGCGTACAATAATACAGATGGACTGATACCACTCGATGCTAGCGGTGGTGGTTTCAGCACATTGCTTAAGAGCGAACTTAAGTGGTCGGGCGCGGTGCGGCTGCGAGCGGGCTACGCTTTCGATCGGACTTTGCCCTACATCGCTGCCGGCGTGGCCGCGGCAAAATATGAGATCACCGCGATCGGCGGCAGCGGCGCCATTGAAATACCATTCCACGATGAGACCCATGTCGGCTGGACCGTTGGCGTCGGCATCGAGCACGCCTTCACCGACCGGTGGACCGCACGGGCCGAATATCGCTTCTCTGACTTCGGCAGCCAAGACCTCTCGATAGCAGCCGGTCTGCTCACGAAGACGAGCGTCGATCTGCAAACGCACGATATCCGCGTCGGCCTCAGCTACAAGTTCTGATCCGATGGGCCGAATGAAACCCTGTTGCGCGAAAGCGAGATTTCGCGCGGCAATCAAACGATGAAAACCATTGCTTGTTGGCGTCCGCGGCGGTCGCCAACAAGGTGGCGGTAGCCGTCGGCTAAAACATATCCGGCCCGTGCAAGCAGGCTTACGCGCGAGGAAACGCAAGGATTTTTGCGCTGGGTCCGGAACAGAACGCATTTTCGCATTCGAGGGCTCTTAATGAATCGCTATTCAATCGTCGTCGCGTCGCTGATCGCTGCGACATCCGCCCATGCGGCGGACACCGTACAGGCGCTGGCCGGGCAGACGGCGGCGACATCACTTATTTCCGGCTATGGCGAACTCTATCTCGGCGGGCTTCGCTTTGACGGCGACGACTACACGACCCGGGCCGGCGGGGGTGCCGCGCGCGTCAACGTCGCCTTTGCGCAGCGCTGGAACCTGCAGGGCGATCTCAGCTACGACCGCATATGGGGCCACTTCGATCCTCTGGACGACACGCGCGGCGCCATCCACGGCTACTACCGCGATCCCGACAGGTTCGCCGCCGGTCTTTTCGCCGCCTACACATCGATTGGCGAAACCGGCGTACCCGTAAGCAGCTATGCGGTCGGTCCGGAGGCCCAGCTCTATTTCGGCAATCTGACGCTTTACGGCCAGGCCAGTGTCGGCCAGCTCACCATCAACGACTTCCATGGCGACCAATGGGGCGTGCGCGCCGTGGCGCGTTATTTCGTCCGGAAGAACCTTCGCGTCGATGGTGAGCTCGCCTTCGACAGAACGGATTACAACGGCTTCAACGAGGACATATTCGGCGCCGCCGTCCAAGCCATGTACCGGTTCGACAACACGCCGTGGTCGCTGTTCGGACGCTATCAATTCGAACGGAGGAAGTTCGAATCGTTCACCGGGGACAACAGGAGCAACAAGTTCGTCATCGGGCTGCGCGCCAGCTTCGGCAGCGAGACGCTGTTCGACGAGGACCGCAATGGCGCGACGATGGACACTCATGGGTCCGCTTCGGTGATCAGTACGAAGTGAGCCGGGCTGTATTGGCGAAGCTGTATTGGCGAAGAAGGCGGAGCTGGCTATCTCCCCTTTATGGTGGGGGAGATGCCCGGCACGGCAGAGGGGTGGCTCGCGCCACCCTCAGATCAATTTCTCCAGCGTGATCGGCAGATCCCGCACCCTTTTGCCCGTCGCGTGGAACACCGCATTGGCGATCGCCGGCGCGATGCCGACGATGGCGAGTTCGCCGACGCCCTTGCCGCCGAGCGCCGAGGAATGCGGATCCGGGATGCCGACCGAGATCGTCTGGATATCGGGGATGTCGGCATTGGTCGGCAGCATGTAGTCGGCGAGATTGCCGTTGACGACGCGGCCGTGGCGGCGGTCGACGATGCCTTCCTCGAGCAGCGCCTGGCCGATGCCCATGATGATGCCGCCCTTCCACTGGCTCTCCGCCAGCTTCGGATTGTAGAGCCGGCCGGAATCCAGCGCCGAGACCACGCGCGACACGCGCACCGTGCCGAAATCCTCATCGACCCGGACCTCGACGAAATGCGCACACCAGGAATGGCGCGAGTAATTGCCCTCGGTGTGCGGGATCGACATGGCGATGGTGGTGTAGTTCTTGTAGCGCTCCTCCGGCGTCGTGCTCGTCGGCAAGCTGTCGCCCTTGGCCTCGATGCGGTCGCGGCCGACGGCTTGCATCAGCTCGGCGATCGACAGTTCCGGCCCGTCGCCGCGTGGCGATGCGATACGGCCATCCTTCACCACAAGCGTGTTGTCCCGGACCTTCTGGAAGGGCGAGCGCGGGTCGGACAGCGCGAGCCCGATCAGCTCGTCGAGCGCCAGGCCGGCCGCCTTGTAGACGGCGCCGGTCATGACACCGGCAAGCCGCGAGCCGCCGGCGACACCGGCGCGGGCAAAGTTCGAATCGCCGAGCTTGACCGACACCTGCTCCACCGGCACGCCGAGCGTGTCGGCCGCGGTCTGCGCCAGGATCGTGTAGGTGCCCTGGCCCATGTCGATCGAAGAGCTTTCGACCTCGACCGAACCGTCGGCCAGGATTTTCACCACCGCCTCGCCATGGGCGCGCCGCACCGGATAGGTGCCGGCCGCCATGCCCCAGCCGATGAGCTGGTGGCCGTCGCGCATCGAGCGCGGCGCATGCGAGCGCCTTGCCCAGCCGAAGGCTTCCGCGCCGGCGGCGAACGCCTCGCGCAACTGGCGCGTCGACCACGGCTTGTTCACCTGCGGGTCCTGTTCGGCATAGTTGATCAACCGGACCTGCAGCGGATCCATGCCAAGCTCGTGGGCAAGCTCGTCGATGGCGCATTCGATGCCGAAGGCGCTCGGGTTCTCACCCGGCGCACGCTTTGCCCCCGGCACCACGGTGTTCACCCGCACGACATTCTGCTTCGACGAGAAGTTGGGCGTGGCATACATGATCGAGGTGACGGATCCGAGCGGCTCGACCCACATGCCGTCGACCGACGTCTCGTTGACGCCGCGATGCACGATCGACTGGATCTTGCCGTCTTTGTCCGCGCCGATCGTCACCGTCTGGCGGGTCGCGGCGCGGCCGCCATAGGAGGTGAAATTCTGCGGCCGGTTGAGCACCAGCTTGACCGGCCGGTTCAGCATCTTGGCCGCCGCCGCCGCCACCGCGCTATGCGCGAGCGCCAGCGCCTTCGAACCGAAACCGCCGCCGATATAGGGCGACACCAGCCGCACCTTCTCGAAGGGAATGCCGAACCATTCGGCATAGGTGCGCGCCATCCCGTCGAGCCACTGGCTCGGCTCCCAGATGGTCAGCTCGTCACCTTGCCAGCGCGCGATCAGCCCATGCGGCTCCATCGCCACCTGGAATTCGCGCGGCGTGTTGTAGGCGGCGCAGACGCGCACGGGCGCCGCGGCAAACGCGGCTTGCGCGTCGCCCCATTCCTTGGTCATCATGTCGATTTGTATGCCGTCGCCGGCCTTGCGGTCGCTGAGGTCGACGATCGCCGGCGTCTCCTCGTAGGTCACCTTGACCAGCGCCGCCGCGGCGACCGCCTGCTCGAAGGTTTCTGCGACCACGGCCGCGATGTGCTGGCCTGAAAAGGTGACGGTGCGGGCGAGCGGCGCGTAGGTCGACAGCGCCGGCGGATTGCCCAGCCAGTCCGACGCGCCCTTGAGTTCCATGATCGTGTCGGGCGTCAGCACCAAAAGCACACCCGGCGCGGTCTCGGCGGCGCGTGCGTCGATCGCCGTCACTTTGCCGGCGGCAATCGTCGCGCCGACCAGCACCGCATGCGTCAGGCCGTCCAGCCGCTGCTCGAAGGCGTACTTCGCCGCACCCGTGATCTTGGCCGGCCCGTCGACGCGCGACAGCCGTCCGCCGACCGCTTCGAGGCGCGCGCTGTCGGAGCCTGCATGTTTCATGTCATGAACGGTCATGCCGTCTCTCCCAATTTGAGGATGGCGCGCGCGACGACGCGCGGCGCCAGCGCAATTTTGTAATGGTTGGCGCCATGGTCGACGGCGCCCTCCACGGCGAGCTCGCTTGCCTTGCGGATGTTGGCCTCGTCGAGCGGCTTGCCCTTCAGCGCGTCCTCGACGGCGCGCGCCCGCCACGGTTTCGTGGCGACGCCGCCAAGCGCGACGCGGATGTCGCGGATGGTGCGGCCATCGGCTTCGAGCTCCAGCCCGACGGCGGCACTTGCAGCGGCGAATTCATAGGACTGGCGGTCGCGCACCTTGATGTAGGTCGAGCGCCTGGCTGCGGCCGAACCAGGGATTTCGATCGCCGTGATCACCTCGCCGGGACGGATGTCATGCTCGCGCTCGGCGGTGGCACCGGGCGCCAGGAAGAAGTCCTCGACCTTCAAGCTGCGTTCGCCCAGATGCACCACGGCGTCGAAGGCGACAAGAGCTATTGCCAGGTCGCCCGGATAGGTGGCGATGCAGGCTTCGCTGGTCCCGAGCACGGCATGGCCGCGCGTGACGCCGCCGATCGCCGAGCAGCCGCTGCCTGGCGAGCGTTTATTGCAGGCCGGGAAATTTGCGGGGTCGCGGAAATAAGGGCAACGCGTGCGCTGCATGAGGTTGCCGCCGATGGTCGCCATGTTGCGCAGCTGGGCCGAGGCCGCCTGCCAGAGCGCCTCGGAGACCGCCGGGAAATGGCTCTTCACCTCGGCGTTGTCGGCGACATGGCTCATCTTGGCCAGCGCGCCGATCATGGCGCGCTCGGTGGTGACGTCGATGGCGTCGAGACCATCGATATGGCTGATGTCGATGACCGTCGAGGGTTCGGCGACGCCGCATTTGGCGAGATCGACCAGCGTCGTGCCGCCGGCCAGCAGCATGGCGCCGGGCAGCGCCGAGGCATTGCGCGCGGCCTCGATGGTGTCGGCGCGAAGGTAGGAAAAGTCTCTCATGCGCTGAGCTCCTTCGCGGCCTGGCGGACGGCGGCGACAATGTGCGGATAGGCACCGCAGCGGCACAGATTGCCGGCCATATATTCGCGGATCTCGTCGTCGGAACCGGCATGCCCTTCGCGGATGCAGGCCACCGCCGACATGATCTGTCCCGGCGTGCAATAGCCGCACTGGAAAGCATCCTGTTCGAGGAACGCGGCCTGCACGGCATGAAGCGTGCCGTCTTCGCCGGCCAGCCCCTCGATGGTGGTGATGGAGCGGCCCTCGACCTGGGCGGCGAGCGTCAGGCAGGCGAGCACGCGCTCACCGTCGACATGCACGGTGCAGGCGCCGCACTGGCCCTGGTCGCAGCCTTTCTTGGTGCCGGTGAGATTGAGCCGCTCGCGCAGGGCGTCGAGCAGCGTGACGCGCGGCTCGATGTCGAGTGCGTGCGACTCGCCGTTGATGGTGAGGGTTAGGGAAAGCGTGGTCGGGCTGATGGTGACTTGGTCGTTCATGAGGCGTCGGGCTCCAATTGCTGGACGCTTAAGCGGATGGAAATGGGGCTTGGGAAGTGAGGGGCAAGGGTTGGATCAAGGGTTGGATTTGGGGGAGGGCGCCGGCGGCGAAGCTGCCAATCTCCCCCCTCGTGGGGGAGAAGCCCGGCAGCGCAGAGGGGGGCGCGAAGGAACGAGGCGCTTGTAGTTTCTGCGGTTTAGCGGAAAGCGCCGAGAACGAAGCACTCGTTACAGATTGAAACGTCGGCGGGACAGCGCCCCCCTCTGGCCTGCCGGCCATCTCCCCCACGAGGGGGGAGATCAGCAGTTCCAGCGCTCCAGCCCCGCTCCAGCGGCCAAGGCAAGCTTTTCGTCCTTCAACAGGTGACATACCGCTTCCCCTGGTTATATGATAAAAGCACTCCACTAAAACGGAGGTGCCTCCGTTTATTTAACTGGGGTCTGGCCAGTCGTGGTTCAACCCCCCATATTGCCTTGGTGGAGAAAAAAGTGTCCGACCAGGAAATGACAACGCGCGAAGCGCCGGCGCCAAAGGCAATGCGCGCCGACGCGCAGCGCAACCGCGACAAGCTCGTCGAGGTGGCGGCGCAGACTTTTGCCGCCGACGGCGTCGATGCCTCGCTGGAAGAGATCGCCAAAAGGGCAGGGGTCGGCATCGGCACGCTCTACCGCCATTTCCCGACCCGCGAACATCTGGTCGAAGTGGTCTATCGCCGCGAGGTCGAGGGCCTCTGCCACGCCGCCGAGGAGCTTGCGCGTGAGCACCCGGCCGATGTCGCGCTGGAGCTGTGGATGCAGCGCTTCGTCGACTACATCGCCACCAAGCGCGGCCTGGCCACCAGCCTGCGGCTGCTGCTCACCACAAACTCGACGCTGTTCTCCGACACATCGGGCCGTGTCTCCGGCGCCATGCGCAGCCTGATCGAAGCTGCAGCCGCCGCGGGAAAAATCCGCGCCGATGTCGACGCCTCGGATGTCATGCATGCGCTCGGCGGCATCTACTCCGCCCCCAACACGCCCGACTGGCGCGACCGGTCAGGACGGCTGGTGAAATTGTTGATGGATGGGTTGCGGTTCGGGGCGAAGGGGTGAAGCTGCCAATCTCCCCCCTCGTGGGGGAGATGTCCGGCAGGACAGAGGGGGGCGCTGTCCCGCCAGCGTCTCAGTCCGATCAGGCGATCGGACCCATCGGTCTCTTAGCTACGCTGCCGCCTCCATCCCATACCGCAGCCACACCACGCCGCCTTCCAGCGTCTCCGTGCCGAAATGGCGAAGCGCCTTGCCGGCCGCCGGGCGGTCGTCGGCGGCGCCCAGGAATTCAAAGATGCTCGGTACACCCGCCAGCCCGTCGATGCCGGGATAGACGAGCAGGCTGATCTCGTCGATCAGCCCGGCTTTCAAAAACGTGCCGTTGGTGATGCCGCCGCCTTCGAGCAGGATCGTCTCGATGCCGAAGGCCTCGCCCAGCACATCCATCGCCTGGTGAAGGTCGGTGCCGTCTTCACCTGCGAAAAGGTAGGAGACGCCGTCGGCCTGCAGCTCGGCGAGATAGGCGTCGGAAACTTGTTGGCCGATAACCGCGATGATGTGGTCGCCGCCGGCATTGTCCTGGCCGTAATGCAGCCGGCCATGCGGATCGATCCCAACGGCGACATCGCGGCCCTGCCGGTCGGCGATGTGTCCCATTAGCCGGTGCGCACGAAGTTCATTCCACAGTTTCAGCTCGGCATTGGTCATGACCTTGCGCATCGATTTGGCGTTGTCGCGGTGTCGAGGCGGTAGCGGTGTGTGCGGCATGGTGGAGCTACTCGACCGAGGCAGGTTTCGCCGACGCTTTTACTCTACGGCGCCCCCCTCTGTCCTGCCGGACATCTCCCCCACCAGGGGGGAGATCAGCAGCTTCGGCGCTCCACCACCTTCTTCACCGTCATCCTCTCGCATTATCCGTCATGCGGCCTACATAGACCGCACCACCCACCCTCGCACAAGGATTCCCCAATGCCTGAACAGCTGACACTCAACGACGGCTCAACCATTCCGCAGATCGGGCTTGGCGTGTGGCAGGTCGATCCGGACATCACGGCCAAGGTGGTGCGCTGGGGGATCGGTGCCGGCTACCGGCTGATCGACACCGCCGAGGGCTATCGCAACGAGGAAGGCGTCGGCGAGGCGATCCGTTCCGCCGGCGTGCCGAGGAGCGAGCTGTTCATCACCTCGAAACTGCGCAACGGCGCCCATCAGCGCGACGCGGCGCTGCGCGCTTTCGACGATACGATGCAAAAGCTCGGCATCGACCGGATCGACCTCTTTCTCATCCACTGGCCGGTGCCTGCCCAAGACAAATATGTCGAGGCGTGGAAGGCGCTGGTCGAATTGCAGAAGGCCGGCCGCATCAAGTCGGTCGGCGTGTCGAACTTCAACCAGGACCATCTGGAGCGCATCATCGGCGAGACCGGCGTGACGCCCGTCGTCAATCAGATCGAATTGCATCCACGCTTCCAGCAGCGCGACAAGCGCGAATTCCACAAGAAGCACAACATCCATATCGAGAGCTGGAGCCCGCTGGGCAGCGGCCGGCTGCTCGCCGATCCGGTGCTGGAGAAGCTGGCGAAGAAGCACGGCAAGTCGGTGGCGCAGGTGATCATCCGCTGGCATCTCCAGGAAGGGCTGATCGTCATCCCGAAATCGGTCAACCAGGACCGCATCGCCGGCAATTTCGATGTGTTCGGTTTCGAGCTGGATGGCGAGGATATGCAGACCATCCTGGCGATGGATGCGCGTGACGGCAGGACAGGGCCGGATCCGGCCACGGCTGCGTTTTTGTTCTGAGGCGTATGAAACTGCCAATCTTCCCCACAAGGGGAGATTGGCTGCCTAACCATCGGCACTCGTCGATCCCCGGCTTGCAAGCCAGTCACACCGCCTGTTACATTCCTCACATTTTAATGTGATCGACAGGCTTGGCGGATGACGGCTCGCAAGGCGGAGAGGACGGCAAGGTTGATGCACCTGCTGTCGGAGCGGCGTGTCATCCATCTCAGCGAGGCCGCCAGCCTGCTTGGCGTTTCCGAGATGACGGTGCGCCGCGACATCGCCACCAACCAGGACCAGATCGCCTATCTCGGCGGCCATATACTGGCAGCGGCCGGGATCGATGCCGATATTCCCTACGAACTGGCCACCGCTGCCGACAGCCATGCCGCGGCCAAGCGCGCGGCGTGCCTCAACGCGGTGCGCAGGATCCGCCCCGACGAGACGATCTTCATCGACTGCGGCACGACGCTGGTTCATCTCGTCGACCTTTTGCCGGATAATTATCAAATAACCGCAATATGTTACGCCATGAACGTGGCGGAGCGCCTGACCCGCAAGGCCAATGTCACCACCATCATGCTGGGCGGTGTCTACCATCCCGCATCGGCGTCCTTTTCCGGCACGCATGACTTCGACATATTGAGCACTGTCGGCATCAACGCCGCCTTCCTGTCCGCCGCCGGCATCGACGCCGAGCGCGGCGCGACCTGCGAGCATTTCCACGAGGCAGTGGTGAAGCAGAAGGTGATGGGGCTGGCGCGCGAGAATTTCCTCGTCGCCGACTCCAGCAAATTCGGCAAGCTCAAGCGTGCCTACTTCGCGCCGGTCGGCGCCTTCGACGCCATCATCACCGAGCATGGCGAGGTCGCTCCGGACGCTCTTTGAGGCACGATGGCGATTTGACATTTCGCCGGCCTGATGGAAAAGTCACAAAAAAAGTAAGAAAAGTCTCAAGGGGTAGAGTCGGCGTGCCGGGGCGCCGGAGGAGGAAACACGGGCCTCATGACCGAACCGGGTTCGACTTCGCCATTGCCCGCGGCTCCTTTGCTTCGCGTCGAGGGTGTTCGCAAGCGCTTTGGCGGCGTCATTGCGCTGCGCGGCGTCGACCTGTCGGTGCTGCCCGGCGAGGTGCATGCGCTGCTCGGCGAGAACGGCGCCGGCAAGTCGACGCTGATCAAGATACTGAGCGGCGTGCAGGGCCATGACGGCGGCCTGATCGAGATCGACGGCAAGCCCGCCAGTTTCTCCTCGCCGGCGCAGTCGCGCGAGGCCGGCGTCGCCGTCGTCTATCAGGATCTGAGCCTGGTGGAATCGCTGTCGGTGGCCGACAATCTTTTGCTCGGCCGCGAGCCGCGCAATCGCTTCGGCTTCCTGCGCAAACGGCAATTGCTCGCCCAGGCGCAAGCCTTCCTGCACGCGCAAAACATCGCGCTCGACGCGCGCGCCATGGTCGGCTCGCTGCCTTTCGCCTACCGGCAGATGACCGAGATCTGCAAAGCGTTGATGGGCGACGTGCGGCTGCTGATCCTCGACGAGCCGACATCGGCGCTGACCGACGACGAAGAGCGCATCCTGTTCGACGCGATCCGCAAGGCCGCCGCGCGCGGCGTCGGCGTCATCTATGTCACCCACAGGCTGAACGAGGTGTTCCGCATCTCCAACCGCGTCACCGTGTTCCGCGACGGCCAGAACGCCGGCACTTTCGTCACCGCCGACACCAATATGCGCCAGCTCGTCGGCGCCATCGTCGGTCCCGACCATGCGGTGTTGAAGGCGCCGGTGACAGAAGCCGGCGATGTCGCCCCGTCACATCAGCCGCGCGAAACGGTGCTGCGGCTCGCCGGCGTTTCCAACGACCGCCTCGACCGCGCCGATCTCGAATTGCGCGCCGGCGAGATCCATGGCCTGGCTGGCCTGATCGGCAGCGGCCGCACGGAAATCCTGCAGACGATCTTCGGCCTGCGTCCGGTCGTGACGGGGGAGGCGAGCCTCGACGGCAAGTCGCTTGTGGGTGTCGATCCGGCGACCGCCATCGCGCGCGGCATCGCGCTGGTGCCGGAGGACAGGCAGGTGCAAGGCCTGGTGCTGGAGCACTCGATCGAGCGCAATTTGACGCTGCCGAGGCTGCCGCATTTCTCGCGCATGGGGTGGCTTGAGCGGCGGCCGGCGGCCGAGCAGGCGGACAAGGCCATGCAGCGTCTGCGCGTGCGCGCGCCGAACGCCGCCACCGCGGTCAAGAACCTGTCCGGCGGCAACCAGCAGAAGGTGGTGTTCGGCAAATGGAACCAGCCGGTGCCGCGCGTGCTGCTGCTCGACGAGCCGACGGTCGGCGTCGATGTCGGCGCGCGCGAGGAGATCTACGGCGTCATCCGCGCCGCCGCGGCCGCCGGCAGCGGCGTGCTGATGGTCTCGTCCGACCTGCCTGAATTGGTGCAGCTTTGCGACCGCGTCTCGATCGTCGTCG
The DNA here is from genome assembly GCF_041355295.1 of Mesorhizobium sp. RCC_202. Lineage (NCBI taxonomy): Bacteria > Pseudomonadati > Pseudomonadota > Alphaproteobacteria > Hyphomicrobiales > Phyllobacteriaceae > Mesorhizobium > Mesorhizobium sp. RCC_202. The sequence continues at coordinate 279,139 of NZ_JBFUPO010000003.1, forward strand.
ACGGACACATCGTCAAGACGATCGCCCGCGTCGAAATCGGCAGCGCCGAGGACCTCCACCATCTGATCCAGCTTTCGCAGTCTTTTGAAGAGCACGCCGCATGAGCGATATCCAAACCGCCGCCCAGCCGGCCCCGCCCAGCCAGGGGCGCTCGCTGCTCCAGCATCTCATCAAGGGCGAGCGGCCCTATATGCTCTACGTCGCCTTCCTCATCATGCTGGTCGTCTTCAGCCTGGCCTCGCCATGGTTCCTGTCGATCGACAACTTCCTCAACATCGGCCGGCAGACGGCGCTGGTCTCGATCATTGCCGTCGGCATGACCTTCGTCATCATCGCCAGACAAATCGACCTTTCGGTCGCCTCGACGCTGGCGCTGTCGGGCATGGCGGCATCGCTGGCCATGAGTTTCGTCTTCAACAACTGGGCCTTCGGCGCGCTGGCCGGGCTGGCGACGGGCGCGCTGATCGGGCTGATCAACGGGCTGCTGACGACCAGGCTGGAAATCCCGTCCTTCCTGGTCACGCTCGGCTCGCTCAGCGCCGCGCGCGGTCTGGCGCTGATGGTGACCAACACCAAGCCGGTGATCATCACCAACGAATACTACTTCAAGATTTTCGGCGAGGGCTCGGTGCTCGGCGTGCCGGCGCCGATCCTGTGGACGCTGACGGTCACCGTCGGCGGCATCCTGCTCCTGCATTACAGCGTCTACGGACGGCGCATCTACGCCGCCGGCGGCAACCCGACCGCCGCGCTTTATTCCGGCGTCCATATCCGCCAAGTGACGACGCTGGCCTTCGTCATCACCGGCACGCTGGCCGGGCTTGCCTCGCTCATCCTGTCGGCGCGCTCGCATGCCGCGCGTCCGGACGTCGTCCAGGGCATGGAGCTCGATGTCATCGCCTCGGTCATCCTCGGCGGCTGCAGCCTGTTCGGCGGGCGTGGCTTCGTGCTCGGCACGCTGCTCGGCAGCCTGATCATCGGCACGCTCAACAACGGACTGGTGCTGCTCGGCGTCAGTTCCTCGCTGCAACTCGTCATCAAGGGAGCAATCATCGTCGCCGCCGTCGCATTCACAAGGAGGTAGGGGCGAGGGGGGCGGCAAAGCATTCAGCAGGGACGTCAAACAACCAAACGGAGGAGAATCATGAAGAAGTTTGCTGTACTGGGTTCCATCGGCATCGCCGTCAGCGCGATCGCCCTTTCGACATCGATATCCATGGCGCAGACCGCCGAAGGCTGCGTCAAGAGCGTCGATCTGGCCACGCTCGGGCCCAAAGGCATCGTCGGGCAAGGTCCGCATGGCGAGAAGGCAGCCTCGCCGGATGAATTGAAGCTAACCGACGACGAGGCCGCCAAGGTCAAGGCCGGCAAGTTCAAGGTCGGCATTTCCATGCAGACGGTGAACCTCGACTGGTCGCAGCTGCAGGTGGCGGGCATCAGCGAAACGCTGGCCAAATATGGCGTCACCGTCACCGGCGTGGCGTCAGCCGAATATCAGGTCGACAAGCAGATCGCCGATATCGAGAACACCATACAGCAGCATCCGGACGGCATCATCTCGATCCCGGTCGATTTCACCGCCACCGCGCCGACCTACAAGAAGGTGGGCGAGGCCGGCATCAAGCTGGTGTTCATGGACTCTATTCCGGTTGGCCTCTCATCGCCGAAGGATTTTGCCTCGATGATCTCGGCCGACAGCCAGGGCAATGGCCAGATCGCGGCAACGATCCTGGCGTCCTGCATGCCCAAGGGCGGCACGATCGGGCTGGTCAATTTCGGCGTCGACTATTTTTCCACCAACGAGCGCACCAAAGGCGTCAGCGAGTGGATGAAGAAGAACCGGCCCGATATCGTCCTGAAGCAGGTCGACTTCACCGATCCTTCGAAAGTGTCGCAGATCGCCGGCGACTTCCTCACCGGCAATCCCGACGTCAAGGGCGTGTTCGCAGTCTGGGACCAGCCGGCGCTGGACACGCTGTCGTCGATGCGCGCGCAGAGCATCGATATCCCGATCACCACGGTCGATCTCGGCCTGCAATCGGCGATCGAGATCGCCAAGGGTGGTCCGCTCAAGGCGACCGGCTCGCAGCGTCCCTATGACCAGGGCGTGGCCGAGGCGCTGGCCATGATGAAGGCGCTGATCGGTCAGCCGACGCCGGCCTGGGTCGGGGTGCAGTCGCTGCCGGTGGTGCAGTCGAACGTGCTGGAATCCTACAAGACCGTCTTCCACAAGGATCCGCCGGCCGAGCTGGTCGATGCCTGCAACGCCGCCAAGCCGGCCTGCAACTAGAAGCAATTCTAAATGTTTCGCCATGGGCACGCTGGCCTCGTGTCCATGGTGAGATTATCAAAGCTGAAAAATCCGCGTCAGATTCCCGAGCCGTCGAGCAACGACACGTCGTCGCCTTCCCAAGGGCTCGGTAGCGACGCGCGGCCGGCCGACGGCAGCGCCATCCAGCACCTGAGCTCCGGCTCGGCATATTCGACGATGCGGCCGGGCGAGGAATCGGAAGCCCGCCAGCCCTCCGGGCCGAACTGGTCGGCGCGCGACCAATACGCCATGTCGACCTCGGCCGGTCCCTGTTCGGACGAGCGCACCGTCACCAGGATGCGGCTGCCGTCCCGCGGCGCGCTCGCCATGTTGCGCCATTGGTCGGTGTCGTCCATGCGATGTCCTCCAAAAACAGCTACTTGGGCCGGCTCGGTGATTCAAAGCGTGAACCGCCTGCCGCGACGATAGTCGCCGCGCCACAGGAAGGGGTCAACCGGAACTTGGCGCCGGAGGGAGAATATCGTGTGGAGCTGCGGGAGTGAGGAGTGAGTGGTGAGTAGTGAATAGTGAATAGTGAATAGTGAATAGGCAGGAGGCTGGGGATGCCCGCTTTCGCGCGGTGTCCCCATTTCACTACTCACTACCGACCACTCACTGCTCCCTCACACATGCACGTCGCCGAACGAGAGCTCGCCATCGTCGGCGCGCACCAGGAAGGCGGCGGCGACGAGCGCCAGATAGCAGAGCACCACGCCGCACACCACGACGACACCCGGGATGGGGCCGAGAGTCGCCACCCGAAACGTATCGATGAGCGAGGCGCTCAAGCCGAGCGGCGAGCCGTCGCGGGTCAGGCTTGGCGTGGTGATCTTCAGCACCCAGGCAAGCATCAGGATCGTGTACATGAAGATGTAGTTGCGCCTGAGCCGCCGGATCAGCGCCGCCCGCTGCGTGATCAGGAAACGCGGCGAGCGCAGGCCTTCGCCGACAATGGCCAGCCAGTTCGAGGCGTAGTCGGGCTGCGGCGAAAACACCTGCGCGAAATAATAGCGCTCGAACTGGCGCACGCGGGCACGGTAAACGTCGAAGAAGCGATAGCGTCGCGCCTCGATCCACAACAGCAGCGTGATCAAAAGCATGGCGAAGAGCAGCACGCCGTGATGCGCGCTCGGCGTCGACAGCGACACCGAAAGCATCGCCGCCACCACGGTGATCGCCCAATTGCTGGTGCGGTCGAGCCGGTCGCGCCAGCCGGCCATGCGCGCGATCTCGGCGCGGTGGAAATGCGACAGCGTGGTGGTGAATTCGGCGGAGGTGAGTTTCAGCGCCAGCGTATCGGAGGCCCGCGGCGGCGCTGCCGCCTCGGTGGATGTTGCCGGTGTAGCCGCCCCGGTAGACGTAACAGGTGCTGTCGTCTTGGTTGACTTCGCGGATTTCGTCTGGGCCATTTGCCGCCACGCGCCTCCCGCCGTGGCCGGTTGAAACACACCGGCCACGCCCCAGACCATCAACGTGCGGAAGAGCAAAATGTTCCCGCCTTTTCAGGCGGATAAGTCAGGAGGCAAGGGGTGGCAGCGGGCCCTTCGACGGGCGGGGAAACGGCACCACGTCCGCTGTCGGACGGGCATACTGAGCGGCCGCGACCGCCTCGATCACCAGGTCGAGCGCGGCAAGGGCGGCGCGGCTCACTTCGTCGTCGCCGCGCAAATAGTGGCAGGCCCGATCCAGATGCAGATGGGCGGCGGCAAAGTCGCTTTTCATTAGCTTCTCCTTATTGCCCCGCCTTGGCTGGCAACATCGTCGAGTCGCTTTACCGGGAAGCAAACAAGGGCGACGGCATTTGATTAGAATTTTAGGGGATGCGGGACGCCTCGACGTCGTGCAACCGAACGGCCGGCCAAACCGTTTATGACCCGAAATCGAGGGGAGATGGCTTGTCTAACATACTCAGTCGGCGCTGGTCGGTCGCTTCTGCCGCCATCGCGCTTCTCTTGATGCCCGCCGTCGCCTTCGCCGCCGGAAAAACCGGGATGTCCGCCGAAGGCGTTTTCGTGCTCGAGCTCATCCTGCTTCTGGTCGTCGGTCGCGGCATCGGCGAGATACTGGAAAGTCTCGGCCAGCCGGCGGTGATGGGTCAGCTGATCGGCGGCATCCTGCTTGGGCCCTCGCTGCTCGGCTGGCTCTGGCCGGCGGCCGAGCGGCTGGTCTTTGCCGACGATCCGTCGCAAAAGTCGATGATCAACGCCGTCGCCCAGCTCGGTGTGCTGATGCTCCTGCTGCTCACCGGCATGGAAACGGACCTCAGGCTCGTGCGCCGCGTCGGCCGTGCCTGTTTCTCGATCTCCGCCGCCGGCGTGGCGGTGCCTTTCGTGCTCGGCTTCATTGCCGCGTTGTTCATGCCGGACACGCTGCTTGCGGCCGGCAGCGAACGCATCGTCGCCGGGCTGTTCCTCGGCACGGCGCTGTCCATTTCCTCGGTCAAGATCGTCGCCATGGTGGTGCGCGACATGAATTTCATGCGTCGCGACCTCGGCCAGGTCATCGTCTCCTCGGCCATCATCGAGGACACGATCGGCTGGGTCATCATCGCCATCACCATCGGCATCGCCACCAAGGGCAAGGTCGAGATCGGCAGCCTGGCCTTCACCATTCTTGGCGTCGCCGCCTTCATGGCGTTTTCCTTCACGCTTGGACGCCGCATCGTCTTCGACGCCATCCGCTGGACCAACGACACTTTCCGTTCCGAATATGCAGTCATCACCGTCATCCTCGCCATCATGGGCGCCATGGCCCTGATCACCGACCTGATCCGCGTCCACACGGTGCTCGGCGCCTTCGTCGCCGGTATACTGGTCGGTGAATCGCCGATCCTGTCGCGCCACATCGAAGGGCAATTGCGTGGGATTATCACCGCGCTCTTCATGCCGGTGTTTTTCGGCGTCGCCGGCCTGTCGGCCGACCTCACCGTTCTGACCGATCCGCAGCTGGCGCTGCTCACCGTGGCGCTGGTGGTCATCGCCAGCGTCGGCAAGTTCGGCGGCGCCTTCATTGGCGCCGAGGTCGCCGGCATGAGCCGCGCCGAAGGCATCGCGGTCGGCTGCGGCATGAATGCGCGTGGTTCCACCGAAGTCATCGTCGCCTCCATCGGCCTGTCGATGGGCGTGCTGTCGCACAACCTCTTCACCATGATCGTCACCATGGCCGTCATCACCACCCTGGCAATGCCGCCGACGCTGCGCTGGGCGTTGCGCCGTCTGCCGATGGCCGAGCAGGAGAAGAAGCGCCTGGAGCGCGAGGACATCGACCAGCGCGGTTTCGTCGCCAATCTCGAGCGGCTGCTGGTGGTGGTCGACGAGGGCGTCGTCGGTCGCTTCGCCGCCTACCTTGCCGGCGTCATCGGCGCCGGCAAGCCGACGACGGTGCTGCATTCGAGCGGCGAGATCGACGCCGAACCGACCGAGGGCCTGCATCTGGACGAGATCGAGAAGGGCGCCGAGGACAGCCGCGAGGCGGCCAGGAAATCCGACGAGACGCCCGCCCGCGAGGCGCCTGTCACCCGGCGTCAGCATGACGTGCTGTCGGCCGAAGGCGTCGCCAAGGAAGCACGCAAGGGCTATGGCATGCTGCTGGTCGGCCTCGGCCGCGCGGTCACCGCCAAAGGGGGGTTCTCGCACCGGTTGAACGAGGTCGCCGGCGCCTTCGACGGACCGCTCTGCCTGGTGCTGAAGCCGGCATCGGCCGGCCGGCAGGTTCCCCGGCTCGGTCCGCAGTCGGGCAAGATCCTGGTGCCGGTCAATGGCACGGCGGTTGCCCGCCGCGGCGCCGAACTGGCTCTGGCCATCGCCGCCGTCACCGGCGCACCGGTCAAGATGCTTTATGTCGCGCGCGCCGGCCGCGACGAGCCGCGCGACACCGTCTCGCATCGTCGCCGGGAGGCGGTGCTGAAGGACATCGTGGCGCTTGCCGATCGCTACGGCGTCGAGATCGAAACCGCGATCCGCTCGAGGGCCGCCGCCGCGGATGCCATCGCCCGCCAGGCCGGCAGGAACGCGGCATTGATCGTCATGGGCGTGGCCAGGCGCCAGGGCGAGGAGCTCATCTTCGGCGAGACGACGACGGCCGTCCTGCAGCGCAGCCCGTGCCCGGTGGTGCTGATCTCCGACGAGCGCCTGCGCCGCGACGAAAGCGACCGCGAGGCGGTGCGCACGGGAACGGGTGCTGGGTAGGGCGGCTGGCCGATCTGACTTGCGGGCGAGATCGGCAGCTTCGAATGCCGGCTAGATCGGCGTGCCGATCGCGATATCGAACCGCCATGCCGCCAACATGCCGAGCGCCAGGCCGAGTGTTAGCGGGACCAGAGATTTCCAGCCGCTGAGGTCGACGACCAGCCAGGGCAACGTGAAGATCATCCCCGCCACGCCCAGCGCGTGCACGGCCACGGCGAACAACACAGCGATCGTGAACCATGTGCCGCCCGCGGCCGGCCAATGGTCGCCGACCGAGACCAGGAACATGACGCAAAGCCCGATGAGGGCGCCGGCCGCGAGTTTTGGCACAAGGCCGAGCAGCCATGGGATCGGGCCTGGAAAGCCGTTGCGGAATGACGCCGCGCCGGCGAACGGGTTCAACATGTCAGGCTGATGCAGCAGCACCTTGGCCACGGCCGCTCTGGTCGAGTTTTGCAGCCATGCCGCATGCAGCAGCGAGACCATCCGGGCAATATGCAGCAAGAACAACCCGTTCAGCGACATGACGAACACCACGGCGATCGCCAGCGGCACGTCGACCCCGGCAAGCGAGACTTTTGCTTCCTCCGAAGGGGTGGGTTTTGTCGCCAGCGAATAGGCGGCGAAGCCGATGCCCATCAACAGCGGCACCGGAAGGGTCAGCGTCGAAACGGCGGAATCGAGACAGGCCTTCGCGTCGGCGGCGGCTTCGTCTCTAGCGGTCTTTTCCGCCTCGCTCATCGCGTCCTGTTCAATCAAGGCCATTGCGTTCAGTCGTTTAGCCAGCGTGGATTAGAACTGCGACATGAGCGAACACGTCGCGCCTCACTTGCCCTCGAAAAAGCCGTGGATGGCGGCGTCCAGTTTCTCGATCAGCTCGCCATTGCGGGTGCTGCCGGCCCAGATCAGGGCGTTGAGCCGCATGTCCTTGTTGAGGAAGTTTACTTTCCTGGTTTCAAGCAGATACCCCGCCACCGCGAAGTGCCGCCCCTTGATCGCCTCAATGAGGGCGCTGTTTCGCCCCGTCTTGTCGGCCGCATTGACGTCGGCGCCATGCTCGACCAGCAGCCTGACGGCATCGAGGCGCCCGGTCCTTGCCGCTTCGATCAGCGCCGTACGGCCATAATAGTCGGCGCGGGCGTTGATATCGATCTGGGGGTGCCGCACTAGTGCCTGGATGCAGTCGTAATGGCCCTTGGCGGCGGCCAGGCTCAGGGGCGTGCTCTTCCATTTGTTCCTGGAATTGACGTCGATCGCAGGGTCCGCGATCAGGGTTTCGAGCGCCGCGATGCGTGCATTGTGGGCGGCGAGATGCAGCGCCGACCAGCCGTCTTCGTCGGCCTGGTTGATGTCCGCCCCAGCCGCGAGCGCCGCCCGCACAGCCTCGGCGTCGCCTTTCTCCGCCGCGATCTGCAGGTCGGACCAACCCATGGGGTCTTCGGCGCCCAAGCTTGCCGTCACTGCGATGCTCCCGGACCAAGGATCGCGCCGGCGCGCCGCCGGCCATGTGGCAGAGCGTTTCACACTCGCCGGCCTCCGGCAACGGATTTTCGATTCGATGGAGCTGCCCATCTCCCCCTTGTGGGGGAGATCAGCTGTTTCTACGCCGCCCGCAGCCGCTGCCGGCTAGGCTGCGGCGGAAACGCGATCGCTATGCCGGCAGCACCGAGGCCGATCAGCGCCGAGCCGATGAACAGCCAGTGATAGCTGGCATAGGCGTCGTAGATCATGCCGCCCGCGAGCGGGCCGAACGACATGCCGAGGCTGGAAAGCATGGTGGCGGCGCCAAGTATGGTGCCGATGATGCGCAGGCCGAAATATTCGCGCGCCAGCACCGCGTAGAGCGGCATGACGCCGCCATAGGTGGCGCCGAAGATGACGGCCAGAAGGTAGAACTGCTCGAGATTGCCGACCGCGAGGTAAGCCGCGATCACCAGCGCCTGGATGGCGAGACCGGTGACCAGCACCGGCTTGACGCCGAGGCGATCGCCGGCGATGCCGTAGAGGATGCGTCCGCCGAGACCGGCCAGACCCTCGACGCTGTAGATCGACACCGCCGCCATCGGCGCCACGCCGCACGACATGGCATAGCTCACCATGTGGAAGATCGGGCCGGAATGGGCCGCGCAGCAGGCGAAAAAGGTGAGGCCCAGCACGATGAATTGCGGCGAGCGCAGCGCTTGGGCCACACTCATGCCGGGATCGTCGGTGGCGGGCGCCGGAGCGCCGTCGCTGGCCGCGGCCGCCGCCGGCGGCTGGCGCACCAGGAAGACGGCTGGCAGCAGAAGCACCCAGGCCATGATGCCGATGTCGAACATGGCGGTGCGCCACTCATAGGCCGAGATCAGCCAGCGCGCGAAGGGCGAGATCGTCATCGGCGCCACCCCCATGCCGGCCGAGACCAGCGATACGGCGAGGCTGCGGTTGGTGTCGAACCAGGCGGTGGTCAGCGCGATCATCGGCGCGAAGAAAGCGCTGGCCGCCAGTCCGACGATGACGCCATAGCTGAGCTGGAAGACGAGGAGCGATGAGGCGCGGCTCGCCACCACCAGCGACAGCCCGAGCAGCACGGCGCCGGCAAGCACCACGGGCCGCGCGCCGACCCGGTCGTAGATGGCGCCCCAGGCGAAACCGCCGAGGCCCATCACCAGAAAGTTCAAGGTCATGGCGCTGGAGATTCCGGTGCGCGACCAGTTGGTATCGAGCGACATCGGCTCCAGAAAGATCGCCAGCGAAAACATGGCGCCGAGCGCCACACAGGTCATCAGCGCGCCCGCCGCGACGATCACCCAGCGATAGGAACGGTTCATGGTTCTTCTCCCGAAGGCATCCAGTTTGACGCGGCACGGTTTTTCCAGGTTCACCATGCCGCTAACGTCCGCAGGACGGCGGTGCGGGAGTCGATCCTACAATCCGGTTGCATTTTTTATCCGGATTTTTGCGGGGAAATATCTGGCTGGCGCCCGCAAAGGCGCTGCCCCCCACCTTCCAGCCTGTCAGCAAACAATTGCACCCCACATTGACCCGGCACATCCCCCCTCTAAATTGATCCGCTCGATCAGGAGCATCCCATGCAACTCTACCGCGGCCGGCTCATCGATCACGTCCAGCTTGTGGTGCGCGACCTGCAGGCCAGCCGGCGCTTTTACGGCGCCATCTTCGAGGTGCTGGGCATTCCGATCGGCGGCGAGGCGCAGGATTATTTCTGGGCCGACGAATTGTTCATCTCCAGCGCCGACAGCCGCGCCGCGCTCGGCGTGCTCACCGGCCGCCACCATCTCGCCTTCCAGGCCAAGGACCGCGCCATGGTCGATGCTTTCTACCAGGCGGGCCTCGCCGCCGGGGGTAAGGACAATGGCGCGCCGGGCGAGCGCCACTACCACCCCGGCTACTATGCCTGCTTCCTGCTCGACCCCGACGGCAACAACATCGAGGCGGTGTTCCATGGCGAGGCCGGGCGTAGCGCCGCGGCGGTGGAGATCAGTTTCTAATGCATGTCGCCCAGAGGCGTGCAGCGGTTCCGGGACGACGACATGCGTCAAAACAAAGACTTAAAAGCGCGTCGTCTGAATCCGTTTCAGCGCGACGCGCTTCAGGCGCGGCACGGCGTGACGTCTCTCCCACACAGGGCGAGAGGAGGGCGCCGCATCCCCTATTTGCTTGCTACGTCGTGGGAGCATCGCTGCTGGACACCGACAGGCACAATCTCGAAGCCGGCGGCGGTCAGTTGTAGCTTCATCTCCTCGAAATGCCGCTTCGAGCCGCTGTCGATAACCGCCGGCGCGTAGGTCCAGCCCTTGCGGGCGGCGCTGGTGAGGATGTCGGCATATTGGCGCATGCTCGCAATCTTGACATTCGCCTCCGACAGCTGCCGGCATTCGTCGGCGAACGCGGCCCGTCCAGCGGCGGGCAAGCTCAGAATTGCACAGGCCATCGCTATGGAGAAACGGCGCATGGAAATCTCCTTCGGTTGATCGCTACCGATTGGAAGCTTGCACCGGTCCGTCCCGCGCGGGAATCGGCCACATGCGGTGTTTTGGATCCTGCATTTGTAGTATTTTGCGTCCGCCGCGGTTGAAAGCACTCAAGACCGCTGGCAGGGACGGGTCATGAATTCTATCGTGACGACTTCGCAGGCATTGTCGGAGCGCGAGCGCGCGGTGGCGGAAAGATTTGCGGCAGGCTTGACCTATCGCGAGATCGGCGAGGCGCTTTTCATTGCCCCCTCCACGGTGCGCACCCATCTCGCCGCGATCTATGAGAAGCTCGGCGTGCGCAACAAGGTCGCGCTTGCCAGGCACATCAACGGCGCCGCCGGCTCGGAGGATTCGGCTTCGGCCTTGTCCGACGCCTCGCCGGTGCTCGCTTTGTTCCCGATCGAGTGCCTCAGCGCCGATGAGCGCTGGCGCCGTCTCGCCGACGGGCTATCCTCGGATATCACCGTCGATCTGGCACGCTACGCCGACACGCCGGTGATTGCCTTCCACACGATGAAGTCGCTGAACAGCAAGCCCGCCGACTTCACCGCCGACGGCAAGGCGCTGGGTGTGACTTACATCGTGTCGGGCCAGTTGCGCGCCGACGACAGCAGAGTGCGCCTGACGATTGAGCTTGCCGACGCGCGGACCGGCGTCAGCCTGTGGAACGAGCGTTTCGACCGGCCGGCGGAAGACGTGTTCGCGCTGCAGGACGACCTGACCGAAAGCGTTATCAATGTGCTGGCCGGCTGTTACGGAGCGATCGCCACGGTCGGCCGCAATGCGATCGGTCGCAAGCCGCCGGCCAGCCTGCGCGCCTATGACTACTATTTGCTGGGTGTCGAGCAGCACGACACCTTCAGCCGCAGCGGCAACAGGGAAGCGATCAGGCTGTTTTCGCGCGCGCTGGAGCTTGACCCTGGCCTGGTCAGGGCCTGGACCGCACTCGCCTATGCCTATTCGATCGAGGCCTGCAACGGCTTCGGCGACGACCAGAAGGCCTCGATCGGCAAATGGCGCTCGTCGGTGGAGAACGCATTGCGGCTGGATCCGATCGATAGCAGCGCGCAAACCTGTTACGGCGACGTCATGGGTTGCCTCGGCGATTTCGAGGCGGCTGAGCGCGCTTACCGCCGCGCCTTCGAATGCGGCTCCAACCATGCCGACACACTGGTGTTGCTTGCCGGCAGCAGGGCGCTGGTCGCCGGCGATCCGGCCGAGGCGATGCCGCTGATCGAGCGCGCCATGCGTCTCAACCCGCTCGCCCCGCCTTGGTATTTCGGCATGCAGGGCCGGATCCTGTTTGCCGCCGGCCGGCACCGGGAGGCCATTGCCGCGCTCAGACGAAGCACGCCCGATTCTCCCCACGTGCTGATTTTCCTGATGCTCGCCCATGCGACGGTGGGCGAGGGCGCCGAGGCCGCCAAAATTGCCGCCCGGCTGCGCGCCGAATTCCCCGGCTTCTCGGTCGAGGGTTTCATAGCGGGCTATCCCGTCACCAATCCGGACGCTGCTCAGGCGATCCGCGACGCGGCGAAACTGGTGACGCTCAGCTAACCCCCGCCCAGAAACGCCGCGATCAGCTTCAGCATGTTGCCGTTCTGGCCGAATTCGACCTTGTCGAAGTCGCGGCTGCCCTGGCGTTGCGCCTTGGAGAGCTGGTCGAGATATCGCGTCAGCTGCGCGCGGATCTTCGTGCAGCCGGGATCGTTCTGGACGGTGAGGCCGGTGCTGAAGGCGACGATCTTGTCCACCATCTCGACGATGCCGGCGCCGTGCACCTTCTCATGCGCGATCAACCCGGCTGAAAACGCGTCCCAGCGCGCTTGCGTGGCGGCCGGCAGTTTTGCGGCTGGCTTCGGCAGCGTGTAGGTGATGATCAGCTTCGGCCGCGCCGATTTCAGCACGCAGCCGTCGCCTTGCGGCTGGTAATCGCGCTGCCAGGTCAATTTGAAATTGGTGTGCGCGATGACCCGCCGTTCGGCCCCGGTGCTGTCCTTGCCGATCACCGGTCCCTTCGCGCCGATCGAGAGATAGAGCTGCTCAGCGCTCTCACCCGAGACGGCATAGGTGTCGATCTTCTCGATCGGCTTCCAGTCGGCGCGTGCCGGCGTGGCCAGGAACAGGGCTGCGAGGAGGAGGGCAAGCTTCATGCGGCGAGCCATAGCATCGGGCCCCGGTCAGAAGAAGCCGGCCCACCGCTTTCCGGAACCCGCTCCGCCCGTCGGCCGTTTCCCTGGGCAATCATCCCGACCCATGGGGGAGGACAAGATGACCCGCGACGACATCATTTCCGTGCTTGGACCGGTCGACGAGTCCGTGATCGCCGACATCGCGCTCACCGGCGCCAGCCTCGCGGAGTTGCGCGAGGCCTTCGCCTGGATCGGCGCCGACGAGGCGCTGGTCAATGAAGGCCACGCCATGCCCGGCGCCCGTGTGGCGAAACTGATCGAGATCCTCGAACCGCCGGAGGACGAGCCCGGGACGCCGGGCGCGATGGAGTAGGGGCAGCGACGCTTTCTCACCCAAAAAAGGCGCCGGCGCCGCTCCGTCTAGGTGCTTCTCCCCACTTGCTCCTCCGGCACCCCCCGTCATAGCTTTTGCCGCTTTGGCGGGAGGAAAGCATTTGGACACCAATGTCGTCATCATCGGCGCCGGGCCGGCCGGTCTTGCGGTCGGCGCCTGCCTGAAACAGGCTGGCGTCGATTTCGTCATCCTGGAAAAGGCCAGCGAGGTCGCCCCGGCCTGGCGGCGGCATTACCGGCGGCTGCATCTGCACACGGTGAAATCCTTCTCGTCACTGCCTTTCGTGCCGTTCCCGAAAAGCCACCCTCGCTACGTTCCGCGCGAGAAGGTGGTGGCCTATCTGGACGCCTATGCCGAGCGTTTCGGACTGAAGCCGCGCTTCGGCGTCACGGTCAAATCCATCCGCCGCGAAGGCGAGCGCCTGCTGTTGGAGACCGATGCCGGGCCGTTCAACGCCCGCAAGGTCGTCATCGCCACCGGCAACAACGCCGAGCCGATCCGGCCTTCCTTCCCCGGCATCGAGGCGTTCAAAGGCAAGGTGCTGCACAGCGCCGCCTACACCGAGGCCGCGCCCTATGTCGGCAAAAACGTGCTGGTCATCGGCATGGGCAACACCGGTGCGGAGATCGCGCTCGACCTTGCCGAAAGCGGCGCGAAGCCGGTGATCTCGGTGCGCAAGGGCGTCCACATCGTGCCGCGCCAGCTGTTCGGCATCCCGATCCAGATGGTCGGCATCGCCAGCCGGCCGATGCCGCAGGCGCTGAACGACTGGATGTTCCCGAAAATCCTGAACCTCGCCCTGGGCAGGCTTGAGAAATACGGCATCGTGCGACCAAGGCAGGGCATCCTGGCGCAGATCGATGCCGGCCGCATTCCGGTGATCGATGTCGGCACGGTGGCCGCGATCAAGGCCGGCAAGATTACCGTCGCGCCCGACATTGCCCGCTTCAGCGAGGACGGCGCGATTTTCGCCGACGGGCGCGCGCAAAAATTCGACGCCGTGATCTTCGCCACCGGCTACCGTCCTGGCTATGACGCGCTGCTGCCGGCGGAACTGCGGCCGGAGAAAAGCGGCGTGAATGCGCGGGCGAGTGCGTTAGGGGTGTATCTCGTCGGGTTCTATAATCCGGTCACGGGGTTGCTGCGCGAGATCGGTATCGAGGCAAAGGCGGTGGCGAAGGATATTGCGGGGCGGTGAGGTTTCAAGGAGTGCAAGTGGCGTAGGTCGAGTTCCGTCACCCCCCTCTCTGTCCTGCCGGACATCTCCCCCTCAAGGGGGGAGATTGGCAGCTCCGTCGACGGCGCCATTCCTGCAACGCTGGCGATTGGCGAAAGCCTTCGTGACATCTGATCTCCCCCCTTGAGGGGGAGATGCCCGGCAGGGCAGAGAGGGGGGCCTCGCGCAGACCTTTCTGTGTCGGGCTGCAACCATCCTGAATCGGGTGGCGCCCTCAATCAACGCATGCCAAGCCATTCCCACCAACTGGAACCGCACCATGCTCACGCTCTACGACTATCTCCCCTCGCAAAATGCCTGGAAAATCCGCGTGCTCCTTGGCCTGCTCGGCACCGCCTACGAAACCCGCATCATCTCCATCTTCGAGGGCGAGAGCCACACCGACGCGTTCCTGAAGCTCAACCCCGCCGGCGCTGTGCCGGTGCTCGGACTGGAAAATGGCGAAGCGATTGCCGAGTCCAACGCCATCCTGACCTATCTCGCCGAAGGCTCGCCCTACCTGCCGTCCGACCGCTTCCGGCGCGCGAAAGTGATGCAGTGGCTGTTCTTCGAGCAGTACCATGTCGAGCCGGTCATCGGTTCGCTGCGCTACTGGACCCTGACCGGGCGGCTGGAGCGCAACCAGGCGATGGTTGCCGGCAAGCGCGAGGCGGGCCTGCGCACGCTGGCGGCGCTGGAGCGCAGTTTAGCGGATACCGCGTTCCTGGTCGGCGATGCGCTGACGGTCGCCGACATCGCGGTCTATGCCTACAGCCACCGCGCCGAGGATTGCGGCTTTATGCTTGCCGATTATCCGGCGGTGAGTGGGTGGATGGAGCGGGTGGGCGAAGCGATCGGGCCGGACTATCCGGTGTATCCGTACAGCATCGATCCGCATTCGGGTGGGTGAGGGTGGTTGTGGCCAAGATTGCTACGCAGCGATCCTTCGCGCCCCCCTCTGTCCTGCCGGACATCTCCCCCTCGAGGGGGGAGATTGGCAGCTTCGATGCTGGCCATCACCTTCAGACGGTGGAAATTGGCGAAAGCCTGCGTGACATCTGATCTCCCCCCTTGAGGGGGAGATGCCCGGCAGGGCAGAGAGGGGGGCCTCGCGCCGACGTTCAATAGTCCCGACGTTCCGCCCTACCGATCCACCATCGACATCGCCCGCTCGGTATACCGCGGCCCCGACACCTTGTCGGGCGCCAGCGCCATGTCGAGCCCCAGCATCTCGGTGGCATCCAGCTTGATGTCCGCCGCAGCGACATTTTCTTCCAGGTAAGCTCGCCGCTTGGTGCCGGGGATCGGTACGATGTCGATGCCGAATTCCGGACCCCTGGCGAGCAGCCAGGCGATCGCGATCTGGCCGGGTTTTGCGCCCCTGGCGTCGGCAATGTCGCGCACCGCGCTTGCGGCCGCGACATTGGCGTCGAAATTCTCGCCCTGGTAGCGCGGATCGCGGTGGCGGAAGTCGGTGTCGGGATACTCTTCCGCGCGCTTGACGTCGCCGGCGAGGAAGCCGCGGCCGAGCGGGGCGAACGGCACCAGGCCGATGCCGAGCTCCTTCAGCGCCGGAATGATCTCGGGCTCGAGGTTGCGCTCCCACAGCGAGTATTCGCTCTGCAGCGCCGAGACCGGATGCACGGCGTGTGCGCGGCGGATGTTGGCGATGCCGGCCTCCGACAGGCCGAAGAAGCGCACCTTGCCCTCAGCCACCAACTTGCCGACCGCGCCGGCGACGTCCTCCATCGGCACGGCGGGGTCGACCCGGTGCTGGTAGAGGAGGTCGATATGGTCGGTGGCGAGCCGCTTCAGCGAAGCCTCCACCACCTCGCGGATATGCTCCGGCCGGCTATCGGTGCCGGACTGCTTGCCGTCGACGATGCGGAAGCCGAATTTGGTGGCTATGGTCACCTGATCGCGCCGGCCTTGCAGCGCGCGTCCGAGCAGTTCCTCATTGACGAACGGGCCGTAGACTTCGGCCGTATCGAGGAAAGTGCAGCCGACCTCGATCGCCCGATGCAGCGTGGCGATGGATTCGGCCTCGTCGGCCGGGCCGTAGGACTGGCTCATGCCCATGCAGCCGAGGCCTATGGCCGAGACATCGAGCCCCTGAGACCCAAGTTTCTGTTTGCCCAGGCTCATGTGTTCTCTCCGGCCGAATTTGCAATCCGGCTAAATTATACGGCCGTGAGGGGATGCGTCCAGCGTCAAGCCGGGCGGCAGGCCGCGTCATAATCGGCGAGCACCAGGTCGACCGCTGCGATGAGCACCGCTTCCGGATCGCCGGCTGCACCCAGCGCGGCGGGCAGTGTCGGCAGGAACTGCCGCATCAGCGTCTCGGGGATGGCGACGCCGCCCAGCGCATCGCGCAGCCGCGCGACGGCGACACTGGCCGCCGGGTTGGTCCAATAGTAGCGGATGCGGTCGCTGTAGCTGTAGTGCCGCTGCAGATAGAGGCGCCTGTCGTCGCCGTGATAGTGGCTGCGCCAGTGGCCGGGCGCCGACAGCATCACCTTCTCCATCGCCCTGGCAAGCGGGCGCTCGCCATAATTGGCGACCATCTCGGATGCCACGAGGTCAAGTCCGTATAGCGCCTCGCGCAAGGCGAAGGTCAGCCCAGGGCCGACCTTGAGGATCGGAAAACCGTTGGCGACCAGCGCCGTCAGCGCCGCGCGGCCCTGATAGTCGGTCGAATGCGCCTCGTAAACCAGCGAGGCTTCCTGATCGAGCAGGGTGGTCAGCGGCGCCGATGCTTGCGGCTTGTAAGGCACGACATTCTCGCTGCCGAACTCGACGCCCGGCTGCACCACCACGGCAATCACGCGGCCAAAGGCTTCGTCCAATCCCTCGCGGGCAAAAATCTCGCGATGGACATCGATGGTGCGGCGCGCCGCTTTTGCCTCGGTGGGTTTCAGATCGCTGATGGCATGGTCGGCGCCGCCGGGCACCGGCACCTCGGTGCCGATGATATAGAGCGGCAGGGTACCGCCCCGCGCCCGCGCGGCCTTTTCTGCCGCCTTGGCGAGCCGTGCGGCCCGCGCGGCGATCGTCTCGTCGTCGAGCGCCGCCGGCTCGCCGGCGCAGCCCATCGAGGCGTCGAGATGGATCTTGCTGAAGCCGGCCCAGACATAGGCCGTGACCATTGCTTCGGCCTTGGCCATCGCCTCGCCGGCAGGCTCGGCTTTCCACGGGTTCGGTCCCAGATGATCGCCGCCGAAGATGATGCGCTCGGCGGGGAGCCCCTCGCGGCCGGCGATCTCCTTGACGAAGGCGACGAAAAGATCCGGCGTCATGCCGGTATAGCCGCCGAACTGGTTGACCTGGTTGCAGGTCGCCTCGATCAGCAGCACCACGTCATCATCGGCGACGGCGCGCCGGACCGCCGCCTGGATGACCAGCGGATGCGCCGAACACACCGAGGTGATGCCGTAGGGTTTGCCTTTCGCGCGTGCGGCGGCGAGGCCCTGGAGCGGGTTCATCGTCATTTGGCCCGATCCGCGCCGGCCCGATCCGCACCGGCAATGAAACGGTCGAGCGCCTCGAAGCCGGCAAGGCCTTCCATCGGCCCGCGCCGCGTCACGTTGAGCGCGCCGGCGGCGTTGGCGTAGAGCAGCGCCTTTTCAGGTTGCATGCCCTTGCGCCGGCAGGTGAGGTAAGTCGCGCCGAAACAGTCGCCGGCGCCGGTCGGGTCCACTTCCTCGACCAGGAAGCCCGGGCAGTCGGTACGGCTGCCGTCGGCGCCGAAGCGGGTCGAGCCAGCCGCCCCGCGCTTCAGCACGATCTCGCCGACGCCGCGCGCCATCAGCGCCGCTACCGCCTGGGCCTCGTCCGCGACACCCGCGGCCGCGAGCAATTCGTCGCCGGAGGGCAGCAGCAGGTCGGCGTCGTCGACAAGCGCGGAAAACAGCCCGCCGCCTAAGTCGATCAGTTCCTTGCGCACATTGGGGTCGAACGATGTCGAGCCGCCGCGCGCGCGGATTGCTTTCAAGGCATAGGCGACGATCTCCTTGAGGCCGGCGATCGCCAGCGCCGAACCCATGACATGCAGATGGCCGGCGCCGTCGGCCAGCCGCCGTGCTTCATCGGTAAGCGTGATGCGGCCGGCGGCGGATTCGGCGATGTTGTAGACGAAGTCGCGACCGCCATCGGGCCGATAGCGTACGAAGGCGCTGCCGGTGGGATAGCGCGCGCTGACGGAGACGGCCGAGACATCGACGCCGTCGCGCTTCAGCCGTTCCAGGTTGATGGCGCCGAAATCGTCGCGGCCGACGCAGGCGATAATGCCGGCGCCGCCGCCGAGTTTTGCCACCTGGTCGATGAAGATGGCCGGTGCGCCACTTGGAAATGGCCCCATCAGCTTCAGCGGCTCGAGGAAGCCATGGCCGGCTTCCGTCGCCATGATCTCGACCAGGATCTCGCCGGCGACGATTGTCGGCCCCGTGCTTTCGGACGCGATCTCGCTTGCGCGGCTCATTCCTGCACTGTCCTTCTCTCCCAGGCCTGGCCGCGCATCGCCGCGGCTAGCGGGCCGCACGATAGCGCCAGGTTCCAGTCGAGGTAAATCGCGGCGTACCCGAAGTCAACAGAAACTACACGCGCGTTCACTTAATCTTCCACATGTGAAATCTTTCACCCGATGGAATTTACGCAGTCAACCGCCGGGCAGCGTGAAATCATGGGAAGAGGCGGCTTGACGAGGCCGCCTTGTAGCGCGATAGAATATATACGCATGTTCACTTTCACATGCGCATTCGTAAAGGAGGAGACGGAATGCCTATGCGTAAGCTTTTTGGAATTCTGGCTGCGGCGACCGCCGCTTCGGCGCTGACGGCAGGCGCGGCTTTATCGGAGGAGATCACTGTCGCCACCGTCAACAATGGCGACATGATCATCATGCAGAAACTGTCGTCGGAGTGGGAAAAGGCGACCGGCAACAAGGTCAATTGGGTGGTGCTGGAGGAAAACGTGCTGCGCGAGCGCGTCACCACCGACATCGCCACCAAGGGCGGCCAGTTCGACGTCATGACCATCGGTGGTTACGAAACGCCGATTTGGGGCAAGGCCGGCTGGCTTACGCCGCTCAACGACCTCGGCGCCGACTATGATTACGACGACCTCATCGCGCCGGTGCGCAGCGGTCTCACCGTCGACGGCAACCTCTACGCCGTGCCGTTCTACGCCGAGAGCTCGTTCACGCTCTACCGCAAGGATTTGTTCGACGCCGCCGGCCTGAAGATGCCGGAACAGCCGACCTACGACCAGATCACCGAATTCGCCGACAAGCTCACCGACAAATCGAAGGAGCAGTATGGGCTGTGCCTGCGCGGCAAGCCGGGCTGGGGCGAGAACATGGCCTTTGTCGGCACGCTGGTGAACACGTTCGGCGGCCAATGGTTCGACATGAACTGGAAGCCGCAGATCAACTCCGACGCCTGGAAGAAGGCGATCGGTTGGTATGTCGACACCATGAAGAAGGACGGACCTCCGGGCATCAGCTCCAACGGCTTCAACGAGAACCAGACGCTGTTTGCCTCCGGACATTGCGCCATGTGGATCGACGCCACCTCGGCCGCCGGCCGCGTCTATGACCCGAAGCAGAGCAAGGTCGCCGACAAGGTTGCCTTTGCCAAGGCGCCGGTCGCCGTCACGCCGAACGGCTCGGCCTGGGGCTGGGCCTGGAGCCTCGCGATTCCCGCCTCGACCAAGAAGGCGGATACGGCGAAATCCTTCGTCAAATGGGCGACCTCGAAGGCCTATGTCCAGCGCGTCGGCGAGACCGAAGGCTGGGTCGCCGCACCGCCGGGAACGCGCAAATCCACCTATGCCAGCCCGGACTACCAGAAGGCGGCGCCCTTCGCCGCGACCGTGCTTGCCGCGATCGAATCCGCCGATCCGACCAAGCAGACCAAGGACCCGGTGCCCTATACCGGCATCCAGTTCGTCGCCATTCCCGAATTCCAGGGCATCGGCACGCAGGTCGGCCAGGCGGTCGCCGCCGCGGTCACCGGCGAGCAGTCGGTGGACGACGCGCTGAACGGCGCCCAGACCTCCGTCGAGAAGACGATGGAGGAGGCGGGCTACATCAAATAGCTGAGCTCAGGCAGGCCGGAGAGCGTAACGTGCGCCGCTCTCCGGTATCCGGCCCGCCGCAGCACTCCCTTGCGGCGGGCCGGAGAATGCGCGAATCCGCTGTCTAGCCGGATCCGTGCCTTCTCGAGCCGGCGGGCGGCTGCAACGAAACGCGGACAGGACTGGAAACTGCTATGAAGCTCGACAACAAAACTGCCCTGATTACCGGCGGCGCGCGCGGCATCGGCCTTGGCTTCGCCCAGGCCTTTGTGCGCGAGGGCGCGCGCGTGGTGATCGCCGACATCGACATCGAGCGCGCGACCAAGGCCGCGGCCGGGATCGGCCCGGCGGCCAGCGCCAAAAAACTCGACGTCACCGACCTTGCCGCCATCGAGAGCATCGCCGCTGAGGTCGATCACGAATTCGGCGGCATCGACATTCTGGTCAACAACGCCGCTATCTTCGATATGGCGCCGATCACCGACATCACGCCCGAGAGCTACGAGCGCGTCTTCGCCATCAACCTCAAGGCGCCGCTGTTCATGATGAAGGCCGTCTCCAACCTGATGATCGCGCGTGGCCGTGGCGGCAAGATCATCAACATGGCAAGCCAGGCGGGCCGCCGCGGCGAGGCGCTGGTGACGCTCTACTGCGCCTCCAAGGCGGCGATCATCTCGGCCACGCAATCGGCAGCCCTTGCGCTCGTCAAGCACGGCATCAACGTCAACGCGATCGCGCCCGGCGTCGTCGACGGCGAGCATTGGGATGTCGTCGACGCGCATTTCGCCAAATGGGAAGGCCTGAAGCCCGGCGAGAAGAAGGCACAGGTGGCCAAGGCGGTGCCGATCGGCCGCTTCGCCAATCCGCAGGATATTGCCGGGCTCGCCGTGTTCCTCGCTTCGTCCGACAGCGATTACATCCTGGCCCAGACCTACAATGTCGACGGCGGCAACTGGATGAGCTGAGCCGGCATTGGGGCGACGATCGAGGAGAGAAAAATGAAAGCCGTCCGATTTGCCGCCGCAGGCGTTGCCGGCATGGCGGAGCTCGAGACGCCGAAGGTCAGATCCGGCCATGCGCTGGTGCGGGTCCGCTCGGCCGGCCTTTGCCACACCGACATCGAGGTGCTGCATGGCCGCTACGGGGAAGGGGCGTTTCCGCTGATTCCGGGCCATGAATATGCCGGCACCGTTGAAGCGGTGGCCGAGGGCGTGACATCGGTGCAGCCTGGCGACCGGGTCGCGGTCGATCCCAACATTCCTTGCGGCCATTGCGCCGCCTGCCGCAAGGGCCTCACCAATCTCTGCGCCACGCTCAAAGCCTATGGCGTCACGGAAAATGGCGGCTTTGCCGAATACAGCCTGGTCAAGGTCGGCCATCTGCATGCGATCGGCGATCTCGATTTCGCCACCGCAGCACTCGCCGAGCCGCTCGCCTGCGTCTTGAACGGACTTGGCGCGGCCGGCGTCGAGGCGAGCCGGCCGGCGTCCGCGCTGGTTTTCGGCGCCGGGCCGATCGGTCTGTTGATGGCGCTGTCGCTCAAGGCCAAGGGCGTGGCGGAGGTCGGCGTCGCCGACATCAGCGAGCCGCGCCTGGCCTTCGCCGAGGCGCTCGGATTGACCCCCTTCGTCTCCGGCTCTGAGCAGCTTGCGGCGCGAGCGAAAAGCTTCGACTTCGTCGCCGACGCCACCGGCGTCGCCAAAGTGGTCGAAGGCATGGTCGGCTTCACCGCCGATGGCGGCACGGCGCTGATCTTCGGCGTCTGCGCGCCGGACGCGCGCATCGCGGTCGCCCCGTTCGAGATCTTCCGCCGCCAGATAAGGCTCGCCGGCTCGTATTCGCTGAACCGCAACATCCCGCAAGCGCTCGAGATACTGAGCCACGACGACGGCACGATGTCCCGGCTGGTCAGCCACCAGCTGCCGCTTGCCGAGATGCTGCCCTTCTTTTCCAGGCACAGCGGCGATCCGGCGACGATGAAGGTGCAATTCTCGGCCGAGGCTTGACCGGGAGCGCGTGATCGCCCGCCTTTGCGCTGAGCAGTGACTCAAGTATTCAGTCGCGAGGGCGGTACCGAAGGGGCAGACGGATGGCAAAGACGATCAGGACAATGGAGGATTTTTCCGACTTTGTCGGCCTGTCGCGCACCACGGTCTCAAAATACTTCAACGATCCGAATTCGGTGCGCAAGAACACCCGCAGCGCCATCGAGGCGGCGCTGAAGAAATCCGATTTCCGGCCAAGCATGTTCGCCGTCAATCTGAACCGGCGGCGCTCCAACATCCTCGGCGTCATCGTGCCGAACTCGACCGATCCGTTCTACATGGCGCTGACGCGGCGCATCGAGACGATCGCCAACGAGGCGGGCTTCCTCGCTTTCGTGCTCTCCTCCGACGGCCGCGCCGAGATGGAGGATCAGGCGATCCAGACCTTTCGGTCCATGAACATCGCCGGCGCCATCATCGCCCCGCTCGGCGTGCGCTCGCACCACCGCATCCTGGCCGAGCTCGGCGCGTCGATCCCGCTGATCTATGTCGACTCGCCGCTCGACGAGACCTCGTCCTTCGTCGGCACCGACAACCGCCAGAGTTTCCGGCTGATCGTCGATTATCTCTGCCGCTCCGGCGAGCCGCCCTGCTACTTCGCCATGCCGCTGGTCAACAACAACGCCGGCGCCAGGCAAGAAGCCTATGTCGAGGCCATGCAGCAGTTCAAGATGACGCCGGTGATCGTGCCGGTCGAAGATGCGCGCTCCTGGGATTTCGAAAAATTCGGCTATGACGAGGCGCTGCGTATCTTGAAGGCCGGCGGCTTCCCGACCGGCACGGTGCTGTGCGCCAACGACCGCATCGCCTTCGGCGTCATCAGCGCCGCCTATGAGCTTGGCCTGAAAGTCGGCCACGGCGCCGATTGCGACCTGCGCGTCGCCGGCCATGACGACCACCCTCTGTCGCGCTACGCCTGCCCGCCGATCACCACCGTGGCGCAGAACTACAACGAGATCGGCCGCCTGGCGATCGAGCTGTTGCTGAAGCGGCTCGACGACCAGCCTTCAGCCGCCAAGCGCGGCGGCGAGCGCATCCTGCTCAACGCCGAGCTGATGCTGCGCCGCTCGGCGTGAGGCCATTTATCCGCCTTCGGCAAAGCTGCCAATCTCCCCCCTTGTGGGGGAGATGTCCGGCAGGACAGAGGGGGGCGTGCCCCACCAGCGCCGAATTCTAAGCCCTCGCCAGCAATCGCCGCATGATCAGCGAGGCGTGGCCGCCGACGCCATGCGCGGCTTGGCGGCGCTCGACGACCTCGAAGCCGTGCTTGCGGTAGAAGGCGACGGCACGGTCGTTGCCCTCGATCACCTCCAGCGCGATGCTCGGAAGGCCGGCATGCGCGGCCAGCACGGCATGCAGGAGGTCGGCGGCCAGCCCGCTGCCGAATTCCTGCGGCTCGATATGCAGGCGTTCCAGCATGACGTCGCCCTGCTTGTCCATCACCGCCATGGCGTAGCCGGCAATGGAGCCATCACCGCGCTCTGCGACGAAGGACATGTTGTCCTCGTCCTCGAGTTCGGTCGCGAGCGCTTCCGGAGTGTGCCTGTCGTCGGAGAGCCGGGCAGCGGTCGAGGCGCCCATGATCGGCGAATAGGTGCGTCGCCACGAGGCGCCGAGCAGCCGCGACACATCGTCAACGTCGTTCCGCGTCATTGCCCGGATATGGGTCATGCCAATCTCCTTCGCTCAAGAAGATATAGCGACGCGACGACGGCAGCCAATCTCTTCAGGTTGGGCCACGCCAGGGGATGCCAGCCGACGGCGCTCTTCCAGAAAGAGAGAGGCGCCGGGCGGAGCGAGGCGGAGACCCGCGGCAGGGCACGGGTTCGCCTTTCCTGGGTGGAGGACTCCGCCCGGGCACCTTCCCCGCACAATGGGCACACGAGTTGGTTCCGCGGTGGAGAACCTCGGGTGCCCCGGCGAGGGGGATCGGCTGGATGTGTGGTTGCCCTGAAAACAGGACGGCGGGATAAAAATCCCTAGAACGGTTCATCGTGTCCGAGAAAACGCCGAACCGCTCTACCCCCAATAGTCTTTGCGCAATTCCGAACGGAGAACCGTACACTTCTCCTGGAATTGCCTTTGCCTACGCCATGCGCGGCATGCCCGGTTGTCCGGCGTGGCGGAACTTGCGGCCGAGGATCATCAGCTGGCGCGCGGTGTTGTTGCGGAGCCGGCGCAGCCGCCATTCGACCCCCGTCTCGATGGTGATCTGCTTGGCGTAGATGCTGGAGCGCATGCCGGCTTCGTCGGTCGCGACCTTCACCGGATCGTCGTAGAAGGCGCAGATCTTGTCGGCGTCCATGCCGGGCGTCTCGAGCCATTGCGGGATGTAGGTCGAGGCAAGCCGGTCGACATCGTTGACAACGCGGTTGATGCCGATGCCGGGCGTCGGGCATGTCGTCCAGAACGCGTCGCCGATGGTGACGACGCCGGCGCGGCGGTGGCCCTTGGTCGTCGTCAGGCTGACCTGCCTGACCTCGACCGGGCTGGCGACGGCGAAATTGCCGCACATGACGGCGATCTCCGGCATCAGGTCGCACAACATCTGTTGCGGGTTTTCGCGGAACCTGCGCGTCCAATCCTCGGCCACTGTATGGTAGCCGAACATGTTGCCGCGCATGCGGTCGCCGATCGGGAACACGCTGAGATAGGCGATGCGGTCGGACGGGCGTTTCGCATAGCAGGTGACGGCGCTGAAGGCGCATTCATGCGGCTTGATCGCGAGGTCGAAGCCGATCGACAGCGAATGCGCCTTGGACTCCTCGACGCGCTCGATGCCGATGGCGCGCCGGATGGCCTCGCTGTAGCCTGTGGCCACCACCAGAAGGCGGGCCTCGATGACATTGCCATCGGTCAGCACCAGGCGTTGTTTGTCCGGTCCGGTCGAGACCTCGGCGACCTTGCCCACGGTGAGCGGCACGTTGGCCGGCAGCGCCTGGCGCATGCCGTTGACCAGCGCGCCGTAGGAAAAGGCGAACTCCCATTTCTGCTCGCGCTGGAAGAACTGGCCGAGGCGGTAGACATGGATGTCGGTCATCGGCGTGACCAGCGGCCTGATGGCGGGGCCAAGCCCGATCTTCTCGAACACCTGCATCTGCGACATGCCGATCTTCTCGGCCCGGAACTCTTCATGATGGACCAGATGCGGGTCGATCAGCGCGACTTTGTAGCCGGCCTTGCCCAGCACCGCGGCCAGGCTTGTGCCCGCCAATCCGGCGCCGACGATCGCCACGTCGACTTCGGCCAAGTCTGCCGGAACGGCAGGGGTTTCATGGCCTTTCACGCTGCTCATTTCCCTACTCCACAGCCCATTGGGGCAAATATCTCCGGTAGCCGAAACAATCTCAAGCAACCCAGGCGCGAGCCTGGTAGCAATGAAAAGTTAGGTTAATTCCCGGGACTTAGCTTGTTTCCAGCGCGGCGCCATCGCCGAACCGTCGATGAATTCCAGCCCGCCCGCCTCGTTGAGCGTATGCAGCTTGCGGCCGGCCCAGCCCGCACCCGAGGTCAGGATCGTCTCCACGACTTGCTCGAAGCCGTCATCGTCCAGCCGGGTGACGCGCGCGATGCCAAGCGCCGCGCCATAGCTGCGCCGGCAGTCCTGCACAGGGCGCAGAAGCTGGCCGCCACGGCTGATCATGCGGCCGGCCGGCCGCGCCGAAGCGATGTCGATGAGCACGGGGTTCTTCGCATGCGGCGTCCATGGTCCGCGGAAGTCGGGCGCCGACCACAGATGCAGCTGGTCGGAGAAGGCGCCGCCGCCATCGCGCACGGTGGCGAACATCCACCAGCGGCCGCCATGCTCGATCAATGTGGTGTCGCTGGCGACGATGTCGGACAATAACGTCGCTTCCTTCACCCAGCCGCCCGGATAGGCGGTGGCGCGGTAGAGGTCGACGCTGCGGTTGGCCCCGCTTTCCGGCACCATCCACATCTCGCCGTCGCGCTCGAAGACGAAGGGGTAGGAGAGGTGATAGGGCAGTTCCAGCACCGGCTTCGGTTGGCCGACCGGTCCGTTGGGGCCGAACGCCACCGCCGAAAGGATCGCCTTGCCGGTGCGGTGGATGTAATCCTCGACGAACAGCGTCACCTGGCCGTTATGGAGAACAGGGAAGGGGTCGGCGTAAAAGCGGCTGCCGTCGTCGGGCAGGTCGCGCCAGCCCGATGGCGGATGCGCGCGCAACTCGTAGAGATCATGCCCTTGCGTCTCGCGCCAGCCGACCCGCCAGTGCGGGGCGTTGTAGCACAGATGATAGATCTGCTGGACGATGCGGCGCGCCGTCGCCTTGGCGGCCCGCACGCCGAGTTTTGCCGCCGACGGCATCGGCGGCGGCAGCGCCTCGGAAGACGGTTCGGGCAAGACCGGCAGGGTCGAGCGCGCCGCGCCGCCGACGGCCGCCACGATCAGGCTGGCGGAGCGCGCCAGCATGTCCTGCAAGGACGCAAGGGCGATGCCGTGATACTCGGTGCCGAGCCGCGCCTCGGCGACGACAGCGCCGTTCTGCTCGAGGCGGGCAGTGGGCGTCCGGCCGGCAAGGATCAGCGCCAGCAGCGCCGCCTCGCCGCAGGCGCCGTCATAGCTGAGCCGCCAGACGCGGCGCCCCTCCATCTCGACGTCGCCGCACAGGTCGACGGTAAGATCGACCGCCCCCGACGGTCTGGCATAGACCGCCAGTGCCGAAAGCGGCACACGCCGGGCCGTGCCATTGGCGGGCAGGCGGTGGATCAGCGTTTCAAGCTGGAACAGGGCCTCGGCCTCGCACGGCACAGCGCCCGCCGCCGGGCGGGCGTCGATGGTGAGTTCCATGCCGGGAAGCAGCGCGAGCCGCTCGGCCAGAGCGACATGGAAAGCGCGCACGCGATCCCCGTTGAGACGCAGGGCTAGCCGCATGGCGATGGCCCCGGCTGTTCCTGTCCGGTGCCGGCGGGCCAGCCCGCCAAATCAAATTCCCGCCGCATGCGCCTCGTTTCTCCGCTTCCGGTTGCAACCAGGTTGCACCTCTGAAATGCAAGCTTCATGCCAGGATCCACATGAATAATTAACATAATTAACAATGTTTTAATCGTTGCCGGGAATAGCTAGATCGACGCCGCGATTTCGACTTTGCCGGCAGATGGAGCGTTGTCGGAGCGACCTTTGCAATCATCCCTGCTCATGGTGCCTCAGCAGTACGCTCCAGACGGGTCGGCGCCGATGCCTGTCTATGCACCAGCACCGCAGCCGGCCATGGTCGAGCTTGGCGATCTCGGCCGCATCCTGTTGCGCCGCCGCTTCCTGATCTTCGCCACCGTCGCGCTGCTGACGCTGGTCACGCTCGCCTATGCCTTGCTGACGCCGGCGCTCTACTCATCGACGGCCCAGATCATCGTCGACCCGGAAGATCTCCAGGTCGTCACCAACGACGTCAATCCAAGCCGCATCTCGCCCGATGGCGGCATCACCCAGGTCGAGAGCCAGGTAAGCGTCGCGCAGTCGAATGGCGTGCTGCTGCGCGCGATCAAGGCGACCAACCTCACCGAGGATCCAGACTTCAACGGACAAGGCTCGCTCGGCCGCTGGATGGCCAAGATCTTCGGTGACAGCGATAGCGACAAAATGGCGACCACCCTGGATTCGTTGCGCCGCCGCCTCGCGGTAAAGCGCGACGACAAGGTGCTGGTGCTCAACATCATCATCACCGCCAAAAGCGCCCAGAAGGCGTCGGACCTGGCCAACGCCATCGCCAAAGCCTACCTCGCCGACCAGGCGGACGCGCGCAGGGACAAGGCGGCCAACGCGTCCAAGGCAATCACCGCGCGGCTCGACGAGCAGCAGCGGCGCGTCGAGCAGGCCGAGAACGCCGTCGAGGCCTATCGCTCGCAGCACAACATGGTGATGGCCCAGGGCAATCTGGTCAGCGACCAGGAGCTGACCGGGCTCAATGCCGAGCTGACCGCCGCGCAGGCGCGCACCCAGCAGCTCAAGGCTCAGGTCGACCAGCTGCGCCGGCAGGGCGGCGCGCCGGACGCGACCTCGGAAGCCATGCGCTCCTCGACCATTTCCAGCCTCAGGGCCCAGGAAGCCTCGCTGGTCGATCAGATATCGCAGCTCGGCACCGGGCTCGGGCCGCGTCACCCCTCGATGATCGCCGCTCAGCAGCAGCTGCGCGATCTGCATGTGCTGATCCAGCGCGAGCTCGGCCGCATCGTCACCGCCGCCGAGACCGACTACGGGCGAGCCCTGGCCAACCAGAAGGCGCTGGAGGGCCAGGTCGCGGCAATGAAGTCGAAATCGCTCGACACCGATCAGGCCTCGGTGCGGCTGCGCGAATTGCAGCGCGATCTCGACGCCGTGCGCACCGTGTATGCCAATTATTTGCAGCGCGCCCAGGAGACGCGTGAGCAGACCAATGTCGACAGCACCAATGCGCGCATCATCTCGGAGGCCATGCCGGCGCTGAAGAAGAGCTGGCCGCCGAAATGGCTGTTGCTGTTCGGCGCCATCTTCGGCGGCCTGGCGCTGGGTACCGGCCTGGCGCTGATTGCGGAATATCTGGCACCAACCGTGCTGTCCTCCAACCAGATGCAGTCGGCCATCGACGCGCCGGTGCTGGGCGTGCTGCCGGGCAAGTCCGTGCGCAAGCGGCCCTGGCCCTTTGGCCACAATGCGCCGACGCAGAGGACCGACGCCGTCGCCGGGCTGGCGCTGCAGCGCATCGCCGCCTCGACCAGGCGGCCGCCGGATTG
This sequence comes from Mesorhizobium sp. RCC_202, assembly GCF_041355295.1. Classification (NCBI taxonomy): domain Bacteria; kingdom Pseudomonadati; phylum Pseudomonadota; class Alphaproteobacteria; order Hyphomicrobiales; family Phyllobacteriaceae; genus Mesorhizobium; species Mesorhizobium sp. RCC_202. Next base: position 308,202 of record NZ_JBFUPO010000003.1, read on the forward strand.
GCCGCTGGTGCCCTCGATCCTGGTGACGTCGCCGCAAGAGGACAAGGCGCAGCGCGCCAGGGTGTCGTGGCAGCTCGCCAATGCGGCGGCGGCGAGGGGCCGCCGCGTTCTGTTCATCGACACCAATGCGGGCAAGGACCAGAAGGACCCGCAGCCCGGCATACTCGACGTCATGCGCGGCGACTATCCGTTGGAAGCGATCAGCCGCTATGCGCCCGGCAGCACGGTGGCGCTGGTCGGCAGGGGCCGGCCGACGGCGGTGTTCCAGGAAGCGCAGGCGCTCTACTTCGTCCATCGCATGCTGGCCGAAGCCAGCAACAGTTTCGAGCTCGTCGTCATCGATGGCGGCGCGCTCACCGACGACCTCAACGTTTCGCCGCTGGTCGCCATGGCCGACGAGATCCTGCTCGTTGCCCGGCTGAACACCACGCCGATGCGCGACGTCGCCACCACGTCGCAGGCGATCTCGGTCATGGGGCGGCTGCCGACTGGCGCCGTGCTGGTCGACGAGGCGGCCTGAGATGGCTTCGCTGCTGTCGATCTCATCCCAGTCCGGCTCGATCGAGCCTGCCCAGATCCAGGCTCGGCCAGTCCCGCTCCAGACACCCCAAGGTAGCTCCTCCTATCGTACGGCTGGCCCGCGCACCGTTCCGGTCGATACGCTGACCCGCCTCGGCCTCACCGGCGTGGTGCTGCTTTTGTTTGGCATGTCGGGCGGCATGCTGTGGCTGGCCGGCTATAATTACGATGGCCTGCAGGGCAGCCCGCTGAGCAAGATCCACCCGTCCACCTATCTGCTGGTGCTGGTGTTCGTCTGGCGCTCCTGCGTCTTCGGCAATCCGGTCGGCTATGTCGTGCATGTCGCCGACCGACGGCCGGCCAGCGCGCTGATGGCGGTGATCGCGGCGGTGCTTCTTGTCGTCGTCGTCCTCAGGCAACGTCCCGGCATGGCCGGCATGATCGACACCTTCGTGACCCCGGCGCTGCTGGTGCTGATGCTGGGCGAAGACGACGAGAAGACCTTTGCCCGGCTGCAAGTTGTCGTCCATACCGTCATGACGGTGAACGCGCTGTTGGCGCTGTTCGAATTCGCGACGAAACATCTGGTCTTTCCCTACCGCTTCGACGGCGTGGTGTTCGTCAACGACCCGCGATCGACGGCGCTGCAGGGGCATCCGCTCTCCAACGCCACGGTCACCGCGATCTATGTGCTGGCGCTGCTGTCCGGTTCGCGGTCGTTGAAGACGCCGCTCAGGCTCGGACTCGTCGGCCTGCAATGCGCAGCGCTCGTCGCTTTCGGCGGCCGCTCGGCCATGGTGGTGACCATCCTGCTCGGCGGCGCCTATATGTTCATCCGCGGCATCGCGCAGCTCAGGACCGGGCGCGTCAACCTTTTGGCCGCAGCGCTGGTGGTCATGCTGTGCGCGCTCTTGCCTCTGGCGGTCGCGCTCGCCGGCTACTACGGCTTCTTCGACGCGCTGCTCACACGTTTCGTCTCCGACAACGGCAGCGCCAATTCGCGCATCCAGATGTTCGACCTGTTCAACCAGCTCGAGCTGCGCGACATCATCGTCGGCCCCGACATTGACCTGCTGGAGAGCCTGCGCCGGATCAGCGGCCTCGAACAAGGCGTCGAGAACCCGATCATCCGCATGACCCTCTACCAGGGCGCGTTCTTCACGCTTTTGATCTTCTTCGGCTTCGCGCTGTTCATGCACGAGGTGGCGCGCCGCTGCCATCCCGGCATCTGGCTGCCGATGCTGGGCTGGCTGATCCTGATCAACACCTCCGAAAGCCTGGCTTCAAAGACGGCGCTGATGACCAAATTCGTCGTGATCGCGCTGGCGCTGTATCGGCCGGCGAGGTCTCACGGAAACGCGGCGAGGCGTACTACGCACCCGCAGGCGCCTCCGCTTGCCGGCTCGCCCGCGTCCCGACAAACACCAGCGGCACGGCAACCGCATTGATGACGATCACCGAGAGCCAGATGGCGCCGGGCCACTCTCTCTGGGTGGCGAAGTAGACGGTCGAGAAGGCGAGCGGGGCAATGACCGAGGCGAGGCTCACGGCGGAGGCCAGCACGCCTTGCAACTGGCCCTGCCGGGCCGCGTCGACCTGGCGGGTGGCAAGGGCCTGGAAGGCCGGCGTGCCGATGCCGGAGAGCGCAAAGACCGGCATGATGGCGAACACCATCCAGCCCTGGTTGGCGAACGCCATGACTGTGAGCGCGACGCAGGCGCAGGCCATGCCGACGATGAAGGCCTTGCGCTCGCCGAGCAACCGGGCGGCGGGGCCGGGCAGGAAGGCCTGCACCAACGTCTGGCACAGTCCGAACATGCCGAGCGAGAGGCCGATCCACAGGCCGTTCCAGCCGAATGTGTCGAAGCCCCAGAGCGCCCAGCAGGTGCCATAGGCTTCGCCGGCGCCGGAGAGGATGAAATAGACCAGCACGATGGGCGCCAGCCCCTTCATCGAGAACACCCAGCGCAGCGGCCGCAGTGGGTTGAGCGCGGCGAGATCGATCTTCTGCCTGGACGGTGTGCGCGACTCCGGCAGGATGAAGACGGCGAGCAGGAAGTTTGCGGCGTTGAGCATGGCGGCGGCGATGAAGGGCAGCCGGATCCAATGGTCGCCGAGCAATCCGCCGAGCACCGGCCCGACGATGAAGCCGGTGCCGAACATGGCGTTGAACAGGCCGAAGCGGGCGGCGCGTTTGTCCTGTGGCGTGATGTCGGTGATGTAGGCCGTCGCCACCGAGATGTTGGCGCTGGTCAGACCCGCGATGGCGCGGCCGAGAAGCAGCAACAGGAGGCTCGGCGCGAAGGCCATGATGACATAATTGATGGCGGCGCCCGCCAGCGAAATCAGCAGGACGGGGCGGCGGCCGAGATTGTCGCTGAGCGCGCCGAGCACCGGCGCGAAGAGGAACTGCATGGCCGCGTAGAGCGCGGTCATGATGCCGATGTTGAGCGCGATGTCCTGGCTGTGCGTCACCTCTTCGAGGAGGCGCGGCAGGATGGGGAAGACAAGGCCAATGCCGATGGCGTCAAGGCATATGGCGGCGAAGATGACGATGAGGGGTCTGTTCATGGGGAGCTCCGGGAGCAACGGCCAGCTCACCCCGGGACCGCAACGAGGTCTTCGCCTCGATGCCGGCAGGGTGGTTTCAGGGCCATATACTGAGATTAAATATGTACTGAGTACACATATGGCGTGGCGGCATTGCTCTGTCAATACAAATATGTACTCAGTACACAAATCATGCTAGGACGAGCCTATGCCCGCCAAACCAGCCCCATCCGACCGCCGTTCGCGAAAACGCCTCGCCACCAGTCAGGCGATCTCCGATGCCGCCACGCGCCTGTTCATGGAGCGCGGCTTCGATCATGTGACGGTGGACGAGATCGCCGAGGCCGCCGATGTCGGCCGCATGACGGTGTTCAACCATTTCCCGCGCAAGGAGGACATGTTCTTCGACCGCGACGCGGAAGGCCGCGAAATGTTGCGCGAGGCGGTGCGCCAGCGCCAGGCCGGCGTCGCGCCGCTCGAAGCGTTCCACCAGCTTGCGCATCGGCTGGTTGCGGAAAAGAGTCCGGTGGTCGAGTTCTCGTCCCGCAGCGAGCGCATGGTGCCGACGATCGCCGGCAGCGAGACGTTGAAGGCAAGGGCGAGGGCGATCCGCGACGAGCTGGCCGAGCTGGTGGCGCAGGCGCTGGCCGAAAGCGTCGGCCGTGACGCCGGCGATCCCGATGCGCGTCTCGCCGCCGGCCTGCTGCTCGCGACCTGGGCGGTCGCCTATATCGAGGCGCACCGGACATTTCGGGAGACGCGCGACAGCGGCAAGGCGGAAGAGGTCTTCCTGGCGCTGGTCGACAAGGGCGCCGTCGGTCTGAACGCGGCGATGGCGGGCACGCCTTATGTCTAGGCGTGCACATCGGGAGAACGGCACGCATGAAAACAAAGGCTTAAGCGCATCGTCCGAATCGACGCATCAAGCGTGGCGCTCACTCGGCCGGCATCGTCAGCCCCAGCGCCTCGACCATCGCCGGGTCGAGCGCGCGGGTCGTGTCGTCCATCATGCCCATGCCGTCGAACAGGTCCCAGAATGCCCAGGGAAAGCCCGCCGCTTCGGCGCTCTGCCGCACATCGGATATATAGCGGGCCCGGTCGGCAGTGGGCGCGGCGACATAGCGGGCATCGGTGCGCAGCGCGCCGAACTCGCCCATGACGATGCGCTCGCGGGCTATGCCGTGACTGTCCGCCCAGTCGCTCACCTGTTTGAGATAGCCATCGACGAAACGGCGGTCGGGCTGGGCGTCGAAATAGACTTTCAGCACGCGCCCGGTCTCGGCATAGGCGGCCTGCTTGTCGGCTTCGGAAATCTCCGTGTCCTGCGCCATCCGCGCCCGGACGGAAGCCAGCGTCGCTTCCAGCGTGCCGGCCGAGGCCGGCCACGGCACGTTGTTCAGCGATCGGTAGACCGGCTCGCGCATCCACGGCGCGCCCTGGTGGCTGAACAGGTAGGGCTCGTAGAAGTGGAAGGTGAACAGGATTGGCTCGAAGGCTGCCAGCGGCGCCGGATCGAGCGCGGTCAGGCCGCGCACCATCGAGCCGCAGCCGCCGGTCGTGACCAGCGGCAGGTTTTGCGCCGTGGCGCGCGCGGCGGTGAGCAGCGCCGCCTGCACCGCCGGCCAGGTGTCGGAGGTGCAGTCCTGCGGCGGTTCGTTGATCGGTTCCAGCGCGATCTTGTCCTGCGCGATGCCTTCCAACCTGCCGGCGAGCTCGCCGACGAAAGCCTGGTAGCGCGCGAATTCCGGCGCTTGGCGGCTGGAAACCATGCGGTCGGGATTCCAGTAATGCGTGGCGCCGTTGGCCTGCACATTGACGATGACGCCGAGATCGGCGGCAAGGGCAGCGTTCACCGCGTCGATCAGCGTTGTCATCAGCGCGGCATGATGATCGCCTTCAAAGGCGAGAAACGGACCGGGATCGACCGGCAGGCGGATGAAATCGAGGCCACTCGCCCGCAGCCGGGCTAGGTCGGCCGGCGTCGGCACCGGCCGCTGCGACTGGAAAGCCGGCCAGTCGTAATCGGTGCGCGGCGCGGGAAATTCGCGCGTCAGCGCAAACCACGGCCATGCGTTGACGCCGCGTCTAAATGGCCAGGCGCCGGTCGCGGCACGGGCTGGGATGGAGAGCGGTGGCAGCAGCGGCGCCGTCGCCGTGGCAAGCGCCGCCTTCAGGATGCGGCGGCGCGACCAGCCGGTCATGCGGCGCCGGGCTTGACGCGATCGATCGCGGCCAGCGCCGGGCCTTTGGCGCCGAGCAGGTTCAGCGCTTCCTTCTCATAGGCAAGCAGGATGTCGTCCCAGCGGAAGGCCGCGCGGGCGCGTTCGCGCGCCGCCTTGCCGCAGCGCTTGACCAGCGCGTCGTCGGTGAGCACTTCGTCGATGCGGTCGCTCAGGCTGTCGGCATCGCGGAAGAAGACCGCGGCCTCGCCGGCGGTCCAGCGGTTATAGGGATTGTCATGCGCGATCACCATGTTGCCGGCGGCCAGCGCCTCGACCAGCGAAGGATTGGTGCCGCCGACGGTGTGGCCGTGCATATAGGCGCGCGCATGATAGCGCAGCGCCTTGACCGTCTCCTGGTCGTAGATCGCGCCCGGCAGCACCACCACCGAACCCGCCGCCTCGCGCACCGCGCGGTGGTAGGGGATGTCGTCGGAAAGCGTGCCCAGCACCACCAGCTTCATGTCGCCGCGCTCGCGCCGGCGGAAAGCCTCGACGATCGGCAGGATGTTGTTGTCGGGCTCGACACGCGCGATCGAGACCAGGTATTTGCCGGGCTCCAGCCCGAGCGCGCGGATGGGTTCTTCCGGCGCCGAGGTCACCGGGTCGCCGCCATAAGCAATCGTGGCGATGGCGCTGCGCGGCCGCCTGGTCGCCAGATGATCGGCGATCGCCGGATGGTCGGCGACAAGCCGGTGCGACAGCCAGGCGCCGATCCATTCGTTGAGCCAGAACCAGCTGCGCGCCGCCGGCCCCCATTTCGGCCGGCGCCATTCGATGCCGTCCATGTTGGTGAAGATCTTGCGCCGCATCAGCCTGAGCCAGATCAGGAACAGCGCGCCATTATAGCCGAGCACCAGGCACACGCCCGGGCGCCTGGCGGCGTCGAGCACGCATTGCCAGTCGAATTCCAGTGTCGCGCGCGGGCCCTTGGAGGCGACCTCGACGACGATGCGCTCGATGCCGCGCCAGGTGTCGGTGGTCACCCGCCGGCCGACGCGCTCGACCTCCTTCTGGCAGTAGACGCCGACGTTCCAGCCGCGCCCGGCCAGGAACAGTGCCAGCCGCTCTGCGAAGGTCTCGAAGCCGCCATGGGAAGCGGGGATGCCGCGCGTTCCCAGGATCAGGATCGATGGTTTATCGATCGGGATCGAAGGCTTTTCGACCGGCATGGCGGGTCTTTCAGGTCTCAAGACGATGGCTTTCGGCGGCTCGTTCATGGTTGATATTTTCTTAACAGAGCCACAGCAACTTTCGTGCCAACGTCCGGTTCACAGATGAAGATTACACCGAGTTGTAAAATATTTGTTCAGAACGCCCAGGTTGTTTCATTATCGGTCAACCTTTCAGGACTTATCTGTTTCGAAACGGAGCACGGTCGGGGCCTTTTGTCCACGGCCGGACAGATCAGACCCGGCACGATCCTTGCTCCGGGTTCGTTACGGCCACCGTTCGGCGGAGCGGCGTGCGGATCTGGCATGAAGTTCTTTCCGCGCTTTAAGGGGCCAGCTGGCGATGCATTGGGGCGTGGCCCGGCCGGATACGAGGATGCAGGTGGAAATTTGACGATGCGGATTGCCTGTGTTCATCAGGGCTACGAACTCTATGGTTCGGACCGCAGTTTTGCGGAGAGCGTGGCTGCGCTGCGCGCCGCCTTCCCGGCCGCCGACATCGAGGTCGTCCTGCCGCGCCAGGGTCCGATCGTCTCGATCCTCGAGCCGCATGCCAGCCGCATCGTCTTCGAGCCGCTCTGGATCTTGCGACGCCAGGCGGCGATACGGCTTGCCACGGTCGAGATGGCGCGGCTGCCGGTAGCGCTGTGGCGGGCCTGGCGGCGTATGCACGGCGCCGACATAACCTATGTCAACACTTCGATCGTCGCAGACTATGCGATGGCCGCGCGTCTGTTGCCGCGCAAGGCGCTGCTGCATATCCACGAGATTCCGGAAGGCATCCTGCGCAAGGTTCTTGCCGGCCTGATGCGCTTCAGCCGCGCCGACCTCATCTTCAACTCGCGCGCCACGCGCGCCACCTTCGGCGATCCGCCGGTCCTCGACGCAAGCGGACGGCGCACGCATGTCGTCTATAACGGCGTTGCCGGCCCGGGGGCCGCCCTGCCGATGACCTACGACGGCAACCGGCCGCTCAAAGTGCTTCTGCTCGGCCGCGTCAACCGCATCAAGGGGCAGGAGGTGCTGCTCGAAGCGGTGGCGGCGCTGCCGCCCGCATTGCGCGATCGTATCGAGGTCCGCCTGGTCGGCGGCGCGTTCGAGAGCGTCGAGCGCGAGCGCGCTTTGGCGGAACTGGTCGAGCGCATGGGGCTGACTGGCCATGTCGAAGTGCTGCCGTTCATATCCGATCCCTCCGAACATTACCGCTGGGCCGATATCGTTGCGGTCCCCTCGCGGCGTCCGGAATCGCTCGGCCGCGTCGCCATCGAGGCGATGGCCTGGGGCCGGCCGCCGCTAGTGTCGGCGATCGGCGGGCTGGTCGAAGTCGTGGCCGACGGCGAGACCGGCTGGCACGTGCCGCCGGGCGATGCCGAAGCCCTTGCCGCGCGGCTGGAAAAGATCATCCTGCGGCCGCGGGACTGGCGCGGCTTCCCTGCCGCCGGACGGGCGCGTTTCGAGGCGATCTTCAGCGAGGCTATCGCGGCCGGGGCGATCGTTTCGATCGTCGCCGACAAGCTGAAAGCCGCGCCCGCGCGGCAGGGCCGGGCGCCTGTCGTCCGCGAGGCTGAGACCCGCTCGTGAAACTCGTCTTACCAAGCCATCTGGTACGGCGCCTGATCCTGATGATCGGCGGCGAGGCGATGCAGAGTGGCTTTCACTTCGCCCTCAACATCGCGCTCCTGCATCTGTTGTCGGCGCAAGGCTACGGCCTCTTCGCCATCGCCATGGTGATGGGCGGCGTCGGCCTGTCTTACATCCGCTCGCTCACCGCCGTTCCGGCCTCGATATGGATGGGAAAGAGCACGACCGCCGCCGGCGTCGACGCGCATGACGTGACTTTCGGATCGGCGGCGCTGGTGGTGGCGATTTTTATGGCCCTCGGAACTGGCCTTTTGATGCATCTGCTCGGTGACCCGAGCGGGGTTGCCGCCGGCTGCTTCGTCGGCGCATGGTCGTTGCGCAGCCACATGCGCACGGCGTACTTCGCGCGCCGCATGCAGGTTGTCGTATCGATCAGCGACGCCGCTTTCACGTTTGCCGGCATCGCGCTTGCCGCGCTGGCGATCTGGTTCCTCGGCGACGATCTGGAAGGCAGCTTCTACGCCCTTGCCGCGGCCAATGTGATCGGCATCGCCGTGCTGGTCCGCCTGTCGCCCCGCACGACGCGTATCTCCTTCAGGGCACCCACCTGGCGGCGCTATGCCAAGCTCTGGTCGCAGCTCTGCTGGTCGGCGTTCAGCGCCACCACCAGCAACATCCAGGGGCAGTGCCTGGCGCTGCTGGTCGCCGGCATTGCCGGCCCGGCCGCCTATGCGCCGCTGGCGGCAGTGATGCTGCTGTTTGCGCCGCTGCGTATCATCAGCCTGGCTTTCGTCAACATGGCGCAACCCGAGCTCGCCAAACTGCTGTACAGAAACGAGACAGCCCAGGTCTGGACGCAGGCCAGGATCTGGACGCTCGTCATGGGTATCGGCAGCGTGGCCTATGGTTGCGCCATCCTGTTCATCCTGCCGATGATAAAATCCCAGGCCCTGCAGGGCGCCTCGATCAGCTTCATTGGGCTTCTGGCCATCGCCAATTACGTGCCGATCATGCTCTACGTCATGCCGCGCGTCGTGCTCGAGATTATCGGCGACTTCCGTATCGTCGCGATCATCACCATGGGCGGCGCGGTCGTCGGGCTGGCGCTGATCGCGATAATCCTCGCCATCGCGCCGCCGACTTGGGCGTTGGCCGGCTCGGCTGCCTCCGAGACCTTCGTGTTTGTGCTCTGCTGGTATTTTGCGCGCCACCGCATGTGGAATTTCGAACATCCCAACGAGCGGCGCGACAGCTGGTTCGGATCATGGCGTCGCGCGGCCGCGCTCGCGGCCTTCAGGCGGTAGGAGAGAGATCTTGGCAAGCGAGACGATGCCGATGCACGCCGTGGCCGGCCTGGTCGACGACCAGGCCGAAACGCCTTCGGCCCGCACCGTCAGCGGCGCTTATGTCGCGCGGCTCTACACCACCCTTGAGTCGGTCAAACCGCTCTGGCTGCGTCTCGAGACAACCGGCGTGTGCACCGGCCACCAGCACTTCGCCTGGGCCGAAGGCATCGTGGCTGGGCTGCTGCCCGAAAAGGCCGAGATCCTCATCGTCGAAGTGCGGGATGCCGCGACCGGCGAGCCGGCAATGCTCCTGCCGCTGATGCGCCGCCGCGCTTTCCATCATTGGGTGGTCGAATGGCTGAGCTGCGGCGTGTGCGACTATGCGGCGCCGCTGCTCGTCGATGCCAGCCCCTGGACCAGCCAAGCCGCGGAGGCGGCCTGGGCGGCGGTGCTTTCAGTGCTGCCGCTGGCCGACCGCATCCACATCATCGGTATCCCGAAGGAAATCGGCGGCGTCGCCAATCCGCTGGCGCTGCTCGCGCCGGCGCGCGACTCCATCCACTGCCACTACGGCATCACCATGGACGGCGACGCCGAAACCGTCGTCAGGCGCATCTGCCGCCCGTCCTTCGTCAAGGCGCTCAACAAAGACCTGCGCCGGCTCGATCGCAATGGCGGCCTGGCGCTGGTGGAGGCCGATACGCCGGCCCTGGTGGAGTCCACCTTCGGCCAGTTGGTCGAGATGCGGCTCAGCCGCTTTCGCGAGCTCGGCCGGTTCGATCTCCTGGCGCAGCCGGCGGTCGTCGATTTCTATCGCAGCGCCGCGCATCGCGGCCTGACGGATGGCTCGGTGCGGATCTTCGGTCTGCGCGCCGGTGACGTCATGGTCGCGGTCCAGTACCTGGCGGTCCATCTGGGCACCTTGCATGCGCTTTTGATCGCGATCGACCAGGGCGCGGTGCCTAACGTTTCGCCAGGGCTTTGCATCATGGGCGAGCTGATCAGATGGGGGCGGGGCGCCGGCTTCGACTATTTCGACCTGTCGGTCGGCAACCAGAGCTACAAGGAACATATGGGCGCGGTGAAGTCGGTTCTGTCCGAACTTTGCTACGGCGTTACGCTGAGGGGCCTTGCCGCCAGCAAGGCCATCAAGTACCGCGGCAAGGGCGAGTCGTTGGTGCGCGCCAACCCGCGCCTGCACAAGGTCGCGCAGGAAGCCATGCAGCGCTGGCGTCGGCTGCGGGCGGGCCGCTGAGCGGCGGCGCAAAGCTGAAAATTGACTCGCATCCCGCTCTCCGCCATCCTTAAGGCAGCCGCCAGTCCTGCCGCAGCGTGTTCGAGTAAAGCCATGGCCAGTCCCACCGCCAGAGAAAATTCCCGCCGCGCCGCGGTGAAGAAGGCGCTCGACCGCCATCAGGTCTATGTCGCCGCGCAACGCTTTTCCGGCGGCAGCTATAGCGCCCGCGTTCTGGTCGACGGCGAAGCCTACTGGGTCGACGAGTTCCGGCTGAGCCAGCTCAGGCAAGGGCTGACGCCCGCCGAACTGGAATTGACGCCGGCCGCCGACGATTGAGTTTTCACGGATGAAGACGGCAAGGCTGGCGGGAACTCGGCCTTTGTCTTTGGCGGCTGCGGACTCGGGAAGCTGATGCCATCTCCCGCCAAGCTCACCCCCTACCGCGCCAAGCGCGAGTTCACCCGCACTCCGGAACCCGCGGGCGGTGCGGCCAGCGATGCCGGCAACCGCTTTGTCGTTCACAAGCACCACGCCACCGCCGACCACTATGATTTGCGCCTCGAAGTCGGCGGCGTCCTGAAAAGCTGGGCGGTGCCGCGCGGGCCTTCACTCAACCCGGCCGACAAGCGCCTCGCCGTCGAGACCGAGGACCACCCGATCGAATATATCGACTTCGAGGGTGTCATTCCCGAGGGCGAATATGGCGGCGGGCCGATGATTGTCTGGGACACCGGCACCTGGGCGCCGATGGAGGATGTCGAAAAGAGCTTGCGCACCGGAGCCTTCAAGTTCCGCCTGGCCGGCGCGAAGCTGAATGGCGGCTGGATGCTGACCCGCCTGAAGCCGAAGCCGGGCGAGGACGAGCACAAGAAGAACTGGCTCCTGTTCAAGGAGCGCGACCTCGCCGCCGACGCCAGGCTGGACATCCTCGTCGAGCGGCCGGAAAGCGTGAAGTCGGGCCGCCTGATCGAGGAACTGGTGGCGCCGCCCAGGAAGCGCGAGCGCCTGCCGCCCAAGCCGGGCTCATTGAAGCCCGGCGCGCTGCCCGGCGCGGTGAAGGCCGAGCCGCCCGCCCGCATCGAGCCGCAGCTTGCAACGCAGGTGCAGAAGCCACCGGGGAGCGACGACCCGGCAGAAAACACCGGCGAAACATGGCTGCACGAGATCAAATTCGACGGCTACCGAACCATGGCGCATGTCGCGGGCGGCGAAGTGCGGCTTGTCACCCGCGGCGGCATCGACTGGACGAAGCGCTACGGCGATCTGCCGCAAGCCTTTTCGCGGCTGCCGGTCAGCGCGGCGATCATCGACGGCGAGATCATGGTGCTCGACGACAAAGGCATCTCCCGCTTTGCGCTGCTGCAGGATGCGCTGTCGGCCGGCGCCGGCTCAAAACTGCATTTCTACGCCTTCGATCTCCTGCACCTCGACGGTTGGGACCTGCGCAAGGCGCCACTACGGAAGCGCAAGGCGCTGCTGGCCGAGCTGCTCGCCGGCCAGGCCACCAATTCCGCCATCCAGTATAGCGATCATGTCGAGGGCGACGGGCAGGGCCTTTTCGACCAGGCTCCTGATCTTGGCCTGGAGGGGGTGGTCTCCAAGCGCGCCGATGCCATCTACATCAGCGGCCGCACCAAGAGCTGGACCAAGGCCAAGGCGCCGAAGACCGACGATTTCGTCATCGCCGGCTATACGGTGTCGGAGCAGGCGGAGGGGCTGGCGGCGCTCGGCATGGCCGAGTTCGTCGATGGTGAACTCCACTATCGCGGCAAGGTCGGCACCGGTTTCGATGCCCGGATGGCGGCGGACCTTTTGGCACGGCTGGAGCGGCTGACCGCCGGCGCCACGCCGCCCGAAGGCGTGCCACGCGAGATCATGCGCGAGATGCATTGGGTGAAGCCCCTGCTGTCGGCCCGTATCCGCTATGCCAACCGCACCGCCGACAATTCGCTGCGCCACGGCGTGTTCCGCGGCCTGCGCGATGTCGGCGGGTTGACGACGCCGGTGCAAGTCAAGCGCAAGCGGCTGATCGCCGAATCCGACCTCGCCACCATCTGGGTCACCAATCCGGAGCGCCGCCTGTTCGGCAAGACCGGACCGACCAAGCTCGACATTGCCGTCTACTACGCGCTGGTCGGCGATTTCATGCTGCCGCACATTATCGGCCGCCCGGTGTCGCTGGTGCGCTGCCCGACGGGCAAGCCGCAGGACTGTTTCTTCCAGCGTCACGCCTTCATCGGCATGCCGTCTTCGGTCGCCGTGTTCGAAAGCATCAATTCGGAAGAAGAGGCGAAAACCTATCTCTCGGTCGAGGACGCCAAGGGCTATCTGGCGTTGGCGCAGTTCGGCGTGGTCGAATTCCACACCTGGGGCACGCATCGGTCAAAACTCGACAGGCCGGACCAGATCGTCTTCGACCTCGACCCGGGCGAGGGGATTGCGTGGCGCGAGGTGGTGGAGGCGGCGGTCCACATCAAGGACGGGCTGGAGAGCCTCGGGCTGGTGCCTTTCGCCAAGACGTCCGGCGGCAAGGGCATTCACATCACCGTGCCGGTGACCAGAAAGCAGAACTGGAAGAAACTGCATCAGGCGTCGAGCGCGATCTCGACATTGCTGGCGGCAAGTGCGCCAGACACCTTCACCACGACGATGGGCAAGGAGAACCGCAAGAAGCGCATCTTCATCGACTTCCACCGCAACGCGCGCGGCCATACCTCCGCCGCGCCCTATTCGCTACGCGCCCGCACCAATCTGCCGGCTTCGACGCCGGTCAGCTGGACGGATCTGGAGGCGATCGATGCGCCGGAGGATCTGAACTATGCCTCGCTGCCGGGCCTGTTGGAGACCTCAGGCGATCCATGGGCGGAGATCGATGACTTTGCCAGGGATTTGCCGGCGTTTGAGAGGAGGTAGCCCCTCGCGTTCGTCATCCTAGGGTCTGCGCGCGGCGCTCCGCTCCTTGCTCCGCCCTAGGATGACGAACCGCGTGGAGGCCGAGCGCCACCTTCAATGGGATGCCTCAAACATAAAGGATGCCTGAAGCATAAAGTAGGCCGACCGCTATCGCGGCGCGGCCTTACTGGCAGGAAAGGGCGGCCGTTAGGCCGGCTATGCTCAGCCGTAGATCTGCTTGTGGACCTGGTAGAGCATTTCCGAACGGTCGGCGCGCAGATCGGCGAGATCGCGGCTCGACAGGTTCTCGATTTCGGCGACGAGGCGATTGTAGTGGCGGCGCTTGGCCATGCTGGCGCGGGCGCGGGAGACGAGGGTGTCGAACATGACAGGGTTCCTTTCATGCCGAACTACTTGTTCGGCTGTGCCGCATTGGCGCGGCCGGTTGTTCCTCCCTGGCGATTACGAACATGACATAGGAATGGTGCGTTGCAAAAGAAAGATGTTGCAATGCACCATTGCATCCAGTGCATAGCGGGTTAATGCAGGGCTAACACGCCATGCACCTGACGCAACATGGACATTAGCGCGGCTTCATGTGGTTCTCATCCGTCTTGTCATACAAATTGCGGTGTGGCGTCTTGCCAGATCGATTGCGGGCTGGCTTGATCCCCCGTCACCGATGCCGGGAGGAAATGCATGGCGGCCGCAGACTATTACGAAGTTCTCGATCCGCGTTTCGCGCGCCTGTTCAACGGCAGCGCTCACGTGGAAAAGCTGTTCACCGGATGCCGCTGGGCGGAAGGCCCGGCCTGGTTCGCCGCCGGCCGCTATGTCGTGTGGTCCGACATCCCCAACAACCGCATGCTGCGCTTCGACGAGACCGACGGCAGCGTCAGCGTCTTTCGCCAGCCGTCGGGCAATTCCAACGGCAACACCGTCGACCGGCAGGGCAGGCTGGTATCCTGCGAGCACGGCAACCGCCGCGTCAGCCGCACCGAGCATGACGGGTCCATCACCACGATTGCCGCAAACTGGAAGGGCAAGCGGTTCAACTCGCCCAACGATGTCGTCGTGCGTTCCGACGGCTCGATCTGGTTCACCGACCCGAGCTACGGCATCGACAGCGACTATGAAGGCGACAAATCCGAAAGCGAGATCGGTGCCTGCTATGTCTATCGCGTCGATCCGGAGACCGGCGATGTCGAGGCCGTCATCACCGACATGGTGCGGCCGAACGGGCTCGCCTTCTCGCTCGACGAAAGCCTGCTCTATGTCGTCGACACCGGCCGCACGCATGGCGAGAAGAACCCGGCGCATATGCGCGTCTTCAACGTCGGCAAGCACGGCAAGAAGGTTTCCGGCGGCAAGGTTTTTGCCGACTGCACCGCCGGCCTGTTCGACGGTTTCAGGCTCGATTCCGATGGGCGCATCTGGACCAGCGCCTTCGACGGCATCCATTGCTACGATCCGGACGGCACGCTGATCGGCAAGGTCAAGGTGCCGGAGGTGACCGCCAATTGCGTCTTCGGCGGCCCGAAGCTCAACCGCCTCTACATCGCCGGCACCACTTCGCTCTATTCGGTGTGGCTGGCAGTGAACGGAGCCAAGACCTATTGACGCTGCTGCGGGCGCTTTTTCGGCGGGCTTTGTTGGTCTTCCTGCGCATTCCCGTAGCGCCAGCGGCGCTGCCGGTCCCGCCACCGCCTGCATCCGCTTCGCCGGAGCGAATAGCCAGGCCGTCGACCGACGCCAACCGGCAGAACTCAAGGGGAGGGCATCATGCCATTCGTCAACATCCGCATCGTCAAGGAAGTGATCGCCGCCGATCCGGCCGGCAAGAAGGCTGACATCGCCAGGAAGGTCACCGCCGCCATCATGGACGCCACCGGGCTGGGCAATGACGACGTCTGGGTGGTGTTCGAGGAAGTCAACGCCCGCGACTGGTATGTCGGCAAGACCGATGTCGAGACGCTGCGGAAGGGGTAGGGCGTACGCCTCCGTGCGAATGCTGTGAGAGGTCGGCGGGACAGCGCCCCCCTCTGTCCTGCCGGACATCTCCCCCACAAGGGGGGAGATCAGATGTCGCCAATCGCTTTCGCCAATCGCCGACGTTGCAGGAAGCGCGCCGGCGCCCGAACTGCCAATCTCCCCCCTCGTGGGGGAGATGCCCGGCAGGGCAGAGGGGGGCGCGAAGGATCGCAAGCTGAGCAGGTCAGCGCTAGCGTGAGCGAATAAACCCCGCGAAACCTTCCACCGCATCGCGCATCGCCTGCCGGTTCGCATCCTCGTCCAGGATCACCTCCATCTCCGCAGCCTTCTTACCCAGCAGCGCGATCTCCACCGTTTCCTCGTAGAGCGCGAACGACATGGTGCGCATGATCTCGGCAAGTGCGGCGCGCGCATAGAGCGACCGCGCCGAGGCGTGCACCAGCATGGCCGGCTTGCCGACGGCGGCATCGCGCGACACCAGCCAGTCGAGCGCGTTCTTCATGCCGCCGGGAACGCCATGCGCATATTCCGGGCAGGAGACGATGACGCCATCGGCCTGGGTGACGGCCTCGATCAGGAACTGGGCTTCCGCCGGCGTGCGCTCGCCCTCGTCATCCGGGTTGAAGATCGGCAGCCGGCCGAGGCCGCCATAGACGGTGACGCGGCAGATCTCGGGCGCGCCGGCGGCCAAAGCCGCGAGCAGCGCCGAATTGGTCGAGGCGGCGCGCAGGCTGCCGGAGATGGCGAGGATGTGTAGCAAGGGAAGGGCCGAACGAATTTGAGTCGTCCGGAAAAGCTACCACAAGGTCTTCTGGTAATCCTCGTCCAGTTCGCGGTCGATCTCGCCGGCGCTTTCGGCCAGCGCCAGCTGGTCGCGGATGATCTGGCCGAGCGTCGGCAGCGTTGCTCGGTCGTACCAGGTTTCCGGCTTCCACAGGTCTGAGCGCATGAAGGCCTTGGCGCAGTGCATATAGGCGGCCTTGACCGCCACCACGATGACGCTGAGCGGCTCCTTGCCGTCGACAGCCAGGCGTTCGCGTAACACCGGGTCGACCGTGATGCGCGCGTCGCCGTTGACGCGCAGCGTCTCGTTCATGCCCGGAATGAGGAACAGCAGCCCGACCGACGGGTTGCGCAGGATGTTTTCCAGCGTGTCCAGCCGGTTGTTGCCGGGGCGGTCGGGAATGGCGATGGTATTGTTGTCGAGGATACAAGCGAAGCCCGGGCGGTCGCCTTTCGGGGTCACGTCGGCGTTGCCGACGCCATCGGAGGAGCCGATCAGCACGAACGGGCTTTTGCCGATGAAGGACCGGCAATGGCCGTCGAGGAAGTTGAGTTCCTTGCGGATCGAGCCGTCGGTCGGCCGGGGCGTCTTGTAGATCGTCCTCAGCTCGTCATGCGTGGCGAGGAATTCCATGCGTCCCCCTGACTGCCCCATACAGATAGAGCATGATGTCGTCCGAAAACCGCCTTACGCCTTTCGGCATCATGCTCTATTTGCCGGCCTGTTCTTCCTTGGCCGTCTTGTCCTCGAGCGAGTGGCGCATGATCAGCGGCATCTGACTGAAGGTGAACAGCAGCGTGATCGGGATCGTGCCCCAGACCTTGAAATATAGCCAGGTCGCTTCCGAGAAGTTGCGCCACATGACTTCGTTGAGCACGGCCAGGAACAGGAAGAACAGCCCCCAGCGGAAGCTCAGCTTGCGCCAGCCCTCGGCATCGAGCTGGAAGGCGGAATCGAAGACGTAGCCGAGCAGCGACCGGCCGAAGGCGAGCCCGCCGAGCAGCGTGACGCCAAACAGCGAATTGATGATGGTCGGCTTCATGAAGGCGAAGGTCTTGTCCTGCAGATAAAGCGCCAGCGCGCCGAAGCCGAACACGACGACAGCCGAGACCAGCGGCATCAGCGGCAGGCTGCGCATCAGCAGCCAGGAGACGCTGAGCGAAAGCGCGGTCGCGACCATGAAGAAGGCGGTGGCGATCAGGATCGGCTCGCCGAGATGGGTGAGCACCGGGAACTTCTCGGCCAGCCACTCGCCGCGGATGGTGGCGAAGAAGAACACCAGGCCGGGTCCGAGCTCGAGCAGGAACTTCACACCGGGATTGATCGGCTTGCGGCGTGGGTCTGACGGGTCGCGTTCGAGGATGTTCATAAAAGTCCTTCTTGCGCATGATCTGGCCAAAATGCAGGCCGTTTCAAGAGATCATGCCTTGTTTCAGGCCACGCCGGCGATTGCCCTGGCGAATTCGCTCGCCGAAAACGGTTCGAGGTCGTCGACCTGCTCGCCGACGCCGATGAAATAGACCGGCAGTTTGTGCTTGGCCGCGATCGCCACCAGAATACCGCCGCGCGCCGTGCCGTCCAGCTTGGTCATCACCAGCCCGTTGACGCCGGCCACATTGCGGAAGATCTCGACCTGGTTCAGCGCATTCTGCCCAGTGGTGGCGTCGACCGTCTGCAGCACGGTGTGCGGCGCTTCCGGGTCGAGCTTGCCCAGCACACGCACGATCTTTTCCAGCTCCGCCATCAGCTCGGTCTTGTTCTGCAGGCGCCCGGCGGTGTCGATGATCAGCACGTCGGAGCCGGCTTCTTTTGCCCGTTCGAACGCGTCATAGGCAAGACCGGCGGCATCGGCGCCGATCTTGGAGGCGATAACGGGCGATTTGGTGCGCTCGCCCCAGATCTTGAGCTGTTCGATCGCGGCGGCGCGGAACGTGTCGCCGGCCGCCAGCATCACCTTGAGCCCGCCATCGGTGAGCTTGGCCGCCAATTTGCCGATGGTGGTGGTCTTGCCGGTGCCGTTGACGCCGACCACCAGGATGACGTGCGGCTTGTGGCTGAGGTCGAGCTCCAGCGGTTTTGCCACCGGGGTCAGCACCTTCTCCACCTCCGCCGCCATCACGGCGCGAACCTCGGCATCCGAGACATCCTTGCCATAGCGGCTGGAAGCCAGCGAATCCGTGACGCGCAGCGCCGTCTCGACGCCGAGATCGGCGCGGATCAGCACGTCTTCCAGGTCCTGCAGCGTCTCTTCGTCCAGCTTGCGCTTGGTGAAGACGCCGGCGATGTTGCCGCTGAGCTCGCGCGAGGAGCGCGCAAGCCCGTCGCGCATGCGCTGGAACCAGGAGCGCCGAACCACTGCTTCCGGCGTTTTGACCGGCTCAGCCTTCTGCTCGACTTTTTTGGCCACCGTCACTTTGCCGGCAGAGGAGGGCGGCTCAGGTGAAGGAGGCGCGGGCGCGGGAACTTCTACCTTCTCCCCGTCACTATACGGGGAGAAGGTGCCGGCAGGCGGATGAGGGGCAGCGCCGACCTCTGAGGTTGGCTCAACAGAAGGGGGCGCGACAGGCGGAACCTCGATCGGCGCCGGCGTCTCGGCGGGAACCTCGCTCGGCGACGCCGGCACTTCGACAGGCGCCGGCTCAGGCTGCGGCTCAGGCCGCGAAGGCTCGATTTCCGGCTGGGACGGCGCGGGTGCAGGCACCTCCTGCGGCGCGGGCTCCGGCTCCGGAGCAGGTTGCGGTTCAGGCTCGGGTTCTGGCTCCGGCACTTCCTCGGGCGCCGGCGGTTCCGGCGTCACGGGCGCGGGTTGCGGCTCTTCTTCAGGCGCGGGCGCTGGCAACGGTTCCGGCTCGGCGGGAACGATCGGCTCCGGCGCTGGCGGAATGGTCGGCTTCGGCTCCTCTGGGGCAGGGGCGATCTCGACGGCAGGTTCGAGCGCCCGCGCGGCCTCTGCCACAGCCTGCTGCTCGTCGCGCGCCGGAACGCCCGTGGCCGCCTCGGCAGCGTCCGGCTTCAGCGCCTCCAGCGCATCCCATTTGATCGGCGGCAGCGGCGCGGTCTCGTCGACGCGCTCCTCGACGACCTCTTTCTTGCCGAACGAAAATATCTTCTTGAAAAAACCAGCCATGCTCTCTGCTGTCTCAGGCGGCTTGCGCGGCGAAAGGCGCCGCCATCAGCCGGGCGCCGTCATGGCCGGTGATCACGGCGTCGACGATCTCGCCCGGTTGTCCCGCGGCCAGCGCGGCCACCGTAAACCCTTCGGTGCGGCCAAGCCCGTCACGCTCGATCAGGATCGATTGCCGGGTTCCGGCAAGCGAGGTCAGGTGACGGCGATAGGCGGCTTCACCGGCGGCGCGCAGCCTGGCGGCGCGCTGCTTGACCACCTCGCGGCGAACCTGCGGCATGCGCGCGGCGGGTGTGCCTTCGCGCGGGCTGAACGGGAAGACGTGGAGATGCGTCAGCCCGCATTCCTCGACGATCTTCTCGGAGTTCTCGAACATCGCATCGGTCTCGGTCGGGAAGCCGGCGATGATGTCGGCGCCGAAGACGATGCCAGGGCGCAGCTTGCGCACATCCTCGCAGAAGCGGATCGACTGGTCTCTGCTGTGCCGGCGCTTCATGCGCTTCAGGATCATGTCGTCACCCGACTGCAGCGACAAATGCAGATGCGGCATCAGCCGGGGCTCGGTGGCAATCGAGTCGAGCAGATCGTCGTCGGCCTCGATGGAATCGATCGAGGACAGTCTGAGCCGCTTTACGTCGGGCACTTGTTTGAGAATGGTCTTCACCAGTTTGCCCAGTTTCGGCGCGCCCGGCAGGTCGGCGCCAAAGCTTGTCATGTCGACGCCGGAAAGCACGATCTCGGCATAGCCATTGCCGGCCAGCCGCTTGACCTGCTCGACCACGGCGCCCATCGGCACCGAGCGCGAATTGCCGCGTCCATAGGGGATGATGCAGAAGGTGCAGCGATGGTCGCAGCCATTTTGCACCTGCACAAAGGCGCGCGCCCGGCCTTCGATCGCGTCGACCATATGGCCCGCCGTCTCGCGCACCGAAAAGATGTCGTTGACGCGCGCCTTCTCGGTGTCGTTGACGCCGAAATCGGGCAGCGCGCGATAGGAATTGGCCTTGAGCTTCTCCTCATTGCCGAGCACGAGGTCGACCTCGTCCATGGCGACGAAATTCTGCGGCTCGGTCTGCGCCGCGCAGCCGGTGACGATGATGCGCGCCTCAGGGTTCTCGCGGCGCGCCTTGCGGATTGCCTGCTTGGCCTGGCGCACCGCTTCGGCCGTGACGGCGCAGGTGTTGAAGATGACGGCGCCGCCTTGCAGCGCGCCGAGCCCGGCGCTCTCGGCCTCGCGGCGCATCACTTCCGATTCATAGGTGTTGAGGCGGCAGCCGAAGGTGACGACGTCGATGCCCTTGCCGGTGGAGGCTTGGGCCGCGCCTTTTTCAAGGGCCGACATCAGGCAGCGCTTTCGGTGTCGCGGGCCCAGGCGCCGGTCGAGGGGTCGAAGCTGCCGGAAAATTCCCATTCGGCCGCACCGGTCAGGATGACGTGATCGTCGTCGCGCCATTCGACCTTGAGCTCGCCGCCGCCGGGCGTCATCAGCGAGACGTTGCGGCCGGTGCGCTTGGTCCGCGCCGCGGCAACCACCGCCGCGCAAGCCGCCGAGCCGCAGGCCTTGGTCAGGCCGGCGCCGCGCTCCCAGGTGCGGATGATCATCGTTGAAGGCGAGGTGACCTGGGCGATGGTGATGTTGGCGCGCTCGGGAAAGATCGGGTGGTTCTCGAGCAGCGGGCCGAAGCGGTCGAGCTCATAGGACCAGACGTCATCGTCGACCCAGAAGATCGCATGCGGATTGCCCATCGACAGAGCGGAGGGCGAATGCAGCACCGGCGCGTCGATCGGGCCGATCTGCAGTTCGATCATACGGGTATCGCGAAACTCTTCCGCCAGCGGGATGTCCTGCCAGCCGAAGCGGGGCGTGCCCATGTCGACCGAGATCAGGCCATCGGCATGTTCATGCGCGTTGAGAATGCCGGCGCGGGTCTCGAAGGTGAAGTCCTTCTGCCCGGTCTCGGAAGCCAGCGCCTGCACGACGCAGCGCATGCCGTTGCCGCAGGCCTGCGCGCCGGAGCCATCCGAATTCAGGATGTCGATATAATAGGCGGTACCGGGCGTCCGCGACTCGTGGATCGCCATGATCTGGTCGAACTTCGTCGCCGCGTCGGCATTGAGCGCGATCGCAGCGGGGGCCGTGACCTTGTCGGCGCGGCCGCGCATATCGGCAACGATGATCTCGTTGCCGATGCCGTTCATCTTGGCGAAGGGGACGCTGCCTGCCATCTAACCGGTCATTCCATTCCGTTTGGCGCTATATGGCGGAAACGAGCAGGAATTACCAGTCTGGCTAAGGGGGCGACGGCGCCTGCCACGACCAAAGTGATCGCGCCCAGGCGACGACCAAGTGGTCGCGCCCAGCGACGACCGAGTGGTCGCGCCTAAGTTACCGCAAAGACCCCGAGCACGATCAGCAGGAAGATGATGAGCACGATGCCGATCAGGACGCGCGCGCCGGTGGCGGCCGCGCCCGCCAGCGCCGGCATGCCGAGAAGGCTCGCCGCGGCAGCGACAATCAACAGGATGACGATCCATTTGATCATGGAAAAACCTCGCAAATCCACTTTGTTTGCAGTGGCTTAGGAAACGCGCTCGTTGCGCGCTGGTTCCGTCGCGAGGTCGATTCCCTGCCGACTCTATTGCGCGATCTCGAAGTCGGTCGTGAACGGCGCCGTCTTTTGCGAGTTCTCATCGTGCATGAGGAAGTCGGCGCGGTATTTGCCGGGCGGAACTCCATCCAGCGACACGTTGAGCTTGAAGAACATCTCGCGGTTGTGCGAGCGCGATGCGAGCTGGATGCGGCCGAGTTTCTCGAAAGTGCCGAGCTTTTCGCCGGCGTCGCTCAGCACGGTGAGGTCGACATAAAGCGCGATCTGGTTGTTGCCGAGCCCGTCGGAACCGTAGCCATAGCCGGCCGGCTCCATGTAGAGCACGATCTCCTCGCCGGGCTTGTAGATATGGTTCGGGCGCTCATTGTAGATGCCGAAGCCGCTGGCGGCGGTAATGTGCTTCACGTTCATCACTTCGAGCGGCATTGCCTTCCACAACGCCTCCTCGGCGTCGCGGAATTTCGTCAGCGCGCCCACGCCGTCATTTGACTGCAGCGCCTTCTCGGCTTCGGCGGCCTTGTCGGCGATTTCGCCTGCGTAAGCGGCAGTCGAGATCGAGATGATCAGCGCAGCCAGGCTCGCGGCAAGGGACTTCATAAGCTTTCCTCCAGAAGACGACACATCGGCATCGTCTTCGAAAAAGCCGGCCGGGTAAACCCGCTTGGATCGTTGCTAAAGCGTGTTCGGCACGTCCCACACTTCGCCAGGCCGCATGGCGCGAAAACACGTCTCGGGGAGGCCTTCGGCGGCGAGCGCCTCGGCCAGCTTCATAGCGGGCTCGTCGATCGGCTCGTCGGTGAGATGGAACGTGCCCCAATGGCAGCCGGCGGCATGCGCCGCGTTACACAGCGTCATGCCTTGCACGGCTTCTTCAGGGTTCTGATGCTGCGGCGCCATGAACCAGCGCGGCTCATAGGCGCCGATCGGCAGGATGGCGAGGCGGAAGCCGCCATGCTTGTCGGCCATCAGCCGGTAGTTGATGCCATCGTGGAAGCCGGTGTCGCCGGCGAAATAGACCTTGCTGTCAGCTGTTTCGATGACGAAGCCCGCCCACAGCGCCATGCGGCGGTCGCGTCCGCCGCGCGCCGACCAATGATGCGCCGGCTCGATATGGATGGCGGCGCCGCTGCCAACGTCGACCCGATCACCCCAATCATGCACCGACAGCCGCATGCCCGGCGCCGCGCGACCGATGATGGCGTCGTTGCCGAGCGGCGTGATCATCAGCGGATCGTGGCTCTCTTTCAGCCGCTTCAGCGTCGCGAGATCGAGATGGTCGTAGTGGTTGTGGCTGACCAGCACGATATCGATCGGCGGCAAGTCCCCAAAGGCGATCCCCGGTGCATTGACCCGCTTCGGCCCGGCAAAGCTGAAGGGCGAGGTACGCTCAGACCACACCGGATCGGTCAGGATGTTCAGCCCGGCGGTCTGGATGAGCAGCGAGGCATGGCCGACCATGGTGAGCCGCAGCGCGTCGCCTTCGACGCGGCCGTCCGGCTTCGCCGGCGGGTAGGGGCTCGGCCAGGCGGCCGGCCATTTCGCCCTGTTGCCGCTGAACTGCCATCGCAGGAGATCGATGAAACGCCCCGGCGGCTTGCCGCCGGGGTTGAAGAAAAGGCTGCCGTCGAAATGGTCGCTCGCCGGGCCGCCGTAATAGCGGTTGGCGCCTTTTGGTCCTGCGGCCATTTTTTCTCCCGGCAGCTTCTGTCGCTCCGGCGATATATGCGGATGCGGTCGGGCCAACGCCAGCCCGATCTGTCTCAGGCTGGATCGGTGGCCGGCTTCACCGTCCCCGTCGCGTGCCAGCGGATGAACTCCACTTCTTTCCCCGTAACCTCCCGCACCGTACGCAGCAGCCTCTCATGCAATGCCTGCATCGAGCGATAGTGGTCGCATTGCGGCGATATCAGTGGACTGACGATACTGCGATGCATCCCTTCCGCCGCTTGCAGAAACCGCTCCAAATCCGGGCCCGATAAGTGTTTGGGCCTGTTGCGCCTAACCATTGCGATCTCCATTTTCTGAAATCGCCCCATCCAAGGATAATATTCCTATATTCTAATCAAAGCGCAAGGCCTATCCGCCTGGCGCAAGCAATTTGCTGGCGAATGCCAAGGGCGAAGCCCGGTTTCGGCCTAGAAATCGGCGAGGGGAGCATTCCATTATGGCGATGAAGCGAACCAAGACACCCTGGATGAAGGCCGAGGATTTCGGCCGCTCGCTGCCGCTTGGGGTCGGCGTCAACCTTCTCGTCACCGACATGGCGGCGATGGAGGCTTTTTGCCGCGACGTGCTTGGCGCTCACATTATCTATGCCGACGAGGATTTCGCCGCCATCGAGCTGCTGGGCTCGATATTCATGCTGCATGCCGACCATTCCTATCTCGACAACCCGCTGACCGGCATCGTCAACGGCGCCGAGGCGCGCGGCGCCGGAATCGAGCTCAGACTCTACGGCGCCGACCCGGATCAAATCGAGAAAAAGGCGGCAAGCGCCGGCCACGTCGTGCTTGCAGGCGCGATCGACAAGCCGCACGGCCTGCGCGAATGCTACATTGTCGGCCCGGATGGCTATGTTTTCGTGCCGAGCACCCGGATTTAATATTGGTATTTCAAGCCTTTAGGCGGCGTTTTTGCGCCGCCGCTCCGGTGCGACCCGATTGCTGCGACAAATTTACAACAGCGGCTTCGAAAACCCTATTTTAACCATATCAGGTTGAAATTCTGCCACCTTCGCCGTCTTGGTGAGGGCGAAGATTACGCGGATGGGCTCCCCCCGGCCGGATCCGACGGAGGTTTGAATGAATTTTTCCATGACCCGCCCCTTTTCGCGGAGCACCCTGTTGGCCGTATCGCTGGCCGCGCTTGTTGCCAGCGGTTGCACGACCTCGCGCTTTTCGTCGATGGACGACCAGCAGCCGGCGCCGCTTAACCCCGCTCCGGCCGGCACGGTGACGCAGAATCAGCTGCCGCCGCCGGCATCGCCCGGCACCACCGATCCGTCGCAATTCCCGACCGCGCCGAAGAACACGCAGGTGGCCTCGCTGCCGGCCGATGGCACGGCGCCCGCCGGCGCCACCGATCTCACCGCGGCCAGCGTCGCCGGCGTGTGGAGCGTCAATGTCGCCGGACAGAGCTGCAAGGTGGCGACGCCGCAGACCAAGTTCGGCGCCGGCTACCGCGCCGGTCCGCTGCACTGCCCGGCGCCGATGGACGGCATCAAGTCGTGGAACGTCGCCGGCAAGCAGCTGACCCTCTACGATGAGAATGGCGGCACGCTGGCCAAGCTCTATTCCTCGGGCGGCGAAAAGTTCGACGGCCAGACTTCCAACGGCCAGCCGATCTCGCTTACAAGGTAAGCAGGGTATGCCGATATTCGGGTGGGTCGGCCTGACCTGAATATCGACCCGCCCTGGCCCTCCTCGAGCGTTCCGCTCAAAAGCAAATGACCGGACCTATGCATCTGCGTGACGGCCTCCAGACCCATGCGACCGTCAGGCAGCGTTACGACCATCTGGTTCAAAGCGCCGCCGTCGAGCGCGATCCGGCGCAGGAACGCATCGTTGCCGCGCTCGACCGGCTGACCGAGGAGATCGCCTCCAAGAGGCTGGCGCAAAAATCGAGCGCGCTGGGCTGGCTGTTCGCGGCCAAGCGGCCGTCGCGCGAGCCGGTCAAGGGCCTCTACATCCATGGCGGCGTCGGTCGCGGCAAGACCATGCTGATGGACTTCTTCTTCGAGCTGTTGCCGGTCAGGCGCAAGCGCCGCGTCCATTTCAACGACTTCATGGCCGATGTGCAGGACCGTATCCAGAAGCACCGGCAGGCGCGCAAGGACGGCACCGCCAAGGAAGACGATCCGATCCCGCCGGTGGCCCGCGCCTTGGCCGAGGAAGCCTGGGTGCTGTGCTTCGACGAGTTTTCCGTCACCGACATCGCCGACGCGATGATCCTGTCGCGGCTGTTCTCGGCGCTGTTTGCCGCAGGCGTCGTGCTGGTCGCCACGTCCAACGTCGCGCCCGAAAACCTCTATCGCGACGGGCTGAACCGCCAGCTCTTCCTGCCCTTCATCTCACTGCTCGAGCGCAATGCGCAGGTGATGACGCTCGATGCGCAAAAGGACTACCGCCAGGACAAGCTCAACCGCCAGCCGGTCTATGTCACGCCGGACGACGCCGCGGCCGATCACGCGCTGGACGAGGCCTGGAAGGCGATGACGCATGGCAGACCGGCAAGTGAGGTGACGCTGACGCTGAAAGGCCGCCATCTCGTCGTGCCACGCGCCGCCGGTGACGCCGCGCGGTTCACCTTCGCCGATCTCTGCGAAAAGCCGCTCGGCGCGCGCGACTATCTGGCGATCGCCGGCCGTTTCTCCACCGTCTTCATCGACCATGTGCCGGTGCTGGGCGAAGGCAAGCGCAACGAAGCCAAACGCTTCATCCTGCTGATCGACACGCTCTACGACCACCACATGCGCCTGGTGGTGAGCGCGGCGGCACCGCCTGAAGGACTCTACACCGCCAAGCGCGGCAACGAGGTTTTTGAGTTTGAGCGCACCGCTTCGCGCCTGGTCGAAATGCAAAGCCGCGACTGGCTGGACGACTGGGCTGAACGGCAAAAGGGCGAGGGGACGGTCGAGAAGATGCGGCAGGCGTGAGCTTGCCCTGGAGCCGGCCGTCATCTCGTCTCCATCGACGCTTGCTACAATTTGAATTATTCTGCCCCCAACCTCGCGGCGACCGCTAAAAACATTTCGCTAGGGATTTGCCTTTATCGTGAGGGGTCTGTGTAGGATTTCCACGGCGCCGATCGTCCTTGCGGATGAAGCGCTGCAAAGAGCATGATCCCGAAAAGTGGGAACCGGTTTTCGGGTAAGATCATGCTCCAACAAAGATGCAAGTGCGTGGCCGCGTAGGAGTTCATCATGGCGCCCAGGGCAAGTTGGAAGGGTTATCTCAAGCTCAGCCTCGTCAGCTGTCCGGTCCGGCTTTATCCGGCCACCAGCGCGAGCGAGCGTATTTCGTTCAACCAGCTGCACAAGAAGACCCACAACCGCATCAATATGAAGCCGGTCGACCCAGAGCTCGGCCTGGTCGAGCGCGCGGACCTGGTCAAGGGCTATGAGTACGAGGACAAGCAGTACATCATCATCGATGATAGCGACCTCGACGCGGTGCGCATTGAATCCAACCACACGATGAACATCGAGGCCTTCGTCGACGAGAGCGAGGTCGACGTCATCTACCAGGACGCGCCCTATTACATGGCGCCCGACGGCGCGATGGCCGAGGAGACCTTCGCGGTGTTGCGCGAGGCGATGCGCAAATCCGGCAAGGTCGCCATCGCGCGTCTGGTGCTGTCCAGCCGCGAGCGCATCGTGACGATCGGCGCGCGCGAGAACGGCATGTTCGTCTGCACCTTGAGGAATCCCAACGAAGTGCGCGGCACGGCTGAATATTTCGGCAACATCCCGGCCGGCAAGCCGGATGCCGAAATGCTGCAGCTGGCCGAGGCGCTGATCAAGCAGAAGGAAACCCACTTCGATCCGAAGAATTACGAGGATCGCTACGAAGTGGCGTTGATGGCGATGATCCGCGAGAAGCTCAAGGGCCACAAGCCGATCATCGCGGCGGCACCGGAGCGCGGCAATGTCATCAACCTGATGGATGCGCTGAAGGCGAGCCTGTCGCAGCAGGCCAAGCCCCCGGCGAAGTCGAAGAGCAAGGCCGAGGAAGCGCCCGCCAAGCCAGCCAAGAAGGCGGCTGCCGGCGGCGCGCCGGAGAATCCGCTGAAGGCGAACCTGCTCAAGGCGGTCGGCAAGAGCAAGAAGTGACAGGTAGCAAGTGACGGGAAGTACCGGGCCAGTCATCGTCCCCGGCGCCGTTTATGGCGTCGTCGGCGCGCTGGCCGCCTTTCCGCTGCGGCTCGCCGCGCGCGAGGTCGAGCGCCGCCATGCCGAGCTCAGGCGCGGCGTCACGCGGCGCACCTCGCATGTCGTGTTCGGCCGCGCGCTGCTTGCCAAGTCGGCGCTTTCGAAAACCGGCGACGCCGAGATCGAGCGCCGCGCAAAGGCCGAGCGTGAAGCGGGCCGAACGCTCAGCAGCGAGAACGGTTTCCTGCGCCTGCTCGGCCTGATGAAGGCGCCCGACGCGTCCTCGCTGTCCCGGCAATCGCTGATCGACCAGTCGCGGCTCGCCGGCGCCGATCTCGACCTGTTGTCGCTGTTCGACGCCTTCGAGCATGACGGCGAGCCCTATTCGTTCCGCGACCTGATCCTGGCCAGGAAATATGCCGGGCTGATCGCCAGTGGCGCCTCCTGGGGCGCCATCGCGCGCTCCGTGCACCGCTCAGGCCCGGTCGCTTCGCTCACCGCCAAGTCGCTCAATCTCGGCTCCCAGCACGGCCGCCCGGACGTCATCTATCTCGACGATGGGACAAGTGAACTCGACGGCCAGTTGCTGTTCGATCTCGGTTCACCGGAAGACGACACGCTGGAGGAGCTTTTCGCGGAAGCCGAAAGCGCGGAAGAGGAGGGGCGTCACGAGGAAGCCGCCGCCGTTTACCAGCGCTGCCTGGCGATCGACCCGAAGGACGCCATCGCCGCCTTCAACCGCGCCAACTGCCTCCGCGGATCCGGCCGCGTGGCGGAAGCCGCACACGACTATGCGCGCGCCATAAAACTCGATCCGGGCTTCGTCGAAGCCTGGTTCAACCTCGCCGGCCTGATGAGCGACGAGGGCAAGGCGGCCTCGGCACGCAGGCACCTGCAAAAGGCGATCGCGCTCGACAAAGCCTATGCCGACCCGGTGTTCAACCTGGCCCGGCTGGAATTCGACGCCGGAAACCTCAACGAAGCCCGCCGCCTGTGGGCGCGCTATTTGGAACTGGATGCGGAGTCCGAATGGGCGCGGCTGGCGCAAAAGGGGATACAGTTCGTCGATCTGCACATGGCGCGCACGGCGGGGTGAGCGCCTTTTCCTTCTCCCCTTGTGGGAGAAGGTGGATCGGCGCGCAGCGCCGAGACGGATGAGGGGTGAGTGAAGGAATGAGGCGCTGGTGATCTTGTCGCGTGCCGGTACATCAATGGGCGTGTCCGCCAAGCTGGAGCACCCCTCATCCGTTCGAGCTTCGCTCGGCCACCTTCTGCCACAAGGGGAGAAGGGGAGGTTAGAGCACCCATGACTAGCTTCCTCTTCGACGGCGACGACACCGCCCCCGTCACCATCCTGCTTGCCCACGGCGCCGGCGCGTCGATGGATTCGCCATCGATGACCGCCACCGCCAAGGCGCTCGCCGCTGCCGGCTTCCAGGTCGCGCGTTTCGAATTCCACTACATGGCCGCGCGCCGCTACGGCCAGCGCAAGCCGCCGCCGCGTGCCGAGACGGTGAGCCCGGAATATGTCAAAGCGATCGCCGATCTGCGCGCCAAAGGCGTGACCGGCAAGCTCGTCATCGGCGGCAAGTCGATGGGCGGGCGCGTCGCCTCGATGGTCGCCGACGAGATGTTCGCCAAGGGCGAGATTATTGGCCTCGTCTGCCTCGGCTATCCGTTCCATCCGCCGGCCAAGCCCGAGCAATTGCGCACGAAGCACCTCATCGACCTCAAGACGCCGACGCTGATTTTTCAAGGCACGCGCGACGAATTCGGCACGAAGGAAGAGGTCGCGACCTACGGGCTTTCTCCCGCTATCGAGGTGGTCTGGCTTGAGGACGGCGATCACGATTTGAAGCCGCGCAAGGCGATCTCGGGCTTTTCGACAGCGGATCATCTGAAAATCGTGGCGGAGACGATAAAGGCGCGGATGGCGCAGCCTTAGCCTGCGAGGTCGGCGCCGCCCCTCATCTGGCTGCCGCCATCTTCTCCCCGTAAACGGGGCTAAGGGGCTGTCGTCGCCGCCTTCGCCAATGGCCAGCGTTCCAGGAAAAGCGGTGAGGTTGCTGCCGGATCCTCTTCTCCCCGTTTACGGGGAGAAGGTGCCGGCAGGCGGATGAGGGGCAGCGCCGACGCTGAAAATGGTGGCCAGGGCCTGCCGTCCGCCCCTTGCGAGAGGTCTCAGCTTCTTGTTCTGATGAACCGATGAAACTCGCCACCTTCAACATAAACAACATCAACAGCCGGCTGGAAAACCTGCTCGCCTGGCTCGCCGCCGCCAGGCCAGACGTCGTCTGCCTGCAGGAGCTGAAATCGCGCGACACGCAGTTCCCGCTGACCGCGCTCGCCAAGGCTGGTTATGGCGCGGTGTGGAAGGGCGAGCCGACCTGGAACGGGGTCGCCATCCTGGCAAAGGGCGCCGAGCCGGTGCTGACGCGCGATGCGCTGCCCGGCGACGACGCCGACCGCCAGGCGCGCTACATCGAGGCTGCCGTCGATGGCGTCATCATCGCCTGTCTCTACGCGCCCAACGGCAACCCGCAACCGGGGCCGAAATTCGACTACAAGCTCGCCTGGCACGAGCGCTTCGCCGCGCACGCGGCCGAGCTTCTCGACACCGGCCTGCCGGTGGCGCTGGCCGGCGACTTCAACATCGTGCCCGAGCCGCGCGACATCTACCAGACCCGCTCTTATGACGACAACGCGCTGGTGCAGCCTGAGAGCCGCGCCGCCTTCGCCGCATTGATCGAGCAGGGTTGGACGGACGCGCTACGCAAAGTCTTTCCGAAGGAGGAGCGGCTTTACACCTTCTGGGATTATCGCCGCAACCGCTGGCCGCGCGACGCCGGCCTCAGGCTCGACCACGTCCTGTTGTCGAAGAAGCTGGCGCGCAAGCTGAAGGCGGCCGGGATAGACCGCGAGGTTCGGGGAGGGGAAAACCCCAGCGACCACGCGCCGGTCTGGGTGGAGCTGGCGACCTGATTTCAACGCCCAAATTCACGAACGTCGGCGATCCTTCGCGCCCCCCTCTGTCCGGCAGGACAGAGGGGGGCGCTGTCCCGCCAGCATCTCAATTTGGGCTTTCTTGCAGAGACATGACTTGCAGCGAGGAAGTCTGACGCTAGTCTGCGGAGAAAGTCAGAGGGGGCGGCTTAATGGTGTCGAGCGAGTATCTCCGGCCTTCGCCGCCCCACCATGGCTGACGCCCTCGTCCTCCTCATCGCGATCCTCGTCCTCGCCGGCGCTGCTGCCCTCATCGCCCTTGCGCTCATCCGGCGCCGCAAACGCCGCAAGGCGCGCGGCAATCCGAATCCCGCTGGGGATTACCCGCCCCGCACCAACTGGAGCCCGATCTCCGGAAAGCTCAACTTCTCGTCCTTCGTCTTCATGGATGTCGATGGCGATGGAGCCTACGGCCCGGCCGATCGGCCGATCGCCGGCATCGTGGTGCGGCTCTATGACGAGCGCGGCGCCTTCCTCGCCGCGGCGCGCAGCAATGCCGCCGGCTTCGCCAATTTCCCGATGTCGGTCGAACGGCGCAGCGCCGCGATCCGCGCGCCCGGCGCCTATCGTTTCTCGGTCTCGGTGCCGCCGGGATGGCGCGCCAGCGGCGGCAATGACAACCAGTCGATACACCTGGCGGAAGCGTCCGCATCCCTGACCGGTCTCGCCGGCGAAGGCCTGCCGAGTCCGGTTGGCCTGGCGCCCGGGCGGACGGTGAGCGGCAGGACGGAGGTCGGGGCCACGCTGTCGACGATGCACGCAGGCCAATTGCTCGACAGCCGCATCTTGCCCCCCGACGCTGCCTTTCGCCTGCCGCTCGCGGCCGCTGCCGACGAAATCGTCATTGCCGGCGGCGGGCTCGACCGGCGGCTCAAGCTCCCAGCCTATCCGGTCGATCTCGGTCGCATCAGGCCTGGCGCGCTGGCGCCGGAAGCAGCGCTCACGACCATCGGCTTCGACGACATAACCACGCGCGGCCTCGCCAAGGTGCCGTCCGGCCATGCCGGGCTCGACTGGCAAAACCTCAACGCCATGTCGCGCGACCACACCGCAAACAGCGAAGGCTATGCGAACGGCAACGTCTCGGGCGCCTACATCGCCTATACAAGCAGCGGTCATCCGGCGGAGTTCCGCCGCGCAGCGCCCTTCGGCTTTCATTCGGTGATGCTGAGCGCGGCCTGGCTGAGATCGGAAGGCGAGGTGGCTTTGATCGAAAGCTGGCTGGGCGACGAGCCGCTGGCCAAGGATGAGATCGTCCTGTCGGCGCTGGCGCCGGTGCACTATGCGCCGATGCTGAAGGCGGTGACGCGCGTGCGCATCTCCACGAAGCATCACTGGCAGGCCGTCCTCGACGATCTGGTGCTGGCGCTCTGAAGCAGTTCCAGCAAAGCGCTAACGACGCGACAACTCGCGGTAACCGTCCGTCCGCGATTGCGTGAAAACAAGCGATGCAGCGGCGTGTCGCTGAACCGTCCTACCGCGTAGCGATCAAGGAGCGTTGTTGCCTGCGGACGCGCCGTTGACGGTAGCCGTGACCGCCGAAAGCCTGTCTTTCTTGACCAGGGTTGGCTTCTCGTAGGACTTCTTCATCGCCCGCCTCTTCTTCATATGCGCTTGCCAGAGAACGCGCAGGTAAGACCAGATCAGATCTGGAGGTTGGAGCCATTGCCGTTGGCGGTGATCGCCGAGAGCTTGCCCTTCTTGGTCAGCGTCGGCTTTTGGTAGTTTTTCTTCATCACCGCTATCCCCGAATTTCCAGCGTCAAAGCCGGATCATGTGGGCGAATGGTATCAACGCGCGCCATACCCCGCAAGAACCACATCCTCAACGGGGATGCCGTCACGGTTGGCATTGAATCAGCCGCCGCCGAATTGGCAACTCAAAGCATTCAACCGGCCACGGCAAAACACCGGGCCGGCTGAAAATCAGTCACCATCAGGTGGAAGTTTTGTCCGGTCAGCCTGGGATCGGCGAAGCGACCGCCACGACCTCGGAAAGCTTGCCCTTGCGGACAAAAACCGGCTTTTCGTAGGTTTTCTTCATGCTTGGTCCTCCGTGAAAATTCATACTGGAAATGGGTAAAATTGCCGATTGGCTGACGCCGCAACGAGCGTTTAACCGCTCGCCCTACCGCAGCGATTGCTTGTCAGGCGGCGCCGTTGGCGATCACCGAACCGCCTGCCACGACCATGGAAAGCTTGCCTTTGCGGACAAAAACCGGCTTCTCGTAAATCTTCTTCATGCCCTTGCTCTCCTTAAAATCCCCACGGGATAATCTCATATTGATCGTTGCTGTCAACCAAGCCGGCTGAATAGGTCTGCTGTTCCCCGGGATAGGGTTCTTTGTTGAAGTTTTATCGTGCGGCTTGGCTGGCGCCGGCATCAGGATTGCCGCACCGTGCAGGCAAGCTCGCATTCGAGGCGGAAGACCTTGGCGCAAGACCACTTAAATTGTGTGATGTCTTGCATTTAACCCCTGCGGCAAGCTCGGCTAGAATGTTTGCGCGAGCGTGCAAGGCGCGGGGGAAGAGCGATGAAAAGATCGACCGACAGACTGCTGGCGCTGGCGATGCTGATCGTCGGCATCGCCTGCCTGGCCAAGCTCTATCTTGCGCTGGGCGACAGGCCCGCGCCGACGGCTCGGCCGGAAATATTCGGCGCGGCCGGCGTGCTGTCGATTCTGTCGGGGCTGCTCTTCCTCGCCGGCCTGCTGCCGGCGACGCCGTGGCATGATCCTTCGACACCGCTGTTCGGCCGCGACGCCGAGATCGCGCCGGCTGGCCGCCCAAAATTGCGGCGAATCGCATTCGCCCTGCCGCTCTTGGCCTCGATCGCCATCGTCGCCGATCAGGTCGGCCCGTGGCGGGCATCGCAGCCAGAGCCGGCAAAAGCGGTCGCCAGCGCGCCGCCGGCGCCCGTTGAGTTGAAGCCTGCGCCCGAGCCGATCGCCAAGCCTGCTGCGCCGGCGCCCTTGCAGGCTGCCAAACCTGCGCCACCGGCCGAGCCTGCGCCAGTGCCACCCGTGCAGCCCCTGCAACCGGCACCGACGGCCGCCGTGCCGGCCGAGCCCGTTCCGCCGCCGGCGCCGGCACAGCCTGCCCAGTCGACGCAGCAGACAGCGCTGGCCCCCGCCACGCCGCCGCAGACGCTGGCGCCGCCGCCACCGGCGCCGCCGGCACAGCCGACCCAGGCCGACGGTCACCGCGACGCCGTCGTCTGGCTGGCCGTCTCGGCCGACGGTCACGAGATCATGAGCGCCAGCACCGATCGCATGATCAAGCTTTGGGACATCGACGGCAAACGGCTGATCCGCAACCTTGGCGAGCACAAGGACATGGCCCGTGTGGGGCTGTTCATGCCCGGCGGCAAGACGGCGCTGACCGCCGGCGACGACGGCGAGATCGTGCTGCGCCAGCTCGCCGATGGCGCGGTGCTGCATATCTTTTCCTCAGGGGCGAACGGCGGCGTGCGCGACCTGGCGATCAGCCCCGACGGCAAGCGCGCCGTCAGCGGCCACGACACCGGCTCGGTCGTCGTCTGGGATCTGGAGAAAGGCCAGGTGTTGCATGTGCTGCCCGGCCATGACTGGTCGGTGAGCTCGGTCGCGGTCTCGCCCGACGGCACGCGCGCCATCTCGGGCAGCATCGACGGCGAATTGAAGCTCTGGGACATCGTCGCAGGCAAGCAACTGCGCAGCTGGCACGGCCATGATCGCGGCGCCTATGGCGCGGTCTTCCTGGCCGATGGCCGCCACGCGGTGACCGGCAGTGGCGATTACACGATAAAACTCTGGGACCTCGACAGCTTCAAGGAAGTGCGCCGCTTCGACGGCCATTCCGGCACCGTCTATGCGCTGGCGCTGTCGGCCGACGGCAAGCGCCTCGGCTCCGTCTCGCTCGACGGCACGGCGCGGATCTGGAACATGGACACGGGCGACCAGATCGCCGAATTCGATCCCGGCACCGGCCCGATCTATTCGGTCGCGTTTGCCGCCGACGGCACGCTCATCACCGGCGGCATCGACCGCACCATCCGCGACTGGCCGGCGACGGGCGGGGAGGGCGTGGTGCTGTTCGCGGGCGCGCCGGAGTAAGGGCTGCGTTGGAGATTGGCGAAAACCTGCGTGACATCCAATCTCCCCCCTCGTGGGGGAGATGCCCGGCAGGGCAGAGAGGGGCGCTGTCCCGCCGGCGTCTCAATTCGGTTTGTTACCACCAGTAGGACTTTCGTGTGTGAAATGCTGAGGCCGCGTTCTGTCGCGCCCCCTCTAGCCTGCCGCCCATCTCCCCCACGAGGGAGATTATGCGCTCAGACACTCTCGCCAATTTCCGATGTTGTAAGGGTGACGCGGCGGAGTACCGCCTCACCCCCCTTGCAGGCGAGATGCCCGGCAGGGCAGAGGGATGTGACGTAACACCAACCGAGCCAATCATGCCCCCACTCCATCTTGTCGAAGCCTCGATCGCCGATCTGCGCCGTGCGCTGGAAAGCGGCGCCGTCACCAGCGTCGAACTGACCGGCGCTTACCTGCGGCGCATCGCGCACTACGACCGCCACGGCATCGCGCTCAACGCCGTGCCCATCCTCAATCCCAAGATGTTCGAGGAGGCGGAAGCCTCCGACCTTCGTCGCCGCGCCGGCAAAAGCCTCGGTCCGCTCGACGGCATCCCCTACACCGCCAAGGACAGCTACAAGGCCAAGGGCCTGACGGTTGCCGCCGGTTCGCCGGCCTTCGAGCATCTCATCGCCACCGAGGACGCCTTCACCATCGCCCGGCTGCGCGCCGCCGGCGCGGTGCTGATCGGGCTGACCAACATGCCGCCGATGGCCAATGGCGGCATGCAGCGCGGCGTCTATGGCCGCGCCGAGAGCCCTTACAATGCCGATTACCTGACCGCCGCCTTCGCATCGGGCTCGTCCAACGGCTCGGGCACGGCGACCGCCGCGAGCTTCGCCGCATTCGGGCTCGGCGAGGAAACCTGGTCGTCCGGCCGCGCGCCGGCCTCCAACAATGCGCTGGTGGCCTACACGCCCTCGCGCGGTGTCATTTCCGTGCGCGGCAACTGGCCGTTGGTGCCGACCATGGATGTGGTGGTGCCGCACACGCGCAGCGTGCCCGACATGCTGGAGTTGCTCGACGTGATCGTGGCCGACGATGCCGAGACGCGCGGCGATTTCTGGCGCATGCAGCCCTGGGTGGAGATCCCGAAGGCCTCGGCGCTGAGGCCGGCAAGTTACACTGGGCTCACGCTTCAAGGTGCGCTCAAGGGGAAACGGCTCGGTGTGCCGAAAATGTATGTCGGCAAGGATGACGGCGCCGATCAGCCGATCGAAACCCGCGCCACGGTGTTCGACCTGTGGCGCCAGGCGGCGCGCGATCTCGAAGCGCTCGGCGCCGAGGTGATCGAGGTCGATCTCCCCGTCGTCTCCAATTACGAGCGCGACCGCCCGGGCGCGCTGACGATGGTCGATCGCGGGCTGGTGCCGCATGCGTTCGCTGACCGAGAGCTCTGGGATCTGTCCATCTGGTCCTGGGACGATTTCCTGCGCGCCAACGCCGATCCGGCGCTGCCCGACCTCGCTTCGGTCGACGGCCCGAAAATCTTTCCGCAACCGCCGGGCACGCTGCCCGACCGCTACGGTGACGCCGATTTCGACCTGGCGCACTATGTCGAGCGCGCCAGGCAGGGTGTCGCGCCGCTCGGCGACATTCCCGCCATCGAGGACGGGCTGAAGGGCCTCGAGGCAACGCGCCGCGTCGACTTCGAGGATTGGCTAGCGGACAATCGCCTCGACGCTGTGGTGCTGCCGGCCGTCGCCGATGTCGGCCCGGCCGATGCCGACGTCAACGAGACGTCAGCCCGGCTCGCCTGGCCCAACGGCACCTGGGTCGCCAACGGCAATCTGGTGTGGCGCCATCTCGGCATCCCGACGGTGACGGTGCCGATGGGCACCATGGCCGATATCGGCATGCCGGTCGGCCTCACCTTCGCCGGCAAGGCCTACGACGACGCGGCGCTGCTGGCCTTGGCTGGCGACTACGAGCGCGCCACGCAACGCCGCACTGCGCCACCGCGCACGCCGGCGCTGGTGGATGATATGTTTTCGGGTGAGGGCAGGGCCACCCCGAGCCATGCCGGCGATGCGCCGCTTGGCCTCACGCTGAGTGCCGAGACGACCCGCGCGGGCGACACCGACGAGATCGTGATTGTGCTGCGGATCGAGGGGAGCGGCCCGTCAGTCGTCCAGGTCCATGTCAGCGGCGAACCGGTGGTCTTGCAGGCGAGCGGCAACCGCCACACCGGCAAGGTGGTAGTACCGGCTTCCACGCATCAGGGCTTCCACAGCGTCTGGCGCGGTTCCTACGGCTCGATCGTGACCGCGATCGTGCGTCTGTCGGATGGCCGGGCGGCCGGGGCTTACACGGTGACGGGCGGGATTGGCTGACGCGTTGAAGCTGCTGATCTCCCCCCTCGTGGGGGAGATGGCCGGCAGGCCAGAGGGGGGCGCTGTCCCGCCGGCGCTCAGGTCAACTTGCCAACTGGCAGTGACGCATCTCGCAAGAGATAAATGCGCAAAGCCCCGTTCCTTCGCGCCCCCCTCTGCCCTGCCGGGCATCTCCCCCACGAGGGGGGAGATGGGCAGCTTGAGCGCCGCTACTCCACCCAATCCACCACCAGTGCCACAACCCCAAACACCGCGCCCGCCGCGCACACCGCGTTCCAGCCGCCCCAGGCCCAGGTCACTCCGGCAAGAACCGACCCAACCGCGCCGCCGATGAAGAAGATGCCGACGAACAGCCCGTTGATGCGGCCGCGCGCCGTGGGCTGCAGGAGGTTGACGGCGCGGCGGCCGAGCGTCTGGTCGCCGACGACGCCGATGTCGAGGAGCACGGCGGCGACGCCCATCAGCACCAGCGGCAGCCATGCGCCGCCGGCTTGCGCGGCGCCCGCGATGGCGGCGAGCCCGAGCGCCGCGATGAGCACGAGATGGCAGGCAATCGTCGCCGGCCGCGTCCAGCCACGGTCGCCGGCGCGGCCGAACAGCGGCGTCACCGCCGCGCCGCCTGCGCCGACCAGCGCAAACAGCGCAATGCCTTTCTGGCCGAGATCGAAGGGTGGCGCCGCGAGCCGCAGCGCCACCGCCGTCCAGAACACGCTGAAGCCCGCCATCACCAGGCTTGCCGTGAAAGCGCGCCGGCGCAGCACCGGCTCCTGGCGCAGCAATTCCAGCAGCGAAGCGAGGAGCGCCGTATAACGCGAATGCGCCAATGGCTGGCGCCTGGGCATGGCGAAGCCGAGCAGGATGGCGAGCAGCGCCAGGGTCACGGCGATGATGGCGTAGAAGGCGCGCCAGCCAAAGGCGTCGGCGACAAGGCTGGCCAGCGGACGCGACAAAAGGATGCCGATCATCAGCCCGCTCATCACGTCGCCGATGACGCGTCCGTCCTGTCCGGGCGGCGCCATCGAGGCCGCGACCGGCACCAGCACCTGGATGCAGGAGGAGGCGGCGCCGAGCACGAACAGCACCAGCAGCAGCGAGGCGGCGGACGGCGCGACCGAAGCAACCGCGGCGGCGAGCACGGCCACGACGAGCATGCGCAGCACCAGCACGCGGTTTTCGACGAGGTCGGCAAGCGGCACCAGGAAGAAGAGCCCGGCGGCATAGCCGAGCAGCGCCGCCATCGCGACCAGGCCGACCTCCGACGCGGCCGCGCCAAGCGAAGGGCCGATCAGCCCGACCAGCGTCTGCGGCGCGAAGATGTTGGTGATGATGATGCCGACCGACCCGGCAAACAGCAGCGTCTGCGCCCGGGTGATGGTTTGGGGCCTTGTGGCAGGAGGTTCGGCCAATGCGGTCGCTGCTATGCAAGGGGTGTCTGTCCCGTCCATGGAAATCCTCGTTGTCCGCATATCTCACGGGGACTTTATTCCGACTTGGCATAATGCTACAATTCAAATGACCTGATAATGATTATGCGAGATGCGCATGAACATTCACGATCTTGAAGCCTTCGTCGCCGTCGTCGAGACCGGTTCGATCGTCGGCGCCTCGGCCAGGCTGAACCTGACCCAGCCCGGCGTGACGCGCCGCATCCAGAACCTGGAGGAACGGTTGGCCACGCCCTTGCTCGACCGCCAGTCGAAGCCGCTGAAGCCGACTGTCGCGGGGCGGGAAGCCTATGAGCATGGCCGCCGTGTGCTGCGCTCGCTGGAAGACCTGAAAGCGGGTGTCTCGCCGGCCGGCGCCGTGCAGGGCGAATTCCGCCTCGGCATCATGCCCTACCTGTCGACCAGCGCGCTCTCCGAGCCGCTCGATGCCTTGCGCGAAACCTTCCCGCGATTGACGCTGAAGATCACGTCCAGCCTGTCGCCGCGCCTGGTCGAGCAGGTGCAGCACAGCGAGATCGACGCTGTCGCCGTCTGCCTGCCTGAAGGGGTTTCGCCGCCACCCGAGCTTGCCGGCGACGATCTCGGCCCGCAGTCGGTGCTGCTGGTTGCGTCGCCCGATCTCGGCGTGCCGAAGCCGGTCGAGATCGACGCGCTGTCGCGCTACCCTTGGGTGCTCAACGAAACCGGCTGCGGCTTTCGCGCCTTCATCCGCCATCGTTTCGAGGTGGCGCGGCTGCCTTTCCAGGTCGGCGTCGAGGCGCAGGGCGCGGATCTGCGCATGTCGCTGGTGGCGCGCGGCCACGGCATCGGCATCGTCACACCCGGCGCGCTTTCGGGCAGCCAGTGGCGTGACCAGGTCGAAGTGGTCGACTGCCCCGGCTTCAAACCGCAGGTCCGCTGCTGGCTCCTGCACCGCCCGCCCGCGGGCAGGCTCGCCCGGCCGATCGCGGTCTTCCGCGACGCGCTGGCCGAAGCGCTGAAGGGACCGATGCCGCTGATGTCGTGAGGGGGCGACGCCGGAACTGCTGATCTCCCCCCTCGCGGGGAAGATGGCCGGCAGGCCAGAGAGGGGCGCTGTCCCGCCACGATCAGTCAACTTGCCAACTGGCAGTGACGCGTTTCGCAAGAGCCAGATGCGCAAAAGCCTCGTTCCTTCGCGCCCCCCTCTGCCTTGCCGGGCATCTCCCCCACAAGGGGGGAGATCATGCTCTTCATCGCTTGACCCATCTCCCCCTCGCGCTAAGCTTACACCCATGCCAAACACCGCTCCCTCCGCCACCGCGCCGCTCATCGTCATCGACCTGCAGACCGGCATGTTCGACGGTCGCCTTGAGCCGCCGATCCATGATGCGGGGACCATCGCCGAACGCGCCCGCCGGCTGATCGACTGGGCCCGGCAAAGCGGCCGCAAGGTGGCCTTCATCCGCCATGACGGACCGGCGGGCGATCCGCTGGCGCCGGGCGCTCCCGGCTGGCCGGTCTGGCCTGAACTCGGCCAGGCCGCCAATGAGCCGACCTTCGGCAAGACGGTCGGCAATGCTTTTTCCGATGCCGCGCTCGCGCAATGGGTGGCGGGGCAGGGCGCGGGCGATGTCGTGCTCATCGGCGCCCAGACCGATTTCTGCGTCGCCGCCACCGTCAAGGGCGCCTTTGCCGAGGGGCTCGGCGTCACCGTGGTTTCGGATGCGCATTCGACGCTGGACAGCGACAAGGAGAAAGCGCCGGAGATCATCGCCAGGCACAATGAGACATTCGCCGGGCAGGGCGTGCGGCTGATGACGACGGCGGAGCTGGTTGGCGGGTAAATGCCGATAGGCCGCGTTCCTTCGCGCCCCCTCTGTCCTGCCGGACATCTCCCCCACAAGGGGGGAGATTGGCTGTTTCGGCGACGGCGCTTCTTTCTTACGACGTCGGAGATTGGCGAAAGGCTGCGTGAAGGCTGATCTCCCCCCAAGTGGGGGAGATGTCCGGCAGGACAGAGGGGGGCGCTGTCCCGCCAACATTCGATGTGAAATGCACTGACCAACCCAAGGAGGCCAACCTTGCCCACCCTTACTCTTCCCGCCGAAGGCGGTTGCCGCTGTGGCCGGGTGCGCCTGAGGATCTCGGCCAAACCGCTGATCACCATGGCCTGCCATTGCAGCGGCTGCCAGTCGATGTCGTCCAGCGCCTATTCGCTGAGCGCGGCGATCCCCTCGCAAGGGTTTGAGGTGACAAAGGGCGAGCCGGTGGTGGGCGGCTTGCACGGCGCCTCGAAGCATTATTTCTGCGGCCACTGCATGACCTGGATGTTCACCCGGCCGGAAGGGCTCGACTGGTTCGTCAATCCGCGCCCGACCATGCTCGACGATCATGCCTGGTTCACGCCCTTCATCGAGACCTGGACCAGTGAGAAACTGCCCTGGGCGACGACGCCTGCCGTGCACAGCTATGCGGCGCTGCCAGCATTCGAGGAATATGGGGGGTTGGTTGCAGAATACGCCAAGGCGTGAGCCGAGCGTCGGAAAAAACTGCGGCCCTGGAGCAATTCCAGGAAAAGTGCGTAGCGGTCTTCCGTCCGGAATTTGCGTCAAAACAAAACGACAGGGCGTTTCGGTGTTTCTATGAAACGGCGAGGCGTTCTGGCACCGCCGTTTGGCTTATATGGTCGACGCGGGCGTTGGGGGCGCATTGTTGGGGATGTGCTTGGGCGTCCGCGCCGACCACAGCGGCCTCATACCGCTAACATAACCATCGCATATTTTTTGCGCGCGGAAACTTCCGTGAAAACGGAATATGAATTGGGGTGCGCCTTCAAGGGGAAAAGGAAAGGGTGAAACACTTTCGCCTGCAATCCGCATTGACCGCGCGCAGCCGACCGGCGACGACTAACGCTTCCTTTTCAACGGATTGCATCTTGAACCAGACTCATTTTCTCAACGCCAGACTCACCGACGGCAGGCTCGCCGACCTCACCGTCACCGACGGCCGCTTCAGTGCGATCACGCCGGCTGCCAATTCCGCCACACCGCCGCCGGCTGCCATCGACCTCGCCGGCCAGCTGGTGCTGCCGGCTTTCGTCGAGGGCCATATCCATCTCGATACGTCCTTCTATGGCGATGCCTGGCGCCCGCACATTCCCTGCACCGACGGTTTTGACGTGCGCGAGCGTGTCGCCTTCCAGATGCGCAACCTCGCTCTGGCCGCGCCGATGGAGGAACGCGCGAAAAACCAGCTCGAGCTTTGCATCGGCAATGGCAGCCTCGCCATGCGCAGCCACGTCATGGTCGACGCCGAGGTCGGCCTGAAGCATGTGGAATGCATCCTCGCTGTCCGCGAAAAATATCGCCATATGATCGACATCCAGCTCGTCGCCTTCCCGCAGAGCGGCATCCTGTCCTCGCCCGGCACGGCGGATCTTCTGGACGAAGCGCTCAAGCTGGGCTGCGACCTCATTGGCGGTCTCGATCCGGCGAGCTTCGACCGCGACGTCGACGGCCATCTCGATGTCGTCTTCGGCCTCGCCGAAAAGCGCGGCGTCGGTGTCGATATCCACCTGCATGACGCAGGCACGCTCGGCCTGTTCCAGATCGAGGCGATCGCGGCCCGGACGAAGGCGCTCGGCATGGGCGGCAAGGTGAGTGTCAGCCATGCTTATGCGCTGGGCGACATTTCCGCCGAGGCATTGGCCAAGGCCGGCGAGATGCTGGCCGCTTGCGGCGTCGCCATCATGACCAACGCGCCCGGCAACCACGCCTTCCCGCCGGTAGCGGCGTTGCGCCAGGCCGGCGTCACGGTCTTTGCCGGCTCCGACAACATCCGCGATTCCTGGTGGCCCTATGGCGATGGCGACATGCTGAACCGCGCCAACATGATCGGCTACCGCTCCGGCTTCTACGAGGACTGG
This sequence comes from Mesorhizobium sp. RCC_202, assembly GCF_041355295.1. Classification (NCBI taxonomy): domain Bacteria; kingdom Pseudomonadati; phylum Pseudomonadota; class Alphaproteobacteria; order Hyphomicrobiales; family Phyllobacteriaceae; genus Mesorhizobium; species Mesorhizobium sp. RCC_202. The sequence continues at coordinate 350,817 of NZ_JBFUPO010000003.1, forward strand.
GAGCTGGAGGCCGCCTACGACGTGGTGAGCCACGCCGGCGCCAGGGCGCTGGGTCTCGAAAGCTACGGCATTTCAGTCGGCGCCAAGGCCGATTTCGTGGCGCTCAAGGCCGAGCATGTGCCGGAAGCCGTGGTTGCGGTGCCGAAGCCGCGCACGGTGTTCCGAAGGGGCAAGGAAGTGGCCAGGGACGGGAAGATCACCGCGGCCCGCCCACGCTTGACGGCTTGGAGGCTTCTGCCGCACCTTGCGGAATAGGCTGGGGATCGAAACCATGAAAAAACAATACGCAAAGCCGACGCTGGCGCGCAGAGGCAGGCTTTCCGCGCAGACCGCGCAGCAGGCGGTGTCGGACGGCCAGGCGCCGGAAAACTAGGCTATTTGGCCTGCGCTGAGCGGCTGTCGCCGTCTTTGCCGATTCCGACAACATCCGCGATTCCTGGTGACACTATGGCGACGCCGACGCCAGGGCGACGGGTCTCGAAGGCTGCGGCATTTCAATCGGCGTCAAGGCCGATTTCGTCGCGGTCAAGCCCACGCATTTACCGGAAGCCGTGGTAGCTGTGCTGAAGCCGCGCACGGTGTTCCGCAAGGGCGGGGAAGTGGCCAAGAATACAATTTGAGTGCAGTCAGAAAAGATAAACGTCTAAATTTGTGCATTGTTGAACAAAAACAAAGTGCGACGATATCGCTATCCCGCTCCTTTTAATTTTGCAGATTGCCAGAAAAAATGAGAATATTCTCTTGGGAGGATGAAGAAATGGACGCTGGCACTAAAATCATCGCGTTTTTGTGGGGCGCATTTGGCGGAGCGCTGCCGACCGTTGCCAAATTGGCAAGCACTTACGTTGCTGCTCCGACAACACCGCTGCCAGCACTTGGCCTATTGCTTGGCATTGCACTTTGGGCAATCGTTGGTGGTGGGATAGCTCTTACTAACACCAGCTATGATACCCGGCAGTCCATCTTCGCTGGCATCGCGGCACCTGCCATAATCGCAAGTTTGATTTCCGGCGCTACCAACACGCCCGGGAAAAGTGCCTCGCTTCTCGATATTTCGGCTTATGCGCAGCAGGATACCGGCAACGCCGCGAACGACTATCGAACCATTGTGATATCGCCTCGCGTAGATGGGGGCTTGCCTCGGGATACTTCCATTCCAGTCACGGTTGAGGTCAAAACAGGAGATAAGTCGTCCGTAGTCAATCTTGGCGATATAAAAGATTTGTCTGCGCCAACGACATTTACGCTCCCTTCAAACACCTCTCAGGTCTTTGTATCCGGGCAACCTGTTAAGACCAATGATACGCAAACCAACATCGATCTAAACGTAAAGACAATACCGTCCAACGGCGGCGATCTGTTGTGGGCGCTTGGTGCCCCTCGTAAATTTGATGTCCAGTCACTGCAAGTCGCACCTGCGCAACAGTAACAGCCGCAAATGCCATAGCGCGGCGCCGCCCCTGCCGATCCTGGTGGGAGATTTGTGCATGTTCGAAGGACGGGCCAGGCGGTGGGAATGGCCAGGAGCACGACTCGGCGACAAAGCGATCTGTAGCTGCCCTGAATTAGTTTGCACGCCTATGTTTCAGGCCAACGCGGCTTTGTGAAACCCTTCACCGTTCGCGCGCAATCCAGCGGATACAGACGCCTCGCAGAAGCGGCGCATGGGCGGGCACCGTTCCTGCGCCTTGCTTATGGAGGTTCCCGATGTTCAAGACCCTGAGCCGAATCCGCGCCGCCTTCGCCAAGGCCAGCAAGCGCCGCCGCACGACGCGCGAGCTGAATGAATTGCCGCAGGAGATCCAGAAGGACATCGGCTGGCCGGACGCGCAGGAGCCCGACGAGATACGCTTGCCGTTTTAGGAACAGTGCGGCTCGGAGCCATCGGCGACCAAGCCGCGGCGCCTGTTGCCTCAGCCTATCTCCGCGACGACCGTCCCCGACACCGGGTCTGTGACGCCGAGATCGCCGCCGAGATCTTCGAGCATGTCGCGGAACGTGTCGAGGATGCCGATCATCGCCGGGCGCGCTGCCACGAGGCTATCCATGCTGTTCCATTCGCCGACCATGCAGAATGTGCCATCGCCGGTCTTGATCAGGGAGCCCTTGCGAAAGCCCTTGGCGTTCAGTTTGACCTTCTGATGCGCCTCGACGAAGGCCTTCTCCTTGCCGGGCTTGGTGCGAAAACGCACTACGTTGTAAGCGGTCATGGCTTGCTCCTTTCCGTTCGAGATTCAGCCCGCGGGCTTGTAGGCGCCGGCGGCCTTGTTGGCGGCCGCGACCACCGCCTTCATGTCGAGCTCTTCGAGGACGACGAGATCGCTGACCGAACCGCTGGCCCGCACCGCCAGCGCCATGCCCATCCCGGCAATCTGGTTCGGCACCTCGCCATTGACGATGACGTCATAGATGCCGCGTGTGAACATCAGACTGCTCATCTTGCCGCCGACACTTTCAAAAAGCGCCTTGATCGCGGCTTCCCGGTCCGATCCTTGCATCAGTCCTTTGGCGGCGTGGGGTTCGTAAGTCGCCAGTATGGTAACCTTCATGGGATCCTCCTCCAGGTATCACTGTCTTGGCTACCCAACGATCTGGGCACCGCGGACGTGTCTGTCTTCTCTGGCATTTGACTGGTCTGTGGACCGCCTGGGCAATCGTGGCCAACAGGCGGTTCAGCCGGAGCATTGCTTCGGTTTTCACTAATATGCGCCTATTCTAATATAACGACAATCCCGCTCGGTGCCCGAACCTCGCGGCCTTGCCGGTCTATCGACCGTCTCGGTTGGCTGTCGTTACCCCAGCCACCACCACAAGCCTCCGGCCGCCAGTGCGATCAGGGCCGCGACGCCGGCAAGCATCAGGTAGGATCCCATGATCATCTCGTTGATGATCTTCTTGATCGAGGCGCGGTCGTTGAGGTTGGGGAAGGGCTCGTTGGGCAGCGCGACGTCGAGGAAACCGCAAAGCGGCGCCCAGCCGTCGCTGACCTTGAAGACAAGCAGCTTTTCCGGCGGCACCGCCGCCTTCACCTCTTCGATATAGGCATTGTAGCGCGCCACCGCCTTGTCGCGGTCGCCCATGACGCCCGCCAATGTGCGGCCCCAGATCAGCTTGCGCGACATGTCGCCGAACTTGCGGCCGAACGGTGTGAGCCATTCCAGCACCTTGAACTGCCAGACGGTCTCGGTGAAGTAGATCGTGTCGATGGTGCTTTCGTACCAGGCTTCGGCGCCGCGCGGATGCAGGGTCAAAAGCACCTTGGCGTCGGGATAGGCGGCCATCAGCTCGCGCCAGACGCAGCAGCCTGGATTGTCGACCGTTGCCCTGTAATTGGCAAAGACACGGCTCCAGTCGTGCTGGCTGCCCGGCGGGCTGTTGGCCACCTTGCGCCAGAAATCGAGATGGCCCTTGTTGGCCTTGTTGAGGATGACTTCCTGCATGTGGTAGCTGGCAAAGCCCAGCCTGTTCAGCGCGGCGAAGGTCGACCACGTGCCGGTGCGGCCGAATCCGGCCCCGATGACCTGGAGCGTCATGCCCCCCTCCCGTTTGGACCGATGTTCTCGTTTTTGCCGGTCTGCCGGAATGAGGTTGCATCCGCTCGCGCTTTTGCGCAATGGATTTCTATGCGTATTCGCTAATATGACTTTGACCGGGAGGATGGCGGTCCTCTCCAGGCCCGCCACCCTGCCGTCGGAGCTCGATCAGGCGTGGCCGGCCAGCGCGTTCAGCTTCGCGCAGAACTCGGCATGCGGCTTGCTCATGGCCGCGTCCTGGCATTCCTTCATCATCGTCGTCTGGTGCTTCTTCGACATCTTGGCCCAGGCCTTCTTCATGTCGGCATCGGACTTCATCGTCTTCATGGTCTTGTCGGTGAAGAAGGGCGCCATCATCTTCGGCTCGTCGAGGATGCCGGCGAATGCCGAGCCGGCAATGACCGACGCTGCCACCAGGCTAAGAAATACAGTCTTGGTTTTCATGGTCTCTAACCTCCCATCGTTGCTAGCCCCGGACGGAGCCGCTTTCATCACTACCACCGACATGTGCTGAATTAGAGACGGCTGGTATTTGCCACCGGTAACGTTTCGGTGACTATAAGGCCCGCAGCGGCGCGGATTGGCCCGTGCCCGATGTGCGGCTGGGCTATTCAATTCGGCTGCGAACCCTGATAATAGGTCAGTCAGGTTGACCTAATTAGAACACGCCCCAAGGGAGGTGCACTTTGACCCTGTTGAACCTTCTGGCCTCGCGCTCGTCGCGCATGAAGGCCTCCGAAATCCGCGAGCTGTTGAAGCTTCTCGACCAGCCCGACATCATCTCCTTTGCCGGCGGCATTCCCGACCCGTCGCTGTTTCCGGCGCAGGCGATCGACGACGCCTACCAGGCCGTGCTCGGCGGCAAGGAGGCGGGTGCGGCGCTGCAATACCAGGTCAGCGAAGGCTACCTGCCGCTGCGCAAATGGCTGGCCGCCTATATGGGCAAGCTCGGCGTTCAATGCGACGAAGGCAACATCTTCATCACGTCGGGCTCGCAGCAGGCGCTCGACTATCTCGGCAAGCTGTTCCTGTCGCCGGGCGACACGGCCCTGGTCACCTGGCCGACCTACCTCGGCGCGCTGCAGGCCTTCAACGCCTATGAGCCGCGTTACGACCGGCTGAACACGGCCGGCGGCAACATGACGCCCGAGGCCTATCGCGCGGCTGCCGGCGCACCCAGCACTTTTTCGAAAGGGGGCGGCCAGGTGAAATTCGCCTATCTGGTGCCGGATTTCGCCAACCCGACCGGCAACACGCTGGATCGCCAGCAGCGCGAGACGGTGCTCGACCTTGCCGGGGAACTCGACATCGCCGTCATCGAGGACGCCGCCTATCGCGCGCTGCGCTATGACGGCGAGGGCGAGCCGCCGATCCTGGCGCTCGACTGCGCGCGTTCCGGCGGCATCGACAACGCCCGCACGCTCTATTGCGGCTCGTTCTCCAAAATCCTGTCGCCGGGCATGCGCGTCGGCTGGGTGTGCGCGCCGCACAATGTCGTGGAAAAGCTGGTGCTGATGAAGCAGGCTTCCGACCTGCACAGCCCGTCGATCAACCAGATGGTCATGCACCGCGTCGCCGAAAGCATCTTCGACGGCCAAGTCGACAAGCTGATCGGCGCCTATCGCAAGCGCCGCGACGCGCTGCTTGCCGCGCTCGACCAAAACATGCCGGACGGCATTTCCTGGAGCAAGCCCGACGGCGGCATGTTCGTCTGGCTGACGCTGCCGGAAGGCACCGACGCCACCGAACTCCTGGCGCGCTCGGTGAAAGAGGCGCGCGTTGCCTTCGTGCCCGGCAACGCCTTCTTCGCCGACGGCACCGGCCGCAACACAATGCGCATGTCGTTCACGCTTGCCGACGACCGCGCGGTGGGCGAAGGCGTGCCGCGGCTGGCGAAGCTGATGCGGGGGTAGGGCGCGGCGCTGAAGCGCCAATCTCCCCCCTCGTGGGGGAGATGTCCGGCAGGACAGAGGGGGGCGCTGTCCCGCCAACGTCTCCGACTTTTTGCCACGCCATCGCTCCGTGGCGAGCTACGCAAATCACAAAGGTCGCGTTCCGTCGCGCCCCCCTCTGCCTTGCCAGGCATCTCCCCCACAAGGGGGGAGATCAGCTGTCGCCTCGGCCTTCGCCAATCGCCACCCCCCTCCTTTCGCCGGCTATCACCTGACCCTCGCGCAGGCGTGATTGGTAGTGCGCAGCCGTGATTATCCGCACCGCCGAATCTTCTCTACGGTCGCGCTTGATCCAACACCCCCTGGATCGACCCGGCCGTGGGGTCCCACCTCTGCGGTCCGAATGAAAGAGCCCCGACGGCCTCCACCGGCGGGGCTTTTTTCATACCTGGAGCAAGTGGCCTTTTTCGGGCCGCTTTTGCGCTAAATTCTCCGGCAACTTGGCCAAAAGGGAAGATTGCCATGACCTTGCGCCTCGGCTTCACCATGCTTGCCCTGATCGCTTTCGCCGGTCAGGCGGCCGCCTTCGAAATCTCCAGCCCGTCGGTTTCCGACGGCAAATGGGACGCCAAATATCTGGGCGACAATCCCGGATGCGGCGGCCAAAGCATTTCCGTAGCGCTTGCCTGGAAGGACCCGCCGGCCGGCACCAAGAGCTACGCGCTCACCATGTTCGATCCCGATGGCGCGGGCGGCAAGGGCTTCTGGCATTGGCTGGCCTGGAACATCCCGGTAAGCGCCAAGGGCCTCGCCGAAGGCGCCGGCGCCCAGGGTGGCAGGAAGATGCCGAAGGGATCGGTGCTGGGCAAAGGCGGCACCGGCCGCGCAGGCTATTTCGGCCCGTGCCCGCCGCCCGGCAGCGGCACGCATCACTATGTCTTCACGCTCTATGCTCTCGGCGAAAAGAAGCTGCGCGCGCCGGAAGGCCCGTTGCCGGAAATGGTCTCGACCGCGGCCAAAAGCTCCGCGCTCGGCGAGGCGACCGTGACGTATACGTTCGGCAGGTAGCGCGGCGAGGATACAGCTGACCTCCTCCCTTGTGGGGGAGATGCCCGGCAGGGCAGAGGGGGCGCTGTCCCGCCGGCCTTTCCAACTATGATCAGTAAATTCTGTCGTTGACGGTGCCTGGCTGAGCAAAATACTGGAGGCCGCGATCCTTCGCGCCCCCCTCTGGCCTGCCGGCCATCTCCCCCGCGAGAGGGGAGATTAGCCTACTCCGCCGCTTCCAACTTATCCTGCGTCCTGGTCTCGAAGTCGCTGGCGTCGTGCCGTTCGCGCAGCTGGAAGGCCGGATCGCCCGACATGCGGTTGACCATGCGGCCACGCTGCACCGTCGGGCGGGCGTCGATCGCCTTGGCCCAGCGCTGCACATGTTCATACTCATGCACCGAGAGGAAGGAGGCGGAATCATTGTATTGCCGGCCAAGCGCCAGCCCGCCATACCAGGGCCAGACCGCCATGTCGGCGATCGAATAGCCGGCGCCGCCGAGATATTCGGTTTCGGCCAGCCTGCGGTCGAGCACATCGAGCTGCCGCTTCACTTCCATCGAGAAGCGGTCGATGGCGTATTCGAACTTTTCCGGCGCATAGGCATAGAAATGGCCGAAGCCGCCGCCAAGATAAGGCGCCGAGCCCATTTGCCAGAACAGCCACGACAAGGTCTCGGCCCGCGTCGGCTGTTCGGTGGGCAGGAATTCGCCGAACTTTTCGGCCAGGTACAAAAGGATCGAACCGGATTCGAACACCCTGATCGGCTTCTTGCCGCTATGGTCCATCAGCGCCGGGATCTTCGAATTGGGATTGACCTCGACGAAGCCTGAGCCGAACTGGTCGCCGTCTCCGATCTTGATCAGCCAGGCGTCGTATTCTGCGCCCTTGTGGCCGAGCGCCAAAAGCTCCTCCAGCATGATCGTTACCTTCACCCCATTTGGCGTCCCCAGCGAATAGAGCTGCAGCGGATGCTTGCCGACGGGCAGTTCCTTTTCATGCGTGGGGCCGGCGATCGGCCGGTTGATCGAGGCGAACTCGCCGCCATTCGCCTTGTTCCAGGTCCAGACTTTCGGCGGGGTATACTGGTTCATGTTTCGAAGGCCCTTTTTGAAGCGGTGAAGTCGGCGACGGGATGAATCGCGATAAAATTAGGTACGGTTCCGCGCGCGTCAAAGAAAAAAGTTCAATTTTTGTTGAACTAGTGCTTATGCCAGCCTTGCAGCTCCCAAAAGCGAAGGGGAAGATCGCCCTTGCACCGCGCCCCTTTGGCCATACCTATAGGGAAAGACCCGCATTACAGGTTGGATCGATGACCATCGAAAAAATTTCACGTTCCGTCGTCGCCGTGCGCGCCACGGTTCCGGACGACGCCTTCACCGCCAATGCGCTGGGCACGCGCCGCGAAGGCAGCGGCGTGGTGATCCGCGACAATGGGCTGGTGCTGACCATCGGCTATCTCATCACCGAGGCCGAGGAAGTATGGCTGACCGACCAGAACGGCCGCGTCATTCCCGCCCATGCGCTGGCCTATGACCAGGAGACCGGTTTCGGCCTGGTGCAGGCGCTGTCGCCACTCGGCCTGCCGGCGGTCGAGTTCGCCGATGCGGCGCAAGCCGATACCGGCGACGCGGTGACGCTTGCCGACGGCATCGGCCAGCAGGTCGACGCCCATATCGTCACCAAACAGGAATTCGCCGGCTATTGGGAATATCTCATCGACGAGGCGATCTTCATCGCGCCGGCGCACCCGTCCTGGGGCGGCGCCGGGCTGTTCGACGCCGACGGCAGGCTGCTCGGCGTCGGCTCGCTGCGCCTGCAGATGAGCCGCGCCGGCGAAGTCGCCGATATCAACATGGTGGTGCCGATCAACCTTCTGACGCCGATCCTCGACGATCTGATCAAGCGCGGCCAGACCGCCAGGCCGCCGCGTCCGTGGCTTGGCGCCTTCTCGGCCGAATCGAACGGCATGGTGGTGGTGATGAGCGTCGCCAAAGGCGGCCCGGCGGCCAAGGCGGGCCTGCGCCAGGGCGACATCATCTCCGATGTGCGCGACGGCGAGGTCGACGGTCTCGCCGACTTCTACAGAAAGCTCTGGCAGAACCCGGCCGGCTCGGAAATCCCGCTGCGCGTGGTGCGCGACGGCCGCGAGACCTGGCTCAGGGTAAAATCGGCCGACCGCAATTCCTTCCTGAAGAAGCCGCAGCTGCAGTAGCGCCGGATGCATCCTCGGCTGCTGAAGACATTCCTCGCCGTGGCCCGCAGCGGCAACGTCACGCGCGCTGCGGCCGAGGTCAATCTCGCCCAGTCGAGCGTCAGCGATCAGATCCAGGCGCTGGAGGCCGAGCTTGACGCGCCCCTGTTCACCCGCTCGCGGCAGGGTTTGAAACTGACCCCAGCGGGCGCGGCGCTGAAACCTTATGCCGAGGAACTGCTGGCGCTCGCCGATGAAACGCGCGGCGCGGTCGATGCCGCGTCAGGGCGGACGACCGGAAGCTTGTCGATCGGCGCGCTGGAGACGATCGCAGCCGCACGGCTCGCCGGCTGGCTGGCCGGATTTCGCGCTGGCCATCCCGATATCGATATCAAGCTCAGGATCGCCGGCACCGGCGAGTTGCTGCGCCGTCTCAGCGAGGGCGAGATCGACGTCGCCTTCTGCTTCGATCGCGCCGCGCTCGACGAGCGTTTCGCCAAACGCAGCGTCGCGGCCGAACCGCTGACGCTGATTGCGCCGCCGGGCGAGAACCGCGCCGAAGTCGATCTGGCGACGCTGGCCGAGCGGCAGTTCGTGGCGACCGAGACCGGCTGCGTCTACCGCCATATGATCGACCGCGCTTTCTCCGACGCCGGCCTCGGCAAGCCAAGCCTCGCCGTCGAAGCCGGCAGCATCGATGCCATCGCCGGCCTGGTGGCTCAAGGCTGCGGGCTGGCGCTGGTGCCGCGTCTTGCTGTCGCCGCCGCGCTCGAGCGCGGCGAGGTCAGCGAAATGACATGGCCAGGCCCGGTTCGCGCGGCGGACCTCGTCATGATCTGGCGGCGCCGGCGCGTGCAGCCGCCGGCGCTGAAGGCGCTGCTTGCCGAAATGGGCGAGGATTTCGCGCCGGTCACACCAGCCGGTGACCGCCCTCGACATGCAGCGTCTCCCCCGTCGTAAAGCCGTTGCCGATCAGGAAGCGGAGCGCGTCGGCGATGTCGTCCGGCCGCCCGACACGCCCCACGGGCAGGCGCTTGGCCATGGCGGCAAGCGTGTCGGCCTTCTTGTCGCCGGCGACGAATTCCCAGATCGGCGTATCGACCCAGCCCGGTGATACTGCATTGACGCGGATCGGTGCGAGTTCGACGGCCAAAGCCCGCACCAGGCCTTCAAGCGCTGCATTGACGGCCGCAACCACCGCGCCGCGCGCCACCGGCCGATAAGCGGCAATGCCGGAGACGAAGGTCAGAGAACCGGTGGCCGGCAGCTTCGGTGCGCCATGCTTGGCGAGCAGCAGCGGCCCATGGAACTTGCTTTCCACGACGCGTTGCGCGGCCGATAGCTCGATCTCGGGTAGCAGGCGATAAACGCCTTCGATGTCGGCCGCCGTGCTGACGATATGGTCGAGTGGCCCGATGCCGGCAAACAGTCCCGCCACCTCGTCCTCGCGGCTGATATCGACCACCGCGGTTTCAAGCGCGGCCGGGTTGCCGAGCCCGTCGCGGGCGGCATTCAGCTTTGCCGCATTGCGCCCGGCGATGATGACGCCGGCACCTTCATCCAGGCAGCGCCTGGCGAGCGCCAGCCCCATGCCCGAACTGCCGCCGACGATGAGTATTTTTGCCTTGTCCATGTCCATGCCTTTCCTGTGCATGGACGCTGATGTGGCGGTTTGCAGCGGTCAGCGGAAACGGAAGAAACCGATAGCGCTATCGACGGCTCCGATTGCGGAGCCGAAAGATTGCCAGCTTGTGCTTCCGGACCTGGCACAACCGGTCGAGAGACCTGGCTACCCGTCAAATCCGCGGGCTTCGATTCCCTCCCGACAAACCGCGGCTGCGGCAGCCTTGACTTGGGCGATGGCCGATCCAGATGCTCGATACGGGGTTTTGGGTTCGTGCATTGCGCCCTCATCGTCGGCTCGTTCAGGGCGACGAATGGCCGTCGTAAGGAGATGTCTCGTGAACAAAAAATCCCTCATCGTGCTGGCAACGTCGCTGGCTTCCGTCCTCGCTTTTTCGCTCGGCGAAACGTCCATTGCATCAGCGCAAAGCGGCACGAGCATCGTGGTTGGGGCCGATACGACCTTCCCACCTTTCGAGACCGAGACGAATGGCCAGGTCACCGGCTTCGACATCGACATGATCGGCGCGATCGCCAAGGCCGAGAACATGACGCTCACCCTGAAGACACTGCCCTTCGACGGCATCATCCCCAGTTTGCAGGCCGGCTCGATCGACGCCGCTGTCGCCGGAATAACCATCAAGAAGAGCCGCATGGAGAACGTCGAGTTCAGCGACGCCTACTACAAGTCCGGCCTTTCGGTGCTGGTGAAGAAAGACTCTGAAATCAAGAGCTTCGACGACCTCAAGGGCCATGTCGTTGCCACCAAGAAGGCAACGTCCTCCGTCGACTATCTGACCGGCCATGGCTTCGAGCAGGACTATATCAAGCAGTTCCAGAGCATCGATGCCGCTTATCAGGCGCTCGAGACTGGCGGCGCCGATGCCGTTATCTTCGACAACCCTGTCAACCTCAGCTTCAAGGCTGCCCATGACGACGTCCAGACCGTCGGGCCGCTGCTGACCGGCGAATATTACGGCATAGCCATCAGCAAGCAGAAGCCGGAACTGGTCAAGCAGATCAATGACGGCCTCGCCAAGATCAAGCAGAACGGCGAATACCAGAAACTGTTCGAGAAATATTTCGGCGGCGACACCAGCGGCGTGGTCAATGACGTGCAGAAGCCGGACGCCGTCGCGATCTCGGGCTGAGGCCGGTTCCGATCATTTTGAGCAGTTGACCCATCAGCCTTCCCGGCAGTCTTGCGAAGACGGCCGGGAAGGCTAACCCAAGGCACGGTTCATGGACCCAATCCGCCAAAACCTACCCGTCCTCCTCGACGGCCTGCGGCTGACCATCCAGTATTCGATCGTTGCCATCATCCTGATGGTGGTCATCGGCCTGATCGCCGCGCTGATGCGCCTGTCGAAAGTCGCGCTGCTGCGCTGGATCGCCACCGCCTATGTGGAGATTTTCCGATCGACGCCGCTCCTGGTGCAGCTCTTCTTCATCGTGCTTGGCCTGCCCGCGATCCTGCCCGTCAACCGATGGTTCGGACAGTTGACATATCCCATCCTCGCCGCCGCCTTCACGCTCAGCCTGAATGAAGGCGCCTACGTTACCGAGATCGTCCGCGCCGGCATTCTCGGCGTCGACCGGGGGCAGAAGGAAGCGGCGCAATCGATCGCCATGAACGGCTTCCAGACGATGCGCTACATCGTCCTGCCGCAGGCCTTCAAGCGCATGATCCCGCCGCTGGTCAACCAGGCGGCCCAGACCATCAAGGACACCTCGCTGCTGGCGCCGGTCGGTATCGTCGAACTCGTCTACAAGGGCCAGATCGTGATCGCGCAGACCTTTGCGTCCTTCGCCATCTGGGGGCTGATCGCCGCCCTCTATTTCATCCTCATCTTCTCGCTGTCGAAGTTCTCGTCCTACCTGGAGAGGAGGCTGCAAGTTGATAAACGTTAAGGAGCTGCACAAGTCCTTCGGCCACAACGAGATCCTGAAGGGGATATCCACGCATGTGGAGGAGAAGGAGGTCGTCGTCGTCATCGGTCCTTCCGGCAGCGGCAAGAGCACGTTTCTGCGTTGCCTGAACGGGCTGGAGGCGGCCACCAGCGGCGAGATCGAAATCGCCGGCATGACGCTCACCGATCCGAAGACGAACATTCACAAGCTGCGCCAGCATGTCGGCATGGTCTTTCAGCAGTTCAACCTGTTCAAGCACCTCACCATTCTGGAGAACGTCACGATCGGACCGCGCAAGGTCAAGAAGGTGTCGACCGAGGAGGCCAACCGGGTGGCGCGCGAATTGCTGGCCAAGGTCGGCCTGGTCGGCAAGGAAGCGAATTATCCCGATGAGCTTTCCGGCGGCCAGCAGCAACGCGTCGCCATCGCCCGCTCGCTGGCGATGGGGCCGGATGTCATGCTCTTCGACGAGCCGACCTCGGCGCTCGATCCCGAAATGGTGGGCGAGGTGCTCCAGGTCATGAAGACGCTGGCCATCGAGGGCATGACGATGGTGGTCGTCACCCATGAGATGGGTTTTGCCCGCGAGGTCGGCCATCGGGTGATCTTCATGGATGACGGCATGATCGTGGAGGAAGGTGCGCCCAGGGCGCTCTTCTCGGATCCGCAAAGGGATCGCACGAAGAGCTTTCTCGCGAAAATCCTGTAGGCTTCGACCTCACGCCGTGACGGGTAGCTCAGTTGCGCCGCGCGCTGGCGAGGACGACGAGGTTGTTGTCGGGGTCCCGCATGCGCATGATGTAGAAATCCTTCGCGTCCTCGACGGGGCCGGGCTCAAGGCCGGCATCGGCCAGGCGTTTGCGCTCGGGCTCCAGCGGCAGGACACCGATGGTCAGCGTGCTCGTGCCGGCCTTGTCCTTGTCCTCGAAGAGCTGCACTTCGGCGCTGTCGGTGAACTGCCATTCGACCAGCCCGGCCATCGGCCGGCGGGCGGGCGCCTTGCCGAACAGTTTCTCATACCATTGCGTGCTGGCTTCGAGATTGGAACAGCTGACATGGGCGAAGATCGTCTCGATACCCATTGGGGCCTCCTCGGATCGGTTGCTCTGCACCGGGAACGCGGCGACCGCCCGGCGCGTTCCGGCCGGGGAGGACTTCGAGATAGCCTGCGGCCGCCTGCTGACAGGAACTGGCACCGGTGACGGCTACAAGCGGGCAGGAATCATCCAGACTGCTGGCAAACTAAGCGAGGTAAAAATGGCGCCGATCAAGGTCGACCCGGACAAGGTGCGGGAGTTTCCCGACGCCCAAAGCTTCCATGCCTGGCTTGGCGACAATCACGCTGGTGAAAGCGAGGTCTGGATCAAGGTCCACAAGGTCGGTTCGGGCCTGGCCTCGATCACGCCGAAAGAGGCGATCGACGTGGTGCTGTGCTTCGGCTGGATCGATGCGGTGCGCAAGTCGCTCGACGACAAAAGCTTCCTGCAGCGCTACACGCCGCGCGGCAGGAAGAGCATCTGGAGCAAGATCAACATCGATAATGTCGCCCGCCTGGTCGAGGAGGGCCGGATGACCGAGCATGGCTTGCGTCAGGTCGAGGCAGCCAAGGCCGACGGTCGCTGGGACCGCGCCTATGGCGGCTCCAGGGAGATGACCATTCCGCCGGACCTGCAGGCGGCGATCGATGCCGAGCCGAAGGCGAGGGCGATGTTGCCGACGCTGAACGCCCAGAATCGCTTCTCGCTCGCCTTCCGCACCCACAACATGAAGACCGAGGCGGGGCGAAAGAAGAAGATCGCCGACCTTGTCGCCATGCTGGCGCGCGGCGAAACGATCTATCCGCAGAAGAAGTAGGGCATGATTCCGAACCGAAGGACCGCGCCAGTGGTTGCCGGTTTTCGGAGAGGAGCATGCCTCACCAGAGCATTTCACCGGTGAAGTGCTCTAACTATTTGTTTTTACGCAATTCCGGACGGAAAACCGCACACACTTTTCCTGGAATTGCTCTAAGACCGAAAACAAAAACGCCGCCCGGAAGGCAGGGCGGCGTTTTCGGGAAGCGATGATCCTGAACCCCTTTGGAGGCGGCCCGGGATCATCCGGTCATGAAGAGTGTTCGCAGTTCCAGGAAAGCACGGAACCGCGCAGAGGCAGCGTCTTAGGCGGCCTTCTTCGCGGCATGCTTCTTCACGTGATGCTTGCGCACGTGATGCTTCTTCACGTGATGCTTCTTGGCATGATGCTTCGCGTGCTTCTTGCCGTGATGATGCTTCTTGGCGTGATGACGGTGATGCTTCTTGGCGTGATGCTTCTTGTGCTCGACCTTGGCGGCCGGCTTCGCCGTCTCGGTGGTCGCGGCCGGAGCAGCCGTCGTGGTGGTGGTCGTGGTCGCGGCGGTCGTCGCGGCAGCGTTGGCTTCGGTGGTGCCGAGCGCCGGCACCGCGAAAGCGAGCGCGACGGCAAGGCCGAGTGCGGAAAGAAGGGTCTTTTTCATAATCGGCATTCCTTGTTTAAGATCGATGTCTCTGTCGCGCGCCGCAAATTCGGCTGCTCCGGCATCGCTTATGACAGGCGCTCTTTTCGCGAGTTTTTCCCGAGTGTTGAATCTTGTTTCTGAATTGTGTCTGGCGGCTCGGCGCCACACGAATTGGGAAGGTGACCGCATTGCCGGCCGACAGGGCGGCAGCGCGTGGAGGCGCGATTTACGCTTCGGTCCTGGCGACAGCCCTGCGCATCCGGCTGGTTCAAGATCGGGATCATTCATGAGCCTGGTCGCACAACGCGTGCGAGCCTCGCGCCCTAATCAATCGCTGCGATCGATGCCATCTTGCTATCGACATGAGGAACCGAAGGAACACGCGCAATGACCACCGACAAGAACAATTCCGGCAAGGTGGCGCTTGTCACCGGCGGCAATCGCGGCATCGGCCTGGAGACGGGTCGCCAGCTCGCCGCGCTCGGCTTCACCGTGCTCCTCGGCGTGCGCGATCTCGCCAAGGGCGAGACGGCGGCAAAGCAGCTCGGCGGCAAGGTCGAAGCCATTGAACTCGACGTCGCCGCGCCCGATGCGGCGGCGCGCGCGGCCGCCGAGGTCGAGCGCCGGTTTGGCCGGCTCGACGTCCTGGTCAACAACGCGGCCATCCACTACGACCCGGGCTCGCGGGCGCTGAGGCCCGACTGGACGGTGATCCGCGAGGCGTTCGAGACCAATGTCTTCGGCGCCTGGCGTGTCGCCGCGGCCTTCGCGCCGCTGCTCAGCGCCTCCGGTCATGGCCGGCTGGTCAATGTCTCGTCCGAGGGCGGCTCGCTCGCCTCGATGGGCGCCGGCGCGCCGGCCTATTCGACCAGCAAGGCGACGCTCAACGCGCTGACCCGCATCCTGGCCGGCGAGCTGCGCGGCGCCGGTGTGCTGGTCAATTCGATCTGCCCCGGCTGGGTCGCGACAGACATGGGCGGCCCTGGCGGTCGCCCCGTCGCGCAAGGAGCGGCCGGCATCGTCTGGGCGGCAACCCTGCCGGATGACGGCCCGACCGGCGGCTTCTTCCGCGACGGCAAGACGCTACCCTGGTGAATGGTTGGATTGCTCGGCACTGAGGATGTAGCCAATCCGCCATAAGTGTCTGTTCTAATTCATTTTTCCACTATCGCGCCGAGAAGGCGGCGCGATAGTGGAAAAATGACGTAACATATTGTTTCGATTTATGTTTTAGCGCGCACTCGGCGGTGCGGGACTGCGCCCGCCTCAAGCCGCGTCGCCGCCATTCTTCCCGATTTCCCCATTCTTCCCAATCTCATCGAGATAGAACTTCTTGCTTGGCTGCAGATGGTCGACGCAGAGCTGCGCCAGCACCCAATTGTCGCGGCGCTTCAGCGCCTCGATCATCATTTCGTGGTGTCGGCGCGACACGTCGAGCTGCTCGGGATCGGCCAGCGAATTGGCGCGCACCGGCAGGCTGAGCCGCATATATTGCTCGATCGACGACACCAGATAGTCGTTGCCGCAAGCCGAGAACATGGTCAGGTGGAAGCGGTCATTGGCCTCGTGGATGCCGCGCAAATAACGCGCATCGACATGGGCGCTGTAGAGCCGGTGGATCTCGGTCAACTCCGCGATCAGCGCCTCGCTTGCCGGCAGCGGGATCATCAGCGCCGCCTGCCGCTGCAAAAGCTCGCGCACCTCGTAGATCTGTCCGACCTCTTCGGGTGAAAGCCGTCGCACCATGGCGCCCTTGTTGCGCTCGCGGGTGACGACGCCGAGTTTTTCGAGCTGGTAGAGCGCCTGGCGGATCGAGTGGCGCGACACCGGGAAGCGGGCCAGAAGCACATCCTCCACCAGCCGCGTGCCCGGCGCCAGGCGGCCGAAGATGATGTCTTCCTCCAGCGCCCGCACGACATCGGCTTCCTTGCCGCCATAATCGGTCGTGGTGAGCATCGGCGTCCTCGGTTACGTCGGTCACTCTAACATTACGGCATGCTACGAAAATAGCATTCTGCGTTCGCGGGACTGGATGCTAGGCTTCAACCGTGCGCATGCGAGGGCAGGGCGTGAGCGCGCCGAGGAGGAACAAGAAGCGGAGTGCACGGACCCGCATTTTTCAGGCACACGGACACAACTGTTGAACCATCGCGAGGCCGGCGCATTGGCGCGGCTGGCCACAAGGGAGGAACCACCAGTGAAAGCATCCTATATCGTTTCGGCCGCTCTGCTCGCGGCAAGCGCTCTGCCGGCGGCGGCCGGCGAAATCTCCGACGGCAAGGTCAAGATCGGCATCCTCAACGACCAGTCCGGCGTCTATGCCGATTTCGGCGGCAAATGGTCGGTCGAGGCCGCCAAGATGGCGGTCGAGGACTTCGGCGGCAAGGTGCAGGGCGCACCGATCGAGATCGTCAACGCCGATCATCAAAACAAGGCCGACATCGCCTCCAACATCGCGCGCCAATGGTACGACACCGAGCAGGTCGACGCGATCATGGAGCTCACCACCTCGTCCGTCGCGCTCGCCGTCCAGGGCATTTCCAAGGACAAGAAGAAGATCGACATCGTCACCGGCGCGGCTTCCTCCGACCTCACCGGCAAGCAGTGCTCGCCCTATGGCTTCCACTGGGCCTATGACACGCATTCCCAGGCGGTCGGCACCGGCGGCGCGCTGGTGCAGCAGGGCGGCGACAGCTGGTATTTCATCACCGTCGACTATGCCTTCGGCTATTCGCTGAAAGAGCAGACCGCCAAGCTTGTCGAGGCGAGCGGCGGCAAGGTGCTGGGCGAAGTGCGCTATCCGCTGGGCTCGACCGACTATTCCTCCTTCCTTTTGCAGGCGCAGTCCTCCGGCGCCAAGGTCGTTGGTCTCGCCAATGCCGGCCTCGACACCTCCAACGCCATCAAGCAGGCAGCCGAGTTCGGCATCGTCGCCGGCGGCCAGCGGCTGGCCGCACTTCTGTTTACGCTGGCCGAAGTGCACGGTCTCGGGCTGCAGGCGGCGCAAGGCGTCGTGCTGACCGAAGGCTATTATTGGGACCGCGACGACGAGAGCCGCAAATTCGCCGAGCGTTTCTTCAAGCGCACCAACCGCATGCCCAACATGATCCAGGCCGGCACCTATTCAGCGGTGCTGCAATACCTGAAAGCAGTCGACAAGGCCGGCACCGACGCGACCGAGGCGGTGGCCAAACAGCTGCATGAAATGCCGGTCAACGACGTCTTCAGCGCCAATGGCAAGGTCCAGGCCGACGGCTCGATGGTGCACGACATGTATCTCTACCAGGTCAAGAAGCCGGAAGAGTCGAAGAAGGACTGGGACTACTACAATTACCTGGCGACCATTCCGGGCGACAAGGCATTCCTGAAAGCCGAGGAAAGCGGCTGCCCGCTCGTCACCAAGTGACGGTCGAAACCGCCACCGCCGTCCGCCGGGACGGCAGCGAAGAGATGCCGCGGGTGGTGCTGTCCGCCCGCGGCCTGAGGCGCGACTTCGCCGGCTTCGTCGCCGTGAAGGATGTCGACCTCGACGTCCACCATGCGAAAATCCATGCGCTGATAGGCCCGAACGGCGCCGGCAAGACCACCATCTTCAACCTTCTGACCAAGTTCCTGCAGCCGACCGCCGGCCGCATCGAATTGCTCGGCACCGATATCACCCGCGCGCCGCCGGCGAAGGTCGCGCGCATGGGCCTCGTGCGCTCGTTCCAGATCTCGGCGATCTTTCCGCATCTTTCTGTCCTCGACAATGTGCGCGTCGCGCTGCAGCGCCCAAGCGGACTGGGCCACCAGTTCTGGCGCCCGGTCTCGGCGCTCGACCAACTGACGCCGCGAGCGCGCGAGTTGCTTGCCATCGTCGGCCTCGAAGACGCCGCGCACCGGCTCGCCGGCGATCTGTCCTACGGCCGCAAGCGCGTGCTCGAGATCGCCACCACGCTGGCGCTCGATCCGAAAGTGCTTCTGCTCGACGAGCCGATGGCCGGCATGGGGCATGAGGATGTCGGCATGATCTCCGGCATCATCCGCTCACTGGCAAAAGACCGCGCCGTGCTGATGGTCGAGCACAATCTTACCGTCGTCGCCGATCTCTGCGACTGGATCACCGTGGTGCAGCGCGGCCAGGTGCTGGCCGCCGGCGACTACAAAACCGTGAGCCGGGACGAGCGCGTGCGCGTCGCTTACATGGGGACCGAGCATGAAGGGGAACGGGCATGAGTGGGGCGGGCATGAGCGAGCCGCTGCTTGCCGTGCGCGACCTCAATGCCTGGTATGGCGAAGGCCATGCGCTGCACGGCGTCAACCTCGACATATTTCGCGGCGAGACCGTCACGCTGCTTGGCCGCAACGGCGTCGGCAAGACGACGACCCTGCGCGCCATCATGGGGCTGATCCGCAAGCGGACCGGCAGCGTCACTTTCAAAGGCAAGGATCTGATGCGCCTGCCGCTGCACCGCGTCGCCCATCAGGGCATCGGCTTCGTGCCGGAGGAACGCGGCATCTTCGCCACGCTGACCGTCGACGAGAACCTGATCCTGCCGCCGGTGGTCGCCAAGGGCGGCATGAGCGTGGAGGAGATCTTCGAGCTCTTCCCCAACCTCAAGGAGCGCCGCAACAGCCAGGGCACGAAACTGTCGGGCGGCGAGCAGCAGATGCTGGCGATCGCGCGAATCCTGCGCACCGGCGTCGAGATGCTTTTGCTCGACGAGCCGACAGAGGGGTTGGCGCCGGTCATCGTTCAGCGTATCGGCGAGTTGCTGGCAACGTTGAAAAAGCGCGGCATGACCATCCTCCTGGTCGAGCAGAATTTCCGCTTCGCCGCCCGCATCGCCGACCGCTTCTACCTGATGGATCACGGCAAGGTGGTGCAAGGCTTTCCGGTCGGCCAGCTTTCCGCGCACACCGACAAATTGCACGAGGTGCTGGGGGTATGAGCGGGACAAATGTCCATTGGATGACCGCTACCTGGCAGGCGCTGGCGCCGCCCCTCATCTGGCTGCCGCCATCTTCTCCCCGTAAACGGGGAGAAGGGACGCTTTGGCCGCCGCTTTCGCCAACCGCCAACGTCGCAGGAGGAGAGCCGGCGCCGCGCTCAGCCTCTTTCTCCCCGTTCACGGGGAGAAATGCCCAGCAGGGCAATGAGGGGCGGCGCCTGCGTCAACAATCGGCCGCACCGCATTCAACGGACATCTCGGTGCTGGCCCCATGACCATGATCTTCGGCATTCCGATCCAAGCGCTTCTCGGCCAATTGCTGGTTGGCCTGATCAACGGCTCCTTCTATGCCATGCTCAGCCTGGGGCTGGCCGTCATCTTCGGCCTGTTGCGCATTATCAATTTCGCCCATGGCGCGCTCTATATGCTTGGCGCCTTCATTGGCTATCTGCTGCTCGTCCATCTCGGCATCGGCTACTGGCCGGCGCTGATCATCGTGCCCCTGGCCGTCGGCCTGTTCGGCATGGTGGTGGAGCGCGTGGCGCTGTCCAGGCTCTACCGCCTCGACCCGCTCTACGGCCTGCTTTTCACCTTCGGTCTGGCCCTGGTCATCGAAGGCGTGTTTCGCTACTTCTTCGGCGTCTCCGGCAATCCCTATGCCGTGCCGGCGCAGCTCGCCGGCGGCACCAATCTCGGCTTCATGTTCCTGCCCAATTATCGCGGCTGGGTGGTGGTCGCCTCGCTCGTCGTCTGCATCGGCACATGGCTTTTGATCGAAAAGACCAGGCTCGGCTCCTATCTGCGCGCCGCGACCGAGAATCCCGAGCTGGTGCAGGCCTTCGGCGTCAACGTGCCGCTGCTCTTGACGCTCACCTATGGTCTCGGCGCCGCCCTTGCCGGGCTGGCCGGCATCCTCGCGGCGCCCGTCTACCAGGTCAGTCCGCTGATGGGCTCGGACCTGATCATCGTCGTCTTCGCCGTCGTCGTGGTCGGCGGCATGGGCTCGATCCTCGGCGCTATCGTCACCGGCTATATGCTCGGCCTCGCCGAAGGCCTGACCAAGGTCTTTTACCCGGAGGCGTCGAACCTCGTCGTCTTCGTCATCATGGCGATCGTGCTGCTGTTGCGACCGGCCGGCCTGTTCGGAAGGGACGCCTGAGATGAGCGAGGCGACCCTTCACGAAGAACGCGCCGCGGCTTCGCTCAGGCTGGAGCGCATCCTGGTGGCGCTGGCCATCGTGGCGCTGATTGCCGCGCCCTTCCTCATCTACCCGATCTTCATCATGAAGATGCTGTGCTTCGCGCTCTTCGCCTGCGCCTTCAACCTGCTGCTCGGCTACACCGGGCTGCTGTCCTTCGGCCATGCCGCCTTCTTCGGCGGCGCGGCTTATTTCTGCGCCTACGCGGTAAAAGCCTGGGGTTGGCCGCCCGAGGCCGGCATTCTGCTCGGCACCGTCGGCGCGGCTGGCCTCGGGCTCATCATGGGCTTCCTCGCCATCCGCAGGCAAGGCATCTATTTCTCGATGATCACGCTGGCGCTGGCGCAGATGTTTTATTTCTTCTGTGTCCAGGCGCCTTTCACCGAGGGCGAGGACGGCATTCAGGGCGTGCCGCGTGGAACGCTCTTCGGCGTCATCGATCTTAACGTCACCATGAACATGTATTTCTTCGTGCTTGCCATCTTCCTGATCGGCGTCTTTGCCATCTGGCGCATCGTCAACTCGCCCTTCGGCATGATCCTGCGCTCGATCAGCGAGAACGAGAACCGCGCCATTTCGCTGGGCTATTCGGTCGGCCGCTACAAGCTCGCCGCCTTCGTCATGTCGGCGGCCCTTGCGGGTTTGGCTGGCGCCACCAAGGCCATCGTCTTCCAATTCGCCACGCTCACCGACGTCACCTGGCAGATGTCGGGCGAAGTGATCCTGATGACGCTGCTCGGCGGCATCGGCACCATGGCCGGCCCCGTGGTCGGCGCCGGCCTCGTCGTCGGCCTGGAGAACACGCTAGCCACCTCCGGCTTCCCGGTGACCATCGCCACCGGGCTCATCTTCATGGTGTGCGTGCTGATCTTCAGGCGCGGCATTGTCGGGGAGGTTTATGCGCGGTGGCTGAGACGGGCGCCAAGCGGCGGCAATTAGGCAGCCGCTTCGTATCGTTCGATCTCCTTAAGCTCTTCCTGTAGCGACGCGCCCTCGACAGCCAGATCGTAACTGGCCTGCATGTTCATCCAGAACTGCGGTGTGGTGCCAAAAAACTTCGCAAGCCGCAAAGCCGTGTCCGGCGTGACCGGCGTGGTCTCGTTGGCAAGGCGCTCGATGCGGGTGCGCGGCACATGAAGCTTCTTGGCCAGCGTGTAGGGCTTCAGATCGAGGGGCTCAAGAAATTCCGTCCTCAGAATCTCGCCTGGATGAATAGGAACATCGAGTTTGATCATTTCTTCACCCCATCGGGAAGGGCGCCCTGGCTTGGTTGTCTTGTCCTTGAACGACCGGATCATCCGGTTTCCAGGATTCGTATCGTGTCATGATACGTTGCTTGCGTCAACAAAAAGTATCGCGGTATGATACGCGGCACGCCTTCCAAAACGCTACGCTGACCCACCCACCGGCACCTCAAGTCCCATCTTCACCCGATCCATCGCCACGAACGTCCGAAACCTTTTGACGTTGTTGTTTTCGAAGAACAGCCGCCGGGTCAGCGCCTCGTAGTCGGCCATTGAAGCCACGGTGACGACGAGGATGAAATCGGCCTCGCCGGTGACGTAGTAGCATTGCTGCACCTCGGGCACTTCGGCAAAGCCGCGCTTGGCGGCGTCGATCAGCTCGGCGCGTTCGCTCTCGACCTCGACCTCGACGAAGATGGTGATCGGGTGGCCGACCTTGGCCGGATCGACCAGCGCGACATTGGCGCGGATGACGCCGGTTTCCTCCATCCGCCGGATGCGCCGCTGCACCGCCGGGGCCGACAGGTTCACCTTCTCGCCGATCACCCGCTGTGGGGTGGTGTTGTCCTTCTGCAGGATGGCGAGGATGGCGCGGTCGAAGGCGTCGAGATTTGGCGGAACGGGCATCGGCGACATCCAGACGAAACAAACTTGCAATCGGCTCGCCGAAACAGAGCGCATTTCTCAGGCGCTCTGCAATAGATTTCCGGGGCATGAAACGGGGGAAACCATGATCCTGCTCAATCGACGTCCCGAATACAGGCAATTACTGGCGGCGGCCGACGCTGCCGCGCTCGGCATTGCCGGCGCCGAGGAGGCAGAGCGTTTCTTGAGGGCGCGCGACAGCCACTCCGAGACGCCGCTGCATGTCTTGCCGGCGCTGGCGGCCGAACTCGGCATCGCGGCATTGCACGTCAAGGACGAGGGCAGGCGTCTCGGCCTTGGCAGCTTCAAGGCGCTGGGCGGCGCCTATGCCGTCATCCGGCTGGTGCTCGAAGAGGCCGGCAAGCAACTCGGCCGCAAGCTCGATGCGGGCGAGATCGGCGATGCGAAGGTGCGGGCGATCGCCGCGCGGATGACCTTCTGTTGCGCCACCGACGGCAACCATGGCCGCTCGGTCGCGCAGGGGGCCGGCCTGGTCGGCGCTCGCTCGGTGGTCTTCGTCCATGCCGGCGTCAGCCCCGAGCGTGTCGCGGCGATCGCCCGCTATGGCGCCGAGATGGTCAGGGTCGACGGCGGCTACGATCATTCGGTGCGCGAGGCCGCCCGCATCGCCGCCGAGCGCGGCTGGACGGTCGTCTCCGACACCTCCTGGCCGGGCTATGAGCGCATTCCGGGCCTGGTCATGCAGGGCTATACGGTGATCGTGCGCGAGGCGTTGCGGCATCTGCCGGAGCCACCCACCCATGTCTTCCTGCAGGCCGGCGTCGGCGGCTTCGCCGCGGCGATTGCCGGCCATCTGGCGATCCTGCTTGGCGAGCGGCGGCCGAAGATCGTCGTGGTCGAGCCGGCGCGGGCGGCCTGCGTCTACGCCACGGCCGAGGCGGGGCGTCCGGTAAAAATCCCGCATGACCAACCGACCGTCATGGCGATGCTGGAATGCCATGAGCCGTCGCTGGTCGCCTGGCGGGTGCTTTCGCGCGTCGGCGACGCCTTCATGACGGTGGAGGAGGACGATGCGGTCGCGGTGATGAACCGGCTGGCGCGGCCCAAGGGCGGCGATCCGGCGATCGTTGCCGGCGAGAGCGGCGGGGCGGGGCTTGCCGGGCTGATCCGGGCCGCCGGTGACATCGGCATGCGCGCCGCGCTCGGTCTCGACGGCCAATCCCGCGCGCTCATCATCAACTCCGAAGGCGCGACCGACCCCGGCCGTTACGCCGAACTGGTGGGGATGGCGCCGGAAGGTGTAGCGCGAGCCATGCAGCCGGCGTGAGCAATCTGACGATCAATGCCGATCGCCTCATCAGGCGCATCGAGGAGCTCGGCAGCCTTGGCCGCGATGCGCAGGGCCGGCTCGTGCGCGTCGCCGCCTCGGATATGGATCGCCTCGGCCGCGACCGCCTGGTCAGCTGGCTGAAAGAGGCCGGGCTCGAGGTCGCCGTCGACCGCATCGGCAACATTTTCGGCATCTGGCGGGACAATGCCAATACCGATCTGGCGCCGGTCATGCTCGGCTCGCACATCGACACGGTGATCGACGCCGGCATCTATGATGGCTGCTATGGCGTGCTTGCCGGACTGGAAGCGATCGAGAGCCTGAAGGAGGCCGGCTTCGCGCCGGCGCGTCCGCTTGTCGTCGCCGCCTTCACCAACGAGGAAGGCGTGCGCTATTCCCCCGACATGATGGGTTCGCTGGTCTATGCCGGCGGCGTCGGCATCGAGGACGCTCTGGCCGCTGTCGGCACCGACGGCACGGTGCTGGGCAAGGAACTGGAGCGCATCGGCTACGCCGGTCAGCATCAGCCCGGCTTCCTCAAGCCGCATGTCTATGTCGAGCTGCATGTCGAACAGGGGCCGGTGCTGGAGCGCGAAGGCATCGCCATCGGCGCGGTCGAGAACCTGCAAG
Source organism: Mesorhizobium sp. RCC_202 (assembly GCF_041355295.1). NCBI lineage: Bacteria > Pseudomonadati > Pseudomonadota > Alphaproteobacteria > Hyphomicrobiales > Phyllobacteriaceae > Mesorhizobium > Mesorhizobium sp. RCC_202. Next base: position 375,433 of record NZ_JBFUPO010000003.1, read on the forward strand.
GCATTTCCTGGCAGCGCATCACGATCGACGGCGAGGCCAATCACGCCGGCACGACGCCAATGGCGATGCGTCGCGATGCCGGCGTCGCCGCCGCGCGGGTGATCTCCTTCATCGCCGACCGCGCCAGTGCCTCGCGCGCACGCACGGTCGCCACCGTCGGCACCATCGCTTTCGAGCCGAACGCCATCAACGTCATCCCGGCGCGGGCAATTTTCACCATCGACCTGCGCGATCCCAATGAAGCGAGCCTCAAGGCGGAGGAAGCAGCCCTTGCCGCCTTCCTCGACGAACTTGCCGCAAGCGCCGGCGTCACCGTCCAGGCCGAAAGCCTGGCGCGTTTCGAGCCGGTGACGTTCGACGCGCGCGTCGTCGCGCTGATCGAGGCCGGCGCCAAGGCCGCAGGTCTTTCCTGCCGGCGCATGACGTCGGGCGCCGGGCATGACGCGCAGATGATTGCGCGCATCGCGCCGTCGGCGATGATCTTCGTGCCGAGCCGTGGCGGCATCAGCCACAATCCGGCCGAGTTCACCGCTGCCGGCGAGCTCATCGCGGGCGCCAACATACTGCTCGGTGTCACCGCCGGACTGGCGGTTGACTGACCACAAAAGCGGGCCGCAAAACGAAAAAGCGTGGATGACTGACTTTGAGGCAGACAATTACACCCAAAAATAGTTCAGTCGACCACGTCGCGTTCTATCGCAGCCGGGATCTGGCGACATCGGGAAGAAACAAACTTCGATCACTAGCAAAATAGTTCTCACGTTCATCAATGCAATTCAGTGCCTCGAAAAAGAATGCCATGATGCTGCTCAACCAACGTCCCGAACACAACCAGCCGTTGGTCGCGGCCGACGCCGAAGCCCTCGGCATGGCGGGCGCCGAGCGCGCCGGGCATTATCTCAAGGCGCGCGACAATCATGTCGAAACACCTTTGCACGCCTTGCCGGCGCTGGCCGGCGAGCTCGGTATCGCCGCCCTTCATGTCAAGGATGAGGGCCAGCGCCTTGGCCTTGGCAGCTTCAAGGCGTTGGGCGGCGCCTATGCCGTCATCCGGCTGGTGCTGGAGGAGGCGGGAAAACGCCTCGGCCGCGATGTCGATGTCGCCGAGATCGGCGACGCAAGGGTGCGCCGGATCGCCTCGGAAATGATCTTCGTCTGCGCCACCGATGGCAACCATGGCCGGTCGGTGGCGCAGGGCGCCGGCCTGGTCGGGGCGCGATCGGTGATCTTTGTCCATGCCGGCGTGAGCCGCGAGCGTGTCGAGGCCATCGCCCGCCTCGGCGCCGAGATCGTGCAGGTCGAGGGCGGCTACGATCATGCGGTACGCGAAGTCGCCCGGGTCGGCGCCGAGCGCGGCTGGAAGATCGTCTCCAACACGTCCTGGCCAGGCTATGAGCGCATCCCGGGCCTCGTCATGCAGGGCTATACGGTAATCGTGCGCGAGGCATTGCGGCATCTGGCCGAGCCGCCCACCCATGTCTTCCTGCAGGCCGGCGTCGGCGGCCTCGCGGCGGCGATTGCAGGCCATATGGCGATCCTGCTTGGCCTGAAGCGGCCCAAAACCGTTGTTGTCGAGCCGACGCGCTCGGCTTGTATCTATGCCTCGGCCGAGGCCGGACGTCCGGCGACAATCTCGCATCAGGGCCCGACCGTCATGACGATGCTCGAATGCGCCGAGCCGTCCTTGATCGCCTGGCGCGTGCTTTCGCGCGTCGGCGATGCCTTCATGACGGTCGAGGAAGAAGACGCGGTCGCGGTGATGAACCGGCTGGCGCGGCCCAAGGGCAATGATGCGGCCATCGTTGCCGGCGAGAGCGGCGGGGCAGGGCTGGCCGGACTGATCCGCGCCGCGGGCGACGTGGCCATGCGGGCGGCCCTCGGTCTCGACGCCGCGTCCCGCGTGCTCATCATCAACTCCGAAGGCGCGACCGACCCCGACCGCTACGCCGAGCTGGTTGGCATGGCGCCGCAGGATATTGCGCTGCAGCCTGCCTGACGACGCAAGCCGCCCGAAATGGGAGTCGCAATGACCGATCTCGATGCTTTGCACCGCGAGATGACCGCATGGCGGCATGATCTCCACGCCCACCCGGAATTCGGCTTCGAGGAGAAGCGCACCTCGGCGTTCGTGGCGGAAAAACTCCGCGCGTTCGGCCTGGAGGTCGCCGAGGGTATCGGCGGCACCGGCGTCGTCGGCACGCTGACCCGGGGCAGCGGCAACCGCGCGATCGCGCTGCGCGCCGACATGGACGCGCTGCGCATCGCAGAGCAGGGGAATGCACCCCATCGCTCGCGGACGCCCGGCACCATGCATGCCTGCGGCCATGATGGCCATACCGCGATGCTGCTCGGCGCCGCCAGGCTGCTGGCCGACGAAGGCGGGTTTGACGGCACGGTGCGTTTCATCTTCCAGCCGGCCGAGGAATGGGGCAAGGGCGCGCTCGCCATGCTCGACGACGGCCTGCTCGAGCGCTTCCCCTTCGAGGAGATTTTTGGCCTGCACAACATGCCGGGCCTGCCTGTCGGCCATTTCGAGACCCGGAGCGGCCCGGTGATGTCGGCCGAGGACAATTTCGAGATCGTGCTGAAAGGCCTTGGCGGCCACGCGGCACGGCCGCATGCCGGCCGCGAGACGCTGGTCGCCGCCTGCGCGCTGGTGGTCAACCTGCAGACGATAGTCTCGCGGCGGCTCAGCCCCGCCGACATCGGTGTCGTCTCGGTCACCGAGCTCATCACCGACGGTACCCGCAACGCGCTGCCCGGCATGACCCGCATCCTCGGCGATTGCCGCAGTTTCCGGTCAGAGGTGAGCGCCGCGATCGAAGCGGAGATGCGCCGCATCGCCGAGGGCACGGCGCAAGCCTATAATGTCGATGCCGAGATCACTTACACGCGCGAATTCGTGCCGTTGATCAACGACGCGGCGCTTGTCGAGGAGGCCTTCGCGGCAGCCCGGACTGTGCTGGCCGACGATGCCGTTGGCATCGCGGCCGACGACGCTGTTCGCGTCGCGGCTGAGCCGATGACGGCGTCGGAGGATTTCGCCCGCTTCCTCGACCATGTCCCCGGCTGCTTCGTCTTCCTCGGCAACGGCGACACCGCGCCGCTGCACAATCCGGCCTATGACTTCAACGACGCAGGCCTGCTGCACGGCGCGCGGTTTCATGCGGCGGTGGTGCGGAGGAGGCTGGCGGTGAGCGTTTAGCCAATCTCCCCCCTTGTGGGCGATATGCCCGGCAGGGCAGAGGGGGGCGCTGTCCCGCCGGCCTTTCAGGTCTTCGCAGTCAAACGCCCTCGGTTGATGGCTGCCCTCGATTAATGGCTGATCACAAGTTTCAACCAACGCCGCGATCCATCGCGCCCCCTCTGGCCTGCCGGCCATCTCCCCCACGAGGGGGGAGATCAGCTGTACCCCGGTAACTCTTTCTTGTCTCGTTTCGGGCAGAATTGCGCGACGGGGGGTGGAAGACAAACAGGGCATGGCGGACGACAAGACACGCAAGGCGGAGTTCTGGGCACTGGCGCTTGACCGCGCTCATCTGGGCCTCTGGGACTGGAATCTATCGACCGGCGACTGTTACTACTCGCCGACCTGGTCGAAGATGCTGGGCTATGCCGAGGGCGAACTCGCCTATACGCCCGACCTCTGGCTCAACCTCGCCCATCCCGACGACCGCCAGGGCGCGATTGACAGCGGCGACCGGCATATTGCCGGGCTGACCCCGTCCATCGAAACCGAGCTGAGGCTGCGCCACAAGGACGGCCACTGGATCTGGGTGCTCGACCGCGGCGGCGTCGTCGAGCGCGACGCCGAAGGCCGGCCGCTCAGGCTGATGGGCGTCCAGACCGACATCACCAGGCAGAAGGAAGCCGAAGCCGCGCTCGACGAGGTCAATGTGCGCTTCCGCCTGGCGCTCGCCGCCAGCGGCACCGGCATCTGGCACTACGACGTCGGCACCAACAAGAGCTATTGGGACGCCCGCACCCGCGAGATTTTCGGCCATGTTGCCGAAAGCGACGAGGTGTCCGCCGATCTCTGGCACACTTTTCTGCACCCGGACGAAAAGGAAGCCACCGAGCGCGCCCACCGGATGTCGCTGGGCAGCGACAGCGTCATTGCCGTGCAGTATCGCATCATCCGCCGCGACGGCGAGTTCCGTCACATCGAGTCGCTGGTTCGCTTCATCGCCGGCGTCGGCTCGGCCGGACAGTTCCTTGGCACCGTGCGCGACATCACCGAGGAGAAGATGCGGGCCGAGGAGCTGGCCTACGCCGCCAACCATGACGCGCTGACCGGGCTGCTCAATCGCGCCGCCTTCGACCGGCTCCTTGCCGAAAACATCGCCATGGCGGAGCGGCTGCCGCTCGCCGTCTTCTATGTCGACCTCGACTACTTCAAGGCGCTCAACGACTATGCCGGCCATGCCGCCGGCGACCTGGCGCTGAAAAGCGTCGCGGCCGGCATCCTCGCCAGCCTGCCGGCGTCCGCGCATGCCGCGCGGCTTGGTGGCGACGAATTCGCGCTTCTGGTGCCGACCTGCGACGACGCCTGCGCCGAGCGCCTCGCCCGCGCCGTGCTTGCCGCGGTGCGCGATGCCGATCTCGGCTCCGCGGTCACCTCGCGCCGGCTGGCCGCCAGCATCGGCATCGCCTTCGTGCGTGACCGCACCATGGCGGTGGCCGACGCGCTCGCCTGCGCCGACGACGCCTGCTACGCCGCCAAGGCCGGCGGCCGCGACCGTTTCGCGGTGTTCTCGCCGGAGACGGCATCTGGTGCCGGCGGCCTCAACGCCGCGCGGCTCGCCGCCGACCTGGTCGATGCCATGGAGGACGGCCGGCTGAAACTCTACGGCCAGGAGATCCATCGCCTCGGCCTGCCCTGGGAAGACAGCCGCCATGTCGAGGTGTTGGCAAGGCTTGAGGCGCGCAACGGCAAGATGATCCCGCCGGGCGACTTCATGCCGGTGGCCGAACGCTTCGGCCTTGCCGCGAGGCTCGATCGCTGGATCATCCGCACGGCGCTCACCCGCCATGGCGAGGCGATGCGCGCAGGCGCCATCTCGCTCGGCTTCAACCTGTCGGCACAGACATTGTCGGACCCGCAGCTATGGGATTTCGCCGACCAGGCCATTGCCGACAGCGGCGCGCCGGCGTCGGCAATCGGCTTCGAGATCACCGAGACCGCCGCCGTGACCAATTTCGCCGCCGCGGCCGACTTCGTGCGCAAGGCGCGCGAGCGCCACTGCCGGGTCAGCCTCGATGATTTCGGCGCCGGCATGAGCTCGTTCGAATATCTCAGGCGCTTCCCCATCGACGCCATCAAGATCGATGGCTCCTTCATCGAGCATATCGCCGAAAGCCGTTTCGACCGCGAGATCGTCTCCGCGATCGCCGGTATCGCCCGGTCGATGGGCGCGGATGTGGTGGCCGAGAAGGTCGAGGAAAAGAGCGCGCTGGAGATCCTGCAAGGCATGGGCGTCGCCTATGGCCAAGGCTATCTCCTGCACCGGCCCGAGCCGCTGGAAGCGATCGTGGCGCGGGCGATGGGCGCCGTCGGGGAGAAGCGGGTCGGCTGATACAGCCCGGTCTCCCCAACGGAGGGCTCGGCCATCAATGATGCGCATGGCCCTCATTGCGCTTGCGCGTTGCCGCCGCTTTCTTTGCCGAAGCGGAGCGTTCCGCCGCCGGGCGATCGGCGGACGCCTTGCCACCTGTCCTGCCGCCCTTATGCGCGGCCGGATGTCCGGTGTGCTCGCCGCGCCCCGATCCGCCTTCCTTCTTGCCGCCGCCATCGTCCTTGTTGACGGTTGCCCAGGCGCGCCGCTCGGCTTCCTTGTCGGAAACGCCGCGCTTCTCGTAGCCTTCGGCGATGTGGTCGGCCTTGCGCTCCTGCTTGTCGGTGTATTTCGATTTGTCACCACGTGGCATTTTTCTTCTCCCTGGTCATAACGGGCCGATCAGCCCTGCTTGCGCAGCCCCGCCGCCTTCTTGCGGCGCAGCACTTCGTCCGTGCCGACGATGTCCTTGGCGCCGCCGCTGATGGCGGTGGAGACGACGGCCGGCGGGTCGCTCGCCGGAAAACTGTCTTCCAGGCCGGACTGCAACTGCTCTTCCAGCGTGTCCGGATTCTCCGAACGGCCCTCGGCGCGGCGGCCTTCGATTTCTTCGAGATCGTGCTTGGCGTCGGGATGCGCGCGGACATTGCGCAAAGTCGACACCACAAGCTCGATGGCGAATTCCTTCATCGCTTCCGCATGTGGCGCGGCGACATCCGTCTGCTCGACCAGATCGATCAGAGACCGTTCGAGCTTGTCCAGTTCCTTGATCCCCTGGCAGCGCGCCAGCTTCTCGGCCAGCGCATTCATCAAGAGCGGAGCGAAGGTGGAATAGGCATGTAAGCGCGCCTCGTCGACGCGTTCGGGGTGAAGTGTGTGCAGCGACATCGGTGCCTCCGTCGGATCATCTTGCCAAGCCGGTGCGACCAAGCCTCATGCCGGACGCTTCTAAGGCAACTGGAGGGCAAGCAAGAGGTTCCATCGGATGGAGGAGTCTGGGCTCCACCCAACATCCGGTAAGGGAACCAGTCGGACTAAAGTCCGAACTCGGGGAGCATAGGGCCGAGGGCTGCAACCAAAACCAGATCCGCGACTTGTTAAGCGGCCGGCGAGAAAGCCCCCTCTATCGTCGGCTGTTTCAGGGTGCCCGCCGATTCCCCCAGTGCCATTCTCGGCGGGCACCCAATCAGCCCCCCCGCGATTGACTTCGGAAGCGAGACGTTTTGACCTCTATCTCAACAAAGCCTGCCCGGCACGATGCCGCGAGCCTTCCCGCCAACGACAATCAACCAGACAGCCGCGCCGATTTGTCGTTCCTCGATCTCCTCAACAGCGATGAGGAGGTTGCCGAGATTGCCAGGCGCGCGGAACGTCTTGGCCACATCGTGCTGGTGGTCATGGCGCTTTGCTTCATCGGCGCACCGGCGTTGTACCTGGCCTCGCTCTACCCCTAGATTAGTGGCCGGCAAGGAAGTCGCCGAGGATCTTGGCCGTCTCGGCCGGCAATTCCTCGGGAAAGAAATGCCCCCCGGGCATTGCCTTGCCGCTTACATCGTCGGCCCAGTTCCGCCACAGGCCGAGCGGCCCGCCGTCATCCGCATACCATTCGGCCAGCGCGCCGTGATCGCTCCATAGCGAAAGCAGCGGGCAGGCGATGCGGCGGCCGGCTTCGCGGTCGGTACGGTCGTGCTCACGGTCGAGCGAGGCGGCGGCGCGATATTCCTCGCAGATCGCATGGATATGGGCCGGGTCGCGCAGCGCCTGGACGTAGGCCTGCCGGACCTCGGCCGGGAAAGCGCGCGGCGACGAGCCCCAGCCGCTGAGCGCATTGTCGACGATCGCCCCGGCGGCGGCTGCCAGGATCGCCTCCGGCAGCGGCTCGGGCTGGGCCAGCAGCGACCACGGCCAGTAGCCGAGCGCCAGCCTGGCATCGGCACGATCCCAGACATCGGCGGTTGGAACGATGTCGAGCACGGCAAGTCTGTCGACACGATCCGGATGGTCGAGCGCCAGCCGGTAGGCGACGCGTCCGCCGCGGTCATGGCCGGCGAGGTGGAAGCGCTGAAAGCCGAGCCTGTCCATCAGCCGCACCAGATCGCCGGCCATGGCGCGCTTGGCGTAGGGCGCATGATCGGCAGCCGAAGGCGGGCAGGAGCTTTGCCCGTAGCCGCGCAGATCGGCGCAGATGACGGTGAAATCCTTCACCAGCCTCGGCGCCACGTCGCGCCACATCAGATGCGTCTGCGGAAAGCCGTGCAGCAAGAGCAGGCCGGATCCGCTGCCGCCGCGCCGGATGAAAATCCGCGCCTCGCCGGTGTCGACTTCGGCGCTCTCGAAATCCTCGAACATCGAGACGAAACGGCTGGCGCCAGCGATGGTTGCTTGATCGTGGCGGCCGCCTTGCGCGATTCAACTCCAGGCCGAATCCAGGGTCAGCGATGCCTCGAAGATCTCCCGCTTCTCGTCGCGCACCTTCACGGTGATCGTCAGGTTTTTGCCGACAGGCATCTCGTCGCGGGCAACGTCGTGCAGGATGCGTAACGCCTCCATGCCGGCGCGCTCGCGGTCGGCGAACAACTGCCCTTCGCTGTCGTGCTGGCTGTGTTCGGTGTTGTACAAGTCGAAATAGAAGCGCTGCATCGGTACCCCTGGCGATTTCGAATTCAATTCCTGTCGCGGCCTATCGTTCCAAGCAGCTGATCAAGAAAAGAAATTCGCCGACCGGGCGTTCAGATCAAAAGTGTTTTGCCTGCAACCAGTCCCAAGCTGACAACGTTAGGCATGGCGGACGCGGCGACAGGAAGAACCGGATGCTCGAACCACTCTATCTCAACCTTGGCCAGCACGATGCTCTCTCCGAGGCCGAGAAGGCACTGTTGGCCGGCGCCATGTCGGTTGAAAAATACTTCGGCACCGGCGAGGACATCGTGGCGGAGTTCTCCAGGCCGGGCTTCAGCACGCTGATCATCGATGGGCTCGCTGCCCGCTACAAGGTGCTGGAGGATGGCGGGCGTCAGTTCACCTCGCTGCAGGTCGCCGGCGATTTCGTCGACCTGCACGCCTTCCTGCTGAAGACGATGGATCACGGCATCGTCGCGCTCTCACCCTGTCACGTCGTGGTGGCGGACCACGGCAAGCTGAAGGCCATCACCGAGCAGGCGCCGCATCTGACCAGGCTGCTGTGGCTGGATACGCTGGTCGACGGCGCCATCCATCGCGAATGGATCGTAGCCATGGGCCGCCGGTCCAAGACCTCGCATCTGGCGCATCTGATCTGCGAGCTGTTCGTGAGGCTGCAGGTGGTGAAGAAGACAAGCGACATGAGCTTCCATCTGCCGCTGTCGCAGGCCGAGCTTGCCGATGTGCTTGGCCTGTCGGTCGTCCATATGAACCGGGTGATCGGCACTTTGCGCCGCATGGACGTGATCAGCTGGGCGAGCCACAGGATCACCATTCTCGACTGGCAGCGCCTGGTTCAGATTGCCGAGTTCGACCCGACCTATCTCAGCATGAACCGGGAGCCGCGCTGAAGCGGTTCGACCAGCGCGTCGCCGGCCTTCCGTCTGGTGGCTAGCTGCCCGGCGAGCCTTCGCCATTACGCCACAGCCGGTCGAGCATGGTGAGCGCCGCGCTCGGGCTCGCCGGTTTCAGCAGGCCCTGCTGCGCTGCGACCTTCTTGAAGGCGGCAAAGGCGATCGCCGGCCGGCAAAGCCCCGCCATCGCGTCGTCCACCAGGCGCGCCGCTTCGCGATAAGCCGGCGCTTCCTTGTTCTTCCAGGTGCCGGCAAGCGCCTTCTTCGCGTCGGCGATGGTGGCGACCACCATCGTGCCGCCGCTGACGAAGCGAATGGTGAGGGGCAAAAACCGGCTCATGCCTCTCTCACCATCCAAGCCATTGTTGCGTGCGCCAAGCGAGGCCGACAAAGGGCGCGACTGTCACCATGGCGGTTGCGAGAACGAGAAGCGGGCTGTTCATGCGGAATGATTTCATGGTGCACCCTAAAGATTGGAGTGGCGGTAAACGACGATGTCGCCATTCAGTTGCATGCGGCTGGCTGGCCAGCGCTACATATTGCTCGCCGGCCGGATCGGTGGCGCCGGCCGATATGGCGGGCGCGGTCGCGGCCGCAATGGCATGTCGGCCAGCGAGGCTCGGATCGGCCTTACTGCGGGCAGCGGTGCGGCGGCATGCCGGCGCTGCAAGGCGGCCGAGAGCGTGCCGATCAGATTGCGAATTTCCATGGGACTCCTCCTCGAGAGTCCCCCCAATGCATGAGGTCTAACATCCCGGCGCTTTGAGCGCATTTAACTTTGATGTAGCAGGCTTGAACCGGGAATAGGGGCCGAAGGCCAACCTTTTGCGCCGGCATGCGTTGTCTCCAAAAGGAGATGACGATGACAACCAGCATTCGAGCGAAAGCCGATACGTCAAAGGCAGCGCGCCGGCAGCGCAGCGTGCAGCGCAAGGTCGATGCCAGGGATCGCCGCAAGCCGGCGCCGAAATCGCCGGGCGCCATGCAGGCCGGCGCGCGCGATTATCCGGCGCCGCCGTTCCCGAAGCAGCACCACCCCAAGCCCGGCGCGGAATGGGCGGTCGAGCCGCCGCCGCTTTACGATGCGCCGTTCTGGCAGGGATCGGGCAAGCTCGCCGGCAAAGTCGCGCTGATCACCGGCGGCGATTCCGGCATCGGCCGCGCGGTGGCCGTGCTGTTTGCGCGTGAAGGCGCCGACGTCGCCATCGTCTATCTGAGCGAGGACCGCGATGCCGAAGCAACCAAGGAAGCCGTCGAAGCCGAGGGCAGGCGCTGCGTCACGCTGCGCGGCGATGTCGCCAAGCGTGCTTTCTGCCGCAAGGCGGTCGAGCAGACGGTGAAGGCCTTCGGCGGTCTCGACGTCCTGGTCAACAACGCCGCCTTCCAGGTGCATTCAACCGAATTCGCCGATCTCACCGAGGCGCATTTCGACACCACGCTGAAGACCAATCTCTACGGCTATTTCCATATGGCGCAGGAGGCCGTGCCGCACATGAAGCCGGGCTCGGCGATCGTCAACACCGGCTCGGTCACCGGCATCGAGGGCTCGAAGGAGCTGGTCGACTATTCGATGACCAAGGGCGGCATCCACGCCTTCACCCGTGCGCTCTCCGGCAACCTGATCGGCAAGGGCATCCGCGTCAACGCGGTCGCGCCGGGCCCTGTCTGGACGCCGCTCAATCCGTCCGAGAAGAAGGCCGAGGATGTCTCGCAGTTCGGCGCCAAGACGCCGATGAAGCGGCCGGCCCAGCCTGAGGAGATCGCGCCGGCCTATGTGTTTTTGGCCTCGCCGCAATGCTCCAGCTACATCACCGGCGAGATCCTGCCGATCATCGGCGGCTATTAGGAGGATCCCATGAGGAAAGCTCTTTTCACGGCGGCCATGTTTCTGCTCTCGGCGCTGCCGGCCGCAGCCCAGACGGCCGACCAGCCGCAGGTTCCGCAGGACTGCCAGGCACAGCCCGACAGCAACAATGGCGGCAATGGCGCGCAGAAGCAGGATGGCCAGCAGTCCGATAATCTTTCCGGCAGCCTGCAGCCTTGCGGCGGCGTGCTGAAGCCGCCGCCGACCGGTGACGACAACGCCACTCAGCCGCCGGCCGACGGCAGCCAGATGCCGGTGATCAAGCCCGGCCAGGTGCCGCCGCAGACTTCGAAATAGGCGCTGTCCAGACGGCCTCATCTTCGGGTCAGGCCTGACGCAGTCTGGACAACCGGCCAGGATGCGGAACCATCGCGCTTGCCCCGAATTATGCTCCGGCGGGCCGCGTCGGCCGGACCTGGTGGCAAAGAGAACAGGGTGGATTTTCTCCGGCTTCTCGCCCTGGCCAACGAAAAGGCAGTCGAGCTCTTGTCCCACCCGGCCCGTATCGCATCGGGCGGGGCAGGACATGGCAAAGAGGGCAAAATCCAGAACAGCGGCGACCAGGTCGCGCAAGGCCGGTCGGCGCCTCAAGGCACCGTCTGCTGTTGCCGCACCGCTGCGGCGTCCCGCGATAACGGCAAGCTGGGTTGCGGAAGGTTGGATCCTTTTTCGTGAAAGCGTCACCGGCTACGTCAACGACAATGCGCTGAGCCACGGCGCCGCGATGGCCTTCTATGCCACGACCTCGCTGGCGCCCATCCTGTTGATCGTGGTGGCCATCGCCGGCTTCGTCATTGGCAACGATGCCGCTCAACTGGCGCTCTCGGCCGAGATTTCCGGCGTGATGGGCACGCAAAGCGCCGACCTTCTGAAGGCGACCATCGAGAGCGCCGCGCATCGCTGGTCGGGCACCTTGGCCACGCTCATCGGGCTGGTCACGCTCTTCGTCACGGCCTCGGGCGTCTTCGGCGAGATGCAGCAGTCGCTGAACGAGATCTGGAAGGTGAAGCCCAACGGCGTGTCGTTGACCAGGATGGTGCGGGCGCGCGCCGTCAGCCTTGGCCTGGTCGCCGCCCTTGGCTTCCTGCTCCTGGTTTCGCTGGCGGCCAGCACTGCGATCGCGGCGCTCGGGACGCTCATCGACCAGCGCCTGCCGTTTGGAACGCTCATCATCAGCCTTATCAACACGACCGTCTCCTTCGTGCTGATCGCGTTGCTCTTCGCCGCGATCTACAAGATCCTGCCGGACCGCTCCCTGAAATGGCGCGATGTCGGCATCGGCTCGGTCGTCACGGCGCTGCTCTTCACCATCGGCAAGTCGCTGATCGGCTGGTACATCGGCACCAGCGCCATCGCCACCTCCTATGGTGCGGCCGGCGCGCTGATGGTGGTGCTGGTCTGGGTCTATTATTCGGTGCAGATTTTTCTGTTCGGCGCCGAGATCACGCGCGCCTATTCGGTGCGGCGCGGCAGCCGAAAGGACCTGGCGAAGGTCGTGGCCGCCGATGCCCGGGCCGCGTCCAATGCGCCAAAAAAATGACATCGCATGCCGGGAAGAAGAGCCTAGCGCTTCTCCTCCTGACGCTTCTCGATCTCATAGGTAAGCCAGCGGCAGAACATGCCGACGATGGAGGTCGCGGCGCCACCAAGCAGGCAGGCAATCAGCAACGGGCTTTTGGATGCGCTGGACCAGCTGACGATGGCCAGCAGCGTCACGCTGATTGTCGAGATCAGATAGCCTATGCCTTTGAGCAGGTGTAGCGATGGTCTGGTCATCCGGCACGTCCTTTCGCCCAATGGAACTGTCGGACTTGACCTAAGTTCCGCCTTGCCGGCCGGGCGACCCTTGGCGTTGGCGACATTCATGCCGAGGGCCCATGCGGCTGGTCGCATCGTCCGAATCGCTCACCGGAATGGCGTAGGCGGTCGAGACATCGCGGACGGCAGAAGGGCGGGACCGAGATCCCGCCCCAAGCAATGGCGCCGTCTGCGGCGCCGAGGCGTGCAACCCTCGGCCCTACGCCGCTTCGGCTGCCAGATTGACGGCGGATTCGGCAAGCTGGGTGAGGGCCACGTCGGTCTCTTTCTCCTCGCCCAGCGTCTTGTCCAGAAGATTGACCGCTTCATTCAGCCCGAGCTCGGCGGCCCAGGTCCTGAGCGTGCCGTAGCGCGAGATTTCATAATGCTCGACCGCCTGAGCGGCGGCCAGCAACCCGGCATCGAGCGCCGGCGAGCCCTTGTATTCTTCCATGATCTCGGCGCCCTCTTCGGTGATGCCCATGATCGCCGCGCAGGTCTTGCCGACCGGCTTCTTGTCGATCACCGCAAACACTTTCTCGAGCCGCGCGACATGCTCTTCCGTCTGGCCGCGATGCTTCTCGAATGCCGCCTTCAGGCCGCCGTCCTGCGCCGCCTTGGCCATCTTGGGCAGGGTGGCGAGAATCTTCTTCTCGGCAAAATAGATATCCTTCAGCGTGTCGTGGAAAAGTTCATTCAGGCCCTTGTTCGAGGCCGCTTTCGTCGTCGCCATGTTTTTCATCTCCTGGTGAGGTTGGATCAGCACCAACCCGCCCGGTGCGAACATGTTCCAAATTGAATTTTTGCGGCGCGACGCCGAAACCAATCAATAGTTATTGACCATTGTGAATTGGAAGCGATCGACGCCGGCAGCCCGATCCTCCTATCCCCGGTCCTCCTAGACGACCCATTGCGCGATGAGGCCGACGGCTGAAGCCGCCATCGCCAATGTCGACAGCCAGCCAAGCGCGCGCAGCCAGCCTTGAACGGGGAATTCCCCCATGATGTCGGTGCGGGCTGCCATCAACATCATGACGATCATGACGGGAACGGCGCACATGCCGTTGATGACGGCGCTCCAATAAAGCGCCTTTATCGGGTCGATGGGGGTGAACATGATCCCGGTGCCGAGCGCGGTGGCAATGGCAAGCGTGGCGTAAAACGCTATCGCTTCCTTCGGCTTGCGCTGCAGGCCGACCGGCCAGCGTAGCGCTTCCCCGACCGCGAAGGCCGCCGAGCCCGCCAGAACCGGCACCGCCAACAGGCCGGTGCCGATGATGCCGGCCGAGAAGACGATGAAGGCAAATTTTCCCGCCGCCGGCTCCAGCGCCTTGGCGGCATCCGTGGATGAGCCGATATTCGTCACCCCTGTCTTGTGAAGCGTCGCGGCCGTGGTGAAAATAATCGCGACGGCGATCAAGTTCGAAAAAGCCATTCCGACCAGTGTGTCGGCGCGTATCCGCTGGAATGCCTTGGGCGCCTGCCATGGAGCCCATCGCAGTGGCTTGGCTTTCGGCTTGAGTTCCTCTTCTTCGACTTCCTGCGAGGCTTGCCAGAAGAACAGATAAGGCGAGATCGTCGTGCCGAGGATCGCGAGCAGCGTGGTGAAGAAAGCGCCACTCCATTCGATATGCGGGATGAAGACACCCTTGGCGGCTTCGGCCCACGGCATCTTGATCGCGAACATGGCGATGACATAGGCAAAGAGGCTCAAGGTGGCCCATTTGAGGACCGTCACGTAACGGCTGTAGTCGAGAAAGACGATCGCCGAAACACAGATGGTTGCGAAAGCGATCACATATAGCGAACTCGGCCCGCCGAGCAGCATTTTCAACGCATCGGCCATGGCGCTGAGATCGGCGCCGATGTTGATGACGTTTGCGACGAACAGCAGCGTCACCACGCAATAGACCAGCGAGACGGGATAGTGGCGGCATAGGTTGCCGGAAATGCCCTTGCCCGTGGTGCGCCCGATGCGGCCGGCAATCTCCTGGATCGCCGCCATCAGCGGAAAGGTGAACAGCATGACCCAGCCGATGTTGAAACCGAGCTGCGCGCCGGCCTGGCTGTAGGTTCCGATGCCGGAGGGATCGTCGTCGGACGCGCCGGTGATGAAGCCGGGCCCGATCGTGCGAAGGAATTTTTGGAAAGGCCCCTTGGCCGAAGGGTTGCTTTGTTCCGTCTGAATTTGCGCACCGACTTCGGTCATGGCCTGCCTTTCGATTGAGGATGAGGGACCGCAGTCGAGCCGGGAGCGCCGACCGACCCCAGTCGCGGTTGAGGACGGCGACGTTGTATATAAGCGATAGCTAACGGAGATAACTGGCGGGTGTGACATCAGTTCCAAGGTGAATGACCACCTTGGCATTACGGCACGCGGGTCTCATCCACATTTGTTTAGCCTGAAGCCGTTTCCGGCAGCCAGGTCATCCGCGCTGCGTTTGAGTGAGCAGGCGAGGGTGGACGCGGGTAACCGCGCCTTCGTCTTTGGGAACATCAGCGCGGCTGCGGGCTTTAGCTTTCTGAACCTCGAAAGTGTCACCCATGACCGATGACAGAAAGCCGGCTCGATTGCCCGAGAAGCTCGTGCGTGAGCTTGCTCGGGAAGCGGGTGTCTCGGAAGAGGATATACGCCAGATCGTTGCCCTGGTTGGCCTCGACCGCGCTTCCATTCTGCGGGAGGCGCGCCTGCTCAAGAAAGACGTTTAGCCTGGTGAGCCGGTTTGACGGCAGCCGGTGGCGAAGCCTGCTTCGCCTGCCGCAATGCCATGTAGTCGACATAGGCCCTCGCGGCCGCATCGCACTGGTGGCGCGAGGGGCCATTCGAATGCAGGATGACTTCCGCCGCGCGCCGCGAAAGCCCTTGCTTTTGCTCGAAGGCGCCGACCTCATAGGGATAACGATCGGAGTTCGGTTCGCTGCTGACAAAGGTTCTGCTCATATCGTGCTCCCATCGGTTGAGAGCCAGCAGCTAGCGCGGGCCGGGCGGGCAGCAAGTCACGCTTCAGTCCGCATCGCGCCGCCACTGCTTATGCGCAGGGCGACCGCCGCGAGGAAAGCGATCGCCGCTGCGCCCCAGCCAGTCTCGGAAGGATAGCATCCAAAAGGCTGTACCTGGCCGCAAGGGCGATAAAATGCCGGGCAGGGAAGACCAGACCGATTGCGCCGCGCGGAAAACTTCCCGGCTAATAGAATATCTTCGACTTTATTGGCAATTGGGTGGAACTTTTTTCTACCCTGCACGCTATCGGCAGGTAGTTCATCACAAATTCAGGTAGGGAGCATGACAATGAACAGCAAGATGATTTGCATCAGTGCGTTGGCGTTTTCGATGATGTCGGGCGCGGCGCTTGCCGCCGGATCGACCGGATCGTCAGCATTGGACAATCCCGACAAGATGGCGCCGTTCTACACCGACTCCGGCATGAAGACGATGCGGTCGGGCGACGAGTTCAAGAAGGCCTGGCTGGCCCTGACCGAGGAGGACCGCGCCTCGATGAAGAAGGATTGCGGCGACGAAACCATCGCCAAGGCGCACGACAATTTCTGCAAGATGACCAAGGAGCTGGGCGGCGCCAACTGATCGTCGTCTTCGCACCTTGCTGAAAACGGCGGGCCACAGCCCGCCGTTTTGAGGCGCTGCCGCGGCAGCGCGTTCTTTGCTTCAGGACGCCTCGTTTCAGGACGTCGGCAGGCGATAAACGCCTACCAGCCCTGCAGGCTGTACCAGTCGTCGACGTCGCGGCGAACGCGGTCCTTCTCGATGCCATAGCGCTCCTGGATCTTGCCTTCGAGCTGGTCGCGTTTTCCCGCGATGCGATCAAGGTCGTCGTCGGTAAGCTTGCCCCACTGTTCCTTGACCTTGCCCTTGACCTGCTTCCAATTGCCTTCGACGCGGTTCCAATCCATGGCGGTTTGTCTCCTGTTGAACATAAGGGGCCAACGAGCGGGCGACTCCCAGGTTCCCAAAGAACGCGTTCTGGCTTTTCCTCAGGCGGCGGCCCGCTTCTCGTGCCGGCCCTCTTTGATCTCCTCGGCAAGCTTGTCGCAGAAAGCGTCGAGGTCGCCGGGATTGCGGCTCGTCACCAGGCCCTGGTCGGTCATCACCGGACTGTCCTGCCACAGGCCGCCGGCATTGATCACATCGGTCTTGATCGATTTGTAGGATGTGACACGGCGGCCTTTGACGATGCCGGTTTCGACCAGCAGCCAGGGTGCGTGGCAGATGGCGCCGACCGCTTTCTTCGCCGACCAGAACGCCTTGGTGAAATCGAGCGCTTTTTTCTCGACCCGCAACAGGTCGGGATTGATGACGCCGCCGGGCAGCACGATGGCGTCGTAGTCGTCGGCGCGCGCCTCGTCGAGGGTCCTGTCGACCGGGACCGCACGGCCCCAATCCTTATGATCCCAGCCTTTGATCTCGCCGTGCTCGAGCGACACCACATCGACCGTGGCGCCGGCGTCGCGCAGTTTCTTGAGCGGCACCTCCAACTCGGATTGCTCGAAACCGTTGGTGGCCAGAATAGCCACGCGCTTACCGGAAATGTCCTGCATGATTTGTCTCCATCGTTGGGGTGATGATGAAGACCCAACGGCCCGCGGAGCGCAGTGTTCCGTCGGCGGCGCGATCACCGGCGCCAACCGGCGTTCAGGAAAAGTCCCGGCTTTGGCGGGAACAATAGTCGCTCGCCAATGTTTTTTGGATGCACGACGGCGCGCAGCCTCCGCCCCCGCGAACGGGCGCGCCATCGCACCCGGGTCCACCAACCCGAGCAACCCGCCTCGGCCGTCCCCACGCCGGGGCGGGCTTCACTTTGACGAGACCTTAAAGACCATGCTTCACGAAGCAGCCAAGATCGCCGAGCAGGCCCATCGCGGCCAGAAGGACAAAACGGGCAGACCCTATATCGAGCATCTGCGACGCGTTGCCGAGGCTGTCGAAACGCTGGATGAGAAGACCGTCGCCTACCTGCATGACGTGGTCGAGAAAGGCGAGGGCTGGACGCTGGCCCGGCTCGAAGCGGCGGGATTTAGCGTCGGCATCGTGTCTGCGGTCGACGCACTAACGAGAAGGCTCGACGAGAGCGAGCAGGGCTTTATCTGCCGGGCCGGATCGAATTCCTTGGCGCGGCCGGTCAAACTGGCCGACCTCAAGGACAATCTCTGGCAAGCGCACCAGGCCGGGCTTTCTCCGGCAAAATACGAGACTGGCCTCCACCTTCTTGGATTGACCGCCCAGGCCTAGGGAGGCTTCACCTGGACGGTGCCGCTTCCAGGCGCGCGACCGGATGCCGGAAGGAGAAATCCTGAGCGCGGGAAGTATTACGCCGGAATCCCTTGCCTCAGGAAAAATTAATTGCTATATCATGGACGTCGATCTTGCTGAACGAACGTTGTTTATGCGCCTTGGCGCCACTGACGATCTTCCCTCTCAATTTCGAAGAAACCGACGCTTGGCACTTTGCTGGGCTCGGATAATTTGCGTCGATTTGAAAAGGAGATCGCAATGACTACTGGAACCGTAAAGTTCTTCAACGCCACCAAAGGCTTTGGTTTTATCGAGCAGGGCAATGGCCAGCCGGACGTTTTCGTCCACATCTCGGCCGTCGAACGCGCTGGAATGCGCTCCCTCGTCGAAGGCCAGAAGGTGACCTTTGACGTGGTGAAGGATTCCCGCAGCGGCAAGAGCGCCGCCGAGAACCTGCAGGCAGCCTAATCACAGCGCCCTAGGGTCGTTGACCACGGATGTACTGGCATTGGCCGCAGAGGCGCATTGGAGAAGGTCGGGCTTGCCCCGGCCTTTTTTGATTGAGAGAGCAACTCCAGGAAAAGTGTGACGCGGTTTCCGTCAGGAATTGCGTCAGGCAAGGAGAAACGAAATGAAGTCCATCCCGGATACCGGGCTGTTCAAGCCGGTCCCGTCCCGAACGGAAGCCAAGACCGACGCGACCACCCGCGTTGCGCGACAGATTGTGGATCTGGAAGCCAACGCGCGCATCGCCAAGACGGAGCGGTTGCGCGCCGCAAGGCTGGCGCAGGAAGCCGACGCACCTGTGGTCGCGCCGAAGAAGCCAGCCGCGAAGCGTTCGAAGAAGAAGGCCTGAGTCGGCCCTATCGGCTCAGAGCTTGAGCGAAGCCCGGCCGCAGCGTCGGGCTATTCCTTGTTCAGCTGAAGCAGATCGCCGGCCACATCACCGCGCGGCGTGAGCCCACGGAGCATCTTGTCCAGATCGTTGCGATTGTCTCGGCCGTCCAACTCCGGCAGGTCGAGCGAGGTCATGGCCTGCTCGTCGAACTCCACCGCCGCGCCGTAAAGTTGGGCCACTTGCAGGACCAGCTCCTCCACGTCCTCGCGGGCGATGTTTTCATCGAGATTTCGGACCCTTATCTGCTCCGCGACGCGGATCAGATTCACGATGCCATTGACCCGCATCGCGACCTGGACATGGCAGTGGGCGTCGTTGCGCAATTTGTTGGAATATCTTGGATGCATGGAAAACCTTCCTTTCCTGGACGGTTTGTCCCTCGCATGAATTGGTGCTCCCGAAGCGCGCGAATGGCAATACACAAATGTTAAAAATCCAAAATAAATCAATTAGTTAGCAAAATACAACAATGTGCGGTTGAAGCATGTTGAGCAATGTTGGCACAGGCCTGTCTTGGCGTATCGGGCTATATTGACCGATTATGAGCCAAAACCTATCTATGAGTGGAATGAGACAATTACTCATTCGTGGCATGGATTGTCTCTAGGGAGGCGAAAGTGTCTGAGCTGGAACGGCCGCAGCGGTTGCAGATCATGCTGACCGATGAGGAGCTTGCGGCACTGGAAAACTGGCGTTTTGACAAGCGCATGCCGAGCCGGTCGGCCGCCGTGCGGGAGCTTTTGCGACGCGGCCTGGCGTCCGACGGGTTCCTGACCGCCGAGACCGGATCGAGATCGCGAGATTTCGGGGTGCTGTCGTCGACCGCGGACGGTGAGAGCTCTTCGAGCGGTGATTAGCCGTTGTCTTTGCGTGGCGAGGCGCTAGCTACTGGGCATGACCAATTCCGGGGGCACGAGTCGGCAGGATGCGAGCGTCGGTGCGAGACTGGCCGCTATCGTCGATTCGTCTTTCGACGCCATCATCAGCAAGGATCTGAACAGCGTCATCACCAGCTGGAACCACGCTGCCGAGCGCATGTTTGGCTACAGCGCCGAGGAGGCGATCGGCCGATCCATACTGATGCTCATCCCCGATCATTTGCAGGGTGAGGAAATCGACATCATCGCCAGGGTTCGCAGCGGTGAGCGCGTAGGGAGTTTCGAGACCACGCGCAGGCGCAAGGACGGCTCGCTGATTGCCGTGTCGCTCACGGTGTCGCCGATTAGAAGCGCCGATGGCGAGATCGTCGGCGCGTCCAAGATCGCCCGCGACATCTCAGGCGCCAAGGAAAGCGAACGCCGCATCCGGCTCTTGATGCGCGAGGTCAACCACCGCGTGAAGAACCAGTTCGCGGTGATCCTGTCGATGGTCAGGGAAACCAGCAAACGCTCTGCCAACCCCGGCGAATTCGAGGAGCTGATCCGCTCGCGCATCATGGCGCTGTCGCGCTCGCACGACCTTCTGGTCACTTCGGAATGGGCCGGCGCCAGCCTGTTCGACCTCATCCAGGAACATCTGAAACCCTTCAGTCATGAGGACCGGATCTCGTTGTCCGGCCCGCTGGTGACGCTGCAGTCGAACGCGGTGCAGAACCTCGGCATGGCCTTTCACGAACTCGGCACCAACTCGTCCAAATATGGCGCGTTGGCGGGCGAGGGCGGCCGCATCGAGATCACCTGGAAGGTCGAGAGCGGACCGCAGGCCGAACGCCGCTTTCACCTTGTCTGGCAGGAGACCTCCAAGGCCGCAGGCGACGCCGGCAGGGCGAAGCCTGAGCACAAGGGCTTCGGCACTGTCGTGTTGCAACGGGTGGCACCGCAAGCGCTGAGCGGTGTCTCCAGCCTCGAACGCGGGCAAGGCGTTTTGAAATGGGAGCTTATCGCGCCGCTCGAGGCGATCATCGTGCCGCAGCTCGGCGCCGAGCCGGCGGGGAGCGATTTCAGCGTTTGAGGGCTGGCTTTGCCGCCAATACACGCACGCCCGGCACGGAACCGCCCTTTCTGCCGGGGCACCTTCACGATTTGCTGCAACCGGAAAGCTTTTCGTGCATTCTTGGGCATGACCTCGATGCTTCGCCCCGACACCCCCGCGAAATGCTGCTCCTATTGCGGCGGTCGCGACCATGATTTCGAGGAGTGCCCGAAGCGCAAGGCCGACGCCGAGAAAGAGCAGGAGGCTGCGCGCGAAGACCTGGCGCAGAGTGGCGAAAGGCTTCCTTCAAACTAAATGCTGGCGGGCAGGAGCGGCAATGGCAGTGCGGCCCCCATCATAGAGCGCCAAGCCTTGGTGGGAGGCGCGTGTCAGCCGGCCGAGCGCTTCAGCTTGGCTGCCTTGCGCAGGTCGTCATTCATTCGGGTCTGCCAGCCCGGGCCCTTTGCGCGATAGGCACTGACCACGTCAGGATCGAGCTTCAGCGAGACAGCAATTTTCTTGAATTCGCCAGGCGGCCGGCCGGGCTTGCGACGTAGTTTCAGGAGTTCGAGCGGCTGGGCATCGGGATCGGCAAGAGCGGCAGAGGTGATTGCTGCATCTTCTCCGTCGGACAGACGCGCAAGGGCGGCGCGGGCCACAGCGCGCGCTTCTTCGCGGGTGCGCGCCGATGGAGTTGCCTTGCGGCGCAGGATCGTGGAGCGATTAGAGGCTTTCGACATAGTCGGCGATCTCCTTTGGCGACCAAGCGTTCCTCGCCATAGATTTCCCTGTCGTCGATGGCTATGACGGCATTTGCGAAATCAAATTCCGGTGCGAGCTCGAAATCGACGCCGTGCTTCGCTTTGTTGGCTCTAGCCTTTGCAGCATCCCATTCGAAACGCATCATCCGCGCCAGCTTTGCTAATTATCGTATATACCAAAATTGTGCGAGCGGCAACGTTTTCATATGGATGCAAACTGGTGTCACCTGCCTGGTAGGTCACGGAGCGGCGCACAAGCCCGACGCCGGACCCTGACTTTTTCTGGGATGGTCGAAGCAGAGGCGTCGAGCCGGTTTATAAGGTCAGGGCGGGGGTAGGCGGGTGGCCGATATCGTCTCGATCAGGGTAATTGCGAGGCCTGCCGTGCGCGTGTCCGCGGGGCGCTTGCGGCTTGTCGCCTTCATCGCCATCGCCGCGTTCATGATCGCCGGCCCGGCCGCGGAACAGGTCTTCGGGCTGCGGACGGACTGGCTGCGCTCGTGGACCATGTTCAGCGCGATCGGGGTCGGCGTGATCGACGCTTCCTTCGAGATCCGCCAGCCCGACGGCGCGCTTGTCGCGCTCGACCGGTTCGAGATGCTCGGCGCTGCCCGCGACGGCAAGCTGAAGTGGATCCAAAACCGCGAGGACCTGGCTTCCGTCATCAAGCGGCTGTGCACGGCCGCCGGGCCGGGCGCCGACATCCGGGTCCGCGCGCGGCAGGCCGCGCGCAATGGCTGGCAGATCATCCATACCGATGCCGAAAATGCCTGTGCAGACTGATCGCGTCGCTGACTGGCCCAACTGGGTGGCACGCTTCGTCGGCTGGGCGGTCGATACGGAGGGCTCGTCGCGTTCGTCCGCGTTGATCCGCATCGGTCTGGCGATGCTGTTCTGGTCGCGCTGGGCGGGCGAGTTGCTGCTCTATCGGGACCCGTCGCCGATCGGCCTGTTTCTGGCGGCCAACTTCTTCGTCGCCACAGCGCTGCTCTTCGTCGGCTATCACAGCCGCGCCGCCGCTTTATGGACGGGCTCGGTCGGGCTGGCGATGTACTATCATTTCGGTTTCCAGCTCGGGCGCGAGCCCTGGACCCACCATCATATCTATCTGCTGGCCGTAGCAGTGCTGCTGATCGCGCTCACGCCTTGCGGCCGCTCCTATTCGCTGGACCGCTATCTGGCCGTGATGCGCGCCGAGCGCGCGGGCGTTGCGCCGCCGCCGGAGCGCGGCAATCTGTGGGGGCTGCGGCTGATCGCGGTGCAGCTTTCGGTGCTCTATTTCTTCGCCGCCTTCGACAAGTCGAACGTCGCATTCCTGAGCGGCGCGCGGCTCGAGGCGATGGTGCTGTGGTTCTACGCCGGTTCGGACTATCCAACCGGCCTTGCCTGGCCCGCCACGATCGTGTCGCTGGCCGTGGTCGCGCTTGAATATGGCCTTGCCTTCGGCCTGCCGTTTCGCCGCTCGAGACGCTATCTGGTCCTGCCCGGTCTTGCCTTTCACGCCATCATCTATGTGACGCTGCCGGTCTATACGTTCAGCGCCACCATGGCGTTGCTCTACCTCGCCTATTTCGATGCCGATGCCGTCGACAAGGTTATTGCAAGGCTCCAGGGGATCGGATTGAGAGAGGGAATATCGTGAAGCGTGGTTTGCTGTTTTCGGGCGTCGCAGCGGCGGCCATCGGTTTAGCCATGGTCTGCGGCGCAGCCAACGCCGGCACTGCGCAGGACTATTATCCCGCGCGCGCCTGGGGGGCCTTCAGCGGCGGCCAGATGAACACGTCGCTGCTTGTGTTTCGCGATCTCAACAGGAACGGCGTCTACGATATGGGCGACCGGCCGATGTCGCGCGCTGCCGTCGAACTCGACAAGCCGAACGGCAGCACCATCATGCGGCTGACCAACGCCGATGGCTTCGCCAATTTCCGCATGTCGGCCATCCAGCGCGATCTCGAAGTTGTCGACCCCGGACATTACGCGTTCCGGGTCGTGCCGCCGCCGGGCTTTTCCGTCACCACCGGCAACGCCGTGCAGGAAAGCGACTATGTCGTTTCACCCGGATCGCCGGGCGACATGATCGCGCTCAGCACCACGCACCCGGTCGGGATCGCGGCGGATCTGACGATCAGCGGCGCGGTCGCCGCCGGGGTGCGCGTTTCGCTAACGGGACCGGACGGCGTTACCGCCGCCGCGAAGGTCGGCCCGGACGGGCGCTTCAGCGCACCCGCCACGCCCGGCCAATGGCTGGTCGATTTTTCGGCCGCCGGGGTGAATGAGCGGCGGCACGTGGTGGTCGTCGGCCAGGCGCCGGTAGTGCTCTCGTCGTCTTCCGGCAAGGGCCGACCCGCCGAGGCGCCGCTGCCGAACGCGCATGTCGTCGGTTTCGACGATCTGATGACGGCGCCTGGCGTGTTCGAGATTCCGGCCGGCTATGGCGGGCTGGGCTGGTACAATCTCGTTGCCACGCATCAGAGCTTCTACGCCGGGCCTGGCTACATTAACACCACCATGTCGGGCGAGTTCATCGCCTATAACAGCTCCGGCCATCCCGCCCAGGTGTTCAGCGACAAGCCGTTCGATTTCACGGGCGCTTATTTCGGCGCCGGCTGGGACGACGCGGAGGGCGAGACGCTTATGCTCAAGGCCTGGCGCGGCGATGAGCCTGCCTATGAGGATCAGCTGGTGCTGTCGGCGAACGGGATGGTCTATTTCGCCGCCGACTATAGGCGCATCACGCGGCTCGAAATCCGCACACAGCATTACTGGCAGGCGGCGATCGACGATTTCGCCTACCGCACCGGTCCATAGGGCGGTTCACCCTTCCACGCAAACGGCGAGCCGACTGTCATTTTGACCCAACGCAGTTCGGGCGAGCTACGGCTAAGTCGCCGGGCCGGTTCCTGGAATTGCTTTGGCGCGATCCTTGATCCGCCTGAGCGCGAGACGCGCTCAGGCCGCGTCAGCAAGACGCTCTCGGGGAGGCTCCGCAGGAGCGGGGGCCGCCGTCCGAATGGCCGAAGCCGCTGCTGTGAGAGCCGCCGCCATGGCTGCCGTTTCCGCCCGAGCTGCCGTTTCCGCCGGTACCACCATTGCCGCTGGTACCACCGTTGCCGCCGGTACCACCATTGCCACCGGTACCACCATTGCCACCGGTACCACCGTTTCCTCCTGTGCCCCCGTTGCCGCCGGTACCACCGTTGCCGCCTGTGCCACCATTCCCACCGGCTCCACCGTTGCCGCCGGCGCCGCCATTTCCGCCGGCGCCGCCATTTCCACCAGCGCCGCCATTCCCGCCCGCGCCGCCATTGCCACCGGCGCCGCCGTTTCCGCTCGCGCCGCCGTTTCCGCTCGCGCCGCCATTGCCGCTGGCGCCACCGTTTCCGCTCGCGCCACCATTGCCGCTCGCGCCGCCGTTTCCGCTCGCGCCGCCGTTGCCGCTCGCGCCGCCGTTTCCGCTGGCGCCGCCATTGCCGCCATTCCCGCCATTGCCGCCGTTACCACTGGCGCCACCGTTGCCGCCATTCCCGCCATTTCCACCGTTGCCGCCAATTCCATTGGCCGCCAGAAGCGCGCGCTTGGCGTCCTGCAACATGGCTTTCGCGTCCGGCTGGTGAAGTCCGTCTCGCGGCTCCGGCAGGCCCGATGCGGCGCGAGTCGATATGGCCGACGGCAGCAGCATGGTCGATGCGAGCAGCGCCGCCGCGAAAATCTTCCCAGGCGTCGCCGACAGCCGCCGGACAGACTCCGCACCGATCCTGATTGAGATGAAGTTTGCCACCTTCGTACCCCCGTCGCCCCGTATAGACCGGTTCGACGCTGGTTCTTCAACCATCCCAGAAAAAGTCTGGGCTGGCCGCCACGCTGGTGCGGCTGCGTCCCACGGCTCAAACAGTCTGGCGTGCGCACCTATCCGCGCGCCACATGCCCCGCAGCCTCGGCGAACGAGATATCGCCCTTGATCTCGCGCATCGCCATCGAGGTCACCGTGCGGCGCACGCCGGGCAGGCGGCTGAGCTCCTCGCGCAGCATTCGGTCGAGCGCCATCATGTCGACGGTGACGATCTGCAGCAGATAGTCCGCTTCACCGGTGGTGGCATAGCAGCGGCGGATCAGCGGGTGTTTCTGCACCGCCGCTTCGAACGCGTCCGAGACCTCGAAGTCGATCGACACCTGGATAAAGGCCTCGATGCCGAAGCCGATCCTGGCCGGATCGATGCGGGTGGAATATCCACGGATGACGCCGGCTTCCTCCAGCGCCTTGACCCGTTTCCAGCACGGCGTCTTGCTCAAACCGACCGTCTCGGCCAATTCGCCGAAGGAGATTCGCGCGTCGCGCTCAAGCGCGGCGACGATCCGACGGTCGATGGCATCAAGCATGGGTCGTTCTCCTGAAAAGGCGTATTCGGCGCTGATCGTCCTTCGATTTACGTTATCTGGATAACAGAAAGGAACAATGTTCAAGCACAAAACGCTATCCTTGGGCAATATCGGCAGGGCACGAGGAGAACAGCCGTGGACACGCATATGAGCAGGCAGGACTACCACGCCCGCATCGAGGCGCCGGAGATGCGCGACTACGGCGTCTACCTGAAATGCGATCAGCTGCTCACCTGCCAGAAGCCGCTGGCCGAGATGGCCAATGCCGACGAATTGCAGTTCCAGATCGTCCACCAGGTCGAGGAATTGTGGATGAAGCTCATCGCCTACACGCTGGTCGATGTCCTCGATTATCTCGACAGGCAGGACACGCACCGCATCGTGACCTTGATGGGCCGCGTGCACAGGCTGATGCGCATGATGACGGCGCAGCTCGATCTGCTCGAAACCATGTCGCCCAAGGAATACCAGCAGATCCGCCTGCAGCTCGGCAATGGCAGCGGCCAGGAATCGCCGGGCTTCAAGCTCATCCTGCGCATGCCGCCGGATCTGTGGCGGGCCTTCAAATCAGCCTATCTCGACGGCCGCGGGCTGACGGTCGAGGATATCTACGATGCCCATTACGACCATGGCGACGCCTATGTCGTGGCCGAGGCGCTGATCGAGTTCGACGAGCTGTTCCAGAAATTCCGCGCCAACCACCTCTATCTCATTCACCGCTCGATCGGACTTGGCTCGAAGTCGCTAAAAGGCCGTCCGGTCGAGATGCTGGAAGGCGGCGCCCGCCACCGCTTCTTTCCTGAGCTCTGGGACATACGCTGCGACATGACCGACCGCTGGGGCGCCGCCTACGGCACCGTGCGCGAGTCGATCAGCCATCCGCAGGTGAAGGCGGGGTAGGGGCGGGCTTTCCTTCTCCCCTTGTGGGAGAAGGTGGCCTCGCGAAGCGAGGTCGGATGAGGGGTGTTCCAGGGAACACCAACGTCTCACTCCGCTGGAACACCCCTCATCCGTCTCGGCGCTGGCGCGCCGATCCACCTTCTCCCACAAGGGGAGAAGGGAAGCGCGCCGCGCCCGCCAACAAATTTTCCCGCCCCCTGTCGGAACCGCCACCCTCCACCCGTCCTTGGGGCATCAACCAACACCCTGGAGGGACATCATGGAAACGCAATCGACCTGGCAGACCGCCGCCATTCTCATCGCCCGCCTGATCTTCGCCGCCATGTTCGCGATGGGCGTGGCCTTCAAGTTCATGGATATGGGCGCCACCGCCGGCTACATCGCCGCCGCCGGCTTCCCGTTCCCGCTATTCCTCGCCTGGTGCGCGGCGATCCTCGAAACGCTGCTGGTCATCGCCTTCCTGACCGGCGCCCTCATGACGCCGCTGGCGCTGATCGGCGCGGTCTATGTCGTCTTCCTCGGCTTTGCCTTCCACGGTCCGTCGCACTGGGCCGCGAACCAGGCCGAGTTCGGCGCCTTCATGTCGCATTTTCCGTTCGCGGCCGGCCTGCTCTACGCTGCTGTGCATGGCCCGGGCAGCGTGCTCTCCCTCAAGCAGGGCTGGCCAGGCCGGGCGTGAAGCTTATCCCTTCTCCCCGTTCACGGGGAGAAGGTGCCCGAAGGGCGGATGAGGGGCAGCGCCGGCCTTGGGATCGGCGTTGCGCGGATCTCACAGCTGATCGTTATACGGCTCCTTCATCTGCCCAACCATGCGTGCAAGCTTCGAGAAGGATGGAATGTCGGCTTCGGGCTGGCACTGGTTGGCGAGCTCCAGCAGCCGGATCGGGAAATTGACGGCGTCGCGGCTCGACGCCGACATGCCTCCCGAACGCTCCTCGCCGGTTTCGCTGGCCTCGGCCTTGCGCAGCGCGATGTCGATCTCCTCGACGGTGAGCACGCCTTTCCTGACCAGCACATGGTTGATCGCGGCGACAGCCATCAGCAGGCCCTCGAGCTGAAGATTGGCGACGTTCATGATTTTTCTCCCATTTGGTTGGGGTGAAACGCGCGAGCTCTGTTTCCGATCCGGGTGCGGCCGGATCGTTTATGGCCTTGCCTCGGCAAGCAACTGTGCGCGACGGGCAAGGGCAGCGGCCACCTGCATAAGGGTCCGCCTATATCCAACTTTTATACGCGAAGGCGTATAAACCGAGAAAATACGTGATTGCGTATGAAATGCCAGATGCGGTTCCGACCTGCCGCTACCCGCGCTTCCGTTTCAGGTGGTCGCGAAGGGAAATGTCCTGCACCTTCGTCTTCGCAGGTTTTGAAGCTTTGAAGTCGGCGACTTGCAGTTTCGCTTCATCTGCATCGCCGACGTTGCCTGTCATTGCCGAGATCGCAATCTTTGCGCCGTGTCGGCCTTGGCGATTGGATCGTGCCTTGAACAGAGGGATGGCTTTGCGCTTGGCTTTGTTGTTCTCGCCATAGCCATCGCGGCGGTCGAGCTCGTAGGACAATTCCTTGTCCAACGGCGGCGATCGTTTCTCGCGGTCTCTTTGGCTTCCCATGCCGGCGAATCCTATCTCGGTGACATTATCGAGGTTGGAGCTGTGCCCTATTCTAAACTTGCCGGCGTCAGCGCGTCGAGCACCAGAAGCGCATGGTCGATCCGCCATTCATCCTGCGGCGCGACTGTGCCGGCGGCAAACAGCAGCCGGTCCACCACCGGCTCGCTGATCAGCCAGCGCCGCATACGGTCGATCGTGGCGTCTCTCGCTCCCTCCCAGAAATTGCGGTTGGCCCTGTCACTGAAAAGCCGCTCGGCGTCACCGCGAAAGAACTCCGCCAGTTGCAGCGTCGCATTGGGCGAGGGCGAGGCGAGCCAGGCCGCCAGCGCCGCGTCGAGATCACCGCCGATGATCGCGATGCCGCTGAGCCAGCCGCCCGGATCGAGTTCGTCGGGATGCTGCTCGAGGCCGTGCTTCCAGGCAGTGGCGAACAGCGCGCCGACCGGCGACCGCTCCTCAGGCGGCCAGCCCTGCCA
The DNA here is from genome assembly GCF_041355295.1 of Mesorhizobium sp. RCC_202. Classification (NCBI taxonomy): domain Bacteria; kingdom Pseudomonadati; phylum Pseudomonadota; class Alphaproteobacteria; order Hyphomicrobiales; family Phyllobacteriaceae; genus Mesorhizobium; species Mesorhizobium sp. RCC_202. The sequence continues at coordinate 404,363 of NZ_JBFUPO010000003.1, forward strand.
TCCGCCATAGTTCAGCTTGCCGGCGATGATGGGCGGATCGAGGCCGTGCCTTGGCTCGGCGTTGACAGCCAATTCGAGGATCCGCGGCAGGAAATGCTTGTAGTCGGCGACGTCGCCCACCGTCGTCATCGCCCAGCCGCCATAAGGGCCGAGCTGCTCGCCGCTCAGCGCCCGCAACGCGGCGGAGGTCAGCGTCGCAAGGATCGCGGCCGCGTCGCGCGCCGGCGAAGCATCGAGCACGCGCGGCGGTGCGTAGAACGCGAAGGCCGCATAGCAGTTGTCGATGACGTCCTGGAGTTCGGGCTGCATGGCCGGCTTATACATGGGCGCACTGAATCGGCACAGCGCCGGCACGCGGCCGCCCGCCTACACCTCCATCCAGCGCTGGCCGTATTCGGTCCAGAGCTGCTTGATCTCGTAGCTGCCGAGCGCCGGCGTCTGGCGGTCGCCGTAGGAGATCAGCACCGCGCTCAGATCGTATTGGCCGTCGGCCTGAACGATGAAGCGGATCGCTTCGCCGAGCGGCCTTGAATGAAACACCGGATCGGCCTGGCCGCGGCCGAGGCTGCGAACGCCCGAAATGCTTGCAGGCGCATGCCGCATCCGAAAGACGGACGCCATGGCAGGTCTGTCCATGCCGCTCTCCGCGATTCCTTTCACGGAATGATTCCATAAGCGCTGGCTAATGACCAGACCGACGCCCGGGTGTGCAGGCGGCGGCCGGCGCCGCCTCACCAAAAAATCCGCCAAAGCAAGAAAAAGGCCGGGCGCGAGGGCCCGACCTTTCCACCCGCGCGGTCGCCCTCGGGCGGACCGCGCTCGCCAGCTTTGTTGCCGGCCCTAGCGCTGCCAGCGCCGGAACCATTCGGGCTCCGGATCGGAACTGCTTCTGCCGATCGCCATGCCGACCAGCACGCCAAACAGGCCGCCGATCAGCATCGCCGTCGAGAAGGTGCCGGGATTCTGCTGCACCGTTTCCGAAACGCTCTGCGCCTGGCCACGCAACTGCCTGGCCGTGCGGGTCGCCCGCTCGGTGGCGCCGCTATAGAGGTTGGAGGCGCGATCGGACGCGCCGCTGTACAGATCGGAGGCACGATCGGCTGCGCCATTGTACAAATCCGAAGCGCGACCGGCCGCCCCCTGGTACCAGCCTTGCGCGGCCTCCACGGCTTCCTCGGCCTGCTCGGAAAGCGCCCGGTTGAGCCGGTTCACCTCGCGCTTGAGTTCAGCGATCTGCTTCTTCATCGCGTCCTCGGACGCTTTGGAAGAGCGCGTGCTGGCACGCGGCGCCGCACTGCGGGTGCGGGCCGCACCGGTCGCCGGTTTTGCGGTGCCGTTTGCCGTCGCGGTGGTGCTGTCATTGTCTGCCATGGGTTTCTCCTTTTGCTTGTTGCAACGGCCATGCAGCCGCATGGTTCCGCCAGGGATGCAAAGCGAGGCATCGATTAACGCAGAAGGGCCACGGGGAGACCCCGCGACCCTTGTGCGACGAAACGATTGAGGCGATTACTTGCCACAATTCTTGTCGTTGACCGTCGGCCCGACGTTGCCGGCATTGGTAGTGTTGGCATCGCCCTGAGCGCTCTGCGGGCCGTTCGGGCAATTCTTGTCGGCGTTGGAATTCATGTCGCCACCGGTCGTGCTGCCGGTCGTCGTGCTGGTGTCCGGCGCAGCCTGGTCAGGCGAGGTAGCCGGTGTCCGCGGGTCGATGGTGATGGTCTGGCCACTGCCGGCGGAGCCGTCGGTTCCGTTGGTGTTGCCGGCAGTCTGGGCCATCGCCGCCGTGGCGAGACCGATTGTCAGGGCCGAAGCTGCAAGGATCTTCGTAAGCATGATCTTCTCCTCTGGTTACATCGAATTGTCGCGCTGCGACTAAGGGTAGAACCACGCGCGCAAATGATGGTTCCGAGAAAATTCCCATCGTTTTTTTGGGAACGATTGTTCGACGGCCGGAACGGTGGTTTGGCTGCGGGCGCAAGAAAGGTAGGAAAATGTACCTAATTATATACCTGACATAGCTACTTTCGTGTGTTACTGATTCTCTCGACAGGCCGGCGACGAGGGAGACACACCAAGGAAAGGAGGTTAGCGACCGTTAGGGAACTTAGGAAAAGTTCCTATGACCATCGAACTAGAAGAAACCGCCATCGAAGAGCTAGCTAAGGCACTCTACTGGAAGATGGAGCATCTTGACCCAACAGGAGGCCCGGAGTGGGACCGGCTTTCTGCAAAGGAGCGTGGATTCTATACCAGTCTAATCGAGCACTTAATCCGCCAGAAATGTCTGGTGGCGGCGGTTCGTTCGATCCTTTTGGAGTGCCGGTGACAACAATATAAGTTGGCGCTCCAAGCTGCGCAAATAATCTAATTCGCGAAATAAGGACCTTCTTTCCGTTTATGGTCGTCGAACCGTTAGAGATTGAATGTAAGGCCGAGGCTTGTGGTTCGAAGTCGGGTAGACAGCCAACATACGGAAATGACATTCTGGATTTCATATTCTTATCCAGAATTATATTTGGGAGAAGCGGGTCGAATCCGTCCAAGCCAAGCTCGGCGACAGTGAAAGCATGCGCGATTTTAGCGAGCATCCGGCAAAAGTATCGCAGATTTACGCGATTGGTCGCGAATTCTCCGATACCGTACTTTTCTTGAAGTGCGCCAGGATCGGATCGGAACCAATAAAACCAAGGCTTAACATCATCTGCAGTTTCTTGAGGCAAGCCGGTAGCAAATCGCAGCAAGGGCGGCTCTAGAAACCTGATAAGAATCAAGACGGCAGGGAAGTCATCCACATCGACTTCGATACGACGCTCGCTTCCGTCAGATTCAATTGCGTAAATCGGTATGGTTCGTTTTCGTTTGTGGGTTGCGGTCTTGCTTCTTAAGCCCATGACCCAGCGCGGGCCTATAAGATGGTGGCCGCACGTGATAGTTTCGACGTGTCCGGTGATGCGCTCGCACCGCTGGCAACTCGCTTCGGGTAGTACTAAATTTCCGTTTAGCGCCTCGGGGATAATGTGCTCCTTGTGAAGTGCCTCTGCGGAGCCTTCTGTGTAACTCGTGCTTCGGCAATAGATGCAACGACCAACCGCTGGATAGAGCGTCGTCATGGCAGACCGAAATTCGAATCATCTGGCAGATGAAAAGGAAATCGCGAGTCGCCGCGATGCCGCACTGGCGCGTGCATTGAAAACCCCTCCGTCCAAGCACGAAAAGAAGGGGAAGCCAAAGGACACGAAGAGTCAATCGTCCCGCGAGAAACGCTCTTAGCCCTTGCAATTGCCGGGCATCGTCCCCAATTCGATTTTGCGTTAGCTCATCTGGATAGAGCATCGGGATCGCACCCGAAGGTAAAGAGTTCGAATCCCTTACGCCCCTCCAAAGAGGGAGTGCTCTCACAGCACTCCCTTTTTCTTTGCCCGCCAGCGCCGGAACGCTATGGCTTTCTGCTTGGGCGTGACCGGCTTTGTCAGTTTGTTGATAAGTCAGCCGCTTGCCAGTCGTGCCTCGAATAAGATCGTCGGCGCGCTCGCGGTCCGAAACACCAAGTCCAGCACGCCGATTGTAACGAAAATCAAACTCGGCAAGGTAGCGGTGCAAATGCGCTTCGCCGCAGTGCTGGTACACGCCGACCATGCCTCGCTTGAAGACCGAAAACACGTTCTCAATCGTGTTCGAATGGATCATCTCGTCGCCTTCGTAGCGAACGTATTCGCCCGCCGAATGATTGGTCGTCTTGTGTGAGGCATATTCCTCGCCGGTCACGGTGTAGAGGCGCGACGAGTCGGTATAGAGCGTCGTATCGCGGGACACGTTGCGGACCAGCACGTCGCGGACGGTAGAGGCCGTAGCATCGTTCAAATGAAACATGCGGGCTTTGCCGCCGCGCTCGACCAGACCGACGACAATGCGCTTCTGAGCGCCGCCGCCCTTGCCCTTCTTGGTGAAGGGACGGCCCTTGCGCTGTGCCGATACGCGCGGTGTCTCGCGCTTGCCGATGTAGGTTTCGTCCGCTTCCACGGTCTTGCCTTCGCCGCCAAGCGGACCAGACGACTTAACGTCTTCCTTCATGGCCTCACGAATGCGGTGAGCCATAAACCAAGCGGTCTTATAGGTGACGCCAAGCATACGGTGGAGCTGGTGCGCGGACATGCCTTTCTTGGACGAGGCATAGAGGTGGAAGCCCAGCACCCATTTGCAGAGCGGGATTTTCGACCGTTCCATGGCGGTGCCAACGGTGACGGTGAAATGCTCGCGGCAGGCGTTGCACTGGAACAGGCCGGGACGAGTGGACTTGCCGGCAAGCAGATGGATCGCAGCCTGGTCGTTGTTGCCGCAATGAGGGCAATAGACGCCGTCAGCCCAGCGGATGCTTTCAAGATGTTCGCGGGCCGCATCGTTGTCGTTGAAGATCGGATCGGTAAGGTTCGTCATGGCTTGTCCCTCTTGACCTTTTATCGGCCAAGGCGACTGCTATGTCAAGTATATAATTAGGAAAATGTACCTATTGTGGTATTGCAGGGTGAGGGCAGCTCTGCTATGATTTTATCCATGGTGCTGATTTGCGCCAACGACCCGCCGCCAGGCGGGTTTTATTTTTCTGATTGCAAACAATTGCCAGCGGCGGCGGGACAGCGCCCCCCTCTGTCCTGCCGGACATCTCCCCCACGAGGGGGGAGATGTCACCGCCGCTTTCGCCAATGGCCGACGTTGCCAGAAGGGCGCCGACGCCGAAGCCGAAGCTGCCAATCTCCCCACCTGTGGGGGAGACGTCCGGCAGGACAGAGGGGGCGCGAAGGATCTCGGCATTCTCGTTTTTTACCCAGCAACACGAGCATCCCTATGCCCCGCTACGCCACCCTCATTACCACTGACGACGGCGCTGAAATCGTCAGCGCGATCGGCGAGTTCGAATCGTCTGGCCCACTGCACCGCGCCGGGCGCGTCGAGGAAGTTCCGCCCGGCGTGCGTATCGGCATGGTGCGTGGCGGCCCGCTCGAAGCGATCGCCGGTTTTGGTTTTCCGCGCCAGGGCCTCGATCGACCGATGATCGCGTCGGGAACCGCAAAGGTGGCCGCAACGGCCGGTCGGCCAACCGCCTCGCCGGGCGAGGTCGCCAAGAAATCAAAACGCGCCAAGCCGCGCAAGAAGCCGGCTCGCAACCGCTCCAGGGCAAGGGCGGCAGCCATCGCGCCGACGCCCGATGCGGGCGCTCATGGCTGAGGCCCGGCCGGCGCCTCGCAAGCGCCCCAGCGCCAAGCCGGCGCGGCGCAGACCGGCAGCCGCCCAGGCCGGTCCGAAGCGCGCGAGGAAAACGCTGGGCGACGATTTCGCCGCAGCGCTACGCGCCGATTTTCGCGCCCATGGCGCCGGCGTCATCGCGGCGGTGCGGGCGGAGAAGCCCGAACAGTATCTGAAGGTCGTGCTGACCATGCTGCCCAAGGAGTTTTCGCAAGGTGTGGCCAGTGAAAACAGTCTCGACGGGTTGAGCGATGAGGAGATCCGCAGCCGCATCCGCGGCCTCGAAGCGAGCGTCCGGCCGTTCCTCGATGCCGATCAGGACCTATCTGGCCCTGATTGAAGAGGTGGCGAGGAGAACTCGCAATAATCTGTTGGCCAGTTACCGGCCTTATATCCGGCAGGCCGAATTTCACGCAGCGGGGGCGACGAACCGCGAGCGCCTGTTCATGGCCGGCAACCAGCTCGGCAAGACCAGGGCTGGCGGCGCCGAATGGGCCATGCATCTCACCGGCCGCTATCCGGACTGGTGGGTGGGCAAGGTGTTCGACACGCCGGTTCGGCTGTGGGCCGCCGGCGTCACCGGTGAAGGCACGCGCGACAACCCGCAGCGCGTGCTGATCGGGCCGCCGCAGCAACAGGCCGCCTGGGGCACCGGCATGATCCCGGCCGACGCCATCGCCGACACGGTGATGGGCCGTGGCGCGCCGGCTGCGCTGGACAGCGTCATCGTGCGCTGGGGCGGCGGCGGCGACGTGCAGGTCGGCGAAAGCGTGCTGTCCTTCAAGAGCTACGAGAAGGGCCGCGAGAAATGGCAGGGCGAGACGCTGCACGGTGTGTGGTTCGACGAAGAGCCGCCGCTCGACATCTATTCCGAAGGCCTGACCCGCACCAACGCCACCGGCGGCATCACCATCGTGACGTTCACGCCGCTGCTCGGGATGAGCGATGTGGTGCTGCGGTTTTTGAACGCGGAGGAGATGGAGAGGATGGGCAAGGGGGAATGACAGCCAATCTCCCCCCTTGTGGGGGAGATGCCCGGCAGGGCAGAGGGGGGCGCCGTAGAGCGCCAACCTCTGCTTAACCTGCCGGCTGCGTCCCCAACCATTCGGATCGGTTTGACCATTGATACGCCGGCGGGGCAGCGCCCCTCTCTGTCCTGCCGGACATCTCTCCCACGTGGGAGGAGATTGGCAGTTTCGGCGAAGGCGCCCCTGGGAACCGCGCCGAAACCATGATTTGCGATGTCGCTTTGGTCGCAACCGGGAGGCGAGTAGTTTATTGCGCAACGTGCTCGGAGATCGATCTTGCGCCAGGCCTCAATCGTATTTCTTCTCTGCGCGCTCCTCTCGGCTTGCAGCGGCTCCGGCGGCGACCGGCGCGCCGACGCGATCGCGGCGGCGAAGGCCAAGATGCTGGACCTGATCAGCGATCCCGCCGCCACCTTCACGCATGTCGAGTTCACCGGCGACAATTCAAGCGGCCAGACCTGCGGCGTCATTGTCAGCAAACGCGGCATCTTCACCAAGCAAGCCCGCTTCATCGTTTATATCGACGGCGCCGGCCCCAATGTCGAACCGGGCCTCGGCTCGTCCATGTCGCAGGCCGACTTCGAATGGGCCTGGAAGAGCGAATGCGTCAACGAAGGGTATAAAGGCTGATCGCCACTTGCCCTCTCCAGAACGCCAGCGTCTCACTTCGCCGGAACACCTCTCATCACAGACGCGGGTGAAGCCGGATCAAGGGTGTTTGCTGCCCGCAGGCTGCCTGGCACTAGCCTGGCGCGAGCTTTTGGCGCGCGGGGCCGGCGACGCATCGACCCGCTGCGAGCGCAGATGGGCCATCCTGAATCAGGGGTAATGGCTGCCTGCGAGCTGCCTGGCGCGAGCCTTGGGATCGGTTGCCTTGCGGGTCAGCGGTTGGCACCAGATCCTTTCGTCGCCGACCGAATTCTGACGAGACCAGACCTTGCATACTTTATTTGGTGTGTCCGGGATGCAAACTTCGCGTTTGAAGCCTGTGACAGGGTTTGTAAACATCCGACATGTCTTTTTGCTTGTGTCGTACGGTACGTTCGATTGGCATGCTGATGCAGAGGCGGCAATAGCCACAATAATTGCTATGCGGATCATGTATCTCCCCCGATTCACCAGCAGCTTCGCATCGATGAACAGTATTATCAATCGGCTGGGCTTGTCGCGGAAGATTATTAGGGACAATTAATATGTCTCGACACGTCACCTTCATGACCATCGACGATGCTGGGCACTATTCGCCAGAGCGCCGGGCAGAGATCATCGCCGCTTATCCCGAGCATGAGCGCGAAGCCCGTGCGCGGGGTATTCCGGTGCTGGGCTCCGGCCGCATCTTTCCGGTGCCGGAAGAGATGATCGCCTGCGAGCCGTTCAAATTGCCACGCTGGTGGCCGAGGATCGGCGCGCTCGACTTCGGCTGGGACCATCCGTCCGCCGCGGTCGAGCTCGTTTGGGATACCGAAGCCGATATCGTCTACGTCTCAAAGGCGCATCGCGCCGCCCAGCAGACGCCGGCGATGCAGGCGCTGGCGCTGAAAGCGTGGGGCGAGTGGCTGCCCTTCGCCTGGCCGCGCGACGGCCGCCGCGAAACGCTGGAAGGCGCCGGCGTGGCGCTGGCCAGGCAATATGCCGCCCACGGGCTGAACATGCTGTCGGGCCACGCCCGCTTTCCCGACGGCTCGGTCTCGGTCGAGGCCGGCCTGATGGACATGCTCGACCGCATGCAGTCCGGCCGCTTCAAGGTGTTTTCGACGCTCGGCCAGTGGTTTGAGGAATTCCGGTTGTTCCATCGCAAGAACGGCCAGGTGGTCAAGCTGCGCGACGACCTGATGGCCGCGACCCGCTACGGCGTGATGATGCTGCGCGAGGCCGTGGTCGACCCGGCGGAGTTCAAGGCGGCGAAACGGCCGGCGGGGCAGAGCGATCCGCTGGGGGCGTTTCGGTAACGAGAGCCGCCCTCTCACTTCGTCATACTCGGGCTTGACCCGAGTATCCATGCCGTGACCTTCGACGTCGAGTGCAGCGGTGCAGAATTCTGCAACCGTTGCAAAGGCTTAGCGTCACGGAATGGATCCTAGGGTCTGCGCTCGTCGCTCCGCTACTCGCTTCGCCCTAGGATGACGAAGAGGTGGGCGCCGAGCCCGTTTCGCGCTTCCAATCAACGCCGCGAACGCCGCGCCAAGTCCCTTCAAAACCCCAATCCGACAAAGCCGCGCCGCCGCTGCCGTGCCTGCGACCGGCCGCGCCGTGTCGTCCCCCAATGTCAGCGCCAGCCGTGCCGGAGCAGCCGATGGTCCATATCATTCCTCTCTTCATCGATCCGCGCCCGACAGACGCCGGCAATGAAACACGGGCGGCCGCCCCGCGGCTCGATCCATACTGGCAGGCGGTTGCCGAGCGCCACGAACAGCGCATGGCGCAGCAGCAGGCGTTCGACACCGAGATCGCGTCGCGCAAGCTGGATGGCGAGATCGCCGGCGCCGAGGCCGACACAGTGGCCAACGCGCCGGCCGATGGCGAAGGCTTGCACCACGCCATGTATGGCGAGGTCGACCGCCACACCGGCCGTGTCCTCGAAAAAGGCTGGTTCGACACGCTGTTCGACGGTTTCGTCAAACAGGCACCGCCCGAACTGCGCGCCGGCCTTGCCAGCCGCAAGGAGACGCTGCGCGCGGCGGGCTCCACGCGCATGGCGATGCAGCAGCTTGAGCGTCGTGCCCGGTATGAGCACGACCAGCTGTCGGCGGCGCAGGCCGAAGAGCTCGACAGCATCGCAAAGAGCGACCCCGACGACTACGCCACCTTCCATGCCTCCCGCCAGGCCGGCCTCGATCTCATCGGCAAGATGAACCTCGACCCTGAGCGCCGGCAAAAGGCCGAAGCCGCTTGGCGCGAAAGCACGGCAAGAACGCGCGTGGAAGCGCTGATCGTGCGGGATCCGAAGCGCGCGCTGGAGTTGCTGGGCGCGGCGATCGGTCAGCGGGGCAAAGTGGCGGCAAGCGCCCTGCGGCCGTCCGGGAACGGAGGACAAGAATAATGGAACGCGATCCCCGGAATGCCATGCTCCCAGACGACATCGACAACCAAATCGATGTCGCCGGCGATTTACCCGGCGCCAAGGATCAGTCCGACGCGCTCGCGCCGCTCTATGACAAGATCCGGCAGGCGCTGGACAAAACCGCGCCTGCGGAAGTCCAGCCCGTCGCGGACCAGCCCGTCGTCGCCCTGCTTGCCGATCTCTCACCCGAGACCATGGATGCGCTCTTGCGGCAGGCGCGTGCGACGAATCTATCCCAATTGATCGGCGCCCACTCCGACATCTCTCTCGCTTTTCAGAACGCGCCGAAGGCCTTTGCGGAAACCGGCAGCTATTCCGGCGTGATGCATGGGCCGGAAGACTTCGCATCCGTCTTCGGCGTCGAGGAAGGCGGCCGGCAATTCGCGAAACTCGACCAGCAGGTGAAGACGGGCAAGCAGGCTTTTGAAATGCGGGCCATGCCGAACCAGGAGATAAATAACCAACTCCTTGACGCGGCGGTTAGCTCGGGCCGTTTGCCGGAGGGCCAGTCACGCTACCGGATAACCGCCGCCGCGGCACGGCAGGTGCAGGAGGCCAGGCGGAACGACCCGGCCGGTGAGGCCGTCAAGGCGTTTCCGCAGGCGAACGACGCCTGGCGCGCCGCGGCCGCCGAGGGCTGGCGCGACCCTGCCACGGTCCAGAATGCGCTCGCCCTCACTATCGCCGCTCAGCACTATCTCGGCGTCGAGACCGTCCAGCCCGTGCCGCGATCGGTGTTGAAAGACCTTGGCGCACTACCGCTGCAAGCCATGTGGGCAGGGATGAACGGCCTGCTTGCCGGAACGGCGGATCCGATCGTTAAGGCGTCCGTCAAGCAGCAATTTGCCGAGGCTGGATTGCTTGGAGGATCGGCGTCGGGGGCGGCGATCTTCGGCCCGATGGCCGAGAAAACTCAAGCCTCGCGTGATCCCGCGGCAGGTGACGTCGTCGACAGAGCCAAAACCGCAACGCAGCCGGCAGGCCTAGACGGGACACCAAGCCACCTTTTTCAGACAAGCCCAGTTGGGACAGAGAACAGCGTAGCAGACCGGACGCGTCGGGAGGCCATAGTCGACCCCATGATGCTGTTCGACGTGCGCAAAGCTGTTGAGCTCGGTTTGGTAAACAATAACCAGGTCGAAAATTACACACCGACGCTCCGGGATAAGATCGGCAGCTTTTTGGTCGGCGATAGCGAGCGCGACAGCGTGTGGCGCAATATTGCGCGGTCGTTCGTTGGTTCTGAAGGCGGTGGTGAGGAGGGATTTTCCGTAGCCGACATCACGCCCGCAGGCGTTCTGTTTGCGGGGGACAAAGCTATCACCTCCGCACTTTACGGCAACTATGGCGACGCGGCCCTCAATGCTTTGGGGGCAATTCCCGCTGATCGACTGGCTGCCATAGGCCTAAAGCAGGCCGGCAAAATCGTCAGCCCCTTGGTCGATGAAGTGCCGCGGGTTTTGAAGTGGTCGGACGAACTAGGTGAGGGGGCCGAGACTCTCATCCGAGATGATGGCGGTAAGCTTGCCAAGTCGGCGGGTGAAGTTCTTCCTGAAGGAGCTGACCGTTACGAGGGAGTAGACGATCTATCTAAGCTTCAGCCGGACGCAGCAAGCGGCGAAGCAAAGACGCCGACCGGCCAGTTCTATAGTGTGGTATTCGAAACAAAGCTCGATTCTGGATTATATCCTAGCTTATCGCGCCCGCGCCATTTCCAGGCGGCCAACGAAGCCCTGCTGGTTCTGATGGAAAGAGAGCCGGATTTCGCGAAGATTCTGCAAGAAGCGGGGATTAACCTTCAGCGGACAAAGCGAGGACTTGTTCCTCGCAGGGCGCCTCCTGGCTACACGTGGCACCACGCACCGGAGCCAGGCGTTATGCAACTGGTCCCTAGATATCAACATGATCCTGGGACTATCTTCCAGAAAGCACTGCACCCGAATCGCCGAGGAGGATTTTCCTTATGGGGAAAATGACGAAGCTACTGGATATCGTGGGACGGCTTTCGGATTTCGACGAGGACGACACGATCTACGTCGCCGAGCCTTGGACGGAAGATTCCGATGCAATGGTTGCGACCGCGCCCGACGACAGTACGAAACCACCGAAGGCGGCGGCCAAAGCCGGTCTGACATATTTCATCGAAATATTCATTGCGATCGAATTCACCGAGGCGTGGGTTGAGTCTCAGGAGGCAGAGCCCAGCCTGTCGGCCATATGCCAACGGCTCATCGAATACGCCACCTATGATGCGTGAGGGGAAAATGTCGACCGATACGCGCTATGAAGGCAAGCCGCTGCTCAGACTGCTCGAGTTCTATGTGCTCGACGCGATTGGAGAACTCTCTCGAGAGTCCGAAGCGTCCCTGAACGCCATGGCGCCGAAACTGCAGGCCATCTATGGCGGCGACGGACGGTGGGAAGACGCAATTGCCCAGGCGCTTCACATGCCCGACACGATGCCGGAGGCAATCCGCGATATGTGGAAAAAGAACCTCAAAATCGCCCATGACAACAAGGTAACGCTCACGCCCCAGCAGTTTGCTGAAATGTTCGTGGACAACAACTTCGCGAATTGAGCGCTCTTTCTTTGATGCAATATTTTTATATATGGCCGAACGTCGCTGGTGGGCTTGGCGAACACACGGTTCTTGACCCGAGCGTCCATCGACCGATCGTGACCAGACTTCACTACGAGGTAGAGGGCTGGTTCGGTGATGTGATCGTCACGACATTCCCCTGTTTCCTTGTCACTGAAGAAACCCAGCGCGCGCTCCAGAAAATGGGCTTTTCAGGTGCGACGTTCGCCGACGCCGAGGTGACTATCTCGGAGGACTGTCAAGAGGATCAACCTGGGCTGGAACTGCCGCCTTTCGTCTGGCTGAAGGCAAATGGCAAGGCTGGCCGCGACGATTTCGGGATCGCTGCAGATTATCGCCTTGTCATATCGAAGCGCGTTCTTGACCTGCTCGAATCCTTGGGCATTCCGTTCGCGGTGATTGAGCCATACGATGGCTAGTCTAGCAGCAAATGGACCAGGCTTTGGAACGTGGTGACAGTGTTTCAGGTCGACCGAACGGAAATAGTGCACTGTCACCGTAATTGCCGCAATTGCTGAAATTCCGGTAATCCCGGCCCCTCCAGCGCCGATTCTGGCCTTCGGCAATGCCGGCAATCCTGGCCTCTCCAAAATGCTCAATCCAGAAAACGAGCGAACGCCGTCGACGACGCGCCTACGACCGGCTGCGCCTTGATCGCGATCCACCAAAGTCTAGCCGTGCCGGAGCAGCCGATGGTCCACGTCATTCCTTTCTCGGTTGGCGAGCGCCAATCCGATCCCGGCAATGCCGCGGCCGATGCCGCGCCGGCCGGGCCGCTCGATCCCTACTGGCAGGCGGTGGCCGATCACTACGAACGGCGCGTGGCGCAGCAGCAGGCTTTCGACACCGAGATCGCGGCGCGCCGGCTGGATGGCGAGATCGCCAGCGCCGAGGCCGATAGCGTGGCCAACGCGCCGGCCGACGGCGAGGGCCCGCACCACGCCATGTTTGGCGAAGTCGATCCGCATAGTGGGCGCGTTGTCGTGAAGGGCCGGTTCGATGCGCTGTTCGACGATTTCCTGAAACAAGCGCCGCCCGAACTGCACGCCGGTCTCGCCGGCCGCAAGCCTGCACTGCGCGCGGCCGGCTCCACGCGCATGGCGATGCAGCAGCTTGAGCGTCGCGCCCAGTATGAGCAGGACCAGCTGTCGGCGGCGCAGGCCGAAGAGCTCGACAGCATCGCCAAGGGTGACCCCGACGACACCGCCGCCTTCGACGCCTCCCGCCACGCCGGCCTCTATCTCATCGGCAAGATGAACCTCGACCCCGAGCGCCGGCAAAACGCCGAAGCCGCCTGGCGCAACCGCGCGGCGACGGCGCGCCTCGAGGCGCTGATCGCGCGCGATCCGAAGCGTGCGCTGGAGGTTCTGGGCGCTGGATCGGCGGCCGGTCGACAGGGCGGCAATCCGTCAACCGCTGAACAGGCGCAACCGTTCCCAAATTCGATCGCCCGGGACGTCGTTAAGCAGGCGGTTGCAATGCAGGTGTCAGGCGATCATCGAAGTTTCGGGATGGAAAAGATATTCTCGAAAATAAAGAATCAAAATTGAGACACGAGTTGATAAATCAATTGATATTGACGAGTGCGATGTTGGCTACAGGAAAAATATAGAATATTTAACGGCGGCGAAATTTTATCGATAGCTCGCCTATTGGCTCTGAAGGGTGATAAGCAAGATCTTGCGGTGTTACGTTCTTCACCACAAGCTTTTGAGTTTCGCCAGTTCCAGCAATTGTAATATGAGAGCGGCCATTAAAAAAATGGCAGCACTGCACCAAATTTGGATCATCGCCAAGATATTCCAGCGATAAATCGTAGGAGCCACCGAGCGGAAGAATTCCGATAACGAAATGATCGCCAAATTTTACATTGCATTCTTTCCGGCGGTCGCAATTCGCTGTTGCGTTGTACGCCTGGCCGAAGTTCGATTTGAAGTAAATATTTGCAATGTAGTCACCTGATATTGGCGGCGTGATTAGATGTGCGGCCATAGTAGCGTTTATAATACTAAGTAAATTCATGGTAATCTCCAATATCGGGTTTGAGCATGGTAGAAAACAAGATCAGCGTCTCGGAAGACTCAATCGAAAGGCGTGCATTGCCGCCCATTGGTGAGGTCTTGAGAATGGCTCGCATTACTACGTTATAGAGAGGTAAATTTCTGTAATCGGACTCAGTTGTAGAGCCCATTGAAGTGCGAAGGTCCGAAGCTGCTATCCCTCTTGCCGTTACCTATTTTTTCGGAACGACCGGGCAATTCGCTTGGAAATTGGTCCGAAAATGGCTTGGTCTTTCATGTTCCAGGTCAAGTCGAAACAGATGAAATTCTGGTCATCGTTTTTCTGGCACATGCCGTAAAAAATTATGTTGCTATTCACGCGCGTTCCAGAAATTACGCCGAGTTCACGTTTGTTGAGTTTGTAATATATATGATAATCGTCATCGTCATCGATGAACATTGCTTCAATTTCGTCGTATGGTTTTGCCGTGCTATTCGGTTTGTATTGTTCAAATTGAACGTCAGGGTAATTCTCTGGTTGAAACCGAGTTCCGTCCGCGGTTACATTCATGTGCTCAACCCTGCCATCGGTAAAGAACGAAGGAATCTCGATCTGGCTCCCGCCAGTCGTGGAAACGATCCATTTGACCAGTTCCTCGGCGACGGCCGGTGGTTCCGATAGCGCCAAAAGACCAAGTGCGAAGACGGCTGCTCTCATGGCGTGTCACCTCATTCCATTCTCTGCGGTAATCGACATCGTTATCGCAGAGCATTATGCCTGCACACCCATAGCGTGTGTCGGCGATAGGTTCAATTTCTGCGTAGCTGGTGGTGCTCGAAGGTCGCTGCATGGGACTCCAGAAATTACGGGGACAGCGCACCAATTCCCACGACGCAGTCCCATTCGCTGAAGTCGCCCTCGTTTTCACGCCGATGAACGAAAGATAGTTTACTTACACCGCGTCTCTATTCTTCTGGGACGATGCCCGGTAGCGGGTCGCCATTGCGGTTCAGCGCTACACCGTCTCGCACCACAACGACAAAAGCTTCGCGTTTGCTAGGATCAGGGTCGTTGGGAGCGCCGCGGAAAAACCGGACGGAATTGTTACCATTGGGATCATCCCATCGGAAACCGGGAGCGGATCGAGTAGGCGAACCAATCCAATCACTTGGTACCTTGTCGGGGCGCGTCTGGCCGTTGAATACGGCTTCGTTATCCTGCGCCAGAGCGTTATCTCCCGGTGCGGCTGCGCTGGTTGCAACAGCGAGCAATGCAAAGCCAATCCGTCTGAGGGTGCCTCTTGGTATCGGCTTACCTCTACGAATTGCATATTGCCGAAGTCCTCAACTCTCCAGATACCTAACTGAAATCGTCCGCGCCAGTGATTTGCCGGAATTGTCATTCTCCCGAGGTGATGACGGACGGATAGGCATCTGACGCTCGGATTGATGACGCAGGCCCTTCCATGCCCATCCGCATCGTCCCCGCCACGCTGCGGGACCTTTCCTACATCGCCGCTAATCTGCGCTCCGACGACCGGGCCGAGATCGACTGCCAGCTCGACCATTGGTCGCCGGCGCTTCTGGCGCTGACAGCACTTCAGGGCTTTGCCTATGTCGCCGAGCTCGACGGCAATCCGGAGGCCGGCTTCGGCGCCGCCGAGCAGCGGAGCGGGCTGTGGATCGCCTGGAGCTGGGGCACGCGCCGCATGAAGCGCTGCGTGCCCGGGATCAGCCGCTTCTTCCATGAAGTGCTCGGGCCTGAGGTCGCGGCCAGGGGTGCCTGGCGGGTCGAGGCGCGGGCGCTGGCCGGCAACGGTCTTGCCTTGCGCTGGCTGGACAGGCTCGGCGCCACGCAACGCTGCCGACTGCCGGCCTATGGCCGCAACGGCGAAGACTTCTTCCTTTATGACTGGACAAGAGAAAGCTGGAACCATGTGTCTCTTTCAAAAACCCCCCGAACTGAAACCGCTGCCGCCGGCGCCGACGATCAATGACAAGGACGTGCAGGACCGCGAGGCAGCGCTGCGCGCCGAGCTCGAGCAGCGCCAGGGCACGACCGCCACGGTCAAGACCGACCTTGCGCCAAGCGACCTCACCGGCCAGCGCCGCGTGCTCTTGGGAGTGTGACGCCATGACCGCGATGAAACGAAGCTTTCGCCGCCGCGTGCTCGACTGGTGGTACTGGCGCCGGCACGCGAGGCTGGTGAAAAGGCGGTGATTAGCCAATCTCCCCCCTCGGGGGGAGATGCCCGGCAGCCGGGATCGACACTGGGAATGGATGGTTGCCCATACGCTCGACTGGCCACGATAGAGTGCCGCATTCTATGCGAAAGCGCAGGGCGAGGCATTGGCCGCAAGACGAGGCATCTGGACAGGCTCATTCATTTCATATTGGGCTTGGCGAAAAAGCCGTCCTGACTGACTTAACCCGCTTTTAACTGCAAGTGGTTGATTTTACTACACAACGGTGCCGATCGTCGCAACCGACCTGGTTGCTCGTCGCCCGCCGACATCTTACGGTCTCATTGGACCCATCTATTTGGACATCACATAGGTTGCATTTCAGCGCAGGGTGAGGCATTGAAAATGAAAAAAGCCTTGGGGGGAACGGGTTTTATGCCTGATTGGCGTGGACAAGTGGTCCAAATGGCGTGGTTCTTGCCCAGTGTTGCCGACATTGATGCTGCTGCGGTTTTTAAGTCCGTCTGGGGCATAGAGCCAGATCAAACACAGCGTAATCGGGTGCCGGGTCCGGCTAATCCTTTTCTCAGCGTTGCGGCAGCGTCCAAAGATGCCCTTAACCTCCAAGCGCAGGTTTTGCCTGGGCGCTTAGATTTGATTGTTACAAGTGGTGAGGCTGAGAGCGAACCGCTCGGCATTTTGTTCGACTACAAGAAAACTCTTGGTGACTTAGTTCAAGCTGCTTCCGGTGCAGCGTTTGTCGAATCGGGAGTTATTCGTCTTTCTATTATTCTGACACTTCTGAAGCCGGTTGAAGGGAACTCGGAAGGAGCCGCTGAATTTTATAAGTCAGCCGGCTTTGACCCGAAGATTGAAAATGTATCCGATCTGATGTTTCAAATTAACGCTCGAAAGCGTATTGACGAAGTGCCGATTAATCGCATCATGCAAATATCGGTGGGGGCAGTTCAAGCTATGTTGCTACAAATGGGTCCGCAAGGAGCTCAGACGTCGCAGAATTCTGTGCGGTACGTAGCCAGAAGACACTACGACTTTAACACTGTCCCGGATGGGAAGCTCATTGAACCGGCTCGCATCGAGCCCATATTTAGTGGCATTGCGCAGGAGATCCTGCGGGTTGCGGCCACTGGTTCTATATCCGGCCTAAGGGGTTGAGTTATGCGCCATCGTAATTTTTTTATGCCATCCCAGGTCGGCTCGTTTTCCGGCGGCACTCGTTCCACACAAGAGCGTTCCGATAGTGCAGTCACTCCGTCGACGCGCGCGTTTTGGCCGTCTTTCACGACCGCAGAAGAAATATCGGACACTACTGATACGAAGTGCACGCCGACTGATTTTAGATACCATTGGCTTGAGAGCAATGCTTTCACGATGCCGGAGCGCCCGAATGGCGATCGCTCAATCCGCTTCGCCAAGCTGCTTGAGACAATTAGGCGAATGGCTAGGCTCCCGGAGCACGATGACTTCTACATCGATGCCAAGACGGCTGCTAATTCGGAAGCAATCGTGGCGGTTCTGTGGAACAATTTCGAACTTGATGCGCCGAAGATGTTCCCTCATGAGGGCGATTCATTAGTGCTGACCTGGGACTCCACCGTTCTCAAGAGACTGTTGACGATTGCGGACGAGGATCTCGATTTGCTCGAAATGAACAAAAAGTCCAAAGTTCGTTGCGAACAAGAGCTGTCATTCAAGAGCCCCGATGACTTAAAGAATTGGATTATGCAACTCGGCGGGTTGCCTTCGGCGAAGAGCGACATCAGTGCCGCAGATGTTCCCTAACGACCTACTCTGCCGATCCATACTCTTTCCGAAATCTTGGCCTAACGATGTCTTTGATATCGAAGCTTTGTTGCGGTTGGATTCCGTAGACAAGAACGTTCATGCGCTTTCGGTGGCCTCAAGGTATCTCCTGGAGACTGTCGATGGTGCGCATAAATATGGGTGTAGGGCGGCTGTTGCCGGCAATAAACGATTGGAAGAGAAGAATCAGCGTCCTCCCGCACCTGTTGCCGAAGCCATTCACTACCTTGGCTTCTACGACATGCGTTACGGGGCTGTAACTGACATTAGCCTCAACTATTACGAAATTCAGATCCGGTGGCGGTTTGAGAATGGTGAGGACGCCCATTTTCAAATCGAGCTTCACCCAAAATCGGGTGATTCCACGGAGAGGCAGCGCAAAGCGGAACGAGCTGCCGCGAGAGCACTGCTGGCGACATGTCTGGCGGGGCCTTACAGGCACATTTGCGCTTGCGACGAGGCATTCCGCCAGGATCTTGAGACCATTGAGATGACCGAGTTTGCATTTGAGCAGTTGGGAATGATTTGATCGGTCGCCTGATGTGGAATCGAATTGACCTAAGCCGTCCGGCGTTGAGGCTGACAACTAGGGGTTAAAGGTCGCTCCTCATTCAGCTTTGTGGCGCGCCCTTCTTCGCAAACGCCCACACCATCAGCGGGTACTCCTCGTCGTTGCTCAAATCCCGCCACACGCCATAAGCCCGTACCGGTCCGCCGATATGGGCCCTGGCGCAGGCCTTGTTGCCCCAGCCGAAGGCTTGCACGTCGTCCTCGGCGAAGCCGCCATCGACCATCAGCTGCTTCAGGCCGGCGGGCGTCCAGCGATTGTAGTCGTGCGGGCGCGCATGCACCCTGAACAGGAACGGCGTCGCCACCATCGCCCAGCCGCCCGGCCTGGTCATGGCGTGGATGTTGGCGACGGCGGCGTGCGGGCGCTGCACGTGCTCCAGCACCTGGTCGGCAATGACGATCGAATATTGTTCCCCGGTGCGATCCTTGCAGATATCGAAATCGGGGAAGTCGACCGAGCGGTAGTCGGGACACATCGCCCGCCAATAGCGGTTCCACCCCGGCGAGATCTCGATCACGTCGCGCGACTTTCGATTGGCCGCTTCGAGAAAGACCGTGAAGGCCTCGATCTGGCGGATGCGCAGCCAGTTGCGGCTGTCGTAACGAAGCAGCCGCTTCATGGCATGTTTGCCACGATTTTTCAGGGCGCCGGCAAGGCTTGTCATTCTCGACCTCCTCCTGCCCGCCGCGATGGCGTGTGTAGCACCAAGAAGTGCGCAAAAGATGACAGAACTGCCGATCTCCCCTTGGGGGGAGATTGGCGGCTTCGACGCCCCCGCCAAACAAGCGAGATCCCCATGACCGATTCCCGTGCCCGCGATATCCTGTCGCGCCAGGCCGAACTCGAGACCGAACGCGCCACCTATGAGCCCGTCTGGGAGGCGGTGGCGGAGTTCTGCGATCCGGATGCGCCCGACATCTGGTCGGGTCGCCGCACGAGCCGCGGCGACAGCCAGGCCGAGCGGCAGGAGCGGCGCGGCTCGCGCGTCTACGCCAACACCATCAACTCGGCCGCCAACCGGCTGGCCGCCGGGCTCGAAAGCCTGATCATCCCGCAGTCGGAGAAATGGCACGGCCTGACCACGGCCGAGATGGATGACGAGGAGACCGACGAGGAGAAGGAATGGGCCGAAGCGCTTCGTGATTTCCTGTTCGCTCTGCGCTATTCGGCCAACTCCAACTTCGTGCCGGCCACGCAGGCCTGCCTGAGGAACGTCGTGCGCTACGGCCCGGCCTATCTCTATGCCGAAGAAGGCTTCGGCGGCACGCTGATCCGCTATGCCTCGATCCCCGTGGTCGAAGGCTATCTGTCGCGCAACCGCTGGGGCCAGGTCGACATTTTCCACCGCCGCTACGAGCGCACGGCGCGCCAGGCGGCGCAGCTTCTGGGCTACGAAAAGCTTCCGGCGCGCATCAAGGCGCTGGTCGATGATCCGGCCAAATGCGAGGAGAAAATCTCGCTCATCCAGTGCGTCCAGCCGCGCGACGAGCGCCGCATGTACCGCCAGGGCGGCTCCTATCAATATCTCGACGCCGCCTTCGCCTCCTATCACGTCGTCGAGGACGAAGAAGAGATCGTGCGCGAGAGCGGTTTCCGCACCTTTCCGGTCTCGACCTTCAACTGGCGCCGCTATGAGGGAGACGCCTATGGCATCTCGCCGGCGATCGAGGCGCTGACCACGGTGCGCGAGGAAAACGCCGTGCGCCGCTCTGGGCTCCGCGCTCTGCAGCAGATCACCGATCCGCCGACGGCCTCGAAAGCCAGGCTCGATTATGTGCCGGTGCTCAATCCGGGCGAGAATTATCCGGGGCTCATCGACGACAATGGCCGGCCGCTGATCCAGCCGATCGCCACCGGGCAGAACCCGAGCTATGCCTTCGACTATGCGGCGAGCCGGGCGGAGGAAATCCGCGACATGATGTTCGTCAATCTGTTCCAGACCCTGGTGCAGAACCCGCAGATGACCGCCACCGAGGCGCTGATCCGCCAGGAGGAGAAAGGCGCGCTGCTCGGACCCTCCGGCTCGATCATCCAGGCCGGCTTTGCCGCCAATCTCGACCGCGAGCTGTCGATCCTGGAGGACAAGGGCCTCTACGACCAGGACAGCCGCTTCGCGCCGCCGAAGAGCCTGCCGGGCAAGACGGTGCGGCCGACCTTCACCGGTCCGCTCGACGTGCTGCGCCGCTCGGCCGAAGCCCGCGACACCATCCAGGTGGTGACCACCGCCATGCAGATGGCGCAGTTCGACCCCGGCATCATGGACAATATCGACGGCGACGAGGCGATCCGCGTCGTCCAAAGCGCCGGCCGCAGCCCGCAGCGCATTTTCCGCCGCAAGGACGAGGTGGAGGGTATGCGTGGCGCCAGGGCGCAAGCGCAACAAGCCCAGGCCGGCATGGCGGCGATCGCCGCCGCCGGCAAGGTGGCCAAGGATGCCGTGCCGGCCGCGGTGCAGGCGCGCGACAGCGGCCTGCTCGACAGCCTGCAGGGGATGTTGCAGGGCACTCAAGGTGGCGCGGCTGGCGGCGGCGCGACCGGCGCGCCAGGCGCGGGCGGGCAGGGCGCTGCACCTGCTGCAGGCGGCGGCGCATGACCCGCAAACGGTTTGCCCGTCCCTCCGACGCCGGCGGCCCCTTGGCCGCGCGCGAGGCGCTGACGAAAGCCTATCGCCGCGTCTTCTCCGGCGAGGATGGCGAACTGGTGCTGGCCGACCTCACCGCCACGACAGGCTATTACCGCCGCCCGTCCTATGGCGACTGGCTGGCGCGCACCAGGACGCCCGAAGGTTTCGAGCTGCACAGCGCGCTCTCCAACGCGCGCGCCGAAGTGGTGCAGCACATCATGGGGTTCCTGACGCTGGAAGAAGGCGACCTCGCGGCGCTGGAGAAGGCGGCGCGAGCGGAGGAGAGGTGAGGCGCCGAAACTGCCAATCTCCCCCCTCGTGGGGGAGATGCCCGGTAGGGCAGAGGGGGGCGCTGTCCCGCCGGCCTTGTAGTGTTTTCTCCAGACGCTTCGCCAGGATTTTTAGCTGAAGTCCGTTTCAGTCTCGGTCGTCGTAGGCGCTCTACGGCGCCCCCCTCTGTCCTGCCGGACATCTCCCCCACGAGGGGGGAGATCAGCTGTCACGGGCGCCGCGCCCTAACGAGCAACGCTCCAGCCGTCCCCACCTGCGCCACCGCCCGCGCCTCTCAAAGCCGCCTGCCAGGAAACCGCCAATGGTCCATGTCATCCCCATTCTGACCGGCGAGCGCCGGCTCGATACCGGCAATACGGTGCAATATCCGGACTCTTCACCGGTCGGCGAGGCTGTCGAGCAGTTCGGCGACCGCTGGCAGGCCGCCGCCGAGCGCTACGAGCAGCGCAAGGCGCAGCAGCAGGCCTTCGACACCGAGATCGCCGCGCGCAGGCTGAATGGCGAGATCGCCAAAGCTGAAGCCGACGCGGCGGCCAATGCGCCCGCCGACGGCGCCGGCCTGCACGACGCCATGTACGGCCAGGTCGACCCGCGCACCGGCCAGGTGGTGAAGACCGGCTGGTTCGACACGCTGTTCGGCAATTTCCTGAATCAGGTGCCGGACGACCTTCGCCCCGGCCTTGCCGCGCGCAAGGAAGCGCTGCGCGCGGTCGGCGGCCGGCGCATGGCGGGACAGCAACTTCAGCGCCGCAAGCAATACGAGCAGGACCAGGTGTCCGAGGTTCAGGCCGCCGAGCTCGACAACATCGCGCAAAGCGACCCGAACGACACCGCCGCCTTCGATGCCTCCCGGCAGGCCGGCCTCGATCTCCTCGCCAAGATGGGCCTGGACCCGCAAGCCAAGGCGCAGGCCGAAGCGGCGTGGCGCGACAGCGCGGCAAAGACACGGGTTGAGGCGTTGATCGCCAGGAATCCGCGAACTGCTCTCAATCTACTTGGGTTGAAAGATGCTCCCAGCAACGGAATCAACCCGCCTGAGCAGGGCATCGATGGCATCACCACCGGCTCTGTCAGGCAACCCGACAGCTCAGTTGTGTCTGACGAGAAAGAGGATCGCCTCCGCAAGGTGGACCCAAGCGAACGGGTAGGACAGGCATCTCTGGATCGTGTCCCGATCGACGTTCTGCTGGCCGAACTGTCGCCCGGTTCGTATGGCGATCTCGTTCGCCAGGCCCGCAGCGCGGATGCTGCAAGCTTCATATCCATGCATGCCGGCCTCAACACCGACGCGCAGAAGGCAAAGGCCGCCATAGACAATATGGAGCCCTATTCCGGCTCAAGACATGACGATGCCGAGTTCGCCCAAGTCTTCGGTGCGGAAGAGGGTGGAAACCGATCCAGGAACTTCAATTGGAGGGCGGATGTCAGCCCATATGTTGCCAATATGCGTGTTACGCCCACCAGCGAGGTAGACGCGTCGATCTTCGCTGCAAAACCCGTCCCGAACCGGTTCTCGCCGAAGCAAGATCCGGAAATGTACAAGCAGGACCAGGCACGCTTTGAACGAGATGAGAAGCGCTTTGAGCTCAATGCGGACGCCGCCGCGTTGGTCATCCAGCAAAGGCAGGTCGATCCGGCGGGCTATGCCCGCAAAGTCGCCCCGAGCCTCGATGCTGCCCTCAAGGATTTGTCGACGCCGGAGAATTTGCAGGCCGCCCTTACCCAGTCATTTGCGGCTCAGCGTCAGTTGGGAATCGCGAAGCCTCAACCGCTGCCGCAGTCCGACGCCGAGGGCTTGCTCAAGGCCTGGGGCGATTCACCTGATCCCGAGAAAGCGCGGCAGCAAGCGCTGGAGGCAATTGTCGACCCGAAGTGGCGCAAGGCGCTGGCCAAGCAGTTGGACGATATCGAGGCGACCCTGTCCGAGGCGCCAACCGCGCATAGCATGCAATCGAACACAGATCGCTCTGATAATGCCGATTCCGAGCGACCCGCAAAATTCGCGAAATCTATTTATTTGTCGTCGGCGGACATTCTTCGTTTGAAGAAGACGCTGATGACCGAATGGTTCGTCAAGGACGGGGACGACGAGGCCAAGGGTATCATCGACACGGTTCTAAATCGGTTGGCGTCAGAGCATTGGGGACACGATATTTCAGAAGTCGTCAATTCCTGGGCGCAATTCTCGGACGTTAACAGCAAAAACACTATTCCTCTTGGCCGAAATAATGTCGACCAACTGTCGGCCAATGATCCTCGCTTTACGAAGGCGTCAAAAATGGTCGACGAGTATCTGTTACAACGGGCAAGTGGTACGCCGTCTAAGGTTGGCGACAATCTGAACTATGCCAATCCGAAGGTTTCGGATGCGGCGAACCTCGTCTGGATCAATAAGCTAGATGGCCCGAGGCTTGGACAGCACTGGCACGGCACGACCGATGAAAATCAGCGGTACCGGCCTGGAGAGTTCGGCATCAATCTGCCCAAGGATTATTACCCATCGGCGAACTAGTCATCGAGAGCCTCGTAACAAGGCTGAGCGTCGTTGTGCTCGGCTTGCAGGCGACTTAAATATGATGACGTCGGATTGGCTCAGGTCGAGAGGTTCACGAAGGTGCGTTTGGTCTTGATCGCCTTTTTACTCGTGGGGCTCGATGTAACGCCGTCTGCCGCAATCACCCTTTCCGCGAAAGAGTGGAGCGCATTCTCTTGTGTCCTGAAGAAGGCTCGCAATCAAGGTAACCCGGACGTCGCGGCCGGATATGCAATCGACGAATGTCCGACTGAGGGTCTGAATGAAGCACAGAAGGAGCGCATCAGAGACTTAGTCACCCGCCGACTGATGAAGGAATATGGAATGACGTGCCTGGGGACAGGTTGCGGCCCGAAGTAGGCGAGAAGCGCCATTACGGTGCACTACGGTGCATTATTTCTCTTGATTGGTACCTTGCTGGAATTACGGAACTACGGGAATTACGGTGACAGTGCACCAATTTCCGTTTGCCGGGTTCCATGGCCTTGCTTATAGCCTGGTTGAAAGCTAAAAGTGCACTGTCACCGTAATTCCCGATGTCAACGGTCCAACGTCGTGGGAGCACAATCGAGATAACGTTGATCAAGTGCCGGTCGATGATGCTCGCTTTGCCAGGGCTTCCGCGCTTGTAGATAGACACCTAGCTGAGCGCATGGCCGGTGCTCCTTCAGTCGTAGGAAGCCACTTGCAACACGCCAATCCCGAAGAATCGACAAAGAACAATCAAGACTATATTTCTAAATTTGATGGACCTATATTGGGGAGACACCATCATGGAACGGAAAAATCACTTCAGCCGTATCGCCCCGCACCGTTCAATATATATCTACCGGAGGATTACTACCCCTCGGAGCAATGATCGACCAATATCGGCGTCATCGCCTGGGCGCGATACCCGACAGCGTCGCGGCATCAAGGTCGATAGTGGTATCCAAGTCTAAGGCGCGCATCCAAGGTCGACGAGTGTAAATCGAGTTTCGTCGCCATCATCGGTCCGAACCGTGTAGAACGCGTTGGGATCTGTTTCGGCGGGGCGCCAGGTGAAATTCTTGACGGCATCTGCATCGGTTAGAAACATATATGACCGCCTAGGGCCATAGATGAACGCTTGCTCGCCCTCATTTTCGCCTTTCAACTCAGCTGCGGTGGCTGGTTGCAGCTGATCCTTCTCCTTCGTGAAGAAGGCTTTGCCGAAACCTTGTCGGATTACGGTGGTCAGCGCCCCCGACTCAAGCGATTTGAAGAGTACGCCCTTTGGGCAGCTCTTCGACAAAGTTTCTGGCTGATCCAGGTCATCTGACCGGGCCGTGCCGCATGGCAGTGCAAGCAAAGCCAATGCGGCAATAACAAATGATCGCAATTGTATCTCCTGCGGTTGCATCTAGCGGGCACACCCAATGTCTTGAAGGGTGAAGTCCACGTCGCTGCCGTCATCCGTGCGAACAGTGTAGAATGTTGTGGATGCGGTTTCGGCGGGGCGCCATTGGAAGTCCTTGACGACTTTCGGATCCACCGCGAACATGTAGGAGAGCATAGGCCCGGCGATGAATCCATGCTCGCCTTCCTTTGTCACCACCTCTGCCGCCGTTGCCGGATCCAGTTGGCTGCAATCGTCCGAGAAGCATGCCTTGCCGGAGCCTTGTCTGATCACGGTCACGACAACACCTGACTCGTCCGCCTTAAAAAGCACGCCCTTCGGGCAGCTTTTGAACAGAGCTTCCGGCTGATCCAGGTCGTCCGTCCGCCCTGCGCCGCACGGCAGCGCAAGCATCACCATCGCGGCGAGAATGAGCGAGCGCAACGATGCCTCCTATGGTTGTGATTTGGAAAAAAATACTTACAATGGTTGTAGCTGGTTCTATCGACATGTCCAACCGAATTTCATCCCTGTTGGCAGGTCTGGCGAAGTATTACGGTGACAGTATTACGGTGACAGTGCACCAATTTCTTGTCGCCGGCGGCCTCGTTTGCGGGGTTTCACGGCTTTGCCGGTCTGTCCTGCAACCCGATCCAGAAATGTCTCGCTCCCAACTGGCGACCGATGCTCTCGGCTTTGCGCAATGCGTTGAAAGCTCTGACATCCGTATCGAGCAGATCGAACAGGCCGGCTGACGACGGCATTACGGTGACAGTGCACCAATTTCCTTCCGGTTCCAGCGGCGATCCGTGGCTAGAGTCCGCGCAAATCCACGACAAGACGCATCGGGCTGGTCTTCACACCTGGCGGCCAGCACTTGCGTACCGATCCGGTGAGTTGCTGGGCCGCTTGCGCAGCGGCCGTTGAGTGAGGTTCGTAGGATGTAACGGCGACCGACTTGACCTTGCCGCTCTCGTCCAATGTCACCTCGAAAACAACTTTGACGCGGTTGTCGATCGCCGCCGCCGGAAGCCGCAGGCAATCGCCTATGCGATTTTCAAGGTGCGTTGTCTCATTGGCGCTTGCCGGCATGGCCGCGACCAGCACCAGCAGCAATATCGTCATTATGCGCATTGGTCCCCCCGTAGATCGCGGCGACAATGCCTAATTCCTGCCCATGGCGCCAGCATCGCTGAAGCTGGCGCTGCCCCTTCGGGCACCTTCTCCCCGTGGAACGGGGAGAAGGCAAAGCCGGCGCGATCAATAATTGCCGTTGTAGTAGCGGTCGTCGCAGGGCGCGATGTAGATGCGGCCGTAGCGGTCCTGATATCGGCATTGCTGGTCTTCGCGGCGCTGCGGCGTGGTGGCTGAGCCGACGACGGCGCCGAGCAGCGCGCCGCTGGCTGCGCCGATGACCGTGCTCTTGGTGTTGCCGCCGATCGCCTGGCCGAGCAACGCGCCGCCGGCGCCGCCGACCAGCGCGCCGGTGGTGGCCCGTTGCTGGCCTTCGGTCTGCGTCTCGCAGCCGGCAAGCGCTGCGGTCATAAGCACCGCCAGAATGGCCTTCTTGATGATCATCACGAGAACTCCTCTGAAGCCCCGGGAACTGACAAGAGACTGAAAACAGGGGCGATTTCGCCCAAGTGCTGTTGCATTGCGGCTAAACGGCGGCGCGCCGGCTCACGAAGTGAATCACGGTTTCGCGGTCGTTGAAGACCATGGTTTCCAAACCGGAAAGGACGCGCGCGAACAACGGGTTAGCGCTGCTTGCGGACTCAATTTCATAGCTTTGGCCGGCTGGCGTCGTCGTAAGTGGGCGTTGGCCGACGAAAATTCCCCCCAAGAATGGAGAAATGACATGACCCGAGGACTTCCCCGGACCCTGGCGCGCGCCGCCGCCCGCGAGGCTGGCCTTTCGCCGCCCAAGCTTGGCCTCAAGGCCGTGAGCAGCGGGCAGGGCGGCGCTTACCGCACCGTCTTCACCTTCGCCGGCATGCAGGTGCCGGTCACCGACGCGCTCGCTTACGCCTCCCAGAAGATTTTCGACTTTGCCGACGGCAAGGTACGCATCAAGGGCGGCACGGCCAGGCTGCAATTCGCCGTGCTCACCACCCGAGCGTCGACCATCAACGACAATGCGGCGCTCACCTGGTCGCTGGGTTCGGCCGCGGCGTCCAGCGCCACGCTCGCCGGCACGATGGTCAATGTGCTGGCCTCGACCGGCCGCACGCTGGACGGCGTTGGCGCGGCACTCTCCTCGGCCTCCACGGCCGACATCGCCGCCGCCTCGACGCTCGATGGGACAACGACGCCGGTCGACCTCTATCTCAACCTGGCCTTCACCACCGGCACGGATATCGACGCCGACGGCACGCTCGCGGTCACCGGCACGATCACACTGCTGTGGGAGAACTGGGGCGACAACGCGTAGGCAAGCCCTCTATCTCCCCACAACAAGGCGCTGAGCCCCGCTCACGCCAAGGGGCGTCCCTCGGCCCAGAAGGTATCCACTTTCGCCCACCAGATTGCCGACTGTGGCCGAAGCCACGGCAGAAAATCCTCAGGGCGCGTCGCTCGATGCAGGTTGGAATTCTGCAGATCCTCGAGCAACCCGACGACCGCGGCTTCCCGCACATGGTTGTCGCCCTCGACGATCCAGCGTTCCACGACATCGAAAACGCCGTCGAAGCGACCGGTGTCGCCGGCGCTTAGCCTTGCGATCAGGTGTTCGGCCAATTGGGACAGCGCCAGGTAAAGCGGCGGGCTCTCCTCACCGCTCCATTCCTGCCGGAATCGCTCCCATTGCGCGCGAAAGGACGGTTCGGCCTGCAGGAGCGGCTCGAACATGTTCGAGGCGTCCAACGCAAAACTGGGCGCGTCATTTTTACCGGGCATGGCCGCTTTTCGCCCGGCTTCGACGCGCCTGCAAGAAAGTTCTCTCAAACAAAGGACAAATCACATGACAGATCTGGCAGAGGCCGGGTCCGTGGCTTCGCGGCCGGCGGGCAACCTGGCGCCGCCTCCGGCTTCCGGGGACAACGGGTCCGCCCCGGCGGCCGGTAGAAGTTGGTTTGACGGTCTTTCCGAAGGCAACCGCAAGCTCGCTGAAGCCAAGGGCTGGACCAGGGCCGAAAACCTCGATCGGGTTTTCACATCCTATGCGGAACTGGAACGGCAGCAGGGCGAAAGCCTGCGCGTTCCGTCAAAGGACGCGCCGAAGGAGGAATGGGACAGGTTCCATTCCAGATTGCCTGAGGCCATGCGTCCTTTGACCTCGGCCGAAAAAGTCGAATACCGGCGGCCGCAAAACCTGCCGGAAAACTTCGCCTATTCGGACGAGCTCGCCAATGCCTCCAAGGCCTGGGCGGTCGAAGCGGGCGCCAGCCCGAAAACCGCGCAGGCCTATCACGACCGCTTCGTCGGCTACATGGCCGAGCAGGCAGCCCAGCAGCAGGCGGCGCTGTCGCGCTCGGTGGAAGTCACGCATGACGAACTGGTGCGCGACTGGGGGCCGACCAACAGCGATGGCTTTCGCCAGAAGCTCGAGGTCGCCAACCGGGCGATGAAGAAGCTGGGATTGGTCAACGCCTACAAACAGAGGGGCATCCTTCTGCCCGACGGCGCGCTGACCGATCCGCAGGTCGCCCGGGCCTTCCATGCCATCGGCGAGGCGATGTTCCGCGAAGACACGATCGACGCCGACGGAGTGCTGCAGGGCCAAAATCCCTTCCGGCGCAACGCCGCCGGCGAGCGCAACATTTCGGCCATCTCGGCTCTTGTCAAAAGCGACCCTCAACGTGCCCGGCGGCTGGCCAGGGATGCGGGCGAAAACCCCGATCTCTGGATGCCCAACAACCCGCTCTGACTCTTTGGCTTGGCGCAATTTCCGCACGGAAAGCGACGGCGAAGTTGCCGCGCCTCACCGTTTCACACATTTCCCGGAATTGCGTCCTCGCCGCCTCAACCCTAAAGGAACAAAAGAATGGCAGACGCCTATACCCGCATCGCGGACGCGATCGTTCCGTCCGTCTATGCCCAGTACTCGTTCGAGGAGCACGTCCAGTCCCTCGAAATCTACCAGGCCGGCATCCTGTTTGCCGACCCCTCGATCTCCTCGAAACTTTCGATGGGCGGCCGCTCGGTCGACATGCCCGGATGGAAGGATCTCGGCAACGATCCGTCCGAGCCGGTCAATGACGATCCGGCCGACTCGATCGAGATGAAGAAGATCGGCTCGCGCCGCGAGGTCGCGGCCCGCAACGTGCGCGCCCAGGCCTGGGGCGTTCCGGACCTCACCGCGATCCTTGCCGGCGACGACCCGCAGAAGCTTATCGTGCGCCGCCAGACGGAATACTGGCAGCGCGCCAATAAGCTGACCTTGCTCGGCATCCTCAAGGGCGTGCTCGCCGACAATGTCGCCAATGACGCCGGCGACCTGGTGCGCACCACCGGCGCCTCGATCGTCGACACCGACATCATCGAGGCGGCCTATCTGATGGGCGACCGCGCCGACAAGTTCCGCACCATCTGGATGCATTCCAAGCAGATGAAGGCGCTGAAACTCGCCGACCTCATCGACTACGTGCCGTCCTCCGAACAGGGCGGGCCGCTCATCCCCTATTACATGGGGCTGCGCTGCGTGGTCGACGACGACATCCCGGTGGCGGGCGGCGTCTACACGGCCTTCATGTTCAAGGACAAGGCGATCCTGTGGAACGAACTGCCGGTCAGCTCCGAAGGCGGGCCGCTCGAGTTCGACCGCAAGCCACGCCAGGGCCATGGCGGCGGCGTCACCGAAATGGTCGGCCGCCGGCACTTCGTCGCGCATGTCCCCGGCACTCGCTTCCTCGACGCTTCGACCGTCGGCGAATTCGCCACCGACGCCGAGCTGGCGCTGGCGGTCAACTGGGACCGCACGGCGTCAAGCGTGAAGAACATGAGCTTCATCGCGCTGAAGACGACGGAAGCGTAAGGCCGACGAAGCGCTCCTCTCCCCGTCTCTATACAGGGAGAGGACACCGGCAGGCGGGGCAGCGCCGGCGCTTCAAGTTGCCGCTGCCGGCGCTGCCCCTCATTGCCCTGCCGGGCATTTCTCCCGTGAACGGGGAGAAAGACGCAACTCACCTCCCACCCACGGATCACTGACCCATGGCCATCACCCCGCTCGACATCGCCAACATGGCGCTCGCCGTTCTCGATGAGGCGCCGATCGACAGTCTCGATCAGGACGTCAAGGCGGCGCGGCTCTTGAACCTGCATTTCGATCTCACCCGCGAAGGCGAACTGGCCAGGCATGCCTGGGTGTTCGCCATCCTGTCGGCATCCGTCCCAGGTTCGGCGACGGGCGGTGGCGATTGTACGCTGAACTATGTCTACGAATTGCCGGCCGACTGCATCCGACCGCTACCGTTGACGCGAAATGGCGAGCCGGATGGCGTGCCCATTTCCTGGCGCCAGGAGGCGGGGCTGATCTACTCAGACCAACCCGGTCCGCTGACCATCCGCTACCTCGCCAACCTCACCGATCCGAACGACTGGGACGCGCTGTTCACCGAAGTGCTGGTGGCGGCCTTGGCCATCAAGATCGCGCATCCGCTGACCCACAAGTCCGGCATGATCGACATTGCGCGCGCCGCCTACGACCGCGCCCTCGACACCGCCTTTTCCGCCAACGCTATCCAGCGCGGCGGTCGGCTCTACACCAGCGCCTGGGCGACAGCGCGCGGTGATTTGAGGAGCTTTCGCTAGATGACTGCGCTCTATCCGGTCCAGGATGTCTTCACCCGTGGCGAGATCTCGCCCAGGCTGCACTCGCGCGCCTCGCTCGATCTCTATCGGGCAGCCCTCGCCAAATGCGAGAACTTCATCACCCTTCCGCATGGCGGCATCCGCGCCCGCGGCGGCACCTATTTCGTCGGCGAGGTGAAGACGTCGTCGAAGAAGACGCGGGCAATCCCCTTCGTCTTCTCTTCGGACCAGGCCTATTGCCTGGAATTCGGTGACCTCTACATCCGCGTCTACGCTTACGGCGCGCGTGTCGGCACGGTCGAGATCGCATCGCCTTATCTGGAGGCGGACCTGTTCGATCTGCAATATGTGCAGTCCGCGGATCAGATGTGGATCACGCACCGCAACTACCCGTCAAAGACGCTCACCCGCACCGCAAACACAACGTGGACGCTTGACGACTTCGAAATTCAGGATGGCCCGTTCGACGACATCAACGACACCTCGACAACGCTGACCCCGGCGAGCACCGGACATGCGACGCCGAAGATGACGGGACTGACCGCGCCAAGCGGCACAGTCACGACCGACACCAGCGTCGCCGTTGCTTGGCAGGTGTTTAATCGAAGCATCGGCGAAAGCGTCAAGATGTCGGCCGACAGCGCGGGATGGCTTCAGTACCAATTTCCATCCGGGCAAGGGAAGGTCGTCAATCACTACTGGATAGCCGCTTCGGCCAACGCAGCGCAGTATGGCGATACCCCGACCCAGTGGACGCTGAAAGGCTCCAACAACGGTACCGATTACGTGTCGCTCGACAGTCGCAGCGGCGAGCGCGGTTGGTCAGGCTCAGAAGCCAGGTTCTACGACTTCCAGAACCAAACGTCCTATGAGTACTACAAGTATGAGTTTTCGGGCGGCGGCGGGCCGGATGCCAGCGGAAGCAGCATTGCTGAATTGGCCATGGCCGAAAGCGGCGACGCAATGGCGCCGTTCGACCTCACGGCTTCATCGATCACCGGCATCAACGACGGCGCCGGTTTTCAGACGAGCGATGTCGGCCGGCTCATCCGCCTGCTCGGCTCCGATAATGTGTGGCGCTGGTGCAAGATCACCAGCCGCACCAGCGCGGCAGTCGTCAAGGTCAGGATGTATGGGCACGCGCTGCCCGACGCCTCACCAGTCACTCGCTGGAGGCTTGGCACGCTGGTTCCCGGCAAGTATCTGGAAAGCGGCTCCCTCTTTGAAGAGCGCCTGGCCTTCAGCCGCAAATTCTCGGTCTATGCGTCGAAGACCGGCGACTTCGACAATTTCACCTTGGGCGAAAAGGACGATGATGCGCTGGAATTCGTCCAGGCCGGTGGCGGCCAGGCCAACGACATCGTCTGGATCGCGGATTCCGACGGGGCCTTGCTCATCGGCACCAGCGGCGGCGTGCGCGCTCTGTCCGGCTCAGGCATCGACGAGGCGCTGACGCCGTCATCCTTCAAGAACAGGCGCTCGCGCACCCTGGGCTGTGCCAGCATCCGGCCGGTCGACGCCGGCCAGTCGTTCCTCTACGTGACCCGCTCGCGCAAGGCCATTGCCGAGCTCACCCAGGTGCAGACCGGACGCTACCAGTCGGATGACATCGGGCAGATCTCCGAGCACATCCCGAAAAAAGGCGTCGTCGAACTCGCCTACCAGACCGACCCGGATCCGATCCTTTGGTTTCCCCTGGAGAACGGGGAACTCGGTGGCTATACGCACCAGCCGTCTCAAGAGGTTCGCGGCCTGCACCGCCACCGTATCGCCGGCTCGTTCGGCGGTTCGGATTTTGCCATCGTCGAAAGCGCATGCGTTACCCCGGGCCAGACCGGCGTCGATGCCGTCTGGCTGATCGTCAAGCGCACCATTGGTGGGGTGACCAGACGCTATATCGAGATGATGCAGGCGCCATTCGAATATGGCGACCTCGGCGATGCTTTCGCCGTCGACTGCGGCCTGGCTTATTCCGGCGCCGCCGTCGGCACCGTGTCAGGGCTGACCCATCTCAACGGCCAGACCGTGGATGTCCTTGCCGACAGCAAGGTCTACAAGGGTCTGACGGTCGGGTCGGGGCAAATCACCTTGCCCGCCGGCGCCACCGCCGCGAAATGGCAGGTCGGGCTGCCGTTCCAGAGTGAGGCCGACACGCTGGAACTCGATGTCGGCGGCCAGGACGGCTCGCTCATCGGGCGCCGCAAGAAGGTGGCGAAACTCATCCTGTCGCTGCTCGAGACCGACACGACTGGCCTCGAAGTGCAGTCCTGTCTGCGCGGCCGCTGGGAAGCCGTGCGCATGCCCTCGATCGTGGCGCCCGACGGCAAGGCAAAACTCTACACCGGCGATGTCGAGGTGCCGATCGACGACAGCTGGGCCGGGCAGGGCAAGGTGCGGATGCGCCACGTCAACCCGACGCCGTGCACGATCAGGGCGTTCACGCCGGTGTTCGACGCGGAGCCGTAGGCGCCGACGCAGAAGCAGAAGCAGAAGCAGGAGCAGAAGCAGAAGCTGCTGATCTCCTGCTTGTTGGGGGAGATTGGTTCTCCTCCGCTCCACCACCCAAGGAACCCACTCATGACCTCCCATGCCGAAGCTCTCGGCAGGGCGCGGACGGCTGCGGATTTTGCCGCCGTCATCGCCTTGCTCGACACCGACCTTGCCGAGGCCGTCGCCAGCCGCGAAGGCCTCAGCCACGCAGAAGACCGCGCGATTTTCGGCGACGGCGATCTCGCCGCCGCCCGCGCCTCGCTCGACAATTGCGACGACACGATCGCGCAGCTCGAAAAGGTCATCGCCGCCGCCAGCAGCCGTCAGGCGATTGCGGCTCAGGCCGAAGCGCGCGCCGATATCGAGGCGCTTGCCGACGAGATCGAAGGCAAGGCCGCTTTGCTCGGCGCGCGCTGGCGCGCCGCGCGCCGGCTGGTCGAGCAATTGCGCGAGGAACTGTTCGAGGCCGACGCGCTGTCGCGCGCCATCGCCACCGCCAACGGCCTGTTCGACGGCGCCGGCCTGTCACGCCTGAAGGTGAGCCTTGCCGCCATCCGCCGCGCCGCCATGGCCGGGTCACGCGCGGCTGCCCCCGCGCGCCTCAGCCGTGCCGGCTTGGCGGCCGACCGGCAGCTTCTGTCGCTGCTCGGCACCGGCGGCGCGCTCGACCCGCGCCCCTCACTGCGCGCGCCCGTCGTCGGCGCGGTCAAGAATCCCAAGCGAGGCTGAACCATGTGCACAATAGCCCTTATCGGATTGGCAGGCACGGCCGTGTCGGTCGGCGGCGCCCTGATGCAAGGCGCCCAGCAGCAGCAATTGGCCAACTACCAGGCCAAGGCCTACGAGCAACAGGCGCAGGCGGACGCTCAAGCCGCCGCCTTCGACCAGAACCAGGAGCGCCGCAAGCAGGATCTGCTCCAGGCCCAGGCGCGCGCCCAGGCCGGCGCATCCGGAGTCGGCATTGCCGGCTCGCCGACGGAAGTGCTGGCGGCGAATGCCCGGCAGGGCCAGACGGACCTCGACGCGATGCAGTACGGCTCGCAACTGCGCCAAAACAATTTGAACGCGCAGGCTGCGATCTCGCGCTTCCAGGGCAAGCAGGCGATGACGGCCTCGATCTTCAAGGCCGGTAGCGGCCTCATCGACGGGCTGTCGGGCCTCTACGATCCGGCCAGATCCGTGACGTTCGGCGGCTCGTCGCTCTCGCCGCGCGCCAGCGGGGCCATTATCGGCGGCTACACGGGCCTATACTGAAATGGTCCATGTCATTCCCATTCTGACCGGCGAGCGGCGGCTCGATACCGGCAATCCGGTGCAGTATCCGGACTCTTCGCCCGTCGGCGAGGCGGTGGCGCAGTTCGGCGATCGCTGGCAGGCGGCCGCCGAGCGCTACGAGCAGCGCAAGGCGCAGCAGCAGGCTTTCGACACCGAGATCGCCGCGCGAAGGCTGAATGGCGAGATCGCCAAGGCTGAAGCCGATGCCGTGGCCAACGCGCCCGCCGACGGCGCCGGCCTGCACGACGCCATGTACGGCCAGGTCGATCCGCGCACCGGCCAGGTGGTGAGGACCGGCTGGTTCGACACGCTGTTCGGCAATTTCCTGAATCAGGTGCCGGACGACCTTCGCCCCGGCCTTGCCGCGCGCAAGGAAGCGCTGCGCGCTGTCGGCGGACGGCGCATGGCGGGACAGCAACTTCAGCGCCGCAAGCAATATGAGCAGGACCAGGTGTCCGAGGTTCAGACCGCCGAGCTCAACAACATCGCGCAAAGCGACCCGAACGACCAAGCCGCCTTCGATGCTTCCCGCCAGACCGGCCTCGATCTCCTCGCCAAGATGGACCTCGACCCCGGCATCAGGCTTCAGGCCGAAGCCGCCTGGCGCGCCGGCACGGCGAAGGCGCGCATGCAGGCGCTGATCGCGCAAGACCCGCGCCGCGCCGCCGAGATGCTGAGCGGTGGCGCGGTGGCCGGCGACGGCATGGGCGAGACGGTGCGCGCGCAGCTTGGTGCGGCGCAGAGGGAAGCAGCCGCAAAAAAAACCCCGGACGAAATGGTGGCGCAGGCGTTTGGCGAACTGCCGCCGTCGGATAGCCAAACGGCTATCCTTCCCGATGTCGTCACCTACCTGAAGCCCGGCGATATCGCCGCGCTGAAGGCGCAGGCGAACAACGCCACCGCCGCTCAGATGATCGGTGCGCATGCGAAAGTCATGCTTGCCGAGCAGAACGCGCCGGCGGTCATCGCTGCCACCGGCAAATATCCTGAAGAGGAAGAGCCGACCGCGCAGGACTTCTTCAACGTCTATGGCGCGGAGGAGGGCTCGAACCGTTTCAAGCATTTCCGGATCACCACCGGTGTCGCCAAGGCCTATTCCGACATGCATGCGGCGTCGAACCAGGCGATCCATGCCGAGCTTCGCGATGCCGAACCGGGACCCGACGGATCGCTGGAAGAGCACGAACAGCACGAGATCAATACCGGCGCCGCCCAACTGATCATGGCCGCCCGCGACGCCGATCCCGTCGCCTATGTCAGTCAGCTGTTTCGGGGCGACGCTCCGGATTGGAGCAAGGTCAAAACGCCAGAGCAATTCCAGGCCGCCATTGCGTGGGCAAGAGCTGCCCAGCAGCAGTTGGGTCTCAATAAAAAATTGCCGCTGCCTTGGGATTTCGCTGACCGGCAGGCTGCGGAATACATCGACCCGAGCAAGCCGTTCAACGGGCGCCTTGCCGAGTTGAGCTCTCTTGTCCTGGCGGTTCGCGACCCGGGCGCCCGCAGGGCGATTTCGAAGCAAATCGCACTGCTGGCGGAAGCCCGGTGGCGAGCCAGGGCCGCTAAGGATCCGAGCATCACGCCGGAGTTGCTGGAAGCGCAGGTCGCGGTCCTCAAGAAGGGTCTCGATTGGGTCGGGGAGCATCCCGCCCAAGCTCAATACAGCACCTTGTCGTGGCTGCAGCAGCCTGGCGTGGCATTTAGCGACATCGGCCGAACCATAGCCAAGGGTGCGACCGCCGGAGGCGCGGACACGCTTGTCGCGAAGCTAGCACCTTCGGAACCGGGCGAGAGCTATGAGCAACGTCTGGCCCGCGAGCAGGCTGAGACAGAGGATGCGCAGGACAGGGCTGGCTACGCCGGTTGGGTAGCCGAGGCTCTTGGCGCCGGTTTGACCGGTTATGGCGCAGCGAAAGGGCTGTTTGGTTTACTGGGTCGAGCTGGAGCCGGCGCTGCGGCGGAAGGCGGCGGCTTGGCTGGCTTCGGCACACGCACAGCCGTGGGTGCCGCGACTGGTGGCGCCTACGGCGGGGTGTACGCCTACAACACCGATGAAAGCATTCCCGAGGGCGTACTCAGCGGCGTGCTTGGGGGCGCTGGCGGCAATGTTCTTGCCGAGGGACTCGGTGCGATTGGCAGCCGGATAGCGGCGAGATTTTCAGCTAGTTCGACCGTTGCAAAGCCAAAGGTCATTTCGGATGATGTAGACCCATCAAAATTGGTCGCCAAAGCGGAAGAAATGCCGTTAGGCGCCTCGACCGATGAAGTCATAGCGAGGCCTTATTCGCACCTAAAGGATCCGCCAACTGTGGGGCCGGGCAAGGATTTCACCAGAGTACAGAAGGTGAAGATGGCTGAAGAGAACATGAGAAGGAACGACGGAGTTTTAAGAGATGACGAAGATGGGTTAGAATTGGTTCCGGGTAAGAAGAGTAAAAAAGGCGTAACGCCACCGAAAAATGAAGCTCAATTTGACCATATTGATCCGGTATCGCCTGCCGATAGGTCAAAAACTCCTGGAACAAATAGCTATAGTAATGCAAGGATTGTGGCGGGCACGAGAAATAGAAAGAAATCTAACAAATAGAGCTAGAAATTATGATTTGGAAATTCGAAGATCCGGAAAACGTAGCTGTTTTTGTAAACAGGAAGGCTATACGCGGCAACGGGTGGATTGCTCGCGTTGTGCATGACAATGACGATGGAGCATGGCAATTTCACGCGCACGATTCAGAGGAATTTGATGATGACGACATAATGATTATGGCCTTAAGAAAAATAGTCGATAAGGATGAGACTGTCATGGAGTTGGCTGATTTACCTTATGGTTGGCACGCTTGGCGTGAGACAAAATCTTCACCATGGAAGCGAGCCAAGAGAGCTGGCGAGCCATAAAAGTACTTTTGAGAGGGTGGAGCCGACTAGGTCATGAACAACACTGCAAAGCACTATTTCTGATATGTTCAAGGAGTTGCAGCCAGATCTGAGGCTTCCGCCATTCGTATGGCTCAAAGCGAACGGTCTAGCGAACCACGACGATTACGGTGACAGTGCACCTAATTGCCGAAGCGTCACCCGCGAAAGCCGTATCCGGTTCACGATTTCAGCATAACATGGCCCCGTTGGATTCAAGTGTCAACCGAAGCCTAGGTCCCCAGATATATCACCAAACAAAGCATCTGCCCTCTGGGACGAGAATCGGCAAAGTAACGATCGGAGATCGGTAATGTTTCCAAAATTTCAGCGAAGCTTTTCTCCAGATGCAGGCGGTAAGCCTGAACTCGCCAGGATAGACACCGGCGTACCTAGCCTGAACGAACTGTTTTCCAGCTTCAGTGGCGTCTCATTCAACCACGGGCTTTACCGTATCGTCCGCGCTCAGGATTTGGCTGCCTGGAGCAGCAGAATAGTCTTGGGCTTCCCTGCATTTGCCGGGCGGGTCACCTGTTTTGGGTACGATTGGCTGGGCAGTACATTCGCCATCGACACCAAACGAACCGAGGGTGGAGAGCCTGGTGTCGTGATGTTCGAGCCAGGGACCGGCGAGGCGCTTCAGATACCAGCCAATGTCCGGACTTTTCATGAAGTCGAATTGGACGAGTATCAGGACGCCGCGTTGGCCTCGAATTTCTACGCGACATGGCGCGGGAATGGCGGCGCCGAACCTGCCTATGACCAATGCATCGGCTACAACGTCCCGCTCTTTCTTGGCGGGAAAGATGATAGCGAAAATCTGGAACTGACGGACCTGGAAGTCTATTGGCACATCACGGCTCAGCTCATTGCGAAGACGAGGGGGTTGCCTCAAGGGACGCGGATAAACGTCAAAGGCGGGTGACATCGAGAGAGCTGAAAACGACCCAAATATCTCAGCACGATCCTGTGCAACGGGCCGCGGGTCGGAGCGAGTGATGGGACGCAGATCCAGGCGGCATTCTTTTTAACGGGGGTGAGCTTGAATGCAACTTTTAATGCATGTATGAAATCTTAGGTTGCAAAACGTGGAGCGAAGGGCCTGGAGGCGGTCATTTTCGCCTTTGGTGGCATTCGGTGATAGCCGCTTCAGAATCTCGAACGTATTCACGCGTAGACAAGGGGGAATTATATGGGTGCAGGTTCTGCCGCGATGCTGCTCGGGGCGTTGGTTCCGACATTTTTGCTAAGCCGCTTGTTGCTATGGATCACAAAGCGCCGGAACGGGGGCGTGGCGCGCCTGTTGCTGGTGCATGTCATTTGCGCGGCGCTCGCCGTTGTCGCCGCGGCCTACGGCTACTCACACACCGGGGCGCCAGACTGGTCTCACAGCCCAGTCTATGTCGTCGCTCAGTTGGTCTGGCTGATTGTCGACTTCGTTCGCGGGCGTCGCCGACAAAGCCAGCCTGCAAGCTGATAGCGCATAGACCAATAGGAAACCCCAGGCGCGTCGGTCTTATCCAATGGACAACCCTGCAAAGCTAGACCTGGCCAGCGTCATCCGCTTGCCACCCGTTGATGTCAGCACCGGAGACGCCGACCTCGATTCCGCACGAACTGAGGCTCGTCAATATCTCCAATTCTACAACTGGGTCGTATCCATCAAAGGCGAATATTTTGGATATGGCGCCGATGGAATAATCTACATTTTCCTGTTTGAGATAGAGCCGGGACGACCGGAGGTGAACCAATGGACTTGGGTGATCGTCGGCGACTTGCCACCAACCTATATCCCGGCTGACGACGCCAGGACACCCTTCGAGGCTCTTGATGGTTACATCGGCGCCCTTGAAGATTGGGTCGAGGCGGCGCGCGAGGGGAAGTCGGTGGCCAAACTGATACCGGTCAATGTCGATGCAACCCCCGCAAACGCCGAAATGCTGGCGAGCCGCCTCAAATTTCTCGACGAGAGAATTCTTCCGGAGCTTAAAACATAGTTGAACCGTGCGGTGGCAGTGGCGCTCGGCCAAGTTAGGCGGCCACATGACTATCTGCGCAAGCGCCCCGAGAAGGGCCGGGACCGCCCGGTCTCAATCCGCGCACTCCCTCTAAAAATCCTTTTCAAGCCTCGCTTTCGCGGGGCTTTTTTCATGGAGCAAGCCTTATGGCCCGACCTGCAACTGCCGCCGTTCGCCTGTTGACCGGCGAGCGCGAACCCGTGCGCCTGGCGACCACGGCAAACATTACCCTTTACGGCTTGCAGACCATCGATGCCGTAGCCGCCGAAGTCGGCGACCGCGTGCTGGTCAAGAACCAGGCCGACCAGACGCAAAACGGCATCTACACCGCAAGCGAAGGCCAATGGTCCCGCGCCGCCGACGCCCGCACCGCGCGCACGCTGCAGAAGGGCACGACGGTGCATGTGCAGTCTGGCGCGTTGATGGGGTCGAAGGTCTTCTGCTTCCAGACCGACGAGCCGGTTATCGATACCTCACCGATCTCGATCACGCTTTACCTTTCCGAGAACACGCTGGGCGATGCTCAGACCGCCGCCACCAATGCTGCGGCCAGCGCCACGGCTGCGGCAGGTTCTGCGACGGCGGCGAGCACTTCGGCAACGAACGCCGCGAACTCGGCGACTGCGGCCAATACCTCGAAAAGCAATGCCGCGACCTCCGAAACGAATGCTGGCAACAGCGCGACGGCGGCGGCTAGTTCGGCAACGAGCGCTTCGACCTCGGCAACCACTGCCGGGAACAGCGCTACCGCGGCGGCAACGTCGGCAACAAACGCGGGCAATAGCGCAACCGCTGCATCTGGCTCTGCGTCGACGGCGTCAGCCGCTGCGACCAATGCCGGCAATTCGGCGACCGCTGCCGCGGCAAGCGCCACGGCTGCGGCCAACGCGGCCCAGGCAATGCCCTACGTCTATTCGACCACCACGGCCGATGCAGATCCTGGAAATGGCATCTTCCGTTTGAACAATGCGACGATCGGCTCCGCAACGATCGCTTACATCGACAACCAGGACAGCGATGGCACAGGCCAGACCGGAAACCTGGACACGTTCGATGACAGCACGAATACGATCAAAGGCAAGCTGACGATCCGGTCGAAAACGACGGCGGCGACCAAGCACGTGTTCAATGTCACCGGCTCCGTGGTTGATGGAACTGGCTACCGCAAGCTGACGCTGACCTATGTCGGCGGTGCCGGAGCGCTGGCAAACGCCGAAGCCTGCTGGTTGGAATTCGCGCGAACTGGAGACAAGGGCGCCGACGGTGCGGGCACGGGTGACTTTTCGGGGCCGGCTTCATCGGTGACGGACAACCTTGTCAGCTTCGCAGGCACAACCGGCAAGACTGGCAAAGACAGCGGCCTTGCAGCCGGATCGGTTGCGACTGGGCCGGCGTCGGCCACTTCGGGGAATCTCCCGAGCTTCAATGGAACGGGCGGCAAAGTCCTGCAGGACAGCGGCGTTGCTGTGAGCAACGTGGCCTTGAAGGCATCGTCAAACACTTTCGCAACGTCCCAGCAGATCACGCTGACTGGCGCTCAAGCTATAGGGGTCAGCGGCGGGCCTGCGCTAGGCACCTATGGCCTCATGGTCAATGCCCCGAACAATGCGGGCGCCGCGGCATTCATCACCCTTCAGCGCAGCGGAAATTACGCCGGCAATCTCGGCCTGGACACAGACAACGCCCTAAAATGGGGTGGCTGGTCGATGGGCGCGAATGCCTATCGGATTTTCCACGAGGGGCTATCGGGCGCGATTCCCTATGCGGCGCTCGCCTCGGCGGCTATCGCCTCGAATAGCGAATTCCAGCTCGGTACTGCCAGCAAGTTGCTCACTGCGGCGGCGCTGAAGTCGACGGTGGCTTATCAGACACTCACGTCGGGTGCTTCAGTCTCATGGGATATGTCGCTGGGCAACAACGCATCGTTGGCCGCCGGCACAAACGTTACGATCGGCAATCCGAGCAACGCGATACCGCAGTTTGGTTTCGTACTGAAAATCACTGCCGTCACCTCGGCGCGCACTGTGAGCCTGAGCGCGAACCTCGTGCCGGCGGCTGGTGTCGAGAGCTTCCCGCTTACCGTCCAGACGACGGAAATCGTCTTCCTGGTGGGCTTCGTCGACACGACGAGCCGCCTGGTTATCACCAGCATTTTGAGGACCTAGAAAGGAGAACTCGATGTCTATTCTTGTTCGCAGGATCAATGATGTTTGGCAGGAGTGGCACGGCTCCTCGATCGTCACCCAGATGGTCAGTAGCTACACCGCTGTTTACGGCGACGGCCGACAGGTCGAAACTCCTTGCGACCCTTATCCAGTCGAAATTCAGATGAATGGTGACAGCCTGCGCGGCTTCTACGATCAAGGCATCTGGACCCTTGAAGAAGTGGAAGCTGCCGGCGGCAAAATCGCGGTGCCGTTTGAAGTGCCTGAAGGCAACCAGACAGTCGGTGCACCGTCTTACGTCGAGACCGACGACGTCATCCAGCAGACCTTCGAATTGGAGAACATTCCGCCGCCGCCGGAGCCTCCTACCGCTGAAGACAAGGTAGGCTCGATGCTCGCGAGCTTCGACCTATCCGTCAGCGAACTGAAATCCGTACTTGGGCTCGGCGTCTGATGCTGCCCGGTATTGCGCTAACAGCTACGGCTCCTCTAAATTATCCGCTAAAGACTGTCATCACCAATTTGGGGCTGCTGGCTAACGCAAAGCTAATCCTCGATGCCGGTGACGCCGCAAGTTATGCCAGCGGTCAATCGTGGAACGATACAAGTGGTAACAACTACCATTTTATCCTCGGCGCAACCAACTCGGCGGAGGCGTCTGACCCAACCTTCAACGGCAACGCAGGCAGGCTGAGCGCCAACGAGTTCTGGAATTTTGACGGAGCTGACTACTTCACACTTGGGCAGGCCAACCCGACATGGGTCAACAACCTGCACAAGGATGGTGCCCAATTCGCAATGTGCGCCTGGCTTCAGTTTGCGTCCCTCAACGATAGCAATCTGATTTTCGGCACATTGGGAAACAGCGGAGCAAACGTCGGCATACGCTTTAGAGGCAATGTCAGCGGAAAGCTCAACATGGTCCCAGGTTCGTCGCAAACTCAGTTCAACAGCACGCTCAGCTACAGCATCGGGATATGGCAGTTCGTCGCTCTTTCCATAAATGAGAATGGTGGCGCATCAGCCGGCATCTGGCGTTGCAACGGCACATCGGAAACATTTAATCCCAACTATTCGGGTCCATCAGCATCGAATGCGAATTCTACGGCGCAGATCGGCGCTCAGGGGGCAGCAACGACCCCGTTTCCAAATGGGACAAAACTTGGAATGCTGGCCGCGTTCGAGGGTGCAGTCATATCTGACGCATCATTGGCAGCAATCTATGCCGCTACGCGTCGTCGCTATGGCGTTTGACCGTTCAGGGCTCGTCTTCGCTGTAAAACAGGATGAATAACACAGCGGTCGTGACAATGCCCAGCGCCGGTCCGACTAAATCGAATCCGCGCCACCAGAAATAAGCACTCCAGGGGGCAATGAATAGCGGCAGGGTCACGAACCAAAAGCCGGGCGTCGTGGCCCGAACGCCTAGCCTGATCCTCTCTAGAAATTTCGACATCAGTATTCGACCCCCAGCGCAAATAGTGGGGTGTCGCTTCAGGGGCGTCAAGCCCGGGTGCAGACCAACAGCCTCGAAAATCAGAACTTAAGAACCAGCCCTCAAGGTTGGAAAGGAATCCCCCATGGACCGCAACTTCGCGCGGGCGCTTGCGCTCGTCCTGAAATCCGAAGGCCGGTGGTCGGACAATCCAGCTGATCCTGGTGGCGCCACCATGGAAGGTGTCACGCTCGCCAACTTCCGCCGCTATGTGAAGGCCGATGCGACCAAAGCCGACCTTCGCAAGATCAGCGACGCCCAGATCGCCACCGTTTATCGCCGTTTCTACTGGGACGCGGTGGCCGGCGCCGAACTGCCGGACGGCATCGACTATGCCGTCTTCGACTTCGCGGTGAACAGCGGGCCGGGCAGGGCGGCGAAATATCTTCAGGCGGTGCTTGGTGTTGCCCAGGATGGCCGCATCGGCCCGGCGACGCTTGCCGCGGCCCGCGCAAAGCCGGCCGGCGTCGTTGTCGACGCGCTCTGCGATGCCCGGCTTGCCTTCCTCCAACGGCTGTCGACCTGGCCGAGCTTTGGCCGGGGCTGGAGCGTGCGCGTGGCTTCGGTGCGCCAGCAGGCGCTGCTGATGTCGATGGCGCCGGCTGCGGAGGCCACTTCGCAGGCACCGGCATCCACCGGCGGCACGCCGGCGCCTGCGGCCAGCGCCGGCGCGACAACAGCCGGAGCGCCTGCCGGCGACCCTGCCACGCCTGCGGCCAAGTCTCCGCCTTCGAGCGAATCCCCAACGCCGGGCAAGACGGCCGGTGTCCTTGCCCTGATCGCACTGGCGCTCGGCGCGGCCGCCGCCTGGGCCGCGCATCTTCCCTGCAACGTGCTTGGAGTGTTTTGCCAATGACCGCTGTCATCATCAGAATCGCGCTGCGCTATGTCGCTGCCGCGCTTGTCGCTCGGGGCCTGTTCGGCGCCGACGACGCCTCCGCATTTTCAACAGACCCGGACATTCAGGCCGCCATCGAAGCTGGCATTGGCCTCGCCATCGCTGCCGGCACCGAGTGGTGGCACTACCTCGCTCGCAAGTTCGGCTGGGAGCATTGACCATGGAAAATCTCAAATCGGTGCTTGTCGCCTATTTGGAAGCCGCCAAGCCCTATGCCATCGTCGGCGCGGCCTGCTTTGTCGCGGGCCTCTTCATCGGAGCGTTGCTATGAGCGCGCTTGTCGCCTGGTTTCTCAGCAATCCGACCATTCTTGCGATCGGCGCGGGCATCGTCGGCGCGCTCGGCTGGGGTTTTCAGCAGCGGCTCGCCGGCGCCAGGGCCGAGCGCGACAAGCAAGCGCAGGCAGAGGCTGCCGCCCGCACGCTTGCCGATCAGGTCGACGACGA
The DNA here is from genome assembly GCF_041355295.1 of Mesorhizobium sp. RCC_202. Classification (NCBI taxonomy): domain Bacteria; kingdom Pseudomonadati; phylum Pseudomonadota; class Alphaproteobacteria; order Hyphomicrobiales; family Phyllobacteriaceae; genus Mesorhizobium; species Mesorhizobium sp. RCC_202. The sequence continues at coordinate 449,121 of NZ_JBFUPO010000003.1, forward strand.
CATCGGCGCGCTGTCGGCACAAGCGATCAAAAAGGAGCTGAAGTCATGGGCAAGGGATTGATCGCCGTCGCCCTCGTCGCCGCGCTTGCCGGCTGCACGACGGCCAAGGGCGGATTCTGCGCTGTCTCCTCGCCGTTGCGTCTCTCCGCCAAGGCGGTCGATGCGCTGTCGGACGAAGAGGCAAGCGCGCTACTCGCTCACAATCGCAAAGGCGAAAAACTCTGCGGCTGGAGGCGCTGATGCACGACATCTTCGATCTGCTCGGCATCAAGGGCCAGGTTGTGGCGGCCGGCCTCGCCGGCGGCGTGCTGAGGGCGCTGTCGCGCCATCGCTACAAACTGCGCGAGATGGTGGCCTCGCCGATCTGCGGCGCTTTGGCCGCCGCTTATCTGACGCTGCCCACGGTCGCCTGGCTCGAGGCGAGCGGCCTGCCGATGCCCACGCCGGACGACACCACCACGCTTGCCGCCGCTTTTCTGATCGGCGTTTCGGCGATGTGGATTTCGGATATCGTCTTCGAGGTTTTGGTGCGACGCTTCAAGGCGGCGCGGGAAGAATAAGTCGCGCTGCCTTACGGGGCCTTGAACGCGACGGCAGGGAGCTCTTCCGTTCCCCAAAAGCTGCGGTTGCGAACATGCGCCAGACCGCGCGAGGCTTCGCTGCGGATCTTGTCGATCACTCGTTTGCGCCGATGCGGCGGATCGACCTGGATCAGTGTCGGAAGCACCTCGCCGCCGACGATGAACTGGCTCTGTGCGCACAGCGCGGGTGTCAGCTGATAGGTGGTGTTGAGCGAGCAGGTGAGCAGGGTCGGGCTGAACAGCACATGGTCGACAACGTGCCGCGCAGGCCCGGTGCGCCGGATGAGCTTTTGCGCGGCCACCCTGGACACAAGATAGCCGGCAGCGCCGACATGCTCACCCACAAGGCGCGCGACGGAATAGCCATTGCCGACGGCAACATGCTTGCGCGCCAACCGGACTTTGATGAAGAAGCTCTCCAGTTTGACGACGTCGGCGTCGCGCGGCACCCATTGATCGTCGGAGAGCAGCAGCCCCGCATCGGCGCTGAAGACGACGTCGTCTTCAAAGACGACGCCGTATCGGTCATTGCCGTCGGCGATGATCTGCCAGCACCGGCGGTGGCTGAGATAGCAGCAGACTTCCGCGGCGCTGAGCGAAGGCGTTGCCGCCACGCCGGCGGTGGCCGCGTCCAGCCCCGAAACGCGCTCAAAGGCAACGCCGATACGGGCAAATTGCGACGTCATATGCGCCAGCCTATCGGCCGATCGGTCGAGGTTAATTACCAGGTATTTCACCAAGATCACCCGTGTTCGATGGGGAGAGCGGATAGCACAGCGTCGCCGGGAAGCAAGCCCAGGCGCTTTTCGCCGGCTGCGGCGCCGGCGGGCGTGAGGCAAGCCAACGCCATCTTGTCTCTGCCAGACGCTTGAGCCGCTGGAAGAAGCAGGCCACAATTCCTATCTATGGAGCAATCCAAAGGAGGTATGACATGGCTTCTTCCACCGAACGCGCGGTCCTTGCCGGCGGCTGCTTCTGGGGCATGCAGGATCTGATCCGCCGTCTTCCCGGCGTGATCTCGACCCGGGTCGGCTACAGCGGCGGCGACGTACCCAACGCCACCTACCGCAACCACGGCACCCATGCCGAGGCGATCGAGATCATGTTCGATCCGACCAAGACCAGTTTCCGCGCGCTGCTCGAATTTTTCTTCCAGATCCACGATCCGACGACGAAGAACCGCCAGGGTAACGATGTCGGCCTGAGCTATCGCTCGGCGATCTTCTATGCCAACGATGAGCAGAAGCAGGTCGCGATAGACACGATCGCCGACGTCGATGCGTCTGGATTGTGGCCCGGCAAGGTCGTCACCGAACTCGCTCCGGTTGGCCCCTTCTGGGAGGCCGAGCCCGAGCACCAGGACTATCTGGAGCGCTATCCGAACGGCTATACCTGCCACTTCGCCCGACCGGGCTGGAAGCTTCCGGTCCGTCAACAGGCCGCAGCGTCATAAATCAGCGGGCAGGCTGTCTTTGACATAGCCGCCATCGCCTGGGAATTCCCGCCCGCCGTGCCGCAAGGCATGGCGGGCTTTTTTTGCGTTCCGGGCGAGTAGCCCGGGCGGTCAGCCCTTGGCTCGGCGACCTTCGTGGTCGTGGCTGCCGATCCAGTGAGCCCGGATGCGATCGCTGGCTTCGAGATATGCCATATCGATCAGATAAGTCAGAAGCTTCTCGCCGTCAGCTTCCGCTTTCTGGCGAAGCTCCCGCAATATCCCCTGCGCGAACTGCAGGTTTTCCATTTTGCTAGGCTGGTCCATGGGTGCCCCCAAATGTATGCGCGGTAAGTTTGGGCCACTATGCTTGTATGAAGGTTGTGGCCTCGCTCACGGTGAAGCTGTACTCGGTTGCACTAACGCTCGATCAACGAACCTGTTGGACATCGCGCAAAATTGTCGATATTTTACGTGCCCAATCGGGTAGGGACCATGCACGAAGACGAGGGCAGCACTCCTGACAAGTTGCAAGCCATGCTTGACGTGATTGCCAGGAGCGAACCTTCGAGCGAAAGCGGCGAGGCCGATTTCGGCAGGCTGCGAGCCGATGCCGCCAAGGCCGCCAGCGTGCTGATCGAATTTTACGGCGATGGAGCCCTGGAAAGGGCGAAGCTTATAGAGCGCCGGTCGCCCCAATCGCAATTTGCGCGCATGGTCACGGCGGAAGTCGGCCGGCGCGACAAGCTGCCGCCCAAAAGCTGATCCGCAAGGGGCTGGACGCGACAGTGGCAAGGGCTGCTTCAGGACGATTTGCGCCTCCCCGATCTCACCCCAAGCCGTTGCTCGACCTCTTCCTCGACGTTGTCGAGCAGATAGGACAACATGTCGTGCCCGATCGACTGCGCAATATCCTTGGCCTGTTCGACGTGGTTATGGACCTCGCGCAAGGCCTGCGCCTCGCATGCGGTATCCTGCGTCAGGTCGACGAACCAGCCAGGGTAGAGCGCGGCCTCGCCGCAATCGTCGACATAGCACTGGCCGACAGCCAGAATCTTGCGCAGGCCCATCTTTTCGGAACGAACCTTGTAGACTTCCCTGAAGCCCGCCCTTCGCTCTACCGCCTTGCGGATGGCCAGCCGAACCCGTGGGCGGTCGTCTCGCTCGATGCTTTGCATGCAGCGCTCAAGCGGCGCCCCATGCGAGAATTCGTCGAGCGTCAGCCCGAAATAGGCGGAAAGATTGGCATCGCCATAGACCCGGTCACGCTTGATGTCCCAGGTCCAGAACCCGTCAATAGGTGGATACCGCATGTGTATGTTGCAGCTACGTAAAGGCGCCGACGTCATGGAAACCGCCCCGTCCGGTTTCAAGATTCGAAAACACTATGTAGCGAAAATTGAAAGAAACAAAGATGGTCTTTTGTACAAGGTCCAAAGTCATACCGCACGCCGGATATTCGGATGTCGTATTTGATATATCCAGAAATAGCCGTATTTGAAAAATTTCTTGAACCGAAAGAATTTTCACTGCGGTATTGCAACCGCAGCTTGGTAGTTCACTCGATAAGTAAATCTACCAAAGGATGAAAGACCCCGAAGCTTGCATTATTCCTGGCTACAGGGGGCGTCTGCTAACATTCTTATATTTGTAAAACAAATAAAACCAGTGCGCGGTGTTGACTGAGACCGCGCCGGAGGTGGCCTTCAAGTATCTGCCATGGATGCTAATGGCGCTTCGCAAGACGGCAAACCGACCGCTGGTTGAAAATGCGAAATAGCGAGAAAAAGTGCAGCACGGCGCGACAATGGCCGCCGATTTCCGAGCCCGCTGATGGTGTTTCTCGACCGAAGATCATTCATGCTCAGACCTAAGTCTTACACAGGTCGCGGATTTAGGCCGACTTTCGCTGCCGCTCATCTATTTCAAAACCGGCGACAACCGAATCATCAGACACCCGGTCATGCTCGAATTGGCGTGCCTCGGGCACGGCTTGCAACCAGGGCTCGCGTCTGCCGATCCAGAGCTCGTAGCCCGGCACCAGCCCCTCCGTCGGAGCCACGTCCAGGCTGCCGATCGTCACCTCAACCTCGTCCTCGCCGACGAACGGAACGCGACCGCCGCAGGTCGGGCAAAAACTTCTGGCGCCATAGGTGCCGGTGATGCCGGTGGTTTCGAAAGCCTGTCGTGGCCACACGGCATAGGCATGGAAGACCGATCCGCTTGTCTTGCGGCAGTCCTTGCAATGGCAAAGGCCGACCCGTAGCGGCTCACCGCTCACCTGGAACTGCACGCCACCGCACAGGCAACTGCCGCTGCGTATGGTGTCGTTGGACATGACCGTTCCTCCTGCTGCCTGCCGTGGAAGGTTGCAGCGTTTCTTGCACCGCCGCGCAAGAAACGCCACTCAATTGGGGAAAAGGTTGGAGGCCGGCTCCCCGCAACGATAGACCCAGCATCCGCCATCCCGCGTCGGAACGCTGATGGAGATCGGTATTTCAGGCCAGTCGCACTCGACGCCGAACTGCCGCACGAAGCGGTCATAGGTGTTCGCACCAGTGGTTAGCACGACGGCATGGTTACTCTGGATCAGCGCGCGCGTTTGCGAGCACGTCATGGCGCGCGTATCCGGTCGCGCATAGGCAACGCTCGCGCTGCACAGGGCTATGCCGGTAACAAGCAGGATCGACAGGTTGTTCTTCATGCCACACCGGCTTCCAAATTGGTCCCGGTATCGAATATGGATCACGCCTAGAACACCGCAAGGTATTTGAGCAGCGAAATGATGCCGATGATGATGACGATGATCTGGGCGATCTGCTTCGCACGGGCATCGAGCGGCAGGCGCTGGACCAGATAGAGCACGAGGATGATCACCAGGAAAGTGATCAGGATACCGATAAGAATTGACGCGCCCATAGCCTGCAGTCTCCCTCTTGTCCTCAAGCTTGCCCGAAGCGGGCTGTTTCAAACGTGAGGCTCGCCAAATGGTTCCGGCGAGGGGCTGTGGAACGGAAGGCAGGCGGGCGCGTTGTTTAGCACCTTCGAATATTCAGGGAGGAAAGACATATTCCACACGACCACGATCGGCGCGTCGATTGCCGTCGCTGTTGCGCTGATGTTTTTGGCTCCCGCGAGACCTGTATCCAATCGCGGGCCGCCGATCGTTTCATTCCACTTCACGAACGCCGACTAAGCATCAACTCCTAGTGGCGGAACTCGCAAGCCGCTCGTGAGTTCATCTCCTCAAGAACAAGGCGGGACATCGGGCAAAACTAGGCGCGGGATCGCGCAGTCAGAAAGAGGAAGAAACCATGGGCCTCGGCACAATTCTCATCATCATTCTTATTCTTGCCTTGCTTGGCGGCTTCAGCGGCCTTGGCGGCGGACCGTTCTACGGTACGGGCTACTATGGCGGCGGCGGTCTCGGGCTCGTCCTGGTGATCGTCATCATCCTGGTCGTGCTCGGACGGATCTAGTTTAAGAGCGGTGTAGGGCGTCTCTGGGGCGGCTTGAGCCGTCCCGGAGCGGCGTGATCCGTCCCAGGACCGGCGCCGATATCTCTCAAGCCACAGCAAGTACATCCCGCAGTTTCGTCGCCAGTTGCTCCAGCGTGAAGGGTTTGGCGATGAAATGCACATCGTGGTCGAGCACGCCGTTGTGCACGACCGCGTTGCGGGTGAATCCGGTCATGAACACCACCTTCGCCGAAAGCCCGCGCTTTTTCGCTTCCTCCGCCAACTGGCGGCCATTCAAGCCCGGCATGACGATGTCGGTCAGCATCAGCGCGATCGCCGCGTTCTCCGCCAGCTTGCCCAGCGCCTCCTCGCTGCCGGCCGCCTCGATGACGGTGTAGCCGAGTTCGAGCAATATCGCGGACGTCGACGCCCGCACGCGGGCATCGTCCTCGACAAGCAGGATGGTTTCGGTCGCCGGCACATCGCTTCGGGCGCTTGCCTTTGCCGGCACCGCTTCTTCCGAACCGGTGAAACGGGGAAGGTAGATCTTGATCGTCGTGCCTTCGGCCGGCTCCGAATAGATTTTGACGTGCCCGCCGGATTGCTTGACGAAGCCGAACACCTGGCTCAGTCCCAGCCCGGTCCCCTTGGTCAGCGGCTTGGTCGTGAAGAACGGCTCGAAGGCTCTTGCGATCACGTCCGGCGGCATGCCGGTGCCGGTGTCGGTCACCGCGATCATGACATATTGTCCGGCCTTCACCTCCGGATGGTCCGCCGCATAGGCCTCGTCGAGATAGCAATTAGCCGTCTCGATGGTCAGCTTGCCTTTCTCGTCCATGGCATCGCGCGCGTTGACCGCCAGGTTGATGACCGCGTTTTCGACCTGGCTCGGATCGGCGTGCGTTTTCCACAGTCCGCCGGCCAGTACCGTCTCGATTTCGATCGCCTGGCCGAGCGTGCGGCGCAGCAGGTCCGACATGCCGGTGACCAGGCGGTTGGCGTCGACGATTTGCGGCGCCAGCGGCTGCTGCCTGGAAAAGGCAAGCAGCCTTGCCGTCAGGTTGGCGGCGCGGGCCGCGGCGTCGGCGGCTGCTTCGACAAAACTCTGCACGTCGTACTCACCACGCGAAAGCTTGCGCTGCGCCAGGTTCATGGCGCTGGTGATGACGGCCAGCATGTTGTTGAAATCATGGGCGATGCCGCCGGTGAGTTGGCCGACGGCTTCCATCTTCTGCACCTGGCGAAGTTGTGCTTCAGCCTTTTCGCGCGTCTCGATCTCGTTGACCAGCGCCGCATTCTTGGCGCTCAGCTCATTTTGGGCGGCGACCACCGCGCTGAAGCGGCGGCTGGACTGGCGGATTGTGTAGATGCCGAGCAGGAAGATGCCGAGCAGCGCCGCGAATGAGCCGACGCGCAGCCAGCCCTCGATCTCTTCCATGCGCAAGGCGCGGGCGTTGAGGCTGGCGCCGTCGATGCGCCGGATCGCGTCGATATTGGCGCGGATCTGATCCATGTCCAGCTTGCCGCGGCCGCTGCGCACGACATCCAGCGCCTTCGCCATGTTGCCGCTGTCGTAAAGCCGGATCGTTTCGGCCAGTTCGGCCTGCTTGCGGGCCAGCGCATCCTTGATGCCCACCACCTGCTGCGCCCGGTCGCTGCCTGCCGGCAACATCTCGTCGACGCGCGCAAGCAAGACCGGCATCCCTTCAAGCGCGTGCTGGTAGGGCTGGAGGTAGCTCTTCTCACCGGTCAGCAGATAGCCGCGCTGGCCGGTTTCGGCATCCTGGACGAGCGAAAGCAGACCCGAAAGCAATTGCTGCGCCTCGATCGCCTCGCGGCTGGCGTCGCGGTCGGTGATCTGGGCTTCGGCAAGAATGGCGCGCGCGCCGATGATCGCGGCGACGATGGCAAAGCCGGCAAGCAGGGGTAGCGCTTGCCAGCGCAGGGCGCGTCGCAGTCGTGCGATCATTGTCTTGCCGGGCCTGAGGAGATCGTGAAGTTCGGCAAGTGGTAAGCGCCGGCAACGCGCAAGGCAATAGTCAGGTCCAGCGCCGGTGCGGCACGAGCGCCAGGCGCCGACGGCGGGGCCGCTCTTGGACCGCGACGGTCCTCGATCGCTAGCCGGTTTCTTGTCCGCCGCAATCCAGGCACGCGATGCTTTGCCCCGGACAACTGAGCCGGTGCGTGCCTTCCGGGCAGCAATGGCCGTTCGAACTCAGCCAGCGCGCGCACACGAAAATCTGCTTTGCCCCGCGACAGCGGGGGCATTCCTGTGGATGCGTCTCTCTTTGCGGGATACGACGCTCCGCCTCAACGACCGTGTTCATCCGTTTCGTCCCCAACGCCTGGGATTATCGGTCAGATATGTTTCAGCATTCTTTACATTAGGGTTTTGGAATATTGAAGTGACGAAAGCGGCGCGAAAAAAGTTTCGGCCGCCGGGCGCTTCCCCTTTTCGCCGCCCTCGTTAAATGTGATGCGGCGAAGCATCGGCAGTCTTGGCCGGGCACGGCAGCCAGCGGGGATTTCTCCTAAATGACATGGACAGGCGCGGGCGCGCTTCTCATCCTCGTGCTGACCTATGCCGGCGTTGCGGTCGGCCGCATCCCCGGCCTCAGGCTTGACCGCGCCGGTATCGCGCTGCTGGGGGGCGCCGCCATGATCGCGATCGGCGCGATCGGCATCGAGGATGCCTACAAGGCGATCAATTTCGACACCATCACGCTCTTGCTCGGCATGATGATCGTGGTCGCGCATCTGAAAGTCTCGGGCGCATTCCGCGCGCTTGGCGGCTACGCCATCGAGCACGCGCATGCGCCGTTCATGCTTCTGGTGATGGTGACGCTGCTTACCGGCGTGCTCTCGGCCTTTCTGGTCAATGACGCGATCTGCCTGGTGATGGCGCCGATCGTCGTCCACGTCACCCGCGTCATCAACCGCAATCCGGTGCCATATCTTATCGCCACCTGCACGGCTTCCAACTGCGGCAGCGTCGCCACCATCACCGGCAACCCGCAGAACATGGTGATCGGCGCGCTGTCGGGCATTTCCTATCCGGCCTTCGCGCTGGCCCTGGCGCCGGTGGCGCTGTTCGGCCTTGCCGCCGTCGTGGTTATCATCCGCATTGTCTACCGCGCCGAATTCTCACGCAACGCCGAGCTCAGCCCGGAAGTCTATCGCGGCCGCATGTTGCCCGGGCAGGTGCTCAAGGCCATCGTTGTCTGCATCGCGCTGGCAATCGCCTTCTTCGCCGGCGTGCCGGTCGCTAAGGCGGCGTTGATTGCCGGAGCGCTTCTGCTCGTCACCCGCGCGATCAAGCCGCAGCGCATCTACCGCGAGATCGACGGGCCGCTCTTGTTCATGTTCGCCGGGCTGTTCGTCGTGGTCGCAGGCGCCGAACGCACGCTGCTCACCCCGGACATGATCGCCTCGGCAAAGACCATCGGCCTCGACGATGTCTGGCGTCTGTCCGGCTTCACCGCGGTGCTGTCCAACATCATGAGCAACGTGCCGGCGGTGCTGGCTCTCACGCCCTTTATCCCAGGGCTCGAAAACCCCGAGCGTGCCTGGCTGGTGGTGGCGATGAGCTCGACGCTGGCCGGCAATTTCACGCTGCTGGGTTCCGTCGCCAACCTTATCGTCGCCGAGCAGGCCAAGGCTGCCGGCAAGGAACTTTCCTTCTCCGCCTTCTTCAAGATCGGCGTGCCGCTCACCTTGCTGACGCTTGCCGCCGGCACCGCCTGGCTCGCTTTCACCGCCTGATTTCCAAGTTTTCTCACCCTCGGTAAAATCTTCTGCGCCTAGTCATCGAAGCGATTGCGCAAACGTTTCGATGACTCTATGGTTTCGTGAAAATCCGCCACAGAGCGGATGGGAAACGCAATCTTAGGGAGGAGCGCTTGCCAGCACTGCGCTTGTATCGCCATGCCGACCATGGCTGAGGTCGCGCGCCGCGCCGGCGTCTCGATTTCGACCGTATCGCATGTCGTCAACCGCACGCGCTTCGTCTCGCCGGAGAAGGCGCAGCTGATCAATGACGCCATCGCAGCCATGGGCTACCAGCCCAACGAATTGGCGCGCTCGCTCAAAGTGGCCTCGACCAACAGCGTCGGCCTCGCCATCTCGGCGATTTCCAATCCCTATTTCACCGACATCATCTGCGCGGTCGAGGCCGAGTGCGCGCGGCTCGGCCTGATGGTCTTTCTCTCCGACACGCAGGAGGACCCCGACCGCGAGCTGCAAGTGGTGCGCGCCTTCCATCAGCGGCGCGTCGACGGCGTCATCCTGGCGCCGTCCGGCTCGCCGCAGCGTGCCATCGACTATCTTGCCGACAAGAAACTGCCTTGCGTTCTGATCGACCGCTTCGCCGACGACCGCTTCGACCAGATCGGCGTCGAGAACGACACCGCGATGCGGGCGCTGATCGACCATGTCGCCTCGTTCGGCCATAGACGCATCGGCTACATTGCCGGACAGCCGGGGCTGGCCACCACGCGCGAGCGCATCGAGGCGTTCCAGGCTTCGCTCGCCGCCAATGGACTTGAGTGCGACGAGCACTATGTCTCGCCTGAAAATGTCGACACGGCGAGCGCCACGGCATCGACGCATGCGATCCTGTCGCTGCCTACGCCGCCCACCGCTTTGGTCACCGGCAACAACATGACCACCATCGGAGCAGTTCGCGCCGTCCGCGAGAGGGGCCTTTCGATCCCCCGCGATCTGTCGCTGGTCGGCTTCGACGATTTCGAATGGGCCGATTGTTTCGAGCCGCGCCTGACGCTGGTCGAGCAGCCCTGCACCGACATCGGCAGGCAAGCCGCCGCGCTGCTCAGCGCCCGCATCGCTTCCAGCGACGCCCCGCCGCGCGCCGTGCGGCTGCAGGCGACATTGCAGGCCCGCCAGTCCTGCGCGAGGCCAAGATGAGCGCGCCGCTGTTGTCCATGACCGGCGCGGTCAAAAGCTTCGGCGGGGCCCAGGCGCTGCGCGGCGTCGACTTCGACTTGAAGGCCGGGGAGATCCACGCGCTGCTCGGCGAGAACGGCGCCGGCAAGTCGACGCTGATGAACCTCCTTTCGGGCGTCCACACGCCGGATGAGGGCGAGATCCGCATCGACGGCAATAAGGTCACCTTCAACAATCCGCGCGAAGCCCAGGCAGCCGGCATCGCCACCATTTTCCAGGAACTCGACCTCGTGCCGTCGCTCGACGTCGCGGCGAACCTCTTCCTCGGCCGCGAGCTGATGCGCGGCGGCATGCTCGACGTGCCGGCGATGCGCCGCGAGGCGAAGAAGCGGCTTGAGGCGATCGAGCTTGCCATCGACCCCGCGCGCCTTGTCGCTGATCTCTCCATCGGCCAGCGCCAGGTGGTGGCGATCGTCAAGGCGCTGTCCTATGCCTCGCGCGTGCTGATCATGGACGAGCCGACGGCAGCACTCACTGTCGGCGAGGTCGAGCGCCTGTTCGACATCATGCGCAAGCTCGCCGCCACCGGCGTCGGCATCGTCTACATCTCGCACCGGCTGGAGGAAGTGCCCGAGATCGCCGACCGCGTGACGGTGATGCGCGACGGCCGCGTCGCCGGCGTCACCGAGCCGCATGCGCCGCAGGCCGAGCTGGTGCGGCTGCTGGTCGGGCGTCCGCTGGACGAGCTTTATCCCGCGCGGGCAAAAAGCGCCGGCAAGACGCTGCTCAGCCTCAAGCATGCCAGCTTCAAGCTGGCCAACCAGAGCGCCGGCTGGCAGCCGCCGGACGATGTTTCGCTCGAGGTCAGGCAAGGCGAAATCGTTGGCCTTGCCGGCATCATGGGGGCAGGGCGCACCGAGCTTTTGTCCGCGCTCTACGGCACCGGCCTAGCCGGCCGCTGGCAGGGCGAGGTGGCGGTCGACGGCAAGCCGGTGAAGCTCCACTCCATCCACGCGGCGCGCAAGGCCGGCATCGCCTTCGTCACCGACGACCGGCGCGGCAGCGGCCTGATGCTCAGGATGGCGGTCGGCCTCAACCTGGTGATGTCGGTGATCCGCCGCATCTCGCCGGCTGGCCTGATGTCGCCGCGCCGCCAGGCCGAAGCGATCAAACAATCCTTCGGCCAGTTCGACATCCGCCCGAAGAACCCGGAGATTTCGGTCGGCTCGCTGTCGGGCGGCAACCAGCAGAAGGTGGTGCTGGCCAAGGAGATCCTCGGCAACCCGCGTTTGCTGCTGCTCGACGAGCCGACGCGCGGCGTCGATGTCGGCGCCAAGGGCGAGATTTACGCAAGGCTGCGGGCGCTCGCCGCCCAGGGGCTGGGCATACTGGTCGCTTCCAGCGAGATGCCGGAGCTGATCGGGCTTTGCGACCGCATCGTGGTGCTGCGCCAGGGGCGCAATGTGGCGGAATTTTTGGGCGGCGTCGACGAGCACACGGTGCTTGCCGCGGCCAATGGCAAGGAGGCCTGATGTCGGATCAGAAGATTGAGGTGGCGGCCAATCCGGCGATGCCGTCGGCGCCTAAGCGTCGCGTCGACCCGCTGTCGCTGGTCGTGCGCTTCCAGAGCCTGATCGGCCTGGTGCTGGTGGCGATCGGCGGCATCATCTTCTCGCCCAGGCGCCACGGCGAGATCCTGTTCCTCAACCCCGACAACATCGCCAACATCGTGCGCGCCGTGTCCGAGACCGGCATCATCGCCATCGGCATGACCTTCGTCATCATCACCGCCGGCATCGACCTGTCGGTCGGCGCGGTGCTCGGCCTCTCCAGTGTCGTCACCGCATCGATGATGATTTCCGGCGGCTTCGGCCTGATCCCGACGATTCTGGCCGTGCTCGTCATGGGCATCGTCTTCGGCATTGTCCAGGGCACGATCTCGACGCGCTTCCGGCTGGAGCCCTTCATCGTGACGCTCGCCGGCCTGCAGGCCGCTCGGGGCCTGGCGCTGATCGTCTCCGGCAACCAGTACATCAACATCTCCTATGGCGACGGGCCAGGCCTGGCGCCGCCGGTGTTCGCGGTGCTGGGCGAGCGGCTGTTCGACAACACCGTGCCGGTGGCGACCATCGTCTTCATCATCTTCGCGGCCATCGCCACCCTGGTGCTCAACACCACGCGCTTCGGCCGCTACGTCTATGCCGTCGGCGGCAACGAGCGCGCCGCGCGCATTTCAGGCGTGCCCGTCTCGATGGTGAAAATAGCGGTCTATGCCATCACCGGCTTTGCCTCGGCGCTCGCCGGCATCGTGCACGCCGGCCAGTTCAATTTCGGCAGCGCCAATGACGGCATGGGCTATGAGCTGACGGCGATTGCCGCAGTCGTCATCGGCGGCACCAGCCTGTTCGGCGGCGCCGGCTCGATGGTCGGCACGGTGGCCGGCACCATCATGCTCGGCGCCTTGGCCAACATCCTTCAGCTCAACAACATCACGCCCGCCACGCAGCTGCTCGCGACCGCCGCGATCATCGTCTTGGCGGCAGTGCTTCAATCCCTCGTACGCCGCCGCGAGGGTTTGGGACGATAGGAGGCCGGCGGCACCGGGAAGAGACTGTAACCAAAGGTCCGGCATCCCCGCCGGACGAGGAGGAGAATGGATATGAGAACGACAACAGGATCGCGCGTGCTGAAGGCCGCGCTTCTGGCAGGGGCGGGCCTTTGCATCGCGGGCAGCGCCTATGCCGCCGACCCGCTGGTAAAGGCCTGCTCGAAGGACGGCCAGTTCGTCATCGGCTTTTCGCAGGCCAACAACGCCGAGCCCTATCGCCAGCACGTCAATGACGAGCTGACGGCGGCGGCCAAGGAAGTGCCGGGCTTCACGCTGCAGATCGCCGACGGCGCCGGCAACGTCAACACGCAGACCTCGCAGGTCGACAATTTCATCACCCAGAAGGTCGACATCTTGTTGATCTCGCCCTTCGAGGCCGCACCGCTGACGCCGGCCGTGAAGCGCGCCATGGATGCCGGCATCCCGGTGATCGAGCTCGACCGCAAGACCGTCGGCGACCCCGGCAAGGACTACACCGCCTTCATCGGCGGCGACAATTTCAAGATCGCCGAGGAAGCCGGCAAGTTCACGGCCACGAAGCTCTTGCCCGATGGCGGCGAGGCGGCGGTGCTGGAAGGCCTGCCGAGCTCGACGCCGGCTGTGGAGCGCCTGAACGGCTTCAAGGAAGGCGTGAAAGGCAATGCAAAGATCCAGATCGTCGCCGAGCAGGCCGCCGACTGGGTTCCGGATAAAGCCCAGACCGCCTTTGCCGCCATGCTGCAGGCGCACCCCGACATCAAGGTGCTCTACGCTTCCAACGACATGATGGCGGCCGGCGCGCTGCTTGCCGCCAAAGGCGCCGGCAAGGACGTCAAGATCATCGGCACCGACGGCCTGCCCGGACCTGCCGGCGGCATCGAGGCGGTGGCCAAGGGCGACTGGGCGGCGACCTTCACCTACCCGACCGGCGCCAAGGAAGCGATCGACATGTCGAAGAAGATCCTGCTCGACTGCGCGACCTCGGTGGACGCGACGGTGACGGTGGACACCACCGCGATCACGGCCGAGAACGCCAAGGCGCTGGCGGGGAAGTAGGGCAGGGCTCTACAATTGGAGATGTTACGAAAAGGCCCCCGAAAGGGGGCCTTTTTTGCTTATGGGCCGAGGCCAATCGCAGATGGCGGCGCCGGCCCCCTCATCCGGCCGCTTCGCGGCCACCTTCTCCCCGAGGGGGAGAAGAGATCGGCGGCAGCGCTGGCAATCTCCTCGCCCCTTGGGGAGAGGTCAGCCGAGCGAAGCGGAGGCTGGGTGAGGGACAGCGCTGCCAGATGCGATTATCCTGCCTCACAGGGGCAGGACCGCCACGGCCTGGACCTATCGCCCAACCCGCCCACCTCGCTCATCAACCTCAATGACACGCCGCCACGGTCTTCAGCGCCTCCACGCGCGAAGTCTGCGGCAAATTCCCGATCCGCCGTACGGCGGCGTAGAATCTCGGATAGTCGTCGCCGCACAAATCGAACAGCCGAAGAAACGCCGGAACTTGTTCGCCATAGACCGACGTCGCGGCAAGCTTTGCGTTGTTGATGGGCGCGGCGAACCAGGCGTCATAGCCCCGGTATCCGCCCCAGTGCGTGTCGCGCATCTGCCGGTAGCGCACCCGCAGCCTGTCGATCGCGGCTGCCTTGGCCGCCGCCATCTGCTTCGGGGCACGGGGGCTGCCGTAGACCTGCGCCAACTCGACCCGCGTCTCAGCAATCAGCCGCAGGAAATCGGCGCTGCGCCGGCGGTTCGTTTCGTAGCGCCGCAGCCCGGCGCTGTTGCCCGTGGCGCGCAGCCATTTCCTTGTGCCGGTGGTTTCGACCGAGACCGCGAAAGCCTCGTTGAACGCCGAATCGTTGTTCACATAGATTTTCTGATGCGCCAGCTCATGAAAGATGAGGCTGGCGATATAGGAATCGTCCTGGCGCAGCATGGTCGAGAGCAGCGGGTCGCTGAACCAGCCCAGCGTCGAATAGGCGGTGACGCCCGAGATGTAGACGTCGAGCCCCTTTCGCTTCAGGTCGGCCGCACTTTCCACCGCCGATTTCGCGGAAAAGTAGCCCTTGTAAGGAACGCAGCCGAACACCGGAAAGCACCACGTCACCGGCGCGAGCGAAAATTGCGGCGCGGCAAAAACCGCATAGGTCACATTGTCCCGGCCGATGTCGACATAAGAGCGGTAGCTCGAGTTATCGGGCTCCGCCAGTTCGTCCGTGGCAAAGCGACGTATGGCGCTGGCCTTCGTCAGCTTGGCGCGCAACGGTGCCGGCGTTGAAGGATTTTGGATGAGGCCCGCAACATTCTTCCGTGCGGCCATGATCTCGACATGGCCGGCGACAGACTGCGCGTAATAGGAAACGCCGGTGCAGCCGGTGAGGGTGGACGCCAGGAGGAAGGCGGCGAGCCATCGAAAAACGCGCTTCACAGCTTGGCCACCGCTTGATCGTCTCCCGTGGAGCAAATGCCCGTTTGCTCCCGTGTCTCAAACAGGCGCGCGAATTTTCGTCAAGAGCTGGAGGGGGCAGCAGCTCGGGCTTTAGCAAGATTGGCAATGCGGCTATTGCAACACGCGAAGCCCCTATAGATCGATGATGTTATCGAAGACGTTCAACCTCTTGAGCATCACGAGAATAGCTATAGTGTAGCGCGCCATGGGGGAAGTCGCCGGAAATTTCGAGTTTCTTGAACCACATAGTCCGCAGTTGGCAAAGCTCGGCCGGCTGGCGGAGCGGTACTATGCCGACGACCCGCCCACAGCCCTCGTAAAACTGCGACAGTTCGCTGAAATCACGGCGAAGCAGGTAGCAGCCCGACAGGCCCTTTATAACGGTCCACACATGTCGTTTGACGACATACTGCGGACCTTGCGCTCCCGCTCCATTCTCCAGCGAGAGATGGCCCAGTTTTTCTATCATCTTAAAAGCGCCGGCAATCTCGCTGCGCATGAAGACAAGGGTTCGGCGAGCGACGCGCTGACAGGATTAAAGCTCGCCCGCGCCATTGGTGTCTGGTTTCATCAGACTTACGGCAAGGCGCCTTCTTTCAAGCCTGGACCATTCGTGCCTCCTGTTCCGCGCGCCGACGTGACAGCAGCCCTTCGGAAAGAGATCGACACGCTGCGCGACGCTGTGACCGCCAGCGCCGACGCGGAGGCTAAGGCAAAGCTTGCCGCGCAGGACGCCGAATCCGCGCGCCTCGATCTTGAAGGCCGGGTCACTTCGCAGGCCGGAGAGCGGGCCTTCTGGGAAAAATATGCCGCCGATACGGAAGCTGCCCTTCACGCTGCCGAACGCTCGCTGGCCGAACTCCAGTCTGTCGCCAACGCGACTCCCGCGCTTCAGCTCGATCTTCTGGCACAGCAAGCTGCCAAGAGTGCCGAGCACATTGAGATCGATGAGGCTACCACACGTGTCCTGATCGATGAGGAGTTACGCGCTGCCGGCTGGCGGGTCGACACCGAAACGCTGCGCTACGCGAACGGCACGCGACCAGGGCAAACCGAGGCAATCGCAATTGCCGAATGGCCGACCGAGAGCGGACCTGTCGATTACGCGCTGTTCATCAACGGCCGCTGTGTTGGGGTTATCGAGGCGAAGCGGCAGGTTCGCGACGTACCGGGCAGAATAGGGCAAGCGAAGCGTTATGCACGCGACATCCGGCTTCGGCCGGAAGAGACACTACCAAATGCCCCTTGGATCGATGGCCTGGACGGGTTCCGAGTGCCGTTTGTGCTGGCGACGAATGGCCGTCCCTATGTAAAGCAACTTGCGACCAAGTCCGGCACCTGGTTCTGGGACGCCCGTCTGCAGGCGCCGCCGCGTCCGCTGTCGGAATGGTTTTCGCCGCGCGATCTTGTGGAACGGTTGGAGCAGGAAATCGGGCGCGTTGCCGAACTCGCGGATCGCGAAATCGGCGTCACCGGGCTGCGGCCGTATCAGCAAGAAGCGATCCTCGCGGTCGAGGCAGCCGTTGCAAACGGCCAGGATAACATTCTGCTCGCCATGGCGACCGGCACTGGCAAGACGCGCCTTGCCATCGCGCTGATGTATGAGGTGCTGCGCAGCAAGCGCTTCCGGCGCATTCTGTTCCTGGTTGATCGCAACGCGCTTGGACGCCAAACGCTCGACGCCATGAGCACGACCGACACCAGCGGCTTTCTCAAATTCGACCAGGTGTTCCCGATCGCGGACATGGCCCGCAAGTTTCCCGAGGCGACGGACCGCGTGCAGGTCGCGACCGTGCAGGCGATGATCCGCCGCATCTTCGATGATCCGAACGCCGAGCGCCCGACGCCGGGCACATATGACCTTATCATCGTCGATGAAGCGCATCGCGGCTATACGCTCGATGCCGAGTTGCGCGAAGAGGATCTCTCCTTCCGCAACCGCGACGACTATCTGTCGGCCTACAGGCGGGTTCTCGATTACTTCGACGCCACCAAGATCGCGCTGACGGCGACACCGGCGCTGCATACGCGCGAAATCTTTGGCGCGCCTGTGTTCCGCTACGGCTATCGGCAGGCGGTCATCGACGGCTACTTGATCGACCACCGGCCGCCGCGCCGCATCACGACAGCACTCAGCCAGACGGGCATCAGCTTCGACAGAGGCGAAGAGGTCAACATCGTCGACCCGAGAACCGGGCAGATCGACCTGTTCAATCTGGAGGATCAGGTCGACTTCGAGGTCGCCGAATTCAACAAGAAGGTCTACACGCGGGCCTTCAACCGCGCCGTCGCGGAAGCCGTGGCGGCCGAATGCCCGCCGGATCAGCCCGGCAAAACGCTACTGTTCGCGGCGCGCGATGATCATGCGGACATTCTTGTCGATGAATTGCGTGCCGCGCTGGTCGCCGAATATGGGCCGCAGGCGCATGACCTGGTCGAGAAGATCACCGGTTCGGTGGACAAGCCGCTCGACCGCATCAAAGCATTCAAGAACGACCCGCGCCCGAAATATGTCGTCACGGTCGACCTTTTGACCACCGGCATCGACGTGCCGGCGATCGTCAACCTGGTCTTCGTGCGACGCGTCAACAGCCGCATCCTCTATGATCAGATGATCGGCCGCGCGACGCGGCGTTGCGACGAGATCGGCAAGGAATATTTCCGCATCTTCGACGCTGTCGACATCTACGCCAATTTGCAGGAAGTCACCGACATGCGGCCTGTCGTGGTCGATCCGTCGTTGAGCTTTGCCACCCTGGCCGGCGATCTGCAGCGTGCGACGACCGACGAGGACCGCGCGTTCGTGCGCGATCAGATTGTTGTGAAGCTGCGCCAACGCCTGAAGCATCTTGATGAAGCACTGCGCGAAGGGCTGGAGACGGCGCTGGGACCGCTCGACGCGTTGCCGGACAAGCTGAAAACGGCATCGCCGGGCACGACGCTCGAACTGTTCCGCCAGCATCCGTCGCTCGCAACATTGCTGGACCTTGCCGGCACCGGCAAACGGCGAGGCGAAGGCATCTACATTTCGCCTCACGAGGACGAACTAATCTCGGTTGAGGACCAATATGGCCGCAACGCGAGTCCGAGCGATTATATCGAGAGCTTCGAGACATTTGTGCGCTCGAACATGAACGCCGTCCCCGCAATGATCGCCGCCACCCAGCGGCCGCGCGATTTGACCCGCAAGGAGCTGAAGGAACTCGCCACGCTGCTCGACGCCAACGGTTTCTCGGAGGCGAATCTGCGTCGGGCCTATGGTTCGGTGCGCAATGCCGACATTGCGGCGCATGTTATCGGCTTCGTACGCCAGGCGGCGATCGGCGACCCGCTGGTTCCCTATGAGACGCGCGTGGAAAACGGCCTGCAGCATATCTTGGCCAGCCGCGCCTGGACCGCGAGACAGCGGCAATGGCTGGTGCGCATCGGCCGCGCGCTGAAAGCCCAGCCGGTGGGCGATCCGGAAATCCTCTCCGATCCGCTCTTCGCACAGGCCGGCGGCTTCGAAGTGGTTGACCGCGAGTTCGAATCCGGGCTGGAAGGTGTGCTCAAGGATCTGAACACTGCCATCTGGGGCGGCGACACCGCCGCATAGCGAAAGACAGCCCATGAACCCGTCACAAGATCTGGTGAACAAGCTGTGGCGCCTCTGCGCGCTGTTGCGCAAGGACGGCGTCACCTACCAGCAATACGTCACCGAGCTGACCTATCTGCTGTTCCTGAAGATGGCGTCGGAGCAGAAGGACGAGAGCCGCATTCCCGAGCAATACCGCTGGGGTGCGTTGAAGAGCGCCAGCGAAACGGAAGTGCTGCAGCGCTACAGGCAGGCGCTGATCGATCTTGGCGACGGCGAGAAGGTGAAGGATCGCTCGGTCGTCGCTATCTTCCAGAACGCCGCGACCATCGTTCGCGAGCCGGCCAACCTGCGCAAGCTGATCGACGCCATCGATGGCCTGCACTGGTTCAGTCACGAGCGCGACGCCTTCGGCGATGCCTATGAAGGACTGCTGCAGAAAATGGCGGAGGAGACCAAGCGCGGGGCCGGGCAATACTTCACGCCACGGGCTCTGATTGAGGTCATGGTGCGGCTCATGAAGCCGCAGCCTGGCGAGGTTATCCAGGACCCTGCAGCCGGCACGGGTGGTTTCTTGATTGCCGCCAACACATTCATGAAAGATACGACCGACGACTATTTCGTCCTGGGCCCCAAGCAGCAGGCGTTCCAGTTGCAGCAGGCTCTGAGGGGAATCGAGAACGTGCCGGACACGTTCCGTTTGCTGCTGATGAACCTCCATCTGCACGCGATCGACCCGGACAATCTCGACCTTGCAGACACGCTCTCGCCCGCCGGCCAGCGGCCGCAATTCAAGAACGCCGACCTGATCCTCACCAATCCGCCCTTTGGTCCGGCAGGCGGGCCGCCGACGCGCGACGACCTCACCATCACCGACCGCGTCTCGTCCTACCAGCTTCCCTTCGTCGAGCATTGCATCCGCGCGTTGAAGCTTGGCGGGAGGGCGGCGGTGGTCGTGCCGGACAATGTTCTGTTCGACGACGGGCGCGGCAAACTGCTGCGCCAGCGCCTGATGAACTGGTGCAACCTGCACACCATCCTGCGCCTGCCGACCGGCATTTTCTATGCGCAGGGCGTGAAAACCAACGTGCTGTTTTTCACGCGCGCGGACGAGGAAGCGCCGATGGAGGACGCGACGAAGGACGTATGGATCTACGACGCACGCTCCGGCGCGCCTGCCTACGGCAAGACCAACACCTTCAAGGTGGCCGAACTCGATGATTTCATGCGCGCCTACGGTGACGACCCGAATGGCGGAGCGCCGCGAACCGACCAGGGCGAGAATGGCCGCTTCCGCCATTTCAACCGCGCCGAGATCGCCAAGCGCGGGGACAACCTCGACATTACCTGGCTGAAGGACACCAGCGCGGATGCCGAGGACGGGCTGCAGACGCCGGAAGACATCGCTGCGGCGATCGAGGGGCACCTAAAGACGGCGCTGGAGGAAATCGCAGCGCTATTGACCGTGTTGGAAGGCAACACGGCAGGCGCGGCAGTGGCCGAGGCCGCAGAATGACGCTGCCTAAAGGCTGGGCTCAAGCTACCGTCGGCCAGATGGCCGACTTCATCACAAGCGGCTCGCGCGGTTGGGCCAAATACTATTCAGATACAGGTGATGCGTTTATCCGCATTCAGAATATCAAGAGGGGTGGCCTAGAACTCGACTTGAAAGATATTCAGCATGTTAAACCTCCGTATGGATCAGAAGGAGAAAGGACCAAACTTTCGAGCCAAGATATCCTGGTCACGATAACGGCCGATCTAGGTCGAATCGCATTGTTCTCCGAGGACGTCAAAGCTTATGTAAATCAGCATATTGCTCTTGTTCGATTGAATGACCCATCCCTGGCGCCATATATCGCGAGATACCTGTCTTGTGAAAACGGGCAGTCCCAACTTGGTTTGAGGGATCGAGGGATCACGCGATCTGGGCTAGGGCTTGATGACATCGGCAGCGTCGAGGTGCCGCTTCCTCCTGCCGAGGAGCAGCGCCGCATCGTCGCGAAGCTGGATGCACTAGTCGCCCACATCGCTAGGGCCAAGACGGAACTGGATCGTGTGCCCGCGTTGGCTGATCGGCAGCGCCTTGCCATTTTGCGCGCAGGAATGAGCGGATCATTGACAAGTGAGCTGTCGCTATCTGGCGAAACGGTCAATGAACTCCTCGTGAGGGTGCCTGCGCCTCCTCAAAGTCGCGGCGGACGTGAAGCAACAGAAAAGGTTATCTCGGGCGTCGCAGGGCTGGCCGTTAACGATCCCGGAACCTCCTTGCCACCCGGTTGGCGCTGGTTGCCGTTATTGCGGCTGGCAAGACAGGAGACAGGCCACACACCGAGCCGCTCTCGCTCTGACTACTGGGATGGCGGTGTCCCATGGATTGGAATCAGGGATGCCGGAGCGCATCACGGGCATCGCATTTCTGAGACGCAGCAAACGATCTCGGAGGCTGGTTTGGCAAATTCGTCGGCCCGCCTGCTACCCGCTGGTACGGTTTGCCTCTCCCGGACTGCTTCAGTGGGTTATGTCACAATCATGGACCGGTCCATGACCACGAGTCAGGACTTCGCGACATGGACCTGCTCGGAGGCTCTACTGCCCGAGTACCTTATGTACGCCCTCATGGCCGAGGGAGAGGAGATAAAGAATTTCGGTATGGGCTCGACGCATACGACGATCTACTTCCCTGAAGTGCGAGCTTTTCACATCGCACTGCCGCCAATTGTCGAGCAAAAGGAAATCGTTCGCAAAATAGAATTGGCTCTCTCCGCCACCGATCGTCTCGAAGCCGAAGCCACGCACGTCCGGGCCTTACTCGACCGCCTCGAATCCGCAATCTTCGCCAAGGCATTCCGAGGCGAGCTCGTGCCGCAAGACCCCAACGACGAGCCGGCAAGCCCGCTTCTGGAGCGCATTCGCGCGCAACGCGCTGCTGCGCCAAAGCCGAAGCGTGGCCGACGGGCTTCGTCGACGGACGCATCGTGACGGTTTAACAATGAGCATCCCCGACTATCAGGCTCTGATGCTGCCGGTACTGCGCCTCGCCGCCGCTGGCGAGCGGCGCGTCCCTGAGGCCGCCGACGCCGTAGCCAACCAACTCGGCCTTACCGACACAGAACGCGACGAACTCCTGCCAAGCGGCCGCCAGCGCGTGCTGCACAACCGCATCCACTGGGCCAAATTCTATATGAGCAAAGCCGGCCTGATCGACAGCCCGGCGCGCGGGCGCTTCGTGGCGAGCGAGACTGGCAGGGCACTGCTCCATACCAATCCGACGTCCATCGATGTGGAGACGCTCAAGCGCTACCCGGATTTCGTCCGGTTTTACAATGCGAGCAGCGAGGGTTCGTCAGCCGAGACGCCTGCCACTGGCGCCGCAGCGGAAGCGACGTCCACTCCGGAGGAGCAGATCGACGCCGCACATGCCGTGCTCCACGCTGCGCTGAAAGCGGAGCTCTTGCAGCGCATCCTGGCGTTAAGCCCGGCCTTCTTTGAACGCGCCATCGTCGATCTGCTTGTCGCCATGGGGTATGGCGGCAGTCACGAGGATGCCGCGCAAAGATTGGGGCGCAGCGGCGACGGCGGCATTGACGGCGTGATCGATGAGGATCGCCTGGGACTCGACCGCATCTATGTGCAAGCCAAGCGCTACGCGCCTCATGTCGGCGTCGGCCGGCCAGAGATACAGGGTTTTGTCGGCAGCCTTGTCGGCCTTGGAGCTTCCAAGGGCGTCTTTGTGACGACATCGAGTTTCAGCTCACCCGCCGCAGATTTTGTCCGGCATCTGCCACAGCGCATCGTCCTTATAGATGGAAACCGACTTGCCGAGTTGATGATCGAGCACGAAGTGGGTGTGCGGATCAGTCGCTCGGTTGAAGTGAAACGCGTCGACGAAGACTTTTTCGTCGACGACTGAACAGATTCGGTAGTGCGCGGGCGGCAGGGAAGCGTCTGTTTCCTGAAAGCAGATATCGCCGGCCACCATAATCTCCAAAACCTACGCCCGCATACGCTTGGAAACCCGCCCCACCGTCAAATCCTGCGCAGCGCCTCAGCTGGGAGAAGGCGCGTGGCGCGCCAGGCTGGATAGAGCGCGCCGAGGGGGCCGGCGATGAAGACGAAGATCAGCGCCTGCGCGATCGACCAGCCGGACAAATAAGGCACGATCAGACCCGCCGCGAACTTTGTCTTCGCCGCCATTTCCATTGCCAGGGCGCCGAGAATGATCCCGATGACCCCGCCCACCGCGCTCATGATGACGCCTTCGATGAGAATGAGCCGGAGAATCCGTCTCGGAGACCAGCCGAGCGCCGCGAGAACGCCAATCTCGAACGTCCGTTCGTTCACGGCCATCAGAAGCGTGTTGGCAACGGAGACAGAGGCCATCGCCATGACAACCAGTGAAATTGTCCGGGCAATCGCCTGAAGCAGATCGAAGATGCGGATGCTGCTGGCAAACTGCTCGGTGTCGCCGACCTCGAACCCCGGTGCGGCTGCGATGAGCCGGCTTCGTGCAACAGCGATGTCGTTCTTGTCGAGCGGCCGCTTCAGCCTCACCTCGTACAAGGTAAACACGTCCTCGCGCGACAGGAGTTGCTGCAGCCCTTCGAGCGGAACGATCGCGCTGTTCTGGTTCAGCACGGACGAGAACGACGCGATGCCGACAATCCGATAGGGCTGGAACTGGAGCTCGACAGTATCGCCGACGCGCTTGTCCAATGCGGTAGCCATCGACTCGCCAAGGATCACCGGCCACTTGTCCCCCGGTGCAGGGATCCGTCCCGACAAGAGGCGCATGTCTTTCCACAGGAAGCTGGCGGCGGGCCAGCCGGCCATGACGATATTCGCAGCGTCGTCAGCCGTGGTGATGTTGAGGAGAACGCCGGACACAGCCTCGACATTTGGCACCGCGGAAAGCCCGGAGGCCAGCGACCTGGGCACGGTGCTGCTCACCAGGTTGAACGCGCCGCGCTGGCTCACCACCAGGTCGGCGCCGTTCTCGTCTATGCCCGATGCGAACGAGTGCTGGACGCCAGCGGTCAGGCCGGTAAGTGCGACAAACCCCGCGACCGCCAGTGCGATGCCGAGAATCGTAAGCAGGGTGCGAAGCGGGCGTGCAATAAGACCGCGCAAGGGAAGGGTCAGCTCTGTCATGGGTTAGCGGATCGCGGCGCAGGCGCAGGCGTCGTTCGGCTGTCCGAACGGATGCGGCCGTCGGTAATCTCGACGCGCCGCCCGCACAATGCGGCCACGTCCTCGTCATGCGTCACGACGATCACCGCGGTGCCGAACTCGCGGTGCAAATTGCCGATGATGCTCATCACCGATTGGCTCGTCTGCACGTCGAGGCTTCCTGTCGGCTCGTCCGCAACGAGAAGCTTCGGACGGTTGGCGAGCGCGCGGGCAATGGCAAGCCGCTGGCGTTCGCCGCCCGAAAGCTCGGCCGGCCGGAGCGTAGCGCGCTCGGCAAGGCCGAAATGCGCCAGAAGTTCGAGCGCGCGAACGCGACGCTGGCTTGCTCCGCCGAGGTTTCCCAACAACGCCACCTCGATGTTCTCGCGCGCCGACAAGGACTGGAGCAGGAAGAAGTTCTGGAAGACGATGCCGATCCTGCTGGCCCGCACGGCCGCCCATGCGGCCCTGCCGTTAACGGCCCGTCCTTCGAACCGAACGTCGCCGCGCGTCGGCCGGTCGAGCCCGCAGATAAGGTTCAGGATCGTGGACTTGCCGCTCCCGCTGCGGCCGACAATGGCGACGGTCTCGTCATCCTCGATCGCAAGCGACACGTCGTCGACGGCGACAATGCGGCCGCCGTCGAAGTCGCGGCCGACATTGTTCAATTCGACGAGCAGGGACATGAGCACGAGCGAAAAGTCATACCCGGCCTTTCCTGAGATCGGCGACAAGTGCCGGGATCGAGCCGCCATTGCCGGCGAGCAGCTGGGCAACGCGGTCCCGCTGCTGCACGGTCACGGAGCCGCCGTCGACAAAGACGTCGCCTATGCACAATTGTCCGCGGCAGTGGCGCACACGCCAGTCCACGGACGTCGGGCCGTGCAGCGGCCGGCGGAATTCGCTGCGCACCAGGATGTCGCCGTTGGCCAGGGCCTTTGTTCCGAGCACGGTGAAAGTCTTGTCCTGCGTCCTCTCCAGCCTGTCGGCCAGCCTGTGCGCTATGGCATAAAGAAGCGCGTCGACCACCGAGGCGCGGTCGTCCGCACTCGCGCGGCGCCAATACGTCCCGAGCACGGCTTGGGCGATTCCCCTGCCATCGAACGCCGCGGAGATCGAGCGGAGCTGTCCCTCGGCGGAGCCACCGTGGCCAAGCGCAATCGCCGCCTGGCGCACAGTCTCAACCAACTTGACCGCGTCACTCTGCTCATCGGCAACTGCCGAAAGCGATGGAGCGCAGATCGCGAGTAGCACGGAGACGAACAACAGCCGGGCCAACGCTGCCCAGCTTGCGCGCGACCATAGGGCTGCTGTCATGATCCTATGTCATCCAATGCGCTGTTGGCTGTCAACATCGGGCCTCTCGGAAGGCTGCGCAGGCGCATGCCCAAAAGCGACAGCCAGCGGTTCGAGGCGCTTTACCCGCGCTTTCTGCCTTTCCGTCAGGCCGGGATGGCGGTTACGCGCCTGTTTGACGAACGCCGCGGCGACCTGCTGCATCCGCTCCTCGCAGCCGGGGGGAAATGGCAGGCCCAGTTCGCGGTAGATACGCTTCATCTCGCCCACCGGATCGGCGGTGAGATCCTGCAGCCGCACTTCCGCGAGGTCGGCAGCCGGAATGCGGTCTCTATCGGCCAGATAGTGCATCTCCGTCGCGAGATATTCGCGGGTGATGATCTCCTCCTGCTCGTCCTCGGGCAGCGGCGGCTGCAGGGCGAACGCACGTTGCAATTCGCGCGCCAAAAGGATGTTGGACCGGAACACGGCTTCCGGCGAACGGGAGATGTGGACGAACTTGGCGCCCGGAAACAATTCGCGGAGGTAGCGGACGCGCGCCGTATGGCTCGGCGACTTGAGCACAAGCCGCCGCCCGCCGGCAACGAGCGTAAGCTTCCGGACGAAAGCCAATTGATGTGAGCGCCAGCGGCTGAACTCGTCCGCTGAAAGCGCGTCGAGATCGTGATATCGATTGAAGAAGGCCTGCCTGCGGGGAAGCAGGGCGCGTCCCGCGAGGACGGACATCCCACCCATATTGTTCAACGCGAAGTCGTCCTCCGCCGGGAGCCCGGCGCCCACCGGCACCACTGCGTTGAGACGCGTCAACGGCAGCAAGGGTACGAAAAGGTAGCGCAGGACAACCCAGCCGAGGACAAATGTCTGCGGCGCCAGGACCTGCGGCCAGCTCGGCGATCTCAGGCAGGGATCGGCCGCCAGCAGGTTCTGCAAGAACGTCGTCCCGGATCGGAAGTAGCCGAGAACGAACACAGGGGCGTTATCCGGTTCAATCCGGGGAGGGCGCAGCCAAAGCCATGCCCCAACGACTACGCGCTCCGGCAGGGAGACGACCGTGTTGATCGCCGAAAGCAGGAGCAGAAGAACCAGGCGCGGCCAATAGGCGGGAGGAATCTGGCCTTGCGCGCGCCGCAGGACCCGCAGCACGGCGTCAAGAGGCGCCACGCACATGAAGTGCGGATACGGCAAATACGGCACCAGCCAACGGGCTGCGAGCGAGATGTTTTCGCGCAGGACCTTCATCAGGCAGTCCGGAACATCATGGTCTCGGTGGTCAATCCCGGCCCGAACGCCATGCCGCAGCCGAGCAGGCCCGACGGCTCCTTGAGCATTTCGGCCATCACGAACATGACGGTTGCCGACGACATGTTGCCGTATCGCCGCAGAACTTCGCGCGATGCGGCGAGCGCGGTCGGCTCGAGTTTGAGCGCCCGCTCGACCGCATCGAGTACGGAGCGGCCGCCGGGATGCACCGCCCACAAATCGATCTCCCTGGCAGGCCTGCCGCCGAGGATGGCCGGGTGGTCGTTGCGCAGTGTCTCGCGCACCGCGCCGGGAACCTGGCCGGACAGCACCATGTCAAAGCCGTCGTCGCGGATGTGCCAGCTCATCAACTCCTTGCGCTCCACCGCCACGATGGCGTGGAAGCTTTCGAGCAGGATGCCGTACGGCTTGGCCGTGACCAGCGCGGCCGAGCACCCGTCGCCCCACAGGCTGAACGAGATCAGCTTCTCAAGCTCGGTGGCTTCCCTGAAATGCAGCGTGCACAATTCGATATTGACGATCAGCACGCGGGCTTTCGGGTCGGAGCGCACGATATGGCGTGACAGCTTCAAGGCGTTGATTGCGGCATAGCATCCCATGAAGCCGACGATGGTGCGCTCGACCGACGTTGGCAGGCCGCATCGCTGCACCAGGTCGAGGTCGATGCCAGGCGCCGAAAAGCCGGTGCAGCTTGTCACGATCAAATGCGTGATCAACGAGCGGTCGTCGTCGGCCAGCAGCTTCTCGACGGCCTTTTGCGCAAGCTCCGGCGCAGCCGCCTCGTACATCTCCATACGGATCGCGGTGCTGGCGAACGAGCCCCTGACCGAGGTGCCGTCGCGGTCGATTGCCCCACCGCGCGGATCGTCGGCGGGCGCAAAGCAGGAATAGCGATGTTCTATGCCGGCGAGGGCGACCATTCGCTCGAAGAGCGCGAGGCGCGGGGGATCGTCTTCAAGCAGTGAAGCTCCATAGCGGAGGTAGAACTGATGCACGTCGTGTTCCGGTACTGACGTGGCAATGCGATTCAGATAGGCGTTAGGGGACAAAATTGCTCCGACAATGAGCCCAGTCGGGTCTCACAAGAGGTCTAGGAATTGGGGAAGCGTTTCCTGAGGCAAACGTTGGCATAAGGTGTTTTATTGCGCGCCGCCGATATTTCTCATTAGCAGACTGTGATACAAACCTCCAATCTTGTATGAAAGGGACAGCCGTTCGGCTTCGCTATCCCGGTTTGAGTCCACATGCGGGTTCCGCCATGAACAGCGCGCGGCCATAAGGGTGCGACCGAATTCCATTTGCCGGATTGCCGGCTGAAGCCCCGGATTTCCGATCCATCGCATGACCGACATAAACATCCGGCATCTGGAGACAGAGCTCCTCGACGGCCTTCCGCCCGACGATCCTCGTGCGATCGCATCGCGCCGTGATCTCGTTTGGATCAATGCGTTGATGTTCCAGGCCAGGTTCATGGCATCGCTCTTGCGCGCGAACGTGCAAACGCAGCCGCTGCGCATCCTCGAAATAGGCGCCGGTGACGGAAAGTTCATGCTGACGGTGGCGCGGCTGATGGCGCGGCGCTGGCCCAATGTCGAGATCGTCATGGTCGACAGGATCGGCCTGATCGGAAAGGATGTGTGCGACGCTTTCGCCAAATTCGGCTGGCGGGCGCAACCCGTAACCGCCGATATATTCGAGTGGACAGGAGACAGGCCCTTCGATCTTGTCTGCGCCAACCTCATCCTCCATCATTTCGACGACACGCGCCTCCTGGAGCTGTTTTCCCGGATCATGACGATGGCCCAGGTGCTCGTTGCGACGGAGCCGCTGAGGGGCAGGGTGCCACTCGTCGCGACACGATTGCTCCCATTGATCGGCGCCTGCGCGGTGACACTGAACGACGCGGCGCAAAGTGTCCGCGCCGGTTTCCGCGGCACAGAACTTTCACAATTGTGGCGGGCGTCAGGGGGAACGCCTGTGATCGAGGGTCGTCGGGGCCTGTTCACCCAAGCTTTTGTCGGCGCCAGCGCGCCCGGCGCCAGATGATGCACGACGCAATTGTCATCGGTGCCGGCCCCGCCGGCAGCTCTACCGCCATTGCGCTGGCCCAGCATGGCTGGTCGGTGGCGATGGTGGAGAAGGCGGTGTTCCCGCGCCGGAAGGTCTGCGGCGAATTCATGTCGGGGACCAGCCTTGCCTTGCTCGACCAGCTGGGCGTCGGCGAGATCTGGCGCGCCGAAGCCGGTCCGGAAATACGTCGCGTCGGGTTCTTTTCAGGCGATGTCTCGGCGCAGGCGCCGATGCCGATCGCCAGGACGGGTCTCGGCCGCGCGCTCGGCCGCGATCGTCTGGATACCATCCTGTTGCAGGCCGCGGAGCGTGCGGGTGTCGAAATTTTCCAGCCTTGCAAGGCCGTCGCCATTGATCGGCGCGATGATTTGCAATTGGTGACCGTGGAGGCGGGCCAGCAACAAAAGGTTTTGAGCGCGCCTGTCATAATTGCCGCGCACGGGTCGTGGGAAGCGGGGAAACTGCCAAGCCAGCTTGAAAGAACAAGCCAACCCTCCGACCTGTTCGGATTCAAGGCGCATTTTACCGGCGCAGCACTTGCGCCCGACCTGATGCCATTGCTGGTATTCCCGGGCGGCTATGGGGGAATGGTGACGGCCGATCGCGGCCGGGTTTCGATTTCCTGCTGCATCCGCAGGGATGTTCTATCCGGGCTGCGCGAGCGCTTCGGAAACGTTGCGGCCGCCGATGCGCTAGGGCGCCATGTCTTGGCATCGTGCCGAGGCGTAAGGACCGTGCTGGCCGGTGCGGAACTCGATGGTCCATGGCTCGCCGCGGGACCGATTCATCCCGGTATTCGAGCGGGCTATGAACAGGGCATCTTCCGCGTCGGCAACATCGCAGGCGAGTCGCACCCTGTCATCGCGGAAGGCATTTCGATGGCGCTGCAATCCGGCTGGCTGCTTGCGAGAGAATTGGTCGCATCGGGCAAAGGCCGCGAGGGCCACGACGCCGCCGGACGTCGCTACGAACGCGCGTGGCGTCGGCAATTCTCGGCTCGGCTGCGGGCCGCGGCCATGATTGCCAAAATAGCGCTTGGGCCTGGCGGCGCGACGGCCATGCGCGCCGTGATCAAAAGTTTTCCGGCGGCTTTAACGCTTGGCGCACGATTGAGTGGAAAGACCCAGCCTGTCCCGGGTTTTTGACGTCAAGTGCCCGCTGGGCGCGACCCGCAACTCGATCGTGCGTTCCACACCGATCATCCACCAATTTAAGAGATGGACAGGATCTCGAGCTCGCGCTGCCCCAACTGGACAATTTCGCCAACGGTTTTGCCAATCAGCGCGATGGCGACCGGGGAACCATACGATACGGAAGCTTCGGACGGATTGGCCTCATCCTCACCAACGATGCGGAAGGTCTGGGTGCGGCCATCATCACGCTCGAAGGTAACGGTGTGCCCAAAGGCGATCATTTCGTTGGATGTCGGCGCCGACATAAGCTGAGCCGTACGGACGCGCTCGGTATAATAGCGCACATCTCGAACCGGAACCGCCGACTGCCGTCGCCTTTCGTTGACATCTTCCAGCGCATTAGCAGTCTCGAGAGCCTGCTGAGCGCGAGCCAATTCATCCTGCAGCATCTTGAGGCCTGCTTCCGTGACCAGGTTGATCCGATCGGAGATAGGGCGAGCAGGCAGGATGGTTTCCGATGCCGCCTCGGCGCTGTCCTCCTTGGCAAATGCTACGCTCAATTGCTCGCAACTCCCGTGTCGAATATCGTTGATAGTCGGATAATCCATAGACGACAATAAAGTTGCTACAATTCGACGGCTGGCTTCGGCAGCTGCGGAATATCGACGGCAGGTTTGCTCCCTTGCCTTCAATGCCTGAACCGGACGTCTTCGGTCGGTCAGAAAGCGAGGTCATGAGTCTCGTCGGCTCACCGCGTATTTTACAACAAGGGTCCGAGGTAGCCGCCGGCACGCGCCTCACGCCTTCGCCAACCGCTCCAGCGCGTCCACGATCAAATCGCAAAACTTCGCATGATCCAGCGACATGACGGAAGTCGACCTGCTCGCTGGCCGTGCCGCCAAAATGGCTGATGCCGCCCATCTTTTCGAAATTGAAGCAAGCCTGGGCACAGGCCTATCATTTGCGATGGTTGAACCTTTTGTCGCGGTGTTGCGACATAAGACTATGCAATCCTTGACGGCAGGCGTTTCCGCGCCTCCGCGACGGATTCGCTGAAGGAGGTTTTCATGCGCCGTTTGTTGCTGCTTGCCATCGCTCCATTGACGTTTGCCGCCGTGCCGCATGCGAAGGCCGAAGGGGCGGCCGATACCGCCATCTGTGCTTCGAACGATAGCGCCGCCTATTCCGCCCAGCAACGTATCGCGGCCTGCACCGCCCTGATCGAGGGCGGCAAGAACGATCGGGCGCCGGAATTCGTCGCGGCCCTGGTCAACCGTGGCGTAACCTATTGGAATCTCGACAAGATGCCGCTCGCGCTTGCCGATCTCAATCGCGCCATCGCGCTCGACCCGAAGAGCGCACGCGCCTACCGCGAACGTTCGACCATCTATCGCAGCAACGGCAATCTCGACAAGGCGCTGGCCGACGCCGACGAGGCGGTACGCCTCGATCCGAACGACCCGCAGGCCTTCGACAATCGCGGCAACGTGTTCAGCAACAACAAGCAGTACGATCGCGCCATAGACGACTACAACGAGGCAATCCGGCTGGATGCCAAATATGCGCAGGCGTGGCAGGATCGCGGCGCCAACTATTATTTCAAGCAAAACTACGACGAGGCAATCAAGAACTACGATGAGGCGATCCGGCTCGATCCGAGCAGCGCCCGCGCCTTCACCAACCGCGGCGCGGCCTACAAGGCGTTGGGACGCACCGAGCAAGCCATCGCCGACGAGAGCGATGCCATTCGGCTCGATCCCACCAAGCCCGAATATTTCGACAACCGGGGCCTCTCCTATGAGGACAACAAAAAATACGACCTTGCCATCGCCGACTACAACGAGGCGATCCGGCTGCGCCCGCAGGCGAACTTCCTGACCAACCGCGCCAACACTTACAATTTGAAGGGCGAGTTGGACCGCGCCATCGCCGACTACGACCGCGCGCTTGCGCTCGATCCGGGCTTCTACCTGGCCTATCACAACCGCGCCGCGACCTGGCAGCAGAAGGGCGATCTCGACAGCGCCATCGCCGACTACGAGCAGGCGCAGCGCATCGATCCGAAGGCCGGCTCGGACGCCGGGCAACTGGCGAATCTGCGCCAGGATCGCGACCGCAAGGACGCCGGGCGCTCCGAGCGGCTCTTGCCGACCTTCAATTGCAAATCGGCAAACAACGCAGTCGAGAAGGCGATCTGTTCCGATCCCGACCTGTCGCGCATCGACCGGCAGATGGACGATGCCTACAAGGCTGCGCTGTCAAAGGTCGAGCGGAAAGCGGTGCGGAAGCTGCGCGCGCAGCAGCGCGACTTCATCGCCGAGCGCAACAGGTCGTTCGGCCGCCCCGACTACAATCTCAAGCGTGAAATGGAGCGTCGGCTTGCTGAGCTGATTGCGACCGGCGGGGGGAATTAAAGCTCTCCGTGGTCGTTCCGGACACTGCACGCGCACTTCGGCCAGAAGGCGCCGCGCCGCCTACCTCAACCCTCTCGTCAACCTCTCAAGCGCATCCACGATTAGATCGCAGAACTTCGCGTGATCGAGCTGCATCGCCACGTTGTGGCGAAAATTCACCTGCTCGCTCGCGGTGCCGCCGAAATGGTGCATGCCGCCCATCTTTTCGAAATTGCAGACGGTCATGCCCTTGGTCCAGCGTCCGGCGATCTCGACGCGGATGTCGGCCTTCTCGGTGGTGAAAACGGTCGGGTCGATCATCGCCGCCACGCAGCATGCGTCGTGCACGGCGGGATAGGCAATCTGCAAAAGGCCGCCATGCGTGGTGGCGATGAATTCCCAGATGTCGAGGATGAATTTGGCGATCGGCCCGCCGACGGCGCGGACCCGGTCCTGCAGTTCCGGCGTGGCCAAAGCCTGGTGGGTGAGGTCGAGCCCCACCATGGTCACGTCCCAATCGGCGCGGAACACCACGTCGGCGGCCTCCGGGTCGCCATAGATGTTGAACTCGGCCGCCGGCGTGATGTTGCCGCGCGTGTAGGCGCCGCCCATCGCCACGACCTTCTTCACGCGGCTGACGATGCGCGGGTCCTTGCGCGCGGCCAATGCGATGTTGGTGTAAGGGCCGACCGGCACCAGCGTCACCGTCTTCGGCTCATGCGCCATCACCGTGTCGATGATGAAATCGACGGCATGGCGCTTGTCGAGCTCGAACGAGGCGGGCGGCAGCTCCGGGCCGTCGAGCCCGGTCTCGCCATGGATCTCGACGGCCAGCACCTGGTCGCTGATCAGCGGCCCGGGCGACCCCTTGGCCACCGGCACCTTGATGCCATAGGCGGTGCAGACCGAAAGCGCGTTGCGCGTGGTGTTCTCGACATTGTGGTTGCCCGAAACCGTGGTGATGCCGAGAAGGTCGATGTTGGGATTGCCGGCGGCAAGCAGGATGGCGATCGCGTCGTCGTGCCCCGGATCGCAGTCGAGGATGATCTTTTCCATGAGATCGCCCTTCCGTTAGCCGGGTTTGGTGGGATTACAGACTGCGGCGCTTGGCACCGTCAAGGCTCTGATTCTCAATCGCCGGGCGCAAGCGCGCGCTGGAGCTTTTGTTGACCGGCGAGACCTTTTCGGCTCGGCCTAGTCAACCATGTGGTACCCCAGCCGAGCCGCCTTCGACCTTGCCCGCCGCGTCATCGGCTATTCGCCGGCTGCTACGCCACCGCTTTCAGCGGCGGCGTTGGCTGCAAGCGTGCGGCTGCCGCTAAAAGATCGGTCTGGGTGATCAGGCCGATAATATGCCTCTGGCCGTCGACGATCACCACGGCATGGCTGCGCCCGTCGGTCAGCACCGGCAGCAGCCTCATCGCCGGCGTGTCGGGCGAGGCCGTGCCGGCTTTTGCCATCACGCTTTTCACCGTGTCGGTGGCTCTGGTCAACTCGCGCAGGCCGACCGCGCCGGTGAGCCGCCCGTCGGCATCGACGACCGGCAAGGTGCGGATGTTGTGATCGAGCAGAAGCTTGCGCGCGTCGTCGGCGCTGGCCGTCTCCGGCACCGAGATCACGTCGCGCGACATGATATCGCTGCACAGAAGTGTGTGCTGCGAGCGCACCATTGCCTGCAGTTCGACCTGGCGCAGCAGCCGCTCGAGGTCCTCGCGGTCGATGTCGAAGCTCTCGTCGAGCGCGGCGAGGGCCGCATCGACATCCTCCGGCCGGAAGCCGACGCGTTCCGCCGGCGGCCGATCCATCGTCCCGTGGCCGGCGGCCGTTGGCTGATGCACATGCGGATAGCTGCGCCGTGACAGTCTGTGGAAGAGCAAGCCGAGCGCCACCAGGACGATCGAGTTCAGCGCCACCGGCACGAAGGGGAACAGGAAGCCGGCGGCGGCCACGGCCGGTCCGCCGATGACGCCGGTCAGCGCGGCGGCGCCCCCCGGCGGATGCAGACAGCGTGTGAACGACATGGCGGCGATCGCCAGCGCCACGGCGAGGCCCGAGGCGATCACCGGATCATGCACGAAACGCGCCACCGTCACGCCGACCAGCGCCGAAATCGTGTTGCCGCCGATGATCGACCAGGGCTGTGCCAGCGGGCTCGACGGCACGGCAAACAGCAACACGGCAGACGCCCCCACCGGCGCCACCAGCATTGCGACATACTCGCCTTTACCCATCGTCAGCCCGCTGATCACGCCGGTCAGCGCGATGGCGATCACCGCGCCGATGCAGGCGATCAGCCGCTCGCGCAGCGTGGCGCCGGCAAGGATCGGAACGAAGAGGCGCAACGCCATGGCGGGTCCTGTGGAACGGAATTTCGTGCTGCCGGCAATGCCGCCAAAGGCGGCAATTGGAAAGCCAAACCAATCCCCATCGCCGCCGCTTCGGGGAATATTATTGCGCCGCGCCGCACCCATGGCGTGCCGCCAACGTCCCCGGCTTTGCCAATCGCGCCAAGGCGTTAGCGGCTTGTGGAATCGGTCCGCTGGAGCGCAGCCCATAAGCCGCTCAGTTGGGGCCTACGGTGAAGCCGAGCCCCCAGCACTTTGACCGCGCCGCTCATCCCATTGGGCTGGCGCCGGTGATGACGGCATCGGATTTCGACATGGCGGTTCTCCTCGTTTGCGATCAGCGGTGCAAGCCGAGGATGGCGGCCGCGATCTCCGCGGCATGGGTTTCGAGCGCGAAATGGCCGGTGTCGAGGAAGCGCACCACCGCATCCGGCATGTCGCGCTTGAAGGCTTCGGCGCCGGGCGGGATGAAGAACGGATCGTTCTTGCCCCAGATGGCGAGAAAAGGTGGCTTGTGGGTGCGGAAATAGGCCTGGAAGGCCGGGTAGAGGGCGACATTGCTCTTATAGTTGCCGAACAGGTCGAGCTGGATCTCTTCCGCTCCGGGACGGCTGAGGTAGAAACTGTCCAGCGAATAGCCGTCGGGCGAGACCAGCTCCGCCTGCGCGCCATGCGTATACTGCCAGGCCACCGCCTCCGGCTTGAAGGCGGGGCGCAACGCCTCGCGGTTTGCCGGCGAGGGGTCGCGCCAATAGGCCTGGATCGGCTTCCAGTCCTCGCCCAGACCCTCCTCATAGGCGTTGCCGTTTTGCGAAACGATCGCCGCGATGCGCTCGGGATGCTTCACCGCCAGCCGGAAGCCGATCGGCGCGCCATAGTCGAAGACATAGACGCCAAAGCGGTCGAAGCCGACCACTTCGGTGAAACGGTCGATGATGTCGGCCATGCGGTCGAACGTATAGGTGAATGCGTTCGCCTGCGGCATGTCGGAGCGGCCGAAGCCCGGCAGGTCGGGCGCAATGATGTGGAAGTGATCGGCAAGCAGCGGAATGAGATCGCGAAACATGTGGCTCGAGCTCGGAAAGCCATGCAGCAGCAGCAGTTTTGGCGCGCCGGGCTGGCCTGCTTCTCGATAGAAGATGTTGAAGCCGTCGACGTTCGCGGTGTTGTAGGACGTCATGTTTTCTCTCCGTTGGTGTAACTGAGCTGTCAGGTCCAAAAAGGTTATTGCGCATCTGGCCTGTACGGCTCCCCCGGCCTCGACCTGATCGTTTCCTTTGGGTTGTTTAGTAACCTATTTGGAATGGTTGAAACGGTTACAGCTGTAGAAGATAACTTGTCAAGCGGCTTCAAACCGGTTATCACCAGATCGTGCTCGCCCACGGCCTGCCGCTGCCGGGGTGGAATGGAGTTGCGAATGGACCACTCACCCGCGCTTTTCATCGGCGACGCGCCCGGCCTTGATTTCCTGAACTCGGTCGCGACGCCGCTCGACACGCCCGTCGATTGGATCAACGACGGCGAGGGCTTGCTGGACTGGTTGGGACAGGCGCGGCTGGTGCCGGCGGATGTGCTGGCCAGCATGCGAAGCCAGGCGCTGCCCGGCGAGCTCGACAACGTCGCCGACCAGGCCCGGCATCTGCGCGAATGGTTCAGGGACTTTGTGCAGGCGCGCAAGGGGCGGGCGCTGACCATCAAGGATCTCAGGGAACTCGACCCGCTCAACCGCCTGCTGGAGCGCGACGAAAGGTTCAGCCGGATCGCGGCGGCCGGCGAGGGCGCGCCGTTCGCGCTTCAGGCGAGCCGCAAATGGCGCACGCCGGAAGCGCTGTTGCTGCCGGTCGGCGAAGCGCTGGCCGGCTTCGTCTGCACCGAGGATTTTTCACATGTGAAGGCTTGCGAAGGCCCGGCCTGCACGCTGCTTTTTGTCGACCGCACACGCGGGCACCGGCGCCGCTGGTGCAGCATGGCGGCCTGCGGCAACCGGGCCAAGCAGGCCGCGCACCGGCACCGTCACAAGGATAATCCCTAGCCCGAGCGAGGCGCTGGGCGCGCCTCCCTCGGCCTGGTGGCGGATCAAGGGGCCACCTCGACATGGCCTTTCATGTTGGGATGGAAGCGGCAGAAATAGTCGACTGCTCCCGCCGCCTTCAGTGTGACCTTGCCTTTCGACTTTGCCGGGATCATCACGTCCCAGCCGCCTTTCACCGTTGCGGTGTGGGCGATCACATCCTTGTTCGTCCATTCGATCGTGTCACCGACCTTGGCCTGAATGATTGCCGGCGAGAAGACCAGCTTGTCGATCGTCACCTCGATCGTGGCCGAAAGCGCCGGCGAGGCGACGATCGCCAGTGCCAGCGAGAAAAGCAGCCGCCTCATTTCATCATGCCGGCGACATGTTCGGCATGCTGCTCATGCCCTTGGAAGATCTTGAGGCCGGTTTCGAGCAGGCTTTTCAACTCGGCATTGCTGGCCGACGGGATGAGCAGTGTTTCGAGCGCGCTGTCGACCTGCTTGTGATAGGCAACCTCGTTGTCGATATAGGCCTTGTCGAAGGCCGCGCCTTTGAGCTTCGCCAGCTTGGCGCGCTCTTCCGTAGCGGCCTTGGTCAGCGCCTTGCTGGTGTCGTTGTCCTCAGGCGTGACCTTCAGCTTCTTCACCAGGTCGAGCGCCTGCTTGTTCACCGCGGCATGGTCGCGCTCCATGTCCTTGGCGAAGGCGATGATCTCCTTGTTTCTAGATTTCTTGATCGCCTGCTTTGCCGCCTCGATGTCGATCGTGCCGGCCGTATAGGCGATGTGGGCGATCTGCGGGTCGGTGGGTTTGTCGGCGGCTCGTGCAAGGGGTGCGGCACTCACGAGAAGCAGGGCGGCGAGGGCGGCGGTCGGTCGCATGAACATAACATCTCCTTCGCCCGGCGCGCATGGCCTCGGGCTTCTTGGGGTTGACGACCATTGGATGCGGGCAGCGGCGAAACGTTCCCGGGAAAATTACTCCTCGAAACCCAGGCGTTTCATCACAGTCTGGGTCAGCCGTTCGCAGCGCCGGCCGGCGAAGGGGAAGGCGTCGAGCAGCACCGGGCCGATCGCGTCGTCCAGCGCCTTTCTTACCAGCGTTCGCGCCCGGTGCAGCCTGGTCTTCACGGTCTCGGGGCGCACGCCCAGAAGGTCGGCGGTTTCCTCGATGCTGAGCCCCTCGATGACGCGGGCGACGAAGACGGTGCGATAGGCGTCGGGCAGGCTGTCGGTCGCCCGTTCGACAAGCTCGAGGATCTGCCGCTGCGCCATCGTCCGCTCCGGATCATCGCCTGGATTGAAGTCGATTGAGTTCAAGGGAAACCGGATGATCCGCGCCTCCGGGTTTTCCGGCATCGGCACATTGCGCTTTCGCTTGCGCAGCCGGCCAAGCGCCTCGTTGATGACGATGCGCGACAGCCACGTGGACAAGGAGGCTTCGCCGCGAAAGGTGTCGAGGCTGGCGAAGGCGCGCATATAGGCCTCCTGCACGATGTCCTCGGCCTCGGCATCGTTGCGCACTACGCCGCGAGCGATGCGATAGAGCCGCTGGTTGTACGTCTTGATGATGGCGCGGAAGGCGTCCGGCTCGCGTGCAAGGGCCCGGCCCACCAGCGCCATGTCGCTGGCCTCGATCGCAAGGACTTGCGTTGCGGTCTTCCTCATCTCGTCCCGATCTCCCGGCAGCTATTGCATCCGCGATTGGATGCGCCTGCGGGCTAAAGGTTCCCGAGTTGGTTATCCGGCCATGCTATAGCTTCGGCCAATGCCTGTCTGCTGCTGTAGCCGGCCGCCGGCCCCCCCGCCGATCGATTTGTCACCCCACGGCCGCCGCAGCGGCGGCGAGCCCGCGCGAAATGTCGGCCTTGAGGTCCTCGACATCTTCGAGCCCGACCTGCAGGCGCACCAGCGATCCGGCATAGGAGCCCTTGGCGACGGTGCGGTCGCCGAGGAAGACCGGCACGGCGAGGCTCTCATAGCCGCCCCAGGAATAGCCGAGACCAAAAATCTTCAGCGCGTCGAGGAAGGCATGCTGCGCCTTCTGTCCGCCGCCGTCGAGGACGATCGAGAACACACCGGTCGAGCCGCAAAAAT
The DNA here is from genome assembly GCF_041355295.1 of Mesorhizobium sp. RCC_202. Lineage (NCBI taxonomy): Bacteria > Pseudomonadati > Pseudomonadota > Alphaproteobacteria > Hyphomicrobiales > Phyllobacteriaceae > Mesorhizobium > Mesorhizobium sp. RCC_202. The sequence goes on from NZ_JBFUPO010000003.1 coordinate 487,879, forward strand.
CGCGCTTCCAGAGCGCATGGTCGGGATGGCTTTCCAGCGCCGGGTACAGCACTTGCGCCACCCCCGGCTGCCCTTCCAGCCAGCGCGCGATCTCGAGCGTGCTCTTGCGGTGATGCTCGAGCCGCACCCCCATGGTGCGCAGGCCGCGCAGCACCTGGTAGATGTCGTCCGGGCCGGAACAGCAGCCCAGGGTGCAGAAGCTGTCAAAAAGCTGCTTCCAGCAAGCCTCGTTGGCCGAGACCAGGCCGAGAAGCACGTCGGAATGCCCGGCCGGATATTTCGTCGCCGCGTGGATCGAAATGTCGACGCCATGATCGAGCGGCTTGAAATAGAGCGGCGTCGCCCAGGTGTTGTCCATCATGACGATGGCGCCCGCCGCATGCGCGGCCTTGGCGATGGCCGGAATGTCCTGCACCTCATAGGTGTTCGACCCCGGCGATTCAGTGAACACGACCTTGGTGTTCGGCCTGATCAGCGCGGCGATGCCGGCGCCGATGCGCGGCTCGTAATACTCGACCTCGACACCCAGCCGCTTCAGCATCGTGTCGGCGAAGTGGCGCGTCGGATGGTAGACGCTGTCGACGATCAACAGGTGATCGCCGGCGCCGAGGAAAGCGATCAGCGGCACCGTCACCGCCGCCAGCCCCGAAGGCACTGCGATCGTGCCGGCGGACCCTTCGAGCGTGTCGACGGCGAGCGTGAGCGCATCCATGGTCGGCGTGCCGCGCGTGCCATAGGTGTATTTCTGGCTGCGCCCGGCCATCGAGGCGGCGTCGGGATAAAGCACGGTCGAGGCGTGCACGACAGGCGGGTTGACGAAGCCGAAATAGTCGCGCGGGTTGTTGCCGGAATGGGCAAGCAGCGTGTTGATGCCCATTTCGATGCCGTCTTTTGCCATGGTTCGTCGCCACAAATAATGTCAGGGGTCAAATGATGTCAGGAGGAGAGCCATAGAGCGCCGGCAAAGGCCGCGCAACCGCCGCGGCCCCGCCAAAAGCGGCTCTTACGCTGGGCCAATCCAACCGCTGGCCCGCTCAATAACGGCTTGCTGTCGGGCAAGCGAATTCTGGCATCGGTCCCCGGTTTGGCCTGCCGCATTTGACCGATTTGTTTGCACCGCTTGCCGGTTTCCTGGTGCCCTTGTCTGCAATTCAGGCATTTGCGGCAATTGCTTTTCAAACCTGTCGCGAAACGGTCATTTCCCTTGACCTCACGGGAATAATCGCCTTCGATGCGTTGCGTGAATGGGAGGCAGTGCATCGTAAACGATGCGGGTCCGGGAGTGGGCCTTGAAGTGGGAGCTGCATTCACACACGAAAAAAGATCAAGCGTCACCTGGGAGCAGGAGCGCCTGTAACAGAAAAGGGTCTGTGGGTCATGAAACACATTGCATTGGGCATTCTTGGCGTCGCGGCGCTCGGCTTCACGGCGTCGGCCGCGTCGGCCAGCACGCTCGACACCGTCAAGGCGAAAGGCTTCATCCAGTGCGGCGTCTCGACAGGTCTGGCTGGCTTCTCGGCGCCGGACGACAAGGGCGACTGGAAGGGCATTGACGCCGATTTCTGCCGCGCCGTCGCGGCCGCCGTCTTCGGCGACGCCACCAAGGTCAAGTTCACGCCGCTCAGCGCCAAAGAGCGGTTCACCGCGCTGCAGTCGGGCGAGATCGACATCCTGTCGCGCAACACCACCTGGACCAGCAACCGCGACAGCGCGCTTGGCCTCGATTTCGTCGGCGTCACCTACTATGACGGCCAGGGCTTCATGATCAACGCCAAGAAGCTGCCGGGCGTGAATTCGGCGCTGCAGCTTTCGGGCGCCGCCGTCTGCGTGCAGAGCGGCACCACGACCGAACTCAACCTCGCCGACTACTTCAAGAAGAACAAGATGGAGTACAACCCCGTCGTCTTCGAGAAGCTGGAAGAGGTCAACGCCGCCTATGATTCCGGCCGCTGCGACGCCTACACCACCGACCAGTCCGGCCTCTACGGCATCCGCCTGACGCTGTCCTCGCCGGCCGACCATGTCGTGCTGCCCGAGATCATCTCCAAAGAGCCGCTCGGGCCGGCCGTGCGCCAGGGCGACGACCAGTGGGCGCATATCGCGCGCTGGACGTATTTCGCGCTGCTCAACGCCGAGGAAGCCGGCATCACGCAGGCCAATGTCGACGAGATGAAGACCTCGAACGACCCGAACATCCAGCGCCTTCTCGGTACTGAGCCGGATGGCAAGTACGGCGCCGATCTCGGCCTCTCCAACGACTGGGTGGTCAACATCGTCAAAGCTGTCGGCAACTACGGCGAAATGTTCGAGCGCAATGTCGGCTCGGGCAGCCCGCTCAAGATCGCACGCGGCATCAACGCGCTGTGGACCAAGGGCGGCCTGCAATATGGTCCGCCGGTTCGCTGATCGAACCTGATCCGGGGGCCAGATCGTCTGGCTCCCGGTTTCTCTTTCCAGGGGACGGTCCATGGCTTCGCAGGAAATCCTTCGCGAGGAGCCGAGTCGTAGCTCCTTCATCAACGACCCGAGAATACGCGGCCTGTTCTTTCAGACCCTGGTCGTAATCCTTCTCTTTGGCTCGATCTGGTGGATCGTCAACAACGTCATCGAGAATCTCCAGCGCCTGCACATTGCCTCAGGCTTCCAGTTTCTCAGGAGCAGGGCCGGCTTCGACATTTCCGACACGCCTATCGCCTACACTTCGGACTCGACCTATTTCCGTGCGCTCGTCGTCGGCCTGCTCAACACGATCATCGTAGCGGTCGCCGGCATTGTCCTTGCCACCATCGTCGGCTTCGCCGTGGGCATCGGTCGGCTGTCGCAGAACTGGCTGATCCGCAAGATCTGCACTGTCTATGTCGAGATCTTCCGCAACATCCCGCCGCTCCTGGTCATTTTCTTCTGGTATTCAGGCGTGCTGGCTGTACTGCCGGCGCCGCGCGACAGCATCCATCTGCCTTTCGGTTCTTTTCTCAACCAGCGTGGTTTCTATTTGCCACGCGCCGTGTGGGGTGACGGCTCCTGGCTGATCGGCGTTGCTTTCCTGCTCGCGCTCGCCATGGCCTGGTTCGTCGCCCGCAAAGCGCGCCAGCGGCAATTGGCGACGGGCCAGCAGTTCCCGGTGTTCTGGACGTCGGTCGGCCTGATCGTCGGCCTGCCGCTGCTTGCCTTCCTGTTCAGCGGTATGCCGCTCACCTTCGATTTTCCGAAGCAGTCGACCTTCAATCTGACCGGCGGCTTCTGGATCAAGCCGGAATTCCTGTCGCTGCTTTTGGCGCTCTCCTTCTACACGGCGGCCTTCATCGCCGAGATCGTGCGCGCCGGCATCAGGGGCGTCAGCAAAGGCCAGACCGAGGCGGCCGGCGCACTCGGCCTGCGTTCCGGCCCGATCCTGCGCCTGGTCGTGGTGCCGCAGGCGATGCGCATCGTCATTCCGCCGCTCACCAGCCAGTATCTGAACCTGACCAAGAACTCGTCGCTCGCGATCGCCATCGGCTATCCCGATCTCACCGCCACCGCCGGCACGGTGCTCAACCAGACGGGGCAAGCGGTCGAGGGCGTGTTCATCATGATGATCGCCTATCTGGTGCTGAGTCTCGTGACCTCGGCGGTCATGAACGTGGTCAACGCCAAAATGGCACTGGTGGAGAGATAGGCCATGCAGGAACACGACATGGCTTGGGTGCGCACCGAGATGGCTCTCGCCCAGGCGGCACCGCCCAGCGAACGCGGCGCCTATGCCTGGGTGCGCAAGAACCTAATCGGTTCGGTGGGGGATATCATCCTTACCGTCCTCGGCATTGCCATCGTTGCCTGGATTGTCCCGCAGGTTGTCAACTGGGCGTTCATCAATGCGCAGTGGACGGGGCCGGATCGCACGGTGTGCACAACCGCCGCGCAAGGTGGCGTCCAGCCTGACGGCTGGACCGGCGCCTGCTGGGCTTTCGTCAATGCCAAGTTCGGCCAGTTCATGTTCGGCACGTATCCGATCGAAGAGCGTTGGCGGCCGATTCTTGTCGCCATCCTGTTCGTGGCGTTGCTGGTGCCGATGCTGGTCCCGCGCGTGCCGCGCAAGGGGCTGAATGCTATCCTGTTGTTTGCGGCGCTGCCGATCGTCGCCTTCTTCCTGCTCGTTGGTGGCGCATTCGGCCTGCCGCATGTCGAGACGCCCCGCTGGGGTGGACTCCTCGTCACGCTCAGCCTCTCCTTCGTCGGCATTGCCGTGTCGCTGCCGCTCGGCGTGGTGCTGGCGCTTGGCCGGCGCTCGAAGATGCCGATCATCAAGACGCTGAGCATCATATTTATCGAGACGGTGCGCGGCATTCCGCTGATTGTCGTGCTGTTCTTCGCCAGCGTGATGCTGCCGCTGTTCCTTCCCGAGGGCGTCAGCTTCGACAAATATCTGCGCGCGCTGATCGGCGTGTCACTGTTTGCCGCCGCCTACATGGCGGAGGTGATCCGCGGCGGGCTGCAAGCGATCCCTAAAGGGCAATATGAGGGTGCCGATTCGCTCGGCCTCGGCTATTGGCAGAAAATGGGCCTGATCGTCTTGCCGCAGGCGCTGAAGCTGGTCATCCCCGGCATCGTCAACACTTTCATAGGCATGTTCAAGGACACCAGCCTTGTGCTGATCATCTCGATGTTCGACCTGCTGGGCGTGGTAAAGCAGAATTTCGCCGATCCCAACTGGGCTTCGCCGCAGACCCCGAAATCCGGCCTGATCTTTGCCGCCTTCGTGTTCTGGCTGTTCTGCTTCGGCATGTCGCGCTATTCAATGTACACCGAACGCCGGCTCGACACCGGCTACAAACGCTGATGCATGTCGCCCAAGAGTGTATGCGGTTTTGGGGCAACGACATGCATCGAAAACAACGATAAGGGGAATTGGCCATGGCCATCGAGAACGCCGTCAGCGCCGAAGAAATCAAGGTCGATGTCAAGAAGATGCACATCTCGACCACGGATGTCGCCATCGACATCGTCGGCATGCACAAATGGTATGGCGAGTTCCACGTCCTGAAGGACATCAACCTCAAGGTGATGCGCGGCGAGCGCATCGTCATTTGCGGTCCGTCCGGCTCGGGCAAATCGACCATGATCCGCTGCATCAACCGGCTGGAGGAGCACCAGAAGGGCAAGATCATCGTCGACGGCAAGGAGCTCACCAATGATCTGAAGAAGATCGACGAGGTGCGCCGCGAGGTCGGCATGGTGTTCCAGCACTTCAATCTGTTCCCGCACCTGACCATCCTGGAGAACTGCACTCTGGCGCCGATCTGGGTGCGCAAGATGCCGAAGAAGCAGGCCGAAGAGGTCGCCATGCATTTCCTGAAGCGCGTGAAGATCCCGGAGCAGGCCAACAAATATCCAGGGCAGCTGTCGGGCGGTCAGCAGCAGCGCGTGGCGATAGCGCGTTCGCTGTGCATGAACCCGCGCATCATGCTGTTCGACGAGCCGACCTCGGCGCTCGATCCCGAGATGATCAAGGAAGTGTTGGAGACGATGGTGGGTCTTGCCGAGGAAGGCATGACGATGCTGTGCGTCACCCACGAGATGGGCTTTGCGCGCAAGGTCGCCAACCGGGTGATCTTCATGGATCAAGGCCAGATCGTCGAGCAGAACACGCCGGCCGAGTTCTTCGACCATCCGCGCCACGAGCGCACAAAACTGTTCCTCAGCCAGATACTGCACTGAGGCAGGCGCCGAGCGACGGTTTCAGGGGCTCGGAGCGACCACGCGTTCGTCATTCTAGGGCGGAGCAAGGAGCGGAGCGACGCGCGCAGACCCTGGAATCCATGCCCTGACGCTAAGGCGTTGCAACGGTTGCAGAATTCTGCGCCGCTGCGCTTTGGGTCGAAGTCACGGCATGGATCCTCGGGTCAAGCCCGAGGACGACGAAGTTACGGACGGCTTCGGCGCCGCGCATCGATGCGAAAATTCCTGAGATGCCTGGCGACCCTGGTTTTCGCGGTGCTGCTCGCCGCCGCGCTGGGCACGCTGGTGCCGCGCCCGCTCTGGCGAGCCGCCATAGCAGGCGAGGCGACGCGTCACATATTGGTGCTGAAGAACGCGATCCACACCGACATCGCCATCCCCATCGATGACGGCGTGCGAGGGCGCTTTGCTTTCCTCGCCGATGCCGGATTGCCCACCGACGCGCCGGATGCGCGCTACATCGTCTTCGGCTGGGGCGGCCGCGCCTTCTACCTGGAGACGCCGACCTGGTCGCAGCTGAAGGCAGTGCCGGTGCTCAAGGCGCTGACGCTCGACGTCTCGGTGATGCATGTCGATATCACCGGCGCAATCAAGGAGCCGCATCGCGACGTCGCCGGCTTCGACATCGACGAAGCGCATTTTGCAGCGCTGCTGGACTATATCGCGGCGAGTTTTCAGCGCGGCCCGGCGGGGCCTTTGGCAATCGAGGATGCGGGCTATTCGACCTACGACCGCTTCTACGAGGCCAACGGCCATTTCAACGCGCTGGTGGGCTGTAATACGTGGACGGCGGGTGGCCTGCGCGCTGCGGGACTGCGGACAGGCTGGTGGAACCCGCTGCCGGTGTCGCTGTGGTGGTCGATGAGGTTGTATGACTACACTATCTAGCTCACTTTGCGGTCGTACTTCGTTACATACTCACGCAATGCCTTATTGATCGCACTTTGATAGCCACGACCGTCTGGCGTGTGCTCTTTGAACCACGCAACGACATCAGAATCGAGACGCAAGGTCAGCTGCTGCTTGATCGGTTTGAAATATCGATTTCGAACAGCTTTTCGCCAGAACTCTTCCGTCAATTCCGGGATATCGCTGGTATCGACATCCTCCTCCGGTCGCTCCTTCAGAGCTGCGATTTCAGCCTTCTGAGCTTCCGTCAGCGGCGGTGGATTTGTCGGATCGAATTTATATCGAACGGTTTTGCTCATAACGTCTTCTTTCAGCTTTCGTCGCCCGTCTCGCCGAAATCAGCCGGACCACTTCTATCCCATCTTCTTCCCGGTCGGCGTGGGCAACCAACAATACGAGTGTGCCATCAACTACGCCTGTGGTTTGCCAGCGGTATTCACCGCTCTCGACCCTGTCCTGTTCCATCAACGCGAAGGGATCGGCGAAAACGCGAACGGCAGTCTCGAAAGTCACCCCGTGTTTGCGCAGATTTGACCTGGCCTTCTCCATATCCCATTCAAATCGAAGTTTTTCCATATAGGGTAACCACAGAAGTGTAACTACAAATAGTCACTACATCAAGGCCTGACACGATGTCCTACCGCCGCACCACCTTCGGCTCCTCCCAGCCATAGAGCCAGTCCAGATCCGCCGCGAGCTTCCCCGCCGGGCGCGTCGCCAGCACCAGGTTGCGCGCAATCGCCACCGGCCCCCAGGCATGCCAGGCCATGCGGTTGAGCGCACCGCGCTTCAGCACTTTTTCCACGCGCGGTCGCCGCAGATTATCCCAGATGGTCAGGCTCTGCCGCGGATCTCCGGGGAAATCGGCGACGAGATTGGCCAGCATCGCGGCGTCCTCTATCGCCATCGCCGCGCCCTGGGCGGCGAACGGCGTCATGGCATGCGCGGCATCGCCGATCAGCGCGACGCCCTCAGGCATCGTCCAGCGCCGTTGCTCGACGGTGTGGATCGGAAATGCCGTCCATGGGCCTGCGAGCCCCACGAGCTTTGCCAGCGCCGGCGCCGTGCCGCGCACGGCGCTGGTGAGGATGGCAGGGTCGGCGTGGCCGGACCAGCCGTCCGCGATGCGTTCGCCCCTGGTGAAGGCCGCAAGGTTGAAGGCGCTGCCCCGGCTCACCGGGTAGGCGACCATGTGGAAGCCCGGATGCAGGAACGTCGTGACGCAGTCGGCGGCGCCGATCGCGGCAAAGGCCTGGCCTGACGGGCTCTCGGCGGGGATCGTGGCGCGCCAGGCCAGCTCGCCGGAAAAGCGGCTCTGCGCGAAGCCGGCAGTCTTGCCGGCGAGTCGGGAGCGCACCGAAGACCAGACGCCGTCAGCGCCAACCAAAAAATCGCCCGGAATGTCCCTGACCTTGCCCTCGATCTCGACCGCCAAGGCGATTGTCGGCGCTTCGACCGCGATGCCCGTCACCTGTGCGCCCGTGACCAACTCGATATCGGGTCGCCGCGCCACGGCGGCCATCAGCGCTGCCTGCAGGTCGCCGCGATGCGCCGCGAGATAAGGCGCGCCCCAACGCTTTTCGCCAGCCGCGCCGAGCGGCACGCGGGCCAGCTCGCGCAGGCTTTTGGCATGCTTCAGCACCACTGCTTCTGGCCGCACGGCGTTGGGCAGCAAGCGGTCGAGCACGCCGAGTTCGCGCAGGATGCGCGTCGCGTTGGGGGAAAGCTGGATGCCGGCGCCGGCTGCTTCGAGCTGTTTAGTCTGTTCGAAGATTTTTACCGGGGTGCTGCGCGCCGAAAAGGCAAGTGCTGCCGTCAGCCCGGCTATGCCGGCCCCGGCGATGACTATTTGCCGGGACCGTTCTTCGCTCATGATCCAGCGATCATCTGCGGATCAAGCGGCCTGGTCGATATAAAGGCAGCCCGCCGGCTGCGTTTCCGTCGCCTTCAGCGACGCCGAATAGCGGTAGAGCGTCGAGCAATAAGGGCAGACCTTTTCATTGTCGTCGCCCATGTCGAGGAACACATGCGGATGGTCGTTGGGTGGGTTGGCGCCGGTGCACATGAATTCCTTGACGCCGATCTCGATCGCCGGGTGGCCCGCATCGTTCTGGAAATGGGGAATGCTACCGCCTGCCATCGTCGTCTCCCGTCGGGTTCGGCCAGTGGGTGTGATTAGTGGTTTGACCAGCCTGCATCTGGATCATAACAGGCCCGTTTGCAAGATCGATGAAATCAAACTGTCGCAAAAGCGTGGCAGAGGATAAGTTGAGCCGGTTAAGCGCATTGGGCTGGAATCGGACCGATTCCGTGACGATCATGCGTCATAGAAACGTGCTAGAGCGTCCGGTACGGCAACAGGCGGCGCTGCCTAAGGACGGTTGCGGGGGCAAGAGCGGGAACCATGAACGAACTGAAGCCTGTGCAGAGCGAGTTCATAACCGTCGAGGCGGCAAGCCCCGATGGCGGCAATCCCGATCGTTTCGTCAACCGCGAGTTTTCCTGGCTGCAATTCAACCGCCGGGTGCTGGAGGAATCGCTCAACGAGCACCACCCGCTGCTCGAGCGGGTGCGCTTCCTGTCGATCTCGGCCGCCAATCTCGACGAATTCTTCATGGTCCGCGTCGCCGGCCTCGCCGGCCAGGTGCGCGAGGGCATCACGCTGAAGAGCCCGGACGGACGCACGCCCGAACAGCAGCTCGAGCAACTGCTGCGCGAGGTCGAGCGCCTGCAGGAGGACCAGCAGAAAAGCCTGTCGGCGCTGATGGTGCTGCTCAACAAGGAAGGCATCGAGAGCATCACCCGCGATGCGCTCACCAAGGACGAGAAGACCTGGCTGGAAGAGCATTTCCAGGAACAGGTTTTCCCGGTGCTCACCCCGCTGTCGATCGACCCGGCGCATCCGTTCCCATTCATCCCCAATCTCGGCTTCTCGATCGCGTTGCAACTGCGTCACCGCAAGAACGGCGAGGAAATGAGCGCGCTTTTGCGCCTGCCGGTGGCGCTGCGCCGCTTCATCCGGCTGCCCGACCGCAAGCACCACATCCGCTTCATTCCGCTGGAGGAGGTGGTCGCCATCTATATCGGCAAGCTTTTCCCCGGCTACGAGGTCAAGGGTTCCGGCACGTTCCGCATCATCCGCGACAGCGATATCGAGGTCGAGGAAGAGTCCGAAGACCTGGTGCGCCTGTTCGAGACGGCGCTCAAGCGCCGCCGCCGCGGCTCGGTGATCCGCATCGAATTCGACACACTGATGCCGGCCCCGTTGCGTGACTTCGTCGCCGGCGAGCTCGGTGTCTCGTCGAGCCGCATCAGCGTGCTCACCGGCCCGCTGGCGCTCAACCAGATTTCCGAGATTGTCGCCATCCCGCGTGACGATCTCAAATTCACGCCCTACAATCCGCGCTTCCCCGAACGCATCCGCGAGCATGGCGGCGACTGTTTTGCCGCCATCCGCGAGAAGGATATCGTCGTCCACCACCCTTACGAATCCTTCGACGTGGTGGTGCAGTTCCTGCGCCAGGCAGCGGCCGATCAGGAAGTGGTGGCGATCAAGCAGACGCTCTACCGCACGTCCAACGACAGCCCGATCGTGCGCGCCCTGGTCGATGCTGCCGAGGCCGGCAAGTCGGTGACGGCGCTGGTCGAGCTCAAGGCGCGCTTCGACGAGGAGGCCAACATCCGCTGGGCGCGCGACCTCGAACGCGCCGGTGTCCAGGTCGTGTTCGGCTTCCTCGAGTTGAAGACGCACGCCAAGATGTCGCTGGTGGTGCGCCGCGAGGACGGCAAGCTGCGCAACTATGTGCATCTCGGCACCGGCAACTACCACCCGGTCACCGCGCGCATCTACACCGACCTGTCCTTCTTCACCACCGACCCGACGATCGCGCGCGACGTCGCGCAACTGTTCAACTTCATCACCGGCTATGCCGAACCTGCCGAAGAGATGCGTCTCGCCGTATCGCCTTTCACGCTGCGCAACCGCATCCTGAAGCACATCGCCGAAGAGGTGGTGCATGCCCGCGAAGGCCGTCCGGCGCGCATCTGGATGAAGATGAACGCGCTGGTCGACCCGACCACCATCGACGCGCTCTATGATGCCAGCCGCGCCGGCGTCGAGATCGATCTCGTCGTGCGCGGCATCTGCTGCCTGCGGCCGCAGGTGCCAGGCCTGTCGGAAAACATCCGGGTAAAGTCGATCGTCGGCCGTTTTCTGGAACACAGCCGCATCTTCTGCTTCGGCCACGGCCACGGCCTGCCGTCGGACGAGGCGATCGTCTACATCTCCTCGGCCGACATGATGCCGCGCAATCTCGACCGTCGCGTCGAGACGCTGGTGCCGATCACCAATCCAACTGTGCATGAACAGGTGCTTGGCCAGATCATGCTGGGCAATATCATGGACAATCAGCAAAGTTTCGACGTATTGGCTGACGGCACCTCCCGGCGCGTTGTGCTGGAAGAGGGCGAAGAGCCGTTCAACGCGCAGGAATATTTCATGACCAATCCGAGCCTTTCCGGGCGGGGTGACGCGCTGAAATCGCATGCGCCCAGGCGCATCGCCCAGTTCAAGCGTCGCAAGAAGAACGGCGCCGCGTGATTTCTGTTTCCCAGGGCCGGCTCCAGGACCGGCGGCCGCTGTCGATCATCGACATCGGATCGAACTCGATCCGTCTTGTCGTCTATGAGGGGCTGGCGCGCTCGCCGACGCTTCTGTTCAACGAAAAGATGCTGGCCGGCCTCGGCCGCGGCATCGTTTCGACGGGAAAACTAGACCCCGAGGCGGTGACGCGCTCGATGGAGGAATTCCGTCGTTTCCGCGCGCTGTCGGACCAGGCCGGCGCCGAGCACATGTATGTGCTGGCAACCGCGGCGGCGCGCGAAGCCATCAACGGCCCGGATTTCATCCATCGTGCCGAGGACGTGCTGAAGACCGATATCCGCGTGCTCTCCGGCCGCCAGGAGGCGCATTATTCGGCGCTTGGTGTCATCTCTGGCTTCCATCCGGCCAACGGCATTGCCGGCGACCTTGGCGGCGGCAGCCTGGAGCTGATCGACATCAACCGCGAGGCGATCGGCGACGGCATCACGCTGCCGCTCGGCGGCTTGCGCCTGCAGGACATGGCCAAGAACTCGCTGGTCCAGGCGCAGAAGATCGCGCGCCAGGAACTGGCGCGGGCCAAGCTGCTCAAAGGCGGCCAAGGCAGGGTCTTCTACGCCGTCGGCGGCACCTGGCGAAATCTCGCCAGGCTGCATATGGAGATGAACAATTACGCGCTCGGCGTCATGCACCACTACGAGATCTCCAACGAGAGCGCACAAAACTTCCTGAAACAGGTCGCACGCGGCGAGGTCGAGAAGGTGCGGGGCATCGAAGGCGTCTCAAAAAACCGCCGCTCACTCTTGCCTTACGGCGCCGTCGTCCTGCAGGAAATCATGACGGCGATGCAGCCGTCGAAGATCATCGTCTCGGCGCAAGGCGTGCGCGAGGGCTTTCTCTATTCGCTGCTCGACGCCGCCGAACAGAAGGCTGACCCGCTGATCTCCGCCGCCGAGGAACTGGCGTTGTTGCGTTCGCGCTCGGTGCACCATGCGCATGACCTCGTCGAATGGACCGGCAAGGCCTTCAAGGCGTTCGGCATCGACGAGACGGAAGACGAGGCGCGCTACCGCCACGCCGCCTGCCTGCTTGCCGATATCGGCTGGCGCGCGCATCCCGAATATCGCGGCAGGCAGTCGCTCAACATCATCGCGCACGCCTCCTTCATCGGCGTCGATCATCCTGGACGCGCCTATCTGGCTTTGGCCAGCGCCTATCGCCATGACGGTATCTTCAACGACGGCATCGCGCCCGAGATCAAGGCGCTGGCGCCGCCGCGCCTGCTCGAGCGCGCCCGCCTGCTGGCGGCGATGATGCGCGTCGTCTACCTTCTGACGGCGGCGATGCCGGGCGTCATGCCGAGGCTGAAATGGGAAAGCCGCGGCAATGGCGCGCTGGCGCTGGTGCTGCCGGCCTCGCTCTCCGATCTCTACGGCGAGCGCCCGGCCGGCCGGCTGGCGCAACTCGCCCGCATCACCAACCGCCGCCTGGTGCTGGCGGTCGAGGGCGGGCCGAGCGTTTCGGTGAAGTAGGCGCGGCGAAACAGCCGGATTCGTAACGGTGGGGCAAAGCGGAGCGAAAATTGATGACCAGCGCAGCGCCATCGACCGCAACAAAGACACAGGGCTTCGATCCGGCGATCCACCGAAAGCTCGTCGCGGGCATCGAATCCGGCCTGCTGCGCGATCTGCATGTCGTGCTTGCGGCGCGTTCCGGCGATGTCATTCTCGAACATTATGCCGAGGGCATCGACGAGGCGTGGGGCCGGCCGCTGGGGAAGGTCGCCTTCGACGCCGATACGTTGCATGATCTGCGCTCGGTGACCAAGAGCGTCGTCAGCCTGCTGTATGGCATCGCTCTGGACAGGGGCCTTGTGCCGCCGCCTGAGGCGCCGCTTGTCGCCCAGTTTCCCGAATACCCCGATCTTGCCGCCGACCCCGCCCGTGCCAAAATCACCGTCGGCCACGCGCTGACCATGACGCTCGGCATGGAGTGGGACGAGAACCGGCCCTACAGCGATCCGCTAAACAGCGAGATCGCGATGGAGCTTGCTGCTGACCGCTATCGCTTCGTGCTCGACCGGCCGATCATCGCTGAGCCCGGCAGCCGCTGGATCTATTCCGGCGGCAGCGTCGCGCTCGTCGGCGCCATCATTGCCAGAGGCACAGGCAAATCTCTGCCGGATTTCGCGCGCGAGGTCCTTTTCGCGCCGCTCGGCATCGAGCGTTTCTACTGGTCGGCCGGCAAGGACGGTGTCGCATCAGCCGCTTCCGGCCTCAGGTTGACCGCGCCGGATCTTTTGAAGATCGGCCAACTGCTTTTGCGCAAGGGTCTGTGGGACGGGCAGCGGATCGTCTCGCAAGACTGGATCGAGGCTTCGTTCGCGCCGGCGGTCTCGACGCCTGACGGCCTCGGCTATGGCCGGCTGTGGTTCATCGGCGACGCGCCGGCGCCGGCCTTCGGCGCACCGAAGCCGTGGCATGCCGGCTTCGGCAACGGCGGCCAGCGGCTCTGGCTGATGCCGGACGCCGATATCGCCGCCGTCATCTATGCCGGGAAATATAATGCCTGGGACGCCTGGGTGACGCCGACCCGTATCTGGCGCGAGATCATCCTCGCCAATTTCCTGCGCGCCTGACGCCCTCAGGTTCGGTTACGCCCGTCGAGCGACCAGGCGCCGGCGCCGGCCATGGCGTGCGCCAGGAAGCCGCCGGCAATGGCAATGTCCTTCATCAGCATCTGCTGGTGCAGGAAGGACAGTGTCGGATCGTCGCCCTGATGATAGTGGCCGATGAAGCCGGCGGCGATGCAGAAGGCAGCCAGAAGCAGCGCCACGATCGGCGTCTGGAAGCCGATCAGGATCGCCGATCCGGCGATCACCTCGAACAGGCCGGTGCCCCAGGCGGCCAAGGTGGGCAAGGGCAGGCCGAGACCGGCGAAATAGCTGCTCGTGCTGGCGATGTCGCTCAGCGCTTGAACGCCTGACGGCACGAAGAGCGCGGCGAGCAGCAGTCGTGCGACGAGAAGCAATATGTTGCGGGCCATGGTCACCTTCCTTGTCGGTGTAGCTTAGTCCTGCAACGAAAAAGCGGCGCGGAAAATTCCGCGCCGCTTCTGTCTAAAGCTTGGGAGGCGGGATCAGCCGCGCTTGGCGTCGATCGAATAGGCGCCGGCGCCGGAGGAGGCGAGCAGCAGGAAGCCGCCGGTGATGGCGACGTTCTTCAGGAAATGGATCATCTGGTTCTGGTCGGCCCAGCCGGTGTGGGCGACCAGCGCGGTGGCGATGGTGAAGATCGCGAGCACCCAGGCGGCGATACGGGTCTGGAAACCGAGCAGGACAGCAAGGCCGCCGAGCAGTTCGATCAGGCCGACGATAACGGCCGTTGCGGTCGGCACCGGCAGGCCCATCGCGCCGAAATAGGCGGCGGTGCCGGAAATGGCGGTCAGCTTGCCGAAGCCGGAAAGCAGGAAGATGACGGCGAGCAGGACGCGGCCGATGAGGATGGTAAGCGAAGTGTTGGACGCGGTGCCGGTGGCGGCGGAAGAACTGATGGACATGGCGGTGAATCTCCGAACGGGTTGAATGTTCGGTGAGATAGACGATCACGACTGTTCACTAAAGTCGCTTATGCGGCGACACATTGTTCACAGAATATACATTTCCGGGATTGGCGGACGCGCGCGAAAAACATGTCGAGCAATGGCAAGGCGGGAGCAAATTCGCCCGCCGCCAAATGCGGCCCCGTTCTTACCCCGGATGTCCTTACCCCGGATGTGTCATGTCCTCGGGCCGCACCAGCCGGTCGTAGTCGGCCTCGCTGACCAGGCCGGTGGCAAGAGCCTCCTCGCGCAGCGTGGTTCCGTTCCTGTGCGCGGTCTTGGCGATCTTGGCGGCGTTGTCGTAGCCGATGGTCGGCGCGAGTGCCGTCACGAGCATCAGCGAGCGGTCGAGCGCGGCCTTGATGTTGTCCTCGCGGGCTTCGATGCCGACGACGCAATTGTCGGTGAAGGAGACCGAAGCGTCGGCAAGCAACTGCACCGACTGCAGGAAATTATAGGCCATCAGCGGATTGTAGACGTTGAGCTCGAAATGGCCCTGGCTGCCGGCGAAGGTGAGTGCTGCGTTGTTGCCGAACACCTGGACGCAAACCTGCGTCATCGCCTCGCACTGGGTCGGGTTGACCTTGCCCGGCATGATCGAGGATCCAGGCTCGTTCTCCGGCAGCGACAGCTCACCAAGACCCGAACGCGGGCCGGAGCCGAGGAAGCGGATGTCGTTGGCGACCTTGAACAGCGCCGCCGCCGCCGCGTTGATCGCGCCATGCGAGAACACCATGGAATCATGCGCCGCCAGCGCCTCGAACTTGTTCGGCGCGGTGACGAACGAAATGCCGGTGATCGAGGCGATGCGGTCCGCGACCTTTTCCGCAAAGCCGACCGGCGCGTTCAAGCCGGTGCCGACGGCGGTGCCGCCCTGCGCCAGTTCCTGCAGGCCAGGCAGCGTCAGCTCGATGCGCTTGATCGACGACGCGACCTGCGCGGCATAGCCCGAAAATTCCTGGCCGAGCGTCAGCGGCGTGGCGTCCTGCGTGTGCGTGCGGCCGATCTTGATGATGTGGTTGAAAGCTTGGGCTTTGACCACCAGCGCCTTGTGCAGATGGTGCAGCGCCGGGATCAGGCGATGGACGACCTGCTCGGCGCAGGCGATGTGCATGGCCGTCGGATAGGTGTCGTTCGACGACTGGCTCATGTTGACGTGGTCGTTGGGGTGCACCGGCTTTTTCGAGCCCATCACGCCGCCGAGCATTTCGATCGCCCGGTTGGAGATCACCTCATTGGCGTTCATGTTGGACTGCGTGCCCGAGCCCGTCTGCCAGACGACCAGCGGGAAATGGTCGTTGAGCTTGCCGTCGATCACTTCCTGGGCGGCATCGACGACCGCCTTGCCGACGGCCGGATCAAGCCGCTTCATCTCCATGTTCACTTCGGCCGCCGCGCGCTTGACGATGCCGAGCGCGCGCACGATCGAAGCCGGCTGCTTTTCCCAGCCGATCTTGAAATTGCCAAGCGAGCGCTGCGCCTGCGCCCCCCAATAGCGGTCGGCGGCGACCTCGATGGGACCGAATGTATCGGTTTCGGTTCTGGTTTTTTGAGCGCTCACGGCTGGTCTCCGGTCTGTCGATTTTGCGCAACGGCGTATCGCGTTGCACAAAACGCATCAAGCGGAGATTGAAGGTGAGGGCGGTGCAAATCGGTTGAAGGGTGATCCCGCGTATTCACCCGGCCGAAGCCATGTCGGCGGGCGCCGGCTGACGCAGGGCAAGCCGCCCGGCGACGAAATCCTTGACCTGGCGCACCGCCTGGTCACGCGTCACGCTGCCCGGCTGCAGGCCGAGCCTCAGCCATAGCCCGTCGATCAGCGCGGTCACGCCGAGCACGATCTCGTCCGCCACGGCAGGCGATGTCTGGCCGCGCAGCCCGGACAACAGGTTCGAGCGCATGCGCGCGTGGATGACCTTCTGGATGCGCGCCAGCTTTTCGTCGCGCGGCACCTCGGCGCACAGCGACAGCCAGGCGTGGCAGAGCGGCGGCAGGAAAAGGTGTTCCTCGAAATTGCCTTCGATCACGGCATCGACCCGTTCCATCGGCGTCCGCGCCCGCTTAAGCCTCGCGATCACCGCATAGCAGAGCACGGCGTTGGCCTCGCGCATCGCGTGCTCGAACAATTCCTGCTTGTTGCGGAAATAATGCAGCACGATGCCCTTCGACGCACCGGCCTGGGCCGCCACCTTTTCCAGCGTAGCGCCGGCAATGCCTTCGCGCTCCAGCACAGCGAAGGCCGCCTGCCGCAACTCCTTGCGGCGTATGTCGCTGAGACGCGTGAGCTTCACCGGGGCGATCCATGCATTGCGAATCCACATTGACATTTTCGCCCGCCCAGATCAATGATTGACCAATTGGACAACAAAATGACCAATTGGTCAAACCAATGGTCGATCTGAGGAGAACCGGAATGCTGCGCATGCTTGCGAATGGGGTTTGTGTCGCTGCCTTGATGCTGGTTTCGCAGGCGGCGCGCGCCGCCGAGCCTGAAAGCTGCAAGGCGGTGCGCATGGCCGAACCCGGCTGGAACGATCTCGCCTTCACCACCGGGGTGGCCAAGGTGATGCTGCAGGCGCTGGGCTATGAACCGCAGAGCGAGGTGCTGGGCATCAACGTCATCTACGAGGGCATGAAGAACAAGGATCTCGACCTGTTCCTCGGCTATTGGGACCCGGCGATGGTCACCTATTACGAGCCCTACAAGAAGGATGGCTCGGTCGAGAATGTGCGCGTCAATCTGGTCGGCGCCAAATACACCTTCGCCGTGCCGAGCTATGTCTGGGAGGCCGGCGTCAAGGACCTGTCCGACCTGCACAAGTTCGCCGACAAGTTCGGCAAGAAGATGTACGGCATCGAGCCCGGTTCCAACCAACTGATGATGGACGCCATCGCCGATCCCAAATTCGGCCTCGACGGCTGGCAGGTGGTCGAGTCGAGCGAGGCCGGGATGCTCTCTGAGGTCGGCTACGAGATCAAGGAGAAGCAGTTCATCGTCTTCCAGGGCTGGGCGCCACATCCGATGAACACGATGTACGATTTCAAGTATCTGACCGGTGGCGACAAGTTCTTCGGCCCGAATTTCGGCGCCGCCACCGTGACGACGCAGGTGCGCAAGGGTTTCCTGCAGGAATGCCCCAACGTGGCGCAATTCCTGAAGAACCTTGCCTTCGACATCGACATGGAAAATGTCGGCATGGGCTACCTTATCAATGACGGCATGAAGCCGGAGGACGGGGCGCTGAAATCGATCGCCTTGCACAAGGACCGGCTCGACGCCTGGCTGGCCGGCGTCACCACTTTCGACGGCAAGCCCGGCCTGGCCACGGTCAAGGAAAAGCTCGGACTGTGAGACCGGGGGACTTGGATGTGGTGGAGGCGTCAGGGCAGGATGCCTGGGCCGGCCGCAAGCAAATCGTCGATGTCGGCGGTCTCGACCTTGCCTATGTCGAGGTCACGGGATCGGAGCCGCCGCTGCTGCTCATCCACGGCTTCACCGATACCAGCCGCGGTTTCTCACTGCTGGCGCCGCACCTTGCCGGCCGCCGGCTGGTCATGCCGGATTTGCGCGGTCACGGCGGCTCGCAGGCAGGGCAGGGCTACCGCGTCGCCGACTTCGCCGAGGATATTGCCGGGCTGATCCAACGCTTGCGGCTTGAACGACCGATTGTCGTCGGCCATTCGCTGGGCGCCATCGTGTCCATCATGCTGGCGGCGCGATATCCGCAACTGGTCGGCGGGCTGGTGGTGATGGCCGGCACGCTGAGGCCCGATTTCGCGCCGGACCATCCTTTGGTCGCCGGCGTCGAGGCATTGCGCGACCCGATCTCGCCTGCCGATCCATTCTACGATTGGTGGCATGCCTGCGGTCCCGGCGTGCCGCAGACCTTCCTTGCCGGCCTGGCGAAGGATGCTTCGGGCATGCCGGCGGCGCGCTGGCGCGCCATTCTCGAAGAAGTCCGCCGCACCGATCTCACCGACGCGGCGCGCGCCGTGCGGTCCAAGACCCTGATCATCGCCGGAGAGCTCGATCCGCTTTTCGGCGCGCCACACCAGCAGGCCTTGGCTCAGGCACTGGGTGGTTCCTGCTTGGTCGAGGCGAGGGATTGCGGTCATAATCCGCACTGGGAAGACCCGGCCTATGTCGCCGGCGCCATCCTCGGCGCCTTCGAGACCGGACAATCACCGCAGCAATGACCGTGATGTTGGCGCAAGCCGCAAGGTTTGCGTTGGCTTGGCGAGGTACGGCCACGCATCGGGCGCCGACCCATGGCGTGCGTGCGCCGCTTCATCGTCGAAGCGGCTTACGGTGATGAAGACATTCTCATCAACCCGCACCGGCAGGCGTGGAAAGGTGTTTTCGGCATGCTCCGTTGTGAAAGCGCCGAGCAACCGCGCGCCATGCGCTGCGAGTCGCGCTGCCGCTTCGCGCCGAAAAGCCTCGACAAAGCCGGCCTCGGCTCCGCGGCGCAAATGATGAATCGAAATCTCAACAAACCCGGGCAGGGGGTTCTCGTTGCTCGCTTTTCCAGGCGCGGCTATCGCCGGGCGCTGCAGTCCGGTCAGGTTGAAGCCGGCGTCTGCCCAGGCGGGGCGCAACAACAGCACATCGTCGGAATCGATCATCGTGGCGTTGGCGGCATCCTTGTGGGCCGCCCAGACCGGCCCTTCATAGAAGGCGGTCAACGCCCGCCTCCGCGCCGCCATGTCCTCGAAGCCGCGCAACCACACAAACATGTCGGGACGGTCCAGGTCGCGGAACTGGCCGATGACGGTCATGCCGGTCGCTTCCTGCGTTTCGACGAATTCGCGATCGAAGAGCGCGATCAGCGTTTCACGCCGGTTGGGCTTCAGCGTGTATTGCCGCAGCTCCACTACGGACGAGGCAAGGCGAAAGGTCTGGTTTATGGCTGAGTCTAAAAACAGGGTGATCGACCTGTTTATAAACAGACCGGTTGTCCTGTTTTGTCAATCTGATATCGTTGTGGAATGTCAGCAGAGATTCCAGCGCCGGCCCGACACAGAGGCAAAAAGCGCACCAATGATCCCGAAGGCATGCGCCGCCGCGTGCTCGATGTGGCCGAAGAATCCTTCCAGGCGCGCGGCTATCACGCGTCGAGCCTTGGCGACCTCATGGCCGCTGCCGGCGTCACCGGCGGCGCGCTGCACCACCATTTCCCGACCAAGAAGGCGCTGGCGCTGGCGGTGATCACCGAGCGGGTGGCGGATGCCATTCAACAGACCTGGATCGAGCCTTTACAGGCCGCCCCTTCGGCCCGCGCAGGCGTGCGCGCCGTGTTCGAGGCGGTGGCAGTCGAGCTCGAGCAGCAAGGCTATGTGCGCGGCTGCCCGCTCAACAACCTCGCCCATGAATTGTCGCTTGCCGGCGATGAGTTCCGGGTCGCGCTGGTGGATATCTTTGCCGGGTGGAGGCAGGCGATCGCCGATAAGGTGCGGGACGATCAGTTGAACGGCGGGGAGGTCGGGACCGATCCCGAACGCTTCGCGGCGCTGGCGGTTGCGACCTACTCTGGCGCTATGTCGATGGCAAAAACTTCGCAGGATGCGGGGGTGTTGCGGGAGTGTTTGAACGGGCTGCAGAAGCTTTAACGGGCCGGAGGTCAAGTCCCTTCGCGCCCCCTCTGTCCTGCCGGACATCTGGGGAGATCAGATGTCGCCTCGGCTTCGCCAATTTCCAACGTTGCAGGAGAAGCGGGGCGCGGACACAGCCAATTTCCCCCTTGTGGGGGAGATGGCCGGCAGGCCAGAGGGGGGCGCTGCCCCGCCAGCGTCTCAGTCTTCACTGGAAGCTTTTCACTCCTTGAGCGGCTTGATCGTCTCGAACCCGACCTCGCTTTGCGCGCTGGTGCCTTCATCGTAGCGCCGCGCCAGCACCGCCTGGAGGTCCGGCGAGTAGAGCGCGGTGAAGGCATCGATGACGTTGCCATTGTCGCCGGTGATCGTCTCGTCCACGGCCAGCACGTTGTATTTGCAGTCGCCCAGGCTGTAGCTTTCCTTGCCTTTGACCGTCAGCGCCAGCGTTTCGGCGCCCTTCGGCGGCGTCTTCGTCGATAGCCGCACGAACTCGATCTTGCTCTTGGCGCCGGCCTTCAGCGGAAACAGTTTCTTGATGTCGGCAAGCGGAATCATCGACAGCCTGCCGGTGTCGCTGTCGCGGAACACCTCGATCAGCCCGGCATAGAGATATTGCAGTTGCGGCGAGTCCGACTGGTACTTGTTGGCGACAGCAACCATGCCGCCGGGCGCTGGCTGGAACTCGCTGCGGATGCCGGGTTTTTCCAGCACGAAACCCGCCTTGGCCGATTTGGCATCGACGCAGTCGGCGGCCTGCGCGGCACCGGCAAGGATCAGCATGGTCAGGCCCATGCCGGTCGCAACGGATTTCATACCTTCCTCCCGTGGATGCTCGCGCAAAGGAATGACAGACCGCTGCCATGCTGTCGACTGAAAGGACAAACCTCGTCGTCGGGCCAAGCTGGACGAACCGGCGCCGACCGTATTCAATCGCCCGACAATGAATCGCCTTTCGTCACGAACAGTTCCGCGTCGCACCTTTCTTGCCCGCATGGGAGCACTTGCCGCCGCCTGCGCCATGCCGCGCGCTGCATTCGCCCAGACCGGAAAGCGCACCCAGCCGATCGACGCCACCTTCTTGTTCATCGCCGACATTCACGCCTGCCGCATGGCGAGCGGGCTCAGCCCCCATTGCCTGCAGGAGGGCAAGACCGACGCCGCGCTTTTGCGCAATGTCGCGGCGCTGAATGCCATCGCCGATAAAGAATGGCCGGCCGAGATCAACGGGCTCGCCACCGGCCTCAATTCTGCCGGCAGCCTTATCGGCACGCCGCTCGGCCTCGTCACCGGCGGCGACATCACCGACGATGGCGGCGGCCAGGTCACCGAACCCAGCGAAGGCACGCAGCTTCTGCAGTTTTCCCAGCGCTACAGCCAGGGCGTCGGGCCGGACCGTGTCCACATGCCGGTCTATGTCGGGCTCGGCAATCACGATCTCGACCAGAACGGTTCGCGGCCGCATGTCGACTGGTACCGCCGCGAATTGCGCGATTATGTCGAGGTCAACCATCGCCCCGGCGTGTTCTTCAAGCCGCCGGTGCCGGCGACCGACTATGACGTCGACACCGATTGCTATTCCTGGGATTGGGGCGGCCTGCACCTGGTGCAGACGCATCGCTACGCCGGCGACGTCAGCCATGGCGCGCCGAGCAGCCTGCCTTGGCTGAAGCAGGACCTCGCTACCTATGCCGGTGACGGCCGTCCAGTCGTCATCTTCCAGCATTATGGCTGGGATACTTTTTCGACCGAGCGCTGGGATCCGGCCAAGCGCATCTATGACGACGACGGTTCCGGCGCGCCGCATTGGTGGGGCGAGGCCGACCGCCAGGCGCTGCTTGCCGCGCTGAAGGGTTACAACGTGATCGCCATCTTTCATGGCCACCAGCACGAGGTGCCGCTGATCTATCAGCGTGGCGGGCTCGATATCATCAAGCCGAAAGCCGCCTATATGGGCGGCTTCGCGCTGGCCAGGGTGACCAACATCATGATGGATGTCGTGCTTGGCGTGGCGGCCGGCGATCATGGCGAAATCGTCTTCACCAACGCTTTCACAAAACAGCTCCAGACGTGAAAAAAAGGCCGCCTCGCGGCAGCCTTCTCCCAAACTTGGTCCTCGTCTGGCGGTTGCGCCAGGGATCAGAGCGTTTTGCGGACCTTGTCCTTCACGTCGCCATAGGCCTTCTGCACCTTGCCGGCGATCTTGTCAGCCGTACCTGCCGCCTCGGTCTGCCTGTTTCCCGTGGCCTTGCCGGCTGCCTGCTTGACCGAGCCCTTGACTTGCTTGGCCACGCCGGCAACCTGATCCTTGTTCACCATCTGCGCACCTCCTGGAATTCTTCTGTCGCGGCAGGCAAACGGAACTGACTGGATTAGGTTCCCTGAGCCGCAAATCATCGTCGCATTGGTCGCGGATATGGTCGCCCCAATGCTTTGCCGCCATAACGTTGAATGACTACTATGGCGGAGATTTTTGGGGGACTGTCTTGGCCGAATTCACGCTCATCATCGCCAACAAATGCTTTTCGTCCTGGTCGCTGAGGCCCTGGGTGGCGATGAAGCATCTGGAAATCCCGTTCGAGGAAAGCTTCGTGCGCCTGCGCACGCCCGAGACCTTTGCCAATCTGGCGAAAGTGTCGCCGACCGGGCTTGTACCGGTCTTGAATCATAAGGGTAGGATCGTCTGGGAAACCCTTGCCATCCTTGAATATCTGGCCGACCTGTTTCCCGAGAAGAAGCTTTGGCCGCAAGACCTTGCCGCCCGCGCGCTGGCGCGCTCGGTGGCGACCGAAATGCATTCCGGTTTCCGCGAGCTGCGCTACGGCTGGCCGATGAATCTGCGCCGGCCGAAAGGCCACAAGCCGCTCGATGCGGAGGGCGATTTGCAGCGCGTGCGGATCGAAGCGATCTGGCGCCAGTGCCGCGACCAATATGGCCAAGGCGGCCCGTTCCTGTTCGGTCATTTCACCGCGGCCGACGCCATGTATGCGCCGGTCGTCACCCGCTTCGACACTTATGGCGGCGAGCTGGCGCCGGTCACCCGCGGCTATGTCGATGCCGTGCTGGCGACGCCGGCGATGCGCCACTGGTATGCCGAAGCGGCAAAGGAGCCCTGGCCTGAGCCAGGGCCCCACGAGCAGGATTAGAGCAGTTCCACGAAAAGTGCGCAGCGGTTAAGTTCGGCGACTTCGCCGTAACCCTCCGTCCGGAATTGCGTCAATACAACGAGGCAGAGAGGTTCGCCGTTTCTGTGGAAGCGGTGGCTCTCTCTAGAGGCCGGTGTAGCGGACGTCCCAGTTGACGTCGCCGCCGGTGATCGTCGGCCCCGAAAGCGTCGAACAGGTCGGAAGGCTGCCGGCGGGACCTGCCGAGACGATCCAGGATTGGCTGCCGATGCTGGTCACATTTCCGCTGGCATCAACATTGACCCGGATGCTGCCGCGGCATCGCCGGGTGGAGGTGCCATATTCGAAAATCAGCTGAACGCTGCTGACCCCCGAATTGAAAGTGGCGCTGAAATTGCCGTTCGCGCCATTGGCGATGGTCGATGAGAACGTGCACGTGGCGCCGTTGCATGTTGGAGCCGTCTGGATTCCGATGCTTCCGCTGGTGCGATTGTTGTTGATCGTAACGTTGATATCGGCTGCGGATGCTGCTTGCGCTGCGCCAAAAACAGCTGATGCCAGGCACAGGGTCTTGATCAGATTTTTCATATCTGCTCTTTCTTGCCAGATTAAGTTTGATGTCTTCGGTGGAGATATTGCTGTCGCGCAGACAAAAAAGCTCGCGGCTTCCGGCGCGGCAGCAATGCAAATCAATTTTTTGATTTGCCCTGAATAATACACGAAAAACGCTTTCGGGAAAAGCTTCTAGGCCATGTCGGCGCGCCGGCCGTGTCTCCGCGTTTGAGAGAAGTTGATTGACCGCATTGGGACCCTGCAACTCGCCCTTGGTGGAACGGATCGTTAAGCCCGACATCTTCGACGCATTGACGGCGCAGCATCCTTGTCGCGCCGCCACGCCGGGGGATCGGATGGCGGCCTGAGCGCATGACCCTTGCGGCTCACCGCTGCGACCTTTGACATCGTGGCGGAATAACCCTAAAAGAGCCTCGTCGATATTTGTTTGACCGGCTTCTGTTATCCGTGCCTCAGAGCGCGCATTTGACGAACCTCCCACTTCAAAAATCGAGACAGACGACGTTGTGCGTCCGCATGACGGCGAGCGAATATTTGCCAATGGAAAGGGTTCGTCATGAGCACCGGCACAGTTAAATGGTTCAACGCCACCAAGGGTTTTGGTTTCATCCAGCCTGACGACGGCTCGGCCGACGTTTTCGTCCACATCTCGGCCGTGGAGCGCTCCGGCATGCGCGATCTCGCCGAGGGCCAGAAGCTCGGCTACGAGATGGTCCGCGACAAGAAGTCGGGCAAGATGTCCGCCGACCAGTTGAAGGCGGTCTAAACAGGAATTCAGCCCTCCCGGTGACCACGGATGTACTGGCACCGGTGAATGGCGAATTCTGGCGTGGCCGCGCGGACCTCGAGTCCTCACGGCATGGCGCCCATGCGAAGCGCCGTAGCGCATCTGGTTGGATGCACAGCGCTTTTAGGGGAGGTCAGGCGGTGCCTGGCCTTTTTCATTTTGTGTTTGTCGCCGCCGAAAG
Organism: Mesorhizobium sp. RCC_202; assembly: GCF_041355295.1. Taxonomy (NCBI): domain Bacteria; kingdom Pseudomonadati; phylum Pseudomonadota; class Alphaproteobacteria; order Hyphomicrobiales; family Phyllobacteriaceae; genus Mesorhizobium; species Mesorhizobium sp. RCC_202. The sequence continues at coordinate 512,961 of NZ_JBFUPO010000003.1, forward strand.
TGCGCCGCACGCTGGCCGGAACGTGCTAAGGGACGCTCCAGCAATTTGAATCCGCCGCCATATTGCTTTGCGCATGGTCGTGACCGAAGAAGCCGGTCTAGCCTGCCGGCACCAGGCTCCTGACAGGAGAAAGATTTTGACCGCTCATTCGAAGGCCGCTGCCAATCCGGCGGTGTCGCTGTTCAGCAAGACCAAAACCCAGTCCATGTCGCTTGACCGCATCAATTCGGAACGCGATGCCGTCAGCGACGCGCGTGAAGCCAAGACGGCACGCCTGCGCGAACTGCGCCTGGAAAAGGAAGCCAACGAGTTGGCTGCGGCAGCCGCGCTCGCGGCGCTGCCGAAACGAACCGGAAAACGCTGATGGCCACCAAACGTGTGCCGCCGACGCCGATCGCCGCCGACGCGACTATCGCCGACATGGTCGAGACGCTCGACAAGCCGATCGAATATGTTCGCCGCGTCCTGGAAAAGCTCGAGCGCTGCAAGCGCGCGCATGGCGATGCCCAGGTCCGCGTCGGCGTGCGCGGCCGCGCCGAAGCCCCGAACTATCTGATCGAATATGCGCGCGAAGACGCCAAGACCCGTCAGCGCGTCACGTATCAGGATGCCGCCTATAGCGGCAGCACGCATCGCGAGCTGGCCCCGCACCACATCGCGGAAGCCAGGAACTGGTCGCCCGAGGAAATGAACATCACGGCGGTTTCGGCGCTGATCGGCCGCCTGCGCAAACCGAATGCGCCATCATCGCGCTTTTCCGACGAGGACTGACATGGCCATAAAATTCTCCGCCAAGGACCAGCCGGCAACGCCGCCCGCCGCCGCCAAACCGGTCAAGCCGGTTGCCGCGCCGAAGGCCGGCGAGTCGGCCGAAGCCGCGACCGATCTGTTCAAGTCGCCGGGCGAAGCGCCGGCGCGCAAGGCTGGCAAGAAGAAATAGCACCTTGCCGCAGGACACCGGTCGCACCGCCCTCGGGTCGGGACCGTTCGGCCTGGCCGATCCGGCCGTTTTGCCTGCGGGCGAGGACGTCGAGGCGGCCGCCATCTTCGACTGCCAAAGCTGCGGCGCCTGCTGCGCCTATGCGGCGGACTGGCCGCGCTTTTCGACCGAGGAGGATGCCGAGCTCGACCGCATCCCCGAAGCGCTGGTCGCCACGGATTTGTCCGGCATGCGTTTCGAAGGTGGTCGCTGTGCAGCGCTTCGCGGCGAAGTCGGCAAGCACACGGCCTGCGGCATCTATGACGCGCGCCCGCATGTCTGCCGCGCCTGCATGCCGGGCGACCCCGAGTGCGTGATGGCAAGGGCGGCGCATGGGTTGACGCTTACCAATCTCCCTCACAAGGGCGGAGATTAAGAAGCTCCGCCGCTTGCTCCGCATCCCGCCTCCCGGTAGCTTCGCCGTCGGGCAGGGCCCGTGGAGGAACCATCCGTGAGCATCGAATTCCTGTTGACGTCGCTGATAATCGTGGCTTCGCCCGGCACCGGCGTTCTCTACACGCTGAGCGCCGGGCTCTCGCGCGGCGCGCGCGCCTCGGTCATCGCCGCTTTTGCCTGCACGCTTGGCATCATCCCGCACATGGCGGCCGCCATCACCGGCCTTGCCGCGGTGCTGCACACCAGTGCCGTCGCCTTCGAGACGCTGAAATATCTCGGCGTCGCCTATCTGCTCTACATGGCCTGGAACACGCTGAAGGAGAAGGGTGGCCTCAACATCGACGAGAATGCCGCGCCACGCTCGACCGCCAGGACCATCACCACCGGCGTTCTGATCAACGTGCTGAACCCGAAGCTGTCGATCTTCTTCTTTGCCTTCCTGCCGCAATTCGTCAGCACCACCGAGCCGCATGCTTTTACCAGGATGCTCGAGCTCTCCGGCGTCTTCATGCTGATGACCTTCGTGGTCTTTGCCGTCTACGGCGTGTTCGCCGCCTCGGTGCGCAGCCACATCGTGTCGCGGCCCAAAGTGCTGACCTGGATGCGGCGCAGCTTCGCCGCCGCCTTCGTCATGCTCGGCGCCAAGCTGGCGTTGGCGGATCGCTAAACCGACGGGCCGCCTTCGGTTTCGGAAGCGTCTTTGCTTTCCGAACCGGCCGCAGCTCGAACGCCAACGCGCCAGGCCGAAGGCGGAACGCCGATCATCTTCTTGAAGGCACGGCTGAACGCCGCCTCGGACTCGTAGCCGATTTGCGCAGCGATGCTGGCGACATTGCTACCACCGGCGCCGAGCAGTTCCGAGGCGATCTGCATGCGCCATTTGGCGAGATAATGCATCGGCGGCATTCCAACGATTTTGTTGAAGCGCTCCGCGAGCACCGTGCGCGACAATGCAGATTCCTTGGCCAGCGCCTCCACCGTCCAATTGTGAGCCGGGTGGTCGTGCATCAGCGCCAGCGCCTTGCTCAGATGCGGATCGCGCAGGCCTGCTAGCCAGCCCGCCTGTTGTGGCGGCAGCGATTCCACGTAACGGCGCAGCACGTCGACAAACATTAGTTCGCTGAGCTTGGTGAGCACGGTCTCGCTGCCGGCTCGCTTTTCCGCGACCTCCGCCACCGCCAGCCTGATGAACTGGCCGAGCCAGCCGCCATCGCCCCTCGCGTCTCCGGCCTTGATGACCGGGGGCAGTGCTTCGAGCAGGGGATTGAAAGGCAAGGCATGGCAAGCGAGATAGCCGCACACCAGTCGAGCAGACAGCGCTCCGTCCTTGACGAAGTTGATCGGGAACGGCTGCTGGCCGGCGGCCGCGATCTCCAGCACATCCGCAGTCGGCGGGTCGGCCCCGAGGTCAGGTGTGCTCGACATGATATGCGGATCGCTGTTGGTGAAAACCACGACTTCGCCGGCCTCCACCGGGATGGCCTCCTTGCCGATGATGCGGGCAAAGCAACGGCCGTCGGTCACCACATGGTATGAAATCAGATGATCCGCGCCCGGAAGTATCCTCGGCAATATCGAGGAGGGGGCTGGCGACCGGATCGCCCACGGATCCTGTGCCTCTATGTCGAAAAAGGTCGCGCCCGTTAGGCGGATCGTTTTCAAAAGGTCAGACAGAGCATCCCCGGCCATTCCATCATTTCCCGCAAGTTGCGCGGCATCCCTTTCGAGTTCCGGACGCGCTGTCAAGTAAGGCGGACGCCCCATCATTCCGTTCACTGCCGGAACCTTTAAACCCGCCAGCGCTGTGCGGTGTCGTCTCAAGTGGCGCTGGGCGCAGCCGAACGAAACTTGGATAAGGACGAAAATCATGACGGTACATAAGGGCGGGTGTTTTTGCGGCGCCGTGGAAATCGAAGTCCACGGAACCGCCGAGGCGATGGGCTACTGCCATTGCAGTTCCTGCCGTTCGTGGTCGGCGTCTCCTGTGAACGCCTTTACGCTGTGGAAGCCCGAGAACGTCAAGGTCACCAAGGGCTCAGAGTTCCTATCCGGCTTCAAGAAGTCCGAGATGAGCGATCGCCAGTTTTGCACGAAATGCGGAGGTCATCTGATGACGGACCATCCGCCGCTCGGGCTTGTAGACGTTTACGCGGCAACAATACCGACGGTGGAATTCACGCCGGGGGTCCATGTCAACTACGCCGAGACCGTCCTGCCGATGAAGGACGGGCTGCCGAAGCTGAAGGACTTCCCCGCCGAGCTCGGCGGCTCCGGCATCGCCATCCCGGAATAGGTCCGGACGATGGTCGACGATTTCGAGCAGCCAAAATTTGCGACAGGAGAGTGCCAATGGATATCGCGACGTTTCGCGCCACGCAGGAGCCCATCAAGGATCTTTATCGCAAGGACGCGCGAGCCGCGCTTCTTACCTTGAAGGCCAGGGGCAGCGCCAACGACACCAAGGTGACCTGCAAGGTCGAGACCGGACGCGGACTTGCCATTGCCGGCATCCATCCGCAGGCCGGCGGCAGCGGGCAGGAGCTTTGTTCCGGCGATATGCTGCTGGAAGCGTTGATCGCCTGTGCCGGCGTCTCGATGCGAGCGGCCGCGGCCGTCCTCGATATCCCGATCAAGTCGGCGGAGATCTCCGCCGAGGGCGATGTCGATCTTCGTGGCACGCTCGGCGTCACGGCAGGGGTGCCAGTCGGCTTCAAGGAGATACGCCTGCGCTTCGACATCGAGAGCGATGTCGAGCAGAGCCGGCTGACCCAGCTGCTCGAGCTCACGGACCGCTATTGCGTCATCTTCCAGACGATCCAGCGTAGTCCCAGGACTTCCGTCAAGCTCAACAGGGTCGTCTCGTAACTGCGACTTGCCCGGGAGCCAAAGTCTGGCGAGGCGGATTCCGGGTTGGGCCTGAGCGCGGCATTTCCGCGCCAGGCCCTCAGCCCTTCACATAGCCCATCGCTTCGACGATGCGGCCGTCCGCGACCCGCATCAGGTTGACGCCGCGCACCGAGGAGCCGTCGGCCATCCAGAAGCGCCAGCGGATGGTCGCGCGCTCGCCTGCGACGAAGGTCTCTTCGAGGTCGAAGCGCGTGCCGGGTCCGGTGGCGATCGCCGACCATAGTTCGATGCAAGCCGCCTTGCCGGCGGCGCGCGCGCCGTCTGGCGCAGGCGTGGTGTTTTCGATCACGCAGCCGTCGGCGACCAGGTCGGCAAGCGCCGACGGGTCGTGGTGCTGGAAGACGTCGTTGAAGCGCCGCATGATCTCTGCCGTCTCGCCGGAGCGCGCGGCAGCGGTGCTGTCGATGATCAGTTCCATGGGATTTGTCCTTTCCGTTTCAATCGTTGAGAGGTCAGGCCAGCGCCGCCTTGAGCGTGATGCTGGCGACACCGGCCAGCGCCCGCGAGACCAGGCAGGCCGCCTTGGCCTTTTGCGCCAGCCGCTCGAAATCCTCGGCCGTAATGCCGGCGATGCTGGCTTGTGTTTCCAGTTCGATGCGCGTGATCGTCGGTCCGGCGGCGGTCGCGCCGAGATGCACCTTGGCGATGGTGCGGATGCTGTCGGGCGTATGGCCTTCGCCGCCGAGGATGGCGCTCAACGCCATCGAGAAGCAGCCGGCATGGGCAGCCGCGATGAGCTCCTCCGGATTGGTGCCGGGACCGTTCTCGAAGCGGGACGGGAACGAGTAAGCGCCTTCGAAGACGCCGCTGCCCAGCCTCAAGTGGCCGGATCCTTCCTTGAGTGTGCCGTGCCATTCGGCCGAAGCGTCGCGTATTGTCATTGGATATCTCCCGATTCGTTTTCGAATGTCAGGCGCCGTCGATGACGACTTTCCCGAAGACGTCGCCTTGCTGGAAATGGCGGTAGGCCTCGCGTGCCTCGGCAAACGCAAACATCCGGTCGATGTTGGGCTTCAACTGGTGCTTGCCGACCGCGGCCAGCATCGCCTCCAGGCCACTGCGGTTGCCGACGAAGACGCGGCTGATCGTGGCAAGGCTGCGCTGGTAGACGGCGCCCGGGATCTCGATCGAATTGCCCTTCGGGTCCTGCACGGTGAGCACAATGATGCGGCCGTAAAGCGAGCTTGCGATCAGCGACTGCGTGAAGGTCTGCGGACCGCCGGTCTCGACGACGAGATCGATGCCGCCGGTCGCCTCGCGCAGCGTCATGCCCCATTCCGGGGTCTCGGCGGCGGCGATGACGATGTCGGCGCCAAGCGCGCGCAGCCGTTCGGTCTTTTCGGCGCGCGAAGTGACGGCGGCGACGCGGCAGCCGAGCATCTTGGCGAACTGCAGAGCAAAGAGGGCCACGCCGCCTGAGCCTATCGTCAAAACCCATTGTCCAGGTTGCGGAATCTCCGCTCCGGTCAACGCGCTCCAGGCGGTCAGCCCGGCGCAGGTGAAGGTCGCGGCTTCCTGCCAGGAGAGGTGCTCGGGCAATCGCGCGGCCCATTGTTCATCGAGCAGCGCGTATTCGGCGAGCATGCCGTCCAGCGTGCAGCCGAGCTGGTCGATAATGCCCGCATGAAGCCGGCCGTCGATCCAGCGCGCGAAATAGCTGCCGGTGACGCGGTCGCCGATCGCGAAGCGGGTGACGCCGTCGCCGATCGCCACCACCTCGCCGGCGCCGTCACTGAGCGGGACGATGCCCGCGCGCGGCGGCAGCGGGTAGGCGCCCTTGAGGATCATCGTGTCGCGACGGTTGAGCGAGGTGGCGTGCACCCGCACCAGAATTTGATGCGGTCCGGGCTGTGGCGTCGCCTCGTCACGCCGCATCAGATTTTCGCTTTCGCCGAAGCCCTCAAGTCGGTAGCTCTGCATTTGTCGTCTCCAATAATATGTAGACCGATCTGCATATTATGTAGACCGGTTGTCATATTCAGAGCAAGGCCTATAATGCGTATTCCTGACAGAGGCTGACAAAGCGACAGATATGGCGACGGACACACGCACCCGGATGATCGAGGCAACGGCGCTGCTTTTGCGGCGGCGCGGCTATCACGGCACATCGCTCAACGACATATTGAGCGCCAGCGCGGCACCCCGCGGCTCGCTCTACTTTCATTTTCCGGGCGGCAAGGACCAATTGGTCATCGAGGTGACGCGCGACAGCGTGGCCGGCGTGACGGAGCGATTAGGCGCGGCACTGGCGGCCGAACACGATCCGGCGGTCGCGGTCCACCATATCTACCAGTCGGTCGGGCACATGCTGGAGGAGAACGAGTTCTCGCTCGGCTGTCCGATCGCCCCGGTGGTGCTCGACGCGCCGAACGACGTGCCGGAGCTGGCCGAGATTTGCCGCTCTGCCTTCGAGCAGTGGATCGGCCTGTTGCGCGAGGCCTTCATGCGGGCAGGGGTGCCCGAGCGCCGCGCCCAGGCGCTGGCGCTGCTTGTCGAATCTTCGCTCGAAGGCCTGATGGTCATCGCCCGCGCCACCCGCGACCGCTCGGCGCTCGCTATCGTGGCTGATGAGGTGGCGGCACTTGTCGAGCAGGCGGTGCTCGCCGGCAAGGTGGCGGAATATGCCGGGACTGCGACCTAGCTGGATCGCATCGTCGCAAGGTGGCTAGTGCATGTCGCCCAAAAATGACCTCGGTTTTGGGAAGACGACATGCATAAAAACAAAGACCTAAAGCGCGTCGCATGAATCCGTTTCGACGCGACGCGCTTTAGGCCGCCGGCCTTAGCCGGCGGCTCGCTCGATAGACTGTCGGCGACACCACGACCAGCAGCCCGGCAAGGATGAGCATCATGCCGGCTACCCGTTTCGTCCCAAATTGCTGGCCCAGCACCAGCCGGGCCGACAGCGCTCCGAAAATCGGCACGAGAAGCGAAAATGGCGCGACCGTTGCGGCCGGATACTGCTTGAGCAAATGCCCCCAGATCGCATAGCAGACGATCGTCGAGAGCACCGATATGTAGATGATCGCACCGGCGCCGCTCCAGTTCACCGTCGACAGCGCGTGGCTGATCGCCGCCGGCCCTTCGATCAGCGCCGACAACGCGAAGAGCGGGATCGGCGGGACGAGGCTGAGCCAGGCCACCATCGCCAGCATGTCGACCTTGCCCGCGCCCCGCAGCAGCACGTTGCCGATCGCCCAGCACAGGGCCGAGGCAAGACAGAGGAGAAGGCCGGTCAGGGAGAAATCGCCGCCGACCGTTGCAGCGATCGTGCCCAATCCCGCAATGGCCACGAGCGAGCCGGCGACCTGGCGCGACGTCGGCTTCTCGCCGAGCACAACCGCGGCGATCAGGATCGTCAGAAACGCCTGCGACTGGAGCGTGACGGAAGCAAGTCCGGCCGGCAGCCCGACCGCCATTCCCATGAAAAGCAGCGCGAACTGGCCCAGGAACAAGGTTGCGCCAATCCAGAGGAAACGGCGCAAAGGAACGTTCGGGCGAGGCAGCGCCACGACAGGAAGGCAAGCAACGACAAATCGCAGCGCCACCAGCAGCAGCGGCGGAAAGCTGCCGAGCCCGATGCTGATCACGGTGAAGTTGACGCCCCAGATCGCTGCCACCAACAGCGCCGCCAGCATATGCCGAAGTTTCATGATCTTGCGGTCCCACGAACAGGATACGGGTGACGATTATTCGTCTTCCATCCCGGCAGGATATCGCGCACCGTGACATAACTGAAACAACGTGACTGGAATACAGATATAAACAGGATGAAAGACCGAGCGGTCGACCTCAATCTGCTCGTCGTGTTCCAGATGCTCATGAGCGAATTGAACGCAACGAGGGCCGCCGCGCGCCTTGGGATCAGCCAGGCCGCGGTCAGCGCATCGCTGCGGCGCTTGCGGGCGCTTTATGGCGATCCGCTGTTCACGCGGACCCAGCGTGGCCTGCTGCCGACGCCACGTGCCGTGGTTCTGAGGCCGCTGATTGACGAGGCGCTCGGCATCATCGGTGGCACCCTGGATGCCACCAACTCGCAGGCTGAGGATCGCGCAAAAATCGTCATCGTCCGGATAGGCCTTTCCGACGATTTCGAAATGGCCTTCGGCGCCAGCATCATCGCGTTGGCAAGGCAGAGGCTGTCCAATGTCCGGATCGTCTTGCGCCAGACCAACAGTTTTGTGGCGCCGCAAGCGCTGAACGACAAGGAAATCGACCTCGCCATCACTTCCGGAGGCATCACCGACAGCCGGCTCAAGCACATGTCGCTCGGCAGCTCGGACTACAGCATCGTTTTTGATCCCCGCGTCAGAGGTACGCAGGAGCCGTTCACGCTGGAGGAATACCTGGCACGCGACCATGTGCTGGTTGCCTATTCCGGCCTGAGCGGTATCACCGACGATGTGCTGGCCGAGCACGGGCTGCGGCGAACCATCCGTGCCGCGACCACGCATTTTTCCGCTTTGTCGTTCATCCTGTCGGATTCCGACGCACTGGCCACCATTCCAAGCCACGCTGCACGCGCGCTCTGCGGGCAGGGCACCTTTGCCATGTCGGCCTGTCCGCTGCCGTTTCCGCGCTACGCGTTCGGTGTGAGCTGGCGGTTCGATTCCGTTCGATCGGCAACGGTGATGCAGCTGCGCGATCTGATCGCCGAGGCGCTCAGCGCCTGACAACGAAAAAGGGCGCCTCTCGGCGCCCTTTCGGTATGCATAAGCCAGGTTGGCTGGATTAGAAATCCATGCCGCCCATGCCGCCCATGCCGCCGCCCATGCCGCCAGGCATGCCGCCGCCGCCAGCCGACTCCTTCTTCGGAGCCTCCGCGATCATGGCTTCGGTGGTGACGAGCAGGCCGGCGACCGAGGCCGCGTCCTGGAGAGCCGTGCGCACGACCTTGACCGGGTCGACGATGCCCATGGCGATCATGTCGCCATATTCGCCCGATTGGGCGTTGTAGCCGAAGGTCGCGCCCTTGTTCTCAAGGATCTTGCCGGCAACGATCGAAGCTTCCGCACCGGCGTTGGCAGCGATCTGGCGGGCCGGAGCCTGCAGAGCGCGACGCACGATGTTGATGCCAGCGGCCTGGTCGGCATTGGCGCCGGCGGCCTTGATGTTGGCCGAAGCGCGCAGCAGGGCGACACCGCCGCCTGCAACGATGCCTTCTTCCACGGCCGCGCGGGTTGCGTTCAGCGCATCGTCAACGCGGTCCTTCTTTTCCTTGACTTCGACTTCCGTCGCACCGCCGACGCGGATCACCGCAACGCCGCCGGCGAGCTTGGCCAGACGTTCCTGCAGCTTCTCCTTGTCGTAGTCCGACGTGGTCTCTTCGATCTGCTGCTTGATCTGGGCAACGCGGCCCTGGATCTCGGCCTTCTTGCCGGCGCCGTCGACGATGGTGGTGTTCTCCTTGGAGATCGACACCTTCTTGGCGCGGCCGAGCATGTTGAGGCCGACATTCTCGAGCTTGATGCCGAGGTCTTCCGAGATGACCTGGCCACCGGTGAGGATGGCGATGTCTTCCAGCATGGCCTTACGGCGATCACCGAAGCCCGGCGCCTTGACGGCGGCGATCTTCAGGCCGCCACGCAGCTTGTTGACGACCAGCGTGGCCAGGGCCTCGCCTTCGACGTCTTCCGAGATGATGAGCAGCGGCTTGGAGGTCTGCACGACGGCTTCGAGAACCGGCAGCATGGCCTGCAGGTTGGACAGCTTCTTCTCGTGCAGCAGGATGTAGACGTCCTCGAGCTCGGCAACCATCTTGTCGGCGTTGGTGACGAAGTAGGGCGAGAGGTAGCCGCGGTCGAACTGCATGCCTTCGACGACTTCGAGCTCGGTCTCGGCGGTCTTGGCTTCCTCAACCGTGATGACGCCTTCGTTGCCGACCTTCTGCATCGCTTCGGCAATCATCTTGCCGACCGACTCGTCGCCATTGGCCGAGATCGTGCCGACCTGGGCAACTTCCTCGGAGGTCTTGATCTTCTTGGCAGCCTTGCCGAGCGCCGCGACGACTTCGGTCACGGCCAGATCGATACCGCGCTTCAGGTCCATCGGGTTCATGCCGGCGGCAACCGCCTTGTGGCCTTCCTGGACGATCGACTGCGCCAGAACGGTCGCGGTCGTGGTGCCGTCGCCGGCGATGTCGTTGGTCTTCGAAGCAACTTCGCGGACCATCTGCGCGCCCATGTTTTCGAACTTGTCCTCAAGTTCGATTTCCTTGGCGACGGTGACGCCGTCCTTGGTGATGCGCGGGGCGCCGAACGACTTGTCGATGACGACGTTGCGGCCCTTGGGGCCGAGCGTGACCTTCACCGCGTCGGCGAGGATGTTGACGCCGCGCAGCATGCGCTCGCGGGCATCGCGGGAGAATTTTACGTCTTTAGCAGCCATGTTTTAGCTCCTGGCAGGGGCTTGGGATCAAGCCCGGAATTTCAGTTGACGGTGAGGCCGATATTCAGCCGATGATGCCCATGATGTCGGATTCCTTCATGATCAGAAGGTCTTCGCCATTGAGCTTGACTTCGGTGCCCGACCACTTGCCGAACAGGATGCGGTCGCCAGCCTTGACGTCCAGCGGGACCAGCTTGCCGGCTTCGTCACGCGCGCCGGAGCCGACGGCGATGATCTCGCCTTCCTGCGGCTTTTCCTTTGCCGTATCCGGGATGATGATCCCGCCGGCGGTCTTGGATTCAGATTCGACCCGGCGAACGACCACGCGGTCATGAAGCGGGCGGAACTTGGACTTTGCCATATTGTCTTCCTCGATGAGAACGGTGAGAACTGTTCCTCCATCCGGCGGTGCCGGATATGGGTTAGCACTCACCAAAGGCGAGTGCTAACGTGGCGCTGAGATAGGCCGGTGACTTGCCAGAGTCAAGGCGCGCGCAAGGGCGCGATGGCGCGAAATTTTATCGGCAAGCCGTTGGATCGAGAAACGCGCCGTTCACCACCTGCGACATTGGCGAAATATGGCGGCAGACTTTCCTATCGGTGTTTCGGCGATCGCAGCATCAGCAGCGGGCACCGCTCGGCCAGTCCATAGCTGCCGGTCGAGGCCACCTCGACATCGTTGAAGAAAACCTTGGCCTCCTCGACGAGCGCGGACACCGGCGCGAAATTATAGATCACGGATGAGTTCCTGTAGATGTCGATGGTGCCGATGACCGGCAATTCCCACCCGGTGCGCGCCGACAATTCGTCGCGATCGGGGAAAAGCATGTCGAATTGTTCGAGGATACCCGTAACCGGTATCGTGTAGCCCGGCGCGCCGTCGATGGCGGTCATGGCCACACGCCATTTGAGGTCATGGAAGGTCGAGACGCCGCCGGCCAAGGCCAGGGCGCGGACATCCTGTGGGTCGTCGCGTGTCTCCGGGGACGCATATAGCCTGATGCCGCCGCGCCCGTCCGTCTTGAGCACGCGCGATACCGCCGAAAACAGCGCGCGCCGGGCGTCGACGCCGCCGATGACTGTGAGGCACCCGTCGCCGATCAGCGCATCGACGCTTGCGTCGGGGAACGGCAGATCGAACCAGTCGCCGAGCACGGCCTTGCGGTGCTCCGCGTCGCCCGGCCAGATGCTCGCGATCATGTCGCGGGACTCGTCCACCGCCGTCATGCTGGCGCCCAGCCCGGCCAGTTCCGGCGTCACGCCAAGCATCACGACATCCCATCGGGCAAGGTCGAGCTCGCGCTCGTAGCTTTCAACCACCTCTGGCGGCGGCCTGAGCGGCGACCCGAGCAGTCGCCAATGCTTTCGCATTGCATTCCAGTGGTCAGTCATGCATAGCCCCCGCCCGCATCGCATTGTATTTGAATGCATAGTCGAGGACGCTGAAGAAACCAAGCGGGGGCGCATGGCACGCATAGCGGTCATCACGCATGAATTCGACCGGTTCCTGGGCTGGGGCGGCCTGCTTCTGCGCCGCGGCAGTCCCTATATGCTGTTCGACCTGATGGGGGAGCTGAAACGCCGCGGCCATTCTGTCCAAATCATCAAGGGCACCTCGGCCAAGCCGGAAGCGGACGTCGCGGTGCTGCATGTCGACGCGACGGTGACGCCGCCTGAATATGTCGAATACGCGCGCGGCTTTCCCTTTTGCCTCAACATCGGCGCCGCCGATATTTCCAAACGCCGGGTCAGTGGCGCCGTGATCGGCAGGGACGACGGCTGGCCGGGGCCGGTCATCGTCAAGAGCAATCTCAACAACCTTGGAACGCGCGAGCGGACGCTGAACCGGCGATCGCGGCGCGCCGGCAAGCCGGAGCCATTTCCCGGCGCCGAGGTTCTCGACAGATACCGCATCCATGCCTCGCTTGCCGATGTTCCGCCGGCGGTGTTCGACCGCCAGGATCTCGTTGTGGAAAAGTTCGTTCCCGAACCGGATCCGGACGGCTTTGGCGCCCGCTTCTGGCTGTTCTGCGGCGAGCGCGAGCGCTGCACGCGGCATGTCTCGCCGCAAAGCCTGGTCAAGGGCGAAGACACGATCCGCCGCGAGCCGGTCCCGGTGCCGGACGAACTTCGCGCGCTGCGGCGCGAACTCGGCTTCGACTATGGCAAGTTCGATTTCGTCATGCATGAGGGCAGGGCGGTGCTGCTCGACGCCAACAAGACGCCGGGCAGCGTCGGCAACCTGTCTGCCTTCCTCGCCGCCGGCAATGCCAACCTTGCCGACGGCTTCGAGGGACTGATCCGAAAGGTGACCTAGAGCGTGATCCCGAAAAGTGGGAACCGGTTTTCGGATAAGATCATGCTCCAACAAAAATCAAATGTTCATGCCACCTGAGACCTCGATGCGCTGGGCGTTGACCCAGCGGTTGTCGTCCGACAGCAGCGCGGCGATCATCGGGCCGATATCGTCGGCCACGCCGGCGCGGCCGAGCGCGGTGACGCCGGCCACCATGCGGTTGATCTCGGCGTTGTCGCGGACATGGCCGCCGTTGAAGTCGGTGGCAATCGCGCCTGGCGCGACCGTGTTGGAGGTGATGCCGCGCTGGCCGAGCTCCTTGGCGAGGTAGCGCGTGAACACCTCGATGCCGCCCTTCATCATCGCATAGGCCGACGATCCGGGCGCTGCGAAGCGGGCGAGGCCGCTGGAGACGTTGATGATGCGGCCGCCGTCGTTGATCAGTGGCAGCAGCGCCTGGGTGAGGAAGTAGACGCCCTTGAGATGGACGTTCATCAGCGCGTCGAATTCATCCTCGGTTGTCTCGGCGATCATCTTGCGCAGGCCGGTGCCGGCATTGTTGACGAGATAGTCGAAGCGGTCGCGCTGGAAGGTGTCGCGCAGCGTCGTCTTCAGCGCCTCGACGAAGGCTGGGAAGCTGGCGACCGCGCCGGCATCGAGTTCGAGCGCCGCGGCGCGTCCACCGGCGGCTTCGATCTCGGCGATTGCGGCTTCAGCCTCGTCGACGCGGGAACGGTAGGTGACGATGACGTCGACACCCCGGCGGGCAAGGTTGAGCGCGGTGTTGCGGCCGAGGCCGCGGCTGCCGCCGGTGATGAGGGCGATGGGTCGGATGGTCATGGCGAAATCTCCTTCTTGATCGATGGAGATGCATATACTCGCCCAGGATGCGGATATAATCGGCGCGATATTGCCAACACTATTCAGGATATGAGAACAATCGCGTCATGGACAGGCTGGACTCCATGCGGCTCTTCACCCGCGTCGTCGAACGGCGCAGCTTCACCGCGGCCGCCGCCGATCTTGGCCTGCCGCGCTCCAGCGCGACCGCCGCGATCAAGCAGCTGGAGGAGCGGCTCGGCGTGCAATTGCTGCGCCGCACGACGCGCCACGTCACCACCACGCTCGATGGCGAGGCCTACTACCAGCGCTGCATCGGCATTCTGGCCGACATAGAAGATGCCGAGGGCGGCTTCGGCGCGCATGAAGTGCGCGGCCGGCTCAGCGTCGACATCAACGGCCACCTGGCCCGCACCTTGGTTATCCCGGAATTGCCGGCGCTGTTCGCCCGCCATCCCGGGCTCAGCGTGCATATCGGCGAGGGCGACCGCTTCGTCGATCTCGTGCGCGAAGGTGTCGATTGCGTGGTGCGCGCCGGCACGCTGCCCGACAGCGACATGATCGCACGTCGCATCGGCATGGCGCGCGAGGCGACGCTCGCCAGTGCCGACTACGTCGAGCGCCATGGCCTGCCGCGTGACATGGACGAGCTCGCCGGGCATATGATGATCGGCTTCGTCTCGTCGCGCACCGGACAAGTGATGCCGCTGGAGTTCACCGTCGACGGCGAGATCCGCGAAATCGTTCTGCCGTCGCGCGTGACTGTCTCCAACTCCGACACCGCCGCCACGCTGGTGCGCCAGGGTTTCGGCCTCTACCAGTCCCCGCGCCGCCGCTTCGCCGGCGATATCGAGGCCGGCCGGCTGGTCGAGGTGCTTCCCAACCATCCGCCAACGCCAACGCCGATCTCGGTGCTTTATCCGCGCAGCCGCCAGCTTTCGCCGCGGGTAAGAGTGTTTGTCGACTGGCTGGTGGAGATTCTGGGGCCGAAGCTGGATCCGGGGTAAAGCGGCATCGCGGCGGGGGGTCGTACCAACGCGTTCGTCATCCTAGGGCGAAGCAAGGAGCGAAGCGACGCGCGCAGACCCTGGGATCCATGCCGTGACGCTAAGGCGTTGCAATGTTTGCATAATTCTGCGCCGATGCACTTTGCGTCGAAGGTCACGGCATGGATCCTCGGGTCAAGCCGGTCAAGCCCGAGGATGACGACCCTTATGGGGCCGCCTACAGAAATATCTCCAGCTGCGTATGAATGATCGTCCGGTAATCCTCTATCGTGCGCCGGCTTTCCACCTCGTCCTGCGTCAGCGCCAGCCGCACCAGGCCGCCGGCGAGCTGGAAGATCAAGAACACCAGCCTGGCAAAGGGTTCGCGCTGCTCCGCCTGCAGCATCGGCCCGACATGGTCGCACAGCATCTTCGACTGATGCCGCGTCTCCGCGATGTCGAGATGCTGCAGCGCCTTGTCGGCCTGGATGGCGTTTTGCAGGTCCTGGATCGCCGGGTCGGCGGCGACGCGGGCATAGTAGTCGTCGAGCATGCGGTCGGCGGCTGTCGTGACGTCGCTGAGATCGCGGATGTCGGCGATGATGGCGCCGAAGCGGGCGCGGCTTTCCTCGGAAAAACGCTCATAGAGCATGGCCAGGATCGCCGACTTGGAAGGAAAGTAGTGATAGACGGTGGCGATCGGCCCGCCGGCCAGCGCGCCCACCTCCTTCATCGTCACCGCGTCGATGCCCTTTTCGCCGATCAGCCGCATGGTCGTGGCCAGGATCGCGTCGATGCGCTCGCGGCTGCGCTCCTGCTTGGGCTTGCGCCTTGGCTCCGTCGCTGTTCGCTTTGCTCCCGTCATGCGCGATGTCGTCCCAGCAAAACTGCAAATTCACGGTTGACAAGAAACATGATCAAGTATCAGTTTCGCCAAATGCTGACAATCTGTCAGTTTTTCGATCGAGCTGCAAGGGAGAGCGCTTCGTGACTGTCATCGATGCCGGAAACGCCGAGAGCGGCGATTGGCTGGTCGGCAACCCGAGCGGGCTGCAGCTTGCCTCGGCGCTGTGGATCGGCTCGGTCGGCCTGCTCATCCTCGGCTTGCAGCCGGTGCTGCTCGGCGCGCTCTACACCGAGGGCCACGTCACCGGCGACGAGCTGGCGCTGGTCGCCACCGCCGAGATGATCGCCATCGCCATCGGCTCGGCCATCGTGGCGATGCTGCTCCCCGCCCGTAACATGCGCTGGAAGAGCACGCTGCTCTTGATCCTGCTGGCGCTCGCCAATTTGTGGACCGCCTACGCTGTCACCGCCAATTCCCTGATCGGCGCCCGTGCGCTCGCCGGCCTGGCGGAGGGCGGCCTGGTTGCAGTGGCCACGGAGCTGATCGCCCGCTCGCGCCGGGCCGAGCGCATCGGCGGCTATTTCGTGACGCTGCAGACATTGGCGCAATGCGCGCTGGCGCTGATCCTGGCGCTTTACGCGGTGCCGAAAGCCGGCGCGGCCGGCGGCTTCATCGTGCTGGCCATTGTCTGCCTGCTGTCGCTGGTCGTCGCCTGGACGGTTGCGGACGATTATGCCGACCTCCCGAAGGACGAGCATTTTTCCAATGTGCTCACCGTGCCGGCGATTACGGCGTTGCTGTCGATCTTCTGTTATTTCATGTTCTTCGGCGCTGTCTGGGCCTTTCTCGAGCCGATCGGCGCCCAGTTCGGCATTGACGGCCGCACCGTCGGGTTGGTGGTCTCGGCAAGCCTGGCCGCGCAAGTGTTGGGCGCGACGACCGCGACGGTGTTCGAAGCGCGCATCGACTATCGCTTCGCCATCACAATCATTGGAATTGTCGCTGCGATCAGCTCGGTGTTGCTGGCCACCGGTCCAGGGCTTTCGGCGTTCTGGGCCGTCGCCCTGGTGATGGGCTTCATCCTGCTCTTCATCGTGCCGTACCAGATCCGCCTCGCCATCACCGCCGACGAGACGCGCAACGCCGCACTCCTGGTGCCGGCCGCCCAATTGTTTGGCCTTGCCATCGGCCCGATCGCCGCATCGCTGCTCATCGACGGCACGGATTTCCGCCCGGTTTCGGAATTCGCGGCCGTCACTGCCTTGGCCAGCGTTGCATTGCTCGGCTTCTTCGTTCTCGTCGCGCGCCGTCGGCGTATCCAGGCCTGAAGCGGAGGGCGCCATGTCGAACAGCTGGAGCAACTGGTCGGGTCTCGTCACGGCCTCGCCAAAACAGATCGCCACACCCGCCGATGTCGGCGCGCTTGCTGATTTGGTGCGCACCGCGCCCAGTCCGCTACGTGTTGTCGGCGCCGGCCATTCCTTCACGCCGCTGGTGCAGTCCGAAGGCACCATCGTCTCGCTGGAAAAGATCGCGGGGCTGGTCTCGCATGACGCAGCGACCAATCGGGCGCGGGTGAGGGCGGGCACGCGGCTTGGGTCCCTGATGCACATTCTTGAGGGCATCGGCCAGGGCCTGCCCAACATGGGCGATATCGACAAGCAGGCGATCGGCGGTGCGCTGGGCACCGCCACGCATGGCTCCGGCCCTAAGCTCGGCGCCTATCACACCCAACTGGAAACCGTGCAGATCGTCGACGGGCAGGGCAAGCTGCGCGACTTCAGCCGGACGAACGATCAGGACCTGATTCATGCCACCGGCGTTGCGCTGGGCAGCTTCGGCGTGCTCACCGAGGTGACGCTGAACAACATCGCGACCTACCGCCTGCGACGCCGCAAATGGGTGCTGCCGATCGCCGACATGCTGCGCGACTTCGAAACGATGATGGCCGGGCATCGTTCGGCCGAATTCTACTACATCCCGTTTTCCGGCTACGCCCAGTTCATCGCCAGCGATATTTCCGACGCGGCCGTCACGCCGCGGCCGACCGAGGACGACGAGGAAGGGCTGGCGACCTTGCGCAAGCTGCGCACCGTTTTGCGCTGGCTGCCGTCGCTGCGCGGCGCGTTGATCAAGGGCGCGGTGAAGAAGATCGCGTCCGAGGATTACGTGCAGGACTGGCTCAACGTCTACGCCAGCGACCGTCGCACCAAGTTCAACGAGATGGAGTACCACCTGCCTTACGAGGAAGGTCCAAAGGCGTTGGCTGAGATCATCGCGCTGACGGAAAAGCACTTTCCCGAAGTCTATTTCCCGATGGAGGTGCGTTCGGTGGCGCCCGATGAATTCTGGCTTTCGCCCTTCCACAAAAGGCTGACCTGCTCGATCGCCATCCACCACGATGCTGCGAACGACCCGTTGCCCTTCATGCGCGCGGCCGAGCCGATCTTCCGCAAATATGGCGGCCGGCCGCATTGGGGCAAGATGCACAGCCTGAAGGCGGCAGACTTCAAAAAGCTCTATCCGCGCTGGGACGAGGCGATGGCGGTGCGCCGCGACATCGATCCCGACAACCGTTTCGTTTCGCCCTATACGGCCGGCCTGTTCGGCATCGAAAGATGAGCGCCTATTTCGCCGAGATGTCGAAGGCGCTGCCGGCGGCCGATATCCATCGGCCCTGCCTGGTGCTCGACCGCGACCGGCTGGACGCCAACATCGCGAGTGTGAAAAAGAGACTGGCGCCTGGTCTTGCCGTACGGCTGGTCGACAAATCGCTGCCTTGCGTGCCGCTGCTGTCCTATATCGCCAAGGCGCTCGACACCGACCGCTTCATGACCTTCCACCCGCCGGTGACGCAAGCCGTGCTCGACGCCTTTCCCGAGGGCGATCTGCTCTACGGCAAGCCGATGCCGGTGGGCGCGGCCAAGGCGGCGCTGACGCGGGGCGGCGCCGGCTGGTGGTCGCGCGTCTGCTGGCTGATCGACACGCCGGAGCGGCTGTCGGAGTACGGCGCTTTGGCCGCCGAGCTCAGCACCGAATTGCGCTTCGCCTTCGAGGTCGATGTCGGCCTGCATCGCGGTGGCTTTGCCAGCCCGTCCGAGATCAAGGCGCTGACGATACCCAAGGGCCTGCGCTGCGAAGGCATCATGGCCTATGAGGCGCACGCGCCGGAAATTCCCAGTATATTCGGCGGTGCGGCCAACGCTCTGGAGAAAGCCTCGGCGTTGGCGGCGGCGTTCGTCGCGGCGCTCGAACCAGACCAGCGCCGCATCCTCAACATCGGCGGCTCGAAGACGGCGCTGCTGCATGATGGCGGCGTGGCGAATGAGGTCTCGATGGGCTCGGCCTTCGTGCTGCCCAGCGATTTCGACAAACCCGGCCTCGACGGCTTTCAGCCGGCTGCCTTCATCGCCACGCCGATCCTCAAGGTGGCCGCCGCGGCGCTGCCGGGCCCGGCCTGGCTGTCAAAGACCTTGCAGGCGCTCGGCCTCTTCCCGCGCAAGGGTTGCTACCTTTATGGCGGCAAATGGATGGCCGATCCGGCGTTTCCGGAAGGCATGAAGCCGAACGGGCTGATGGGGTTTTCCTCAAACCAGCAGTTCATGGGCCTGCCCGCAACAGCGCATGTGAAGCCGGGGGATTATGCCTTCCTGCGGCCGACGCAGAGCGAAGCGGTCTTGCAACATTTCGGCGCCATTGCAGTGCTGTCGGGTGGGCGGATCATGGAGTTCTGGCCGGTGCTGCCAATGGGGTGAGGGCTAGCCGCCTGCCCAACACGATTTCGTCATTCTAGGGCGGAACGACGCGAAGCGGAGTGCAGACCCTAGAATCCATGCCGTGACGTTTGTCGTAGGACGGCAGGGTGCAAGAGAGGTCGTCTACGCCAGCGTTTCGCTGCCAAAGATTGAACCGCCGCATAGCTCATAGGTCCCGGCATGGATTCTAGGGTCTGCGCGCGTCGCTTCGCTCCTTGCTCCGCCCTGGAATGACGAAGTTGTGTAGCGTTTCGCGAATTGTATTCGTTGACTCAGTCAACTAAATGCTCAATCCTGCCCATGACAGGAGACGCCCGATGACCATCCACAATCACCCCGGCAAGGAACGCATCGACGCCGTGCGCGCCTTCAACCGCTTCTACACCCGACAGATCGGCCTGCTCGACGAGGGCCTGCTGAAGAGCCCGTTCTCGCTGACCGAGGCGCGGGTGCTTTACGAGCTTGCCCATCGCGACGGGTTGGTCGCCAGCGACCTGGTGCGCGATCTCGGCCTCGACCCCGGTTATGTCAGCCGTCTCTTGAAGAAATTCGAGGAACGCGGCCTGGTCGAGCGCGCCGCCACCGAGGCTGACGCGCGGCGCGCCTCGATCGCGCTGACGCCGGCCGGCAGGAATGCCTTCGCACCGCTGAACAAGGATTCGCACGACCAGGTCGCGACCTTGCTCGACAAGCTGGCACCCGGCGATCAGGACCGCCTGGTCAAGGCCATGCGCACCGTCGAGGACCTGCTCGGCGAACGTGCCGAGCCCAAAGTGCCCTACATCCTGCGCTCGCTCCAGGTCGGCGACATCGGCTGGATCACGCGCCGCCAGGGCATGCTTTACACTGAGGACTATGGCTGGGACGGAACCTACGAGGCGCTGGTGGCGGAGATCCTCGGCGACTTCGTCAAGAAGTTCGATCCGGACTGGGAGCGCGCCTGGATCGCCGAGCGCGAGGGCGAGATTGTCGGCTCCGTCTTCATCGTGCGCAAGTCGCCCGAGGTGGCGAAGCTCAGGCTGCTCTATGTCGAGCCTTCCGCGCGCGGCCTTGGCATCGGCGCGCGGCTGGTCGACGAATGCATCGCCTTCTCCCGCGCCAAGGGCTACAAGACGCTGACGCTGTGGACCAACGACATACTGGGCTCGGCCCGCCGCATCTACCAGGCGGCCGGTTTCAAGCTGGTCGATGAGGAAAAGCATCATTCCTTCGGCAAGGATTTGGTCGGCCAGACCTGGGACCTGGGGCTGTGATCCGGGTGAGGCCGGCCTGCAAATGGCGGCCTCCTGCGCTTCCGGTGCTCACGTACGAAAAGTACGCTCCGCTCCGGTTCTCGGAAGCCACCATTTTCGGCTCGGCCTGACCCGGATCGGGGGGCAGAGTCCGTTCACCTCACCCCTTCACCGGCAACCAGATCTCCAGCCCGCCATTGCCGGTGTGCGCGTCGAACTCCGGTCCGTAGCGTTCGAATTCCGGCGCGTCGGCGATCTCGTGGCCGGAGGCCGGCAGCCAGCTGTTCCAGATCGTATTGATGGTGCGGCGGATGGTCGAGATGTGCTCGCGATGCGAAAACACCGCGTATTTCTGCGCCGGCACCCGGACACGATAAAAATCCTTGGGCAGGTCGGAGAAATCCGTCACCTCGACGCCGACGATGTAATCGAAATTGCCGGCATCGTCGCCATTGGTGCACACGCCGTAGAAGACATCGGGCACCTGTCCGGGAATGTGACCGATATAGGGGGCGAAGCGTTGCCACTGCATCGGGATGGCGGCGGCGGACTCGCAACTGTAGCGCTCGCCGAGCCCGGCGATGAGGAAGGGCCGGCTGGTCTCGAAGCGCGGCGGCGCGAGTGTCGTGAGTAGGGAACTGTCCATCAAGATAGGCTCCACGAGGTCGAGGTTCTGGGTCGAGCCCTGCGCGCGCACCAGTTCAGGCGTGGTGCCGAACTGCTCGCGAAAAGCCCGCGTGAAAGCCTCATGCGAGCCATAGCCGGCATCGAGCGCGACGGAGAGGATGTCGCGCGCGCCGCCGGCAAGCCGGCGCGCCGCTTCGCTCAGTCGCCGCGCCCGCATATAGCCCATCACCGATCGCCCGGTGGCGGCGCCGAAGGCGCGCGTCACATGGAAGCGCGACACGCCGCTGCTTTGCGCGACATCGTCGAGCGATATCGCATCCGGCAGATGGCTTTCGACAAACCACAGCGCTTTTTCGGTCGGGTTCATGGTTCCTCGCATTTGGCAGGCCGACACTAGCGACCCCGCCGAGGGCCAGTTTGATCGAAATTGCGCAACTGGCGAAGGTGCAAGTTCGCAAAACAGCGTCTTGATGCGCAACCGGCTTTGATGTGCCGGCTGCTGGATCAACGCATCCCACTTGAATAGTAAGCACGCTTATTATATCTATCGCTCATGGTTTCAGATGGCATCGACAGACTGGGATTTTTGATTCACGACGTGCAACGCCTGATGCGCAAGCGTTTCGAGACGCGCGCCAGCGGGCTTGGCCTGTCGTCGGCGCAGTGGCGCCTGATGGTGCGCGTCGCCAAGGAAGAAGGCATCACGCAGGCGCGGCTGGCTGAACTGCTCGAAATCGAGCCGATCAGCGTCTCCCGCCTGGTCGACCGGATGGAGGAGGGCGGCTGGATCGAGCGCCGCCAGGACGCTGCCGATCGTCGCGTGCGCATGATCTTCCCGACCGAGAAGGCGAGCGCGGCCTATGCCGACGTCAAGAGCCTCGCCGGCGAGGTCTATGAGCAATCGCTTACCGGCGTATCGCCGGAAGACCGGCGCGTGCTGATCCGGGTGCTGGACACGATCGTGCAGAACCTGACCGACGGCGAGGCATCCCTGGAGATAGCGGGCAAGGAAGGGGCGGCAGCATGAGCGCGGCAGCTAAGAGAGAAGACGATAACGTCACCAAGCTCGAAGCGCCGGCGCAGCCGGCCGCTCCCGTCGCCGTGGCGGCTGAGCCGCTGCCGACGCCGGCAGCACCTAGGAAGAAGCGCCGCATCGGCCGCATGCTTTTGATGGTCGCTCTGCCGCTGGCGCTGCTTGTCGGTGGCGCTTATGTCTGGGTGACCGGCGGCCGCTATCAGGAGACCGAGAACGCCAATCTGCAGCAGGCCAGGATTTCGGTCGTCTCCGATACAGCCGGCCGCATCGTCAAGGTCGGCATTGCCGACAACCAGACGGTCAAGCAGGGCGATCTGCTTTTCATCATCGATCCCGAGCCCTACCGCATCGCATTGGCCCAGGCCGACGCTGCGGTCGCCGGCGCGCGCCTCAATGTCGAGCAGCTGCGCGCCGCCTATAGCCAGTCGATGGCGCAGGAGAAGTCGGCCAGCAGCGAGGTCGACTACGCGCAGTCGCAATATGACCGCGCCGCCGATCTGGCGCAGAAGGGCATCAATGCCAAATCGTCGCTCGACGAGGCCCGCAACGATCTCGACAAGGCCAAGCAGCAGCTGGCCGTCGCGGGGCAGGGCATCGTCAGCGCCAAGGCGGCGCTTGGCGGCAATCCCGACATCGAGACCGACAAGCATCCGACGGTGATGGCGGCACTCGCCGCGCGCGACAAGGCGGCCTACGATCTTGCCCAGACCACGGTGAAGGCGCCGGCCGACGGCATCGTCTACCAGGCCGCCTCCTTCAAGCTCGGCCAGTATGTCTCGGTCGGCACGCCGCTGTTTGCGCTGGTCGAGATCGGCGACACCTGGATCGACGCCAATTTCAAGGAAACCCAGCTTACCAACATGAAGCCGGGCCAGAAGGCCGAGATCGTCGTCGACACTTACCCGGGCAGAACCTTCGAGGCGACCGTCAAGGCGATCGGCGCCGGCACGGGCGCGGAGTTCTCGCTGCTGCCCGCGCAGAACGCCACCGGCAACTGGGTCAAGGTCACGCAGCGAATTCCCGTGCGCCTGGAACTGACCGATCCGGATGCCAAAATGGCGCTGCGCACCGGCATGAGCGCGAGCGTCACGGTCGACACCGGCGTGGCGCGCGGCTGGCCGTCGATCTTGGGTCACGCCACGGCCGGCGAGGCCGCACAGTAACGAGTTGAAGCAAGTAACGAGGTGAAGCAGGGGTTTGGTCTGATGGGAGGGTGTGAAGGATCAGATTTCGAGCGAGCCGCGACGCGGCTTGATCAAGACTGAACCTTCGGTACGGACCCGTCGGTCCTCAGGTTTCCGGGCGGCAGGCATCCGCTCCACCAGAGAGACTTTCAGTCGATGCAACCCCCGCATCGATAGTCGCGTCCCACCGCGATGAAGGTCTCTCGACGGAAGGCTCGCCGCCCGGAAACCCAATATACACGGTTTTGTTACCTGCTGGAAGTTTAGCATCATGAGCACGCCAGAACCCTTCAAGGAAGTGCCGCATCGCGGGCTGATCACGGTCGCGCTGATGCTGGCCACGGTCATGCAGGCGCTCGACACCACCATCGCCAACGTCGCGCTGCCGACCATGACCGGCGACCTCGGCGCCTCGCCCGACAACATCAACTGGGTGCTGACCTCCTATATCGTGGCCGCGGCGATCATGACGCCGGTCACCGGCTGGCTTGCCGACCGGCTCGGCCGCAAGGAATTGTTCCTGGTCTCCGTCGTCGGCTTCACCATCTTCTCCATGCTCTGCGGGCTCGCCTGGAGCCTTGAGACCATCGTGCTCTTCCGCCTGCTACAAGGCGTGTTCGGCGCGGCCATCGTGCCGCTGTCGCAGACATTCCTGCTCGATATCAATCCCAAGGAGCGGCATGGCCAGGCCATGGCCATCTGGGGCGCCGGCATCATGCTGGGGCCGATCCTGGGGCCAACGCTTGGCGGCTGGCTGACGGAAAATTTCAACTGGCGCTGGGTTTTCTTCATCAACCTGCCGGTCGGCATCGTCGCCTTCCTCGGCATGGCCGCCTATCTGCCTGTCATCGCCAAGCGGGTGCGCGGCTTCGACTTCTTCGGCTTCGCCATGCTCTCGCTCGGCGTCGGCGCGCTGCAGCTTCTGCTCGACCGCGGCGGCGAGGTCGACTGGTTCAACTCAGCCGAGATCTGGATCGAGCTGGCTCTGTCGCTCACCGGCTTCTGGGTGTTCATCATCCACACGGTGACGGCCGAGCGCCCCTTCATCGATCCCAAGATATTCCTCGACCGAAATTTCGTGACCGGGCTGGGCTTCATCTTCGTCATGGGCGTGCTGATCCTGGCCTCGATGTCGTTGTTGCCGCCGATGCTCGCCACCATCTTCGGCTATCCGACCGTGACCATCGGCGTCGTTCTGGGACCGCGTGGCATCGGCACGATGATTTCGATGCTGGTCATGGGCCGCATCATGCATCGGATCGATGCGCGCATCCTCGTCGCCATCGGCTTCCTGCTCACGGCGCAATCGCTCTACACCATGGCGAGCTTCACGCCGCAGATGGACAATTGGCTGATCATCTCCTCGGGTGTCATCCAGGGCCTGGGCATGGGCATGGTGTTCGTGCCGCTGTCGACGGTCGCCTTCGCCACGCTCGACGCGCGCTACCGCACCGACGCCACATCGCTGTTCAGCCTGGTCCGCAATCTCGGCTCCTCGATCGGCGTGTCGGTGGTTGCGGCGCTGATGGTGCGCAACACGCAGATAAACCACACCGAGTTGTCGGCCTTCATCAACCCGTTTAACCCGAACCTGTGGGCGGCCTCGCCGGCGGCGGCGGCCGGCGATCCCGCCGCACTCTCGCAGGTCGACCGTGCGGTGAACCTCCAGGCGATGATGATCTCCTACATCAACGACTTCAAACTCCTGATGGTGATGACGCTGGCCGCGATCCCGTTCGTGATCCTGCTGCGCAAGCCCAAGGCCGCGCCAGCCGGCGGGGCCCCGGCTGCGCATATGGATTGATGAAGCGGCGTAATCTCCCCTTGAGGGGAGATTGGGAGCGACGCTAGCGGCCGAGCACCAGCGACCAGTAGCGCAGCGCCGGGTCGCGGCCGTCGCGCACATAGGCGAGGCCGAAGCGGCTGAAATCGGGATCGAGCATGTTGCGGCGATGGCCGGTCGAGTGCATCCAGATGTCGAACAGTTTCTGCTGATCGAAGCGGCCCTCGGCGATGTTCTCGGCCGCGGCGCCGCGCACGCCATTGTCCTTCATGCGCGAGGCGAAATCCTTGCCCCAGCCGGTGGTATGGCTCATGCGCTCGCGCGAGGCCATGTAGCCGGCCTGCTGGAGCGCGGCTTGCTCTAGCTGTGCGTCCGGAACCAGCGCCGGCAGCCCGGCCGAGCCGCGGATACCGGCCAGCGTCGTTGTGGCCGAGGAGGAAACCCCGGCGCCTTCGCCGGTCGGCACCGAGACGGTGCTGCAGGCGGCGATACCGGCAAGCGCTGCCAGGCCTGCTGCCTTGAGCAGCGAGCGACGGTTGAGATTGGCGGGGCGAATTTCGAGGGTGCTCATCCGGCCTCTCATACCGGCGATGATGGCTTTTGCCGGGCAGCCGATGAAAATCCCGTGATGCGACGACTTTTCGCGGAAGATCGGTTATGATCGCTTCGTTCTTGAAGTGGCAGCCACGGGCGGCCATCATCAGGCGGTGACCGCCCCGCTTTGGTCTGGCGCATGGTCCTTTCACGAAAACCGTCCCGGTTTTCGTGGGGCATGCGCTGGCAAACGGAGGACGATTATGGCCAGTTTTCATGTCATGGCGGACGCGCGCGGGATGCATGTGCAGCCCACGGTGCGCCATATCACCACCACGGATCTTTGGGATTCGCTGAAGCTCGGCGCCGAGGATTTCTGGGCGAAGCCCTCGCACTATGTGTTCCTGTGTCTGGTCTATCCCATCGTCGGCCTGATCCTGACGCAGTGGACGTCCGGCTCCAACGCCATCCAGCTCGTCTATCCGCTGATGTCGGGCTTCGCCTTGATCGGCCCGTTCGCCGCGATCGGCCTCTATGAGATCAGCCGCCGGCGCGAGCTTGGCATGAACACCGACTGGCGCCATGCGCTCGATGTGCGGCGCTCGCCGGCGCTGCCGTCGATCGCGGTCATCGGCATCCTGCTTTTCGCGCTGTTCCTGCTCTGGCTGTTCACCGCCCAGTCGATCTACACCAGCCTGTTCGGGACCGAGCCGCCGGCCTCGGTCGGCGCCTTCCTGCGCGATGTGCTGACCACCAGCAAGGGCTGGACGCTGATCCTTGCCGGCAACGCCGCCGGCTTCGTCTTTGCCGTCGTGGTTTTGGCCACCACGGTCGTTGCCTTCCCGCTGCTGCTCGATCGCGATGTCGGCGCTGTTTCGGCGATCGAGACGTCCGCACGCGCGGTCATGGCCAATCCCTTGCAGATGGCGCTGTGGGGCCTGACCGTCGCCGTGCTCCTGGTGGTCGGCTCGATCCCGCTGTTCGCCGGCCTTGCCGTCGTCATGCCGATCCTCGGCCACGCGACCTGGCATCTCTACCGCAAGCTGATCGAACCGGAACAGATCCGGCCTGTCCGCCGGCCGATGTAAAGGAGCGTCCGGGCTCTAGGCCAGGAGAGACCGCAATGAGCAAGTTCCTGAGATTGCTCAGAAGAGCTGGCAGTGCGGTCTGTTTCTGCCTTGTCGGCGGGCTCTGCGGCGGGCAGGCAAGCGCCGACCAGCCGGTGCGGCTTGAAAGCGCGGCCGTCCAACCGACGCCGTTTCAGCGGCGCATTGCGCAGCAGAATGGCCAGGTGCTCAAAACTGTTCCCGGCACGCCGTTGAATGGGTATCTGACGCGCCCGCCTGGCGAGGGGCCGTTCCCGGCCGTCGTCGTTCTCCACGGTTGTACCGGCCTCTCCTCAAGTGCAAGGAAAAGCTGGTCCGAGCTGCTGTCGTCCTGGGGGTATGTCGTTCTTATGGTCGACAGCTTCAGCACCCGTGGCATTCGCGAGACGTGTGATCGCGTTATGCCTGCCGATCGCGTCTATGATGCCTATGGCGCCTTGGCGTTTCTGTCGGAGCAAAAGTTTGTCGACCCGCGGCGCATAGCGTTGCTGGGGTCCTCAGCTGGCGGGAGCACAACGCTCGAGGCTGTGCGGCTTGGCGGCGCCGAGAAGCTTATGGAGCGCAAGTTCAAGGCAGCGGTTGCCTACTATCCGAATTGTTCGGCGGCAAATGGCGACATGGCGGTTCCGACTTTGATCCTGATCGGAGAGCTCGACGATTGGACGCCCGCCAAGAAATGCCAAGAGATGATGGCGCGGCGCAGCGGCAAGGGAAGCCCAGTGCAGCTCGATGTCTACCCCGGCGCTCGTCATGCATTTACCGCCCCGGGGAACAAGATTGGCGCCGAGGACTATGGTCACCGGGTGGAGTACAATGCCGCCGCGACTGAGCGATCCGAAAAGGATGCCCGGGTCTTTCTGAAACAAGCCTTTGGCGGCTAGAGCGTTTCACCGTTTCATAGAAACGGCGAAGCGCTCTAACTCTTTGTTTTTACGCAATTCCGGGCGGAAAACCGCTCACGCTTTTCCTGGAATTGCTCTAGGAGCGGCGGCTTTAGCGCTGCGCCTCTGTCGCCATCTTGAGCGCCAGCGCTGTCAGCACCGTGCCCATCATCCAGCGCTGGACGACCAGCCAGAACGGCCGTCCGGCCAGGAAGGTGGCGATCGATCCGGCGGTCACCGCGATGATGGCGTTGACGGTCAGGCTGATCGTGATCTGCGTCACGCCGAGCACCAGCAGTTGCGACAGCACATGGCCGGTGGCCGGATTGATGAACTGCGGCAGAAGCGACAGATAGAGCACCGCCACCTTCGGGTTGAGCAGATTGGTCATCAGCCCCATCGCGAACAGTTTGCGCGGCCTGTCCCTGGGCAATTCGCGGACTTGGAAGGGCGAGCGCCCGCCGGGCTTGAGCGCCTGCCAGGCCAGCCACAACAGATAGAGCGCGCCGGCAAAGCGCAGCGCGTCATAGGCGTAAGGCACGGCGAAGATCAGCGCGGTGATGCCGAAGGCGGCCGAGACGACATAGAACAGGAAGCCAAGCGCCACGCCGCCGAGCGAGATCAGCCCGGCTTTCGGCCCTTGCGACAGCGAGCGCGAGATCAAATAGATCATGTTCGGCCCCGGCGTCAGCACCATGCCGAGACAGATCAGCGCGAAGGTCAGATGGTTGGCGGCGTCGGGCATCGATGGCTCCAGCAAAGCGCGGCGGCAGATGTGCGCTGCATCGCGGGAGCACGCAAGGGCTTCATGCCGCGAGCTGTTGCGCCAGCCGTTTACCCAACCACGCGCAGGTTCGACAGCTCGTCGGCAATCGCTTTGAAATTGACCGAGAGCGTCGCGCCCGTCGCATTCCAGAACAGTTTTGCCGGCTTGCTGGGGTCGATCGGGTCCTTGCGGAAGCGGGAATCGGACGAACAGGATTTCAGCGCGGCCATTGCTTTCTGGTCGCTTGTGCTCGTCGACAAGTCGAGCGCCACCGTCATCACCATGATGTTGCCCGCCTTGGCGTTGGCGCACAGCTTTGCCATCTGCTCGTCCATCGCCGCGGTGTAGTTGCTCGACGAATAGTTGAACTGGCCGATGGCGCTCGACGTGCCGCCGAACAGGCGCGTCACAGACGTGCCGTTGTAGCCGACGCCGGTATAGCCATAGGCGGCATAGGTCGACTTGTTGCCGGCCGGGTCCGTATTGACCGTCGAATAGGTGTTTGCGCCGTCGGTCAGCACGATGACCACCTTGTCGTTGCCGCGCTCGGTCTCCGGCCGCCCCTCGGTGAATGGCGGGCCGCTGGACACAGTGCGCCAGCCCCAGGCCAGGCCTTCCGGCACATTGGTGTTGCCGTTTGGCTGCATCAGGTCGATCGCGGCGTTGATCTTGGCCAGTCCGTCCGTGGTGGTGACGTCGGTGAGCGGCGTGATCGGCGTCGTCGTGCAGGAGTAGTTCGGACCGGCGCCTGTGCCGAGCGACGGCGCATCGATCGGCCGCGGCTGAAAATATTTGGCCATGTTCGACTGCCTGGTCTTGCCCGTGGTGCTAGACGGATCGTCGTTCCACCAGCTGTTGGCGGCGCCGTATGTCACCGGGCTTGGCTCGTTGGGATCCTGGGTCACCTTCCACTGATTGCCAGGCTCGTCGGGAGCGAACATCGGCACGAACATCGTGGCGGGATCGCCGACGCCGATGCCGGTGTTGTTAGGCCCGCCGGAGGCCGGCGTGTCGTCGACATTGTAAGGATAGGGGCGGACCTCGACGCAACCCTGCCAACTGGCGAACGGGCCGTAGGTATCGATGTAATCATATTCCGTGTGGCTGTGCGAGCAGGTGTGGTTCGAACGATAGGTGTCGCAGACCGTGCGCGCGCTGCCGGCGACGCGCTCGTGGTTGGTCACCACCTTCATATCCTGGTAGAGCTCGAAGCGGCTGAGAACCTCGCCTTCCTCGGTGCCCCATCCAGTGCCTTTCTTGTACCAGATGCCGTTGATCTTCTGGGCGTATTTGTCGGACGCGTTCAGCGTCGACCAGTCGAAGTTTTCATTGGCGATCGGCGACAGCCCGTAAATGTCCATCCACGAGGCGTTGTCATTGTCGGGTCCGACGTTGACGGAAGCGGCGAAGGGCACCAGGCTGAACTGCACGGGCCTGTCGACCTGCTTGATCTGCGAGGCCTGCTGGGCCAGCGTATCGACCAACTGCTTGGCGGCTTGCTTTAGCAGGTCGATGCGCTTCTGGCCCGAGCCGGTGCCGTTCAAGGTCATCGAACCCGAATTGTCGAGCACCATCGCCACTTCCAGCGTGTTTTTGAGCCGCACCTGGGACGTCGCGCTGACGTTGATCGGCTTGTTCGCGTCGGTTGACGATACGCCGACGAGCAGTGCCGATGCCGGATAGAAATAGGGGTGATAGCTGAGCGTCGCGCTCATCGTCATTAGGCCGCCGCCGGCCTGGTTGGTGGGCAGGGTGATGCTGAGCGAGATGTTGGCGGGGTCGATATTGTTGAGGTTGGCGTTGAAAAAATCGACCGCGTAGGCCTTGATCTGATCGTCGGTAGCACCCTCGGCCAGCCGCCGCGCCGCGGCAAAATTCGCCGCGTCGAGCGCGTTCAACACCATCTGCCTCTGGCGGCTGAGCTCGCTGTAGTCGACCGCCATTGCCACCGCGCCCATCAGGGGCACCATCGCGATCGCCGTCATCAGGGCATAGTTGCCGCGGCGGTCGCGGCAGAATTGACGCCAGAATTTGCGCATTTCAGGTAAGCGGCCCCCGCCGGCGGATTTGCAATTGAGCCACAGTTTCACAAAACGCTGAAAGACCTGTTTGGGAAACCGCTCGATTGCGCGCTCCAGGCTTCACCGACCGCTAACCAAACCAAGGCTTGCGGCATGGCGAGCACGAAAACATCCCCGAAAAGGGCCGATCTTGCGGGCGTTGCGGGTCAGCTGACGATGCGCAGGTTCGACAATTCGTTGCCGATCGCCTTGAAGTCGTCGGACAACGTGGCGCCGGTCGAATTCCAGAACAGTTTCGCCGGCTTGCTCGGGTCGGTCGGGTCCTTGCGGAAGCGCGAATCCGACGAGCAGGTCTTCAGCGCGGCCATTTGCGCCGCCTCGTCGGTGTTGCTGGAATCGAGATCGAGCGCGATGGTCATGACGATGACGTTGGCAGCCTTCGCGTTGGCGCAAAGCGTGGCAAAATGCTCACTCATCGCCTTGGTGTAGTTGGAGTTCGAGTAATCGGTCTTGCTGACATTGGTGCTGGTGCCGAGGAATATGCGGCCATAGCTGTAAGCGGTGTTGTACGGCGTCACATAACCCAGCGCCGAATAGATAGATTTGGCACCCGCCAGGTCGTTATATCCCAGCGAGTTTGGCGTGTAGTAGGTATTGGCGCCGTCCGTCAGGACGATCACAACCTTGTCATTGCCTTTTTCACTTTCAGGGCGGCCGTCTGTGAACGGGGCCGTGCTTGAAAGGGTTCTCCAGCCCCACGCCATGCCTTCCGGTACATTGGTGGCGCCGCTGGCGGCCATACCGTCGATCGCCGCCTTCACCGC
Organism: Mesorhizobium sp. RCC_202; assembly: GCF_041355295.1. Lineage (NCBI taxonomy): Bacteria > Pseudomonadati > Pseudomonadota > Alphaproteobacteria > Hyphomicrobiales > Phyllobacteriaceae > Mesorhizobium > Mesorhizobium sp. RCC_202. Next base: position 544,348 of record NZ_JBFUPO010000003.1, read on the forward strand.
CGTCGCGCCTGCGCTGACCGACACGTCGGTGAGCGGTGTGATCGCGGTCGTGCTGCAACTGGTGTTGGGGCCCGCGTCCATGCCTAAGGCAGACGTCACCTTCGTGCCGATGCCGGCATTGAAATATTTCGGCATGTAGCGCTGCCGCTCCGCGTCCGTGCCGCTTGATGAGTCGGCACGCCAATTGCTGTAGGCGGAGCGCGATGAGCTGTCTCTGTTATCGGTTTCGTCGGGGGCAAACATCGGCACGAACATCGTCGCAGGCGTCGATACCGAGGCGGCCGTGTCCTGGATGTTGTACGGATAAGGTCGGGACTCGACACAACCGCCCCAAGTCGCGACCGGCGCGTAGACAATGTTGGATGTGCAATTGTTATTCCAGTCTTTGGTGCATGATGAGATGCGCTTCATCCACTTGTAGATCGAAAAGCGCGTCAATACCTGGTCCAGTTGCGTCGGGTCCCACGCCGACCCTTTCGCGTAGTAGTTGCTGCCGGACTTGACCGCATATTGGTTGGGGGAATTGGTCGAGGTAAGCGTCGACCAATCGAGGTTCTCCTGGTCAAGCGGCGAAACGCCTGTCGTGTCCATCCAGGCCGCACCGGCGTTTGCCGGGCCGACATTGACCGATCCGGCGAAAGGCACGAGGCTGAACTGGACCGGCTTGGAGACCTGCTTCATCAGCTGCGCCTGGCCGGCCAACTGGTCGACCAGTTGCTTGGCGGCGTTTTTGAGCAGCGTGAACCGCACCTGGTTCGACCCATGGCCGAGCTCGGTCATCGAACCGGAATTGTCGAGCACCAGCGACACTTCCAGGGTGTTCTTGAGGCGGATTTCCGACCTGGCCGAGAAGTTGAGGGTGGTCTGCCCCACGCTTCCACCAAGCAGCGCGACGGCGGCCGGCAGGAAGTAAGGCTGGTATTTCAGCGTCGCCTGGAGGACCAGCGTGCCGCCGCCCGCATTGTTGTTGGGCAAGGTGACGCTGAGCGTCGTGTTGGCCGGCAAAACGTGGCGGAGATTGGCCTCGAAGAAATTCTTGGCGTAGGTCTTGGCGTCGTCGTCGGTGGCGCCGAGCACGATTTGCTGCGCGGTGGCAAGGCCGGCCGCATCCAGCGAATTCAGCGTCTCCTGCCGCTGGCGCACCAGCTCGGTGTAGTCGACCGCAAGCGCCACGCCGCCCATCAACGGCACCATGGTGATGGCCGTCATCAAGGCATAGTTGCCTCGTCTGTCGCGAAAAAAGTTACGGATCAACGCCCTTAGCCCCCGCCAAGATCCTATAGTTTCTAGCCCAACATGGTCATAAAACGTTAAATTTTAGGCTTGGCGAAAGCATCAAGATCGGGTCGTCTTTTGACGAGCCGTTAACCTTGTGCCGCCTGTGCACGGTCGAACGCCGATGCCGCATGTCCGCCCCCAGGCTCGCGCGCCACGGGAAAGCTGGTGACAGGATGAAGCGCTTCGGTTATTCGGAGCCGGCCGCGGCGATGGACGCCGGCCGCGGCTTTGCCCGAGATCAAGGATCAGGATACGAAATGGCGGATTCGCCCGACATCATCGCTTCGCTTGGCCCTCTGTCGACGCGCTACGCCGCCATCCTGTGCGACGTCTGGGGCGTCGTGCACAATGGCGAATGGCATTTCCCCGCCGCCGCCGAGGCGCTGGCAAAGGCGCGCGCGGCCGATGTGCCGGTCGTGCTGATCACCAATTCGCCGCGCCGCAGTGCCGACGTCGTTGCGCAGATGAAGGTCATCGGCGTTCCCGCCGACGCCTATGATCGCGTCGTCACCTCCGGCGATGTGACCCGTGACCTGATTGCCGAGGGGCCAAGGAAGATTTTCCACATCGGTCCGGAGCGCGACTTCACCCTCTATGACGGGCTCGATGTCGATCTCGTCGAGGAGTTCGAGGCCTCCGGCGTCGTCTGCACCGGCCTCTATGACGACGAGGTGGAGAAGCCCGCCGACTATGCAGAGCTCCTGCAGCGGCTGCGCGCCCGCAATTTGCCCTTTATCTGCGCCAATCCCGACATACTGGTCGAGCGCGGCGAGCGCACCATCTGGTGCGCCGGCGCGCTGGCGCGTGACTACGCGCAGCTCGGCGGCCGCACGCTGATCGCCGGCAAGCCGTTCGCGCCGATCTACGATGTCGCCATGAAGGAGGTCGCGGGGCTGCTCGGCCGCGCCGTCGAACGCAGCGAGGTGCTCGCCATCGGCGATGGCGTGATGACCGACGTCAAGGGCGCGGCCGACAATGGCTTCGACGTTCTTTATGTCTCGGGCGGCATTCACGCGCGTGAACATGGCGAAGACCCGGAGAAACTTCAGGCCTTTCTCGACAGGCACGGTTACCGGCCGGTCGCCGTCATTGCGCGCCTGCAATAGGTTGACGGCTTTTGCCGCAACAGGTTGACGGCTTTTGCCGCAACAGGTTCACAGCTTTGCTGGAACAGATTATAGCCGGGCCATGACGGGCACCTCGACATGACGCAAGCTTTCGAACGCATATCCGCAACCGCGCCGCTGCCGGCGCATCTGCGCGGCGGCGTGGTGGCGATCGGCAATTTCGACGGTGTTCATCGTGGCCACCAGTCGGTGCTGGAGCGCGCGCTGGCGGAAGCCCGCAGCGACGGCGTGCCGGCCCTGGTGCTCTGCTTCGAACCGCATCCGCGCAAGGTGTTCAGGCCCGACGTGCCGCTCTTTGTCCTGACGCCGCCGCCGATGAAGGCGCGGCTGCTCGCCGAGCTCGGCTTTGCCGCTTTGGTCGAGCAGCCGTTCACGCGCGACTTTGCAGCACTTTCGGCCGAGGCTTTCGTCACCGACGTGCTGGAGAAGAATCTCGGCATCCACCATGCCGTCACCGGCTTCGACTTCCATTTCGGCAAGGATCGCCAAGGCGGTCCGGCCTTCCTGATGGCGGCCGGCGCGCGTCATGGCTTCGGCGTGACCCTGGTCGATGCCTTTCGCGACGAGGGCGCCGAGGTGGTCTCCTCGAGCCGCATCCGCGCTTTGCTTGCCGAGGGCAAGGTCGAGGAAGCGGCCGGCCTGCTCGGCTATCGCTTCACCGTCGAGAGCGAGGTGATCGGCGGCCAAAAGCTTGGCCGCACGCTGAGCTTCCCGACCGCCAACATGCGGCTTTCGCCGGAAGCGGCGCTGAAGGAGGGCATCTACGCCGTCCGCTTCCGCCGCGCCGACGGCACGCTTCATGACGGCGTCGCCAGTTTCGGCCGCCGTCCGACCGTCGACGACCATGGCGCGCCGCTGCTCGAAACCTATGTCTTCGACTTTTCCGGCGACCTCTATGACGAGGTCTGCCAGGTCTCGTTCTTCGGCTTCCTGCGGCCGGAGCTGAAGTTCGATGGGCTGGATGCGCTTGTGGCGCAGATCAAGCAGGACGAGGTGGAGGCGCGGGCGCTGCTCGCCGGCGTGCGCCCGCTGTCGGAGTTGGATGCCGCGATCGCCTTTTGATCCGGTCGCCTACCTTTTCAGCGCCAGTCCGATGGCAATGAAACTCCAGCCCTGGAAGACCAGGTCGATGGCCAGGAAAATGCCGAGCACCCAGAGGCTGTTGACCGGCCAGCCCATGGCGATCATCAGGCCGAGCAGGATGCTGATGATGCCCGCCAGAAGCAGCCATCCCCAGCCTTGCTCGGGCCGGTGATCGAAGGCGACCCAGGCTCTCAGCAGCCCGGAAGCGACCAGCGCGATCGCAAGCAGCAGCGTCAGCACCGCCGAGGCAAGCAGCGGGTTGTCGAAGGCGAAGAAGCCGGCGACGGCATAAAGCAGGCCGCTCAAGAGCCAATAGAAGAAGCGCCCCCAGGTCTTGACGCCGAAGGCATGGATGATCTCGATGATGCCGGCCATCAGCATCAGCCAGCCGACGACATAGACCGAGGCGACGGTGGCGATGAACAGATTGCCGAAGGCGATGCCGCCGAAGATCAAAAGCAGCACGCCCAGCGCCACGAACCACCCCCATTTGTCGCGCGTCTGTCCGATCGCGCCTTTCAGGGCATCGCCTGGCAAAGTCATGACCTATTCCCTCCAGAATTAGCCCGCTCGGCGGGTGGATCGAAGGTAGTCCCGATGGCTTCGGCCGTCCAGCAAGGCATGCGTTCGAAACAGCCGGCTTTGCCATCGCCAATGTTACCGATTTTAAGTCAAATTTTACCGAGTCCGAGCCATGGCTTGAATGTCGGCGGGTGGTCTCGCCGACGTGTTTCGCGTAAGGGGTAAGGATGCGTATTGTCCGGACGATTCCGCTGGCGCTGGCAGCCGGCCTGTTGATGACGCCAACAGCCCATGCGGGCGAGGGCAGCTGGATCTCGGGCGACTGGTATTTGACGCTCGGCGCCACCGGCCTGGTCGCGCCGAATTTCGAGGGCGGCAAGCGCTATATGTTCAGCGCCCAGCCGATCATCTCGCTCGGCAAGGCCGGCCCCGAGGCGCGCTTCACCTCGCGCAACGACAACATCTCGCTGGCGCTGATCGACGACGGCTCCGTGCGCGCCGGCCTGACCGGCAAGTTCCTGTTCCATCGCGAAAGCAAGGATGAGCTCAAAGGCCTCGACCCGGTGCGCTTCGGCGGCGAGGCCGGCGGCTTCTTCGAGTTCTATCCGTTGGATTGGGTGCGGGCGCGCGCCGAGCTCAGACACGGCATCCGCTCGCACAACGGGTTCGTCGCCGACATTTCGGCCGACGCCTTCTACGACATCACGCCGAACATCCGCATTTCCGGCGGCCCGCGCGTGTCATTCGCCTCGGCCGACTATTTCGACGCCTATTACGGTGTCAACGCCAGGGAAGCGGCGGCCTCGGGCCTCAGCGAATACCATCCGGGCGGCGGCCTGAAATCGACTGGGCTCGGCGGCGCCATCACCTGGAAGGTGACCGAGCCGATGACGGCCAGCGTCTTCACCGAATATTCGCGCCTGATGGGGCCGGCGGCCGATTCCAGCCTGGTCAAGCAGCGCGGCGACCGCAACCAGTGGATGTTCGGTGTCTCGACCACCTATCGTTTCAATTTCACGATGTAGGCGCCTGGACCGGCGGACGGCGCCGAAATCCGCGCTTTATTCCTGTCGCGTCATCGGCTAAAAGCCCGCTGATGACGCACTTGTTCCGCGCCTTTGCGATCGTGATACGAATTACGGGCCCGGTGTTCCGGGTGGCCTGAGCGCCGCCGGAGCCGCCGGGAGTTTTTGCGCGCCCCCTCGCGCCTTTTCCAGAACATGACGAGTTCAAACGCCCGGGCCGTTCTCGCTGACGGGCTACGCAGATGGCAGATCAATGACCGACACCGCTGAAACGATCGACTATTCCAAAACCCTTTATTTGCCGCAGACGGATTTCCCGATGCGCGCCGGCCTGCCCGAGAAGGAGCCGGTGCTGGTCAAGCGCTGGCAGGATATGGATCTCTATCGCAAACTGCGCGAGGAGGCCGCTGGCCGTGAGAAATTCGTGCTGCATGACGGCCCGCCCTACGCCAACGGCAACATCCATATCGGCCACGCGCTGAACAAGATCCTCAAGGACGTCATCAACCGTTCCTTCCAGATGCGCGGCTACGACGCCAATTACGTGCCGGGCTGGGACTGCCACGGCCTGCCGATCGAATGGAAGATCGAGGAGCAGTATCGCGCCAAGGGCAAGAACAAGGACGAGGTGCCGGTCAACGAGTTTCGCAAGGAATGTCGCGACTTCGCCGCGCACTGGATCAAGGAGCAGGGCGGCGAGTTTCAGCGCCTCGGCGTCATCGGCGATTTCAAGAACCCCTATACGACCATGGCTTTTCATGCCGAGTCGCGCATCGCCGGCGAGCTGTTGAAATTCGCCATGTCGGGCCAGCTCTATCGCGGCTCGAAGCCGGTGATGTGGAGCGTCGTCGAGCGCACCGCGCTCGCCGAGGCCGAGGTCGAATACCAGGATTATGAGTCAGACACGATCTGGGTAAAATTCCCGGTGAGGAGTACGGGTTGGGAGTCCTCAATCCGGCTCAATTCAAATGGTGGCCAATACCTCGTCGACGCGAACGGAGATCCGGTTAGCACTGAGACTTCCCACAACGTAATGGCAGATTTCATAGCAGCGGATGTCATTGACAGACACAACGCTTTGCTACGGGCATCTGTAGTGATTTGGACGACCACGCCTTGGACCATCCCGGGAAATCGTGCGGTCTCATATTCTTCCCGCATTAGCTACGGCCTTTATAAAGTCGTTGCTGCCGACAATGATTTCGGACCGCAGGTAGGTGAGGAGTTGATCTTCGCCGATAGGCTGAAAGACGAGCTGGGGGCGAAGGCTAAGCTGAAGTTTGTTAAGCGGTTCGATGTTGATGAATCCACGCTGCGACCCCTCACACTTTCGCATCCTTTCAAGGGCCTCGGCGGCGGTTATGAGTTCCCGGTGCCGATGGTCGCCGGGGATCATGTCACCGACGATGCCGGCACCGGCTTCGTGCACACCGCGCCCGGCCACGGCCGTGAGGACTTCGACGCCTGGATGGATGCGGCCGCTGATCTGAGAGCACGTGGCGTCGACACCACGATCCCGTTCACGGTCGACGATGGCGGCTTCTTCACCAAGGACGCGCCTGGCTTCGGCCCGGATCGCGAGGGTGGGCCGGCGCGCGTCATCGACGACAACGGCAAGAAGGGCAACGCCAACCAGGCCGTCATCGACGAGCTGATCAAGCGCAACGCGCTGTTCGCGCGCGGCCGGCTGAAGCACTCTTACCCGCATTCATGGCGCTCGAAGAAGCCGATCATCTTCCGCAACACGCCGCAATGGTTTGTCTATATGGACAAGGACCTCGGCGACGGCTCGACGCTGCGCAGCCGCGCGCTGAAGGCCATCGACGACACGCGCTTTGTGCCGGCGGCCGGCCAGAACCGCATCCGCGCCATGATCGAGGAACGCCCGGACTGGGTGCTGTCGCGCCAGCGCGCCTGGGGCGTGCCGATCGCCGTCTTCGCCGATGTCGACGGCAACGTGCTGAAGGACGATGCCGTCAACCAGCGCATCATGGACGCCTTCGAGGATGAGGGCGCCGACGCCTGGTTCGCCGCTGGCGCCAAGGAACGCTTCCTCGGCAACCACGACGCTTCGAAATGGCACCAGGTGAGGGACATCCTCGACGTCTGGTTCGATTCCGGCTCGACGCATGTCTTCACGCTGGAGGACCGCCCCGACCTCAAATGGCCGGCCGATGTCTATCTCGAAGGCTCCGACCAGCATCGTGGCTGGTTCCACTCCTCGCTGCTCGAAAGCTGCGGCACCAGGGGCAGGGCGCCTTACGAAACGGTCATCACCCATGGCTTCACCATGGATGAGGAGGGCCGCAAGATGTCGAAGTCGCTCGGCAACACGGTGGTTCCGCAGGACGTCATCAAGCAGTCGGGCGCCGATATCCTGCGGCTCTGGGTGGTGACGACCGACTATTGGGAAGACCAGCGGCTCGGCAAGAACGTGCTGCAGACCAATATCGACGCCTATCGCAAGCTCAGAAACACCATCCGCTGGATGCTGGGCACGCTTGCCCATGACGATGGCGAGGAGGTGCCGCTGGAGAAGATGCCGGAGCTGGAGCGGCTGATGCTGCACCGGCTGTCGGAACTCGACGAGGTGGTGCGCCAGGGCTACGACGCCTTCGAGTTCAAGCGCATCACCCGCACGCTGATCGACTTCATGGTGGTCGAGCTGTCGGCCTTCTACTTCGACATCCGCAAGGACGCGCTTTACTGCGACGGGCCGTCGAGCCTGCGCCGCAAGGCGGCAGTGCAAGTGGTGCGCAATCTGTTCGAATGCCTGGTGAAGTGGCTGGCGCCGATGCTGCCTTTCACCACGGAGGAGGCCTGGCTCGACCGTCATCCCGATGCCGTGTCGGTGCATCTCGACCAGTTCCCGACGATCCCGCAAAACTGGCGCGACGAGGCGCTGGCCGAGAAATGGCGCAAGGTCCGCCAGGTTCGCCGCGTTGTTACCGGCGCGCTGGAGATTGCGCGCGCCGAAAAGCTGATCGGTTCGTCGCTGGAAGCCGTTCCGGTTGTGACCATCGACGATGGGGCGCTGGAGGCAGCGATCGCCGACGTCGACATGGCCGAGATCGCCATCACCAGCGACCTGGTCGTCAGGCATGGCAAGCCGCCTGAAGGCGTGTTCACGCTGGACGATACCAAGGGTGTCGGTGTGGTGGTCGAAAAGGCCGAGGATCGCGGGCTCATCAAATGCGCGCGTTCCTGGCGCTACACCGCCGATGTCGGGCAGGATCCGGAATTTCCGGACGTTTCCGCCCGTGACGCCGCCGTCTTGCATGAGTTGAAGGCATTGGGGCGGTTGTAAGCACGGGTTTATAAGCCGATGCACAAATGCCACGCCGGGCGGTGCAAATCCGCCCGCGCGTTGCCCTTAATAAGTGGTTGAGGTAAACACGCCAAACTCCGGCAGACAAATTATCGCCGGATTTCCGTCGCAAGTGCGGGGAAGATGGGGACCGTGCCCTAGGCCGGTGGCGACCGAAAGGCTTTTAGAGTGGGACTTTTTGGCATGACCGACAGAACGTTTGCGCGCGCCGCGCTGGTGGCGCCGCTTGTGGTATCGGCCATCGCATTGTCGGGCTGCATGAGCTCGCCGACCTACGGAACCGACAAAACCGCCGCCGCGCAGCTGTTCGACGATGTTTCCGGCGCCGCGGCGATCACGCCGAAGCGCCGCGATCCGATCGACTACAAGCCGCGTCCGGAGCTGGTGAAGCCTGCCCCGGGCCAAAAGGGAAGCCTGCCGACGCCGCAGCCGAGCATCGCGACGGCGAGCGCCGACTGGCCCGAATCGCCTGAGGCACGCCGCGCCCGCATCCGCGCCGACGCCACCGCGCACCAGAACGATCCGAACTATCAACCGGAAGCGGTCGAGGACGTGCAAACCGATCCGGAGGCGGTCAAGAAGGCCATGGCCGAATCGGGCTCCAGCCACCCGCCGGCCTGGACACCTGCAGATTCCAGCCCCAGCCGTGCCGCCGAAATCCAGCGCCGCCTGGCTGAACAGAAGCAGGGCGATCCTACCCAGCGCAAATATCTGAGCGAGCCGCCGCTTGCCTATCGCCAGGCTTCCGCCGACGCGCCGCAGAACGAGCTTGGCGAGGACGAATACAAGAAGCAGCGCCGCATCAAGGCGCAGGCGGAAGGCAAGAAGGGCGGCTGGTTCGACTGGCTGGGCCTTTAGAGCAGTTCCAGGAAAAGTGCGTAGCGGTTTTCCGTCCGGAATTGCGTCAACGCACTAAGAGTCCGATTGAAAACTCTCAGTTGCCGATGCGCCGGAGCATGAGCCCTTCACCGCCAGAATTCGCGGTGGCTCATTGCGGGGCGTAGATGCGAAGCATGGTGCCATTGTCGTAAGCGGCTGTCACGAGAACGTTTAGCTTGAGCGCCTCCGCCAAACCGCTGAACAGGGGTTTGCCACCGCCATAGGCGATCGGCCGCGTGACGATGACGTATTCATCAATCAGCCCTGCCTTCGACAATGCTTGGGCGAAGCCCGCGCCGCCCCAGGCAATGATTTCGCCGCCGGGTTGGTTCTTCAATTTGGAGATTTCCTCGTTTAGATCGCCTTTCGCAATCGAGGACTCTGGCCAGGTCGCCTGCTTCAGCGTTTTCGAAAACACGACCTTGGGAATGTCGTTCATCGGCGCGGCATAGGCATCGTCGGATTTTTGCCAGTACGGCCCCATTTCCTCGTAGCTCAAGCGGCCCATGATGTGTGAGCCAGCGCGACGAATGCGATCGAGTTTCCAGCGCTTGAGCTCTGCCGGTTCGGGAAAGCCACCCGTCGACATTGCTTCCGGCGCCACCACATATCCATCGATCGACATGGTCATGATCAAGACGACTTTTCGCATATTGGTCTCCGTTCGATTGCCGCCGTCGCAGTTCGGCCAAATCGCCGCGCTCGACGTTTCACAGTTCATTGCAATTGCTTAGCTTTCGCGTCTTTCGCGAAAAAAATCCTTGAGGATGAGAGCGGCTTCGCTTTCGCCGATGCCTGGATAGATATCGGGCGTGTGATGGCAGGTGGGCGAGGCGAAGAAACGCACACCGTTCACCGCTGCGCCGCCTTTCTCATCGGCCGCGCCAAAATAAAGTCGCCGCAACCGGGCGAACGAGATTGCGCCGGCGCACATCGCGCAGGGCTCCAGCGTCACATAGAGGTCATGGCCGGTCAGGCGTTCGCTGGCAAGTTTCTGGCAGGCTTCGCGGATCGCCAGCATCTCGGCATGCGCGGTTGGGTCGGCAAGCTCACGCGTGCGGTTGCCGGCTTTGGCCACGAGCGTGTTGCCATTGGCGATGACCGCGCCGACCGGCACTTCACCACGCCTCGCGGCCGCTTCGGCCTCTTCAAGCGCCAACGCCATGAAATCCGGCCGTTTCACGCGGTTTCCATTTCGATTACTCCTCGCCACCCGGCGGTGATCCTGTTATCTAGCGCGAGACCCTGAAAACCGGAATCGGTTTTTGCCGCGCAGACAAGATGCGCAAAATCAAATGACACTGCCTTCGTTGATGTCCGAAAGGGCGCGTGGCGCTGTAGCAGCTTAAGAAGAGCCTGACCAAATGGACGACAAGAAATCTCCGCGCGGACCGCGCAAAGACGGATCGAAACCGGCGGCGCGCGGCGAAAAGCCGTTCCGCAAGGGGCCGCCGCGCGACGGCAAGCCGTTCGAGAAGCGCGAAGGCCCGCGCAAACCCTACGCGCCGCGCGGCGACCGCCCGATGGCCGCGGCTGGCGAGCGCAGCGAGTTCAAGCGCAGCTACAAGCCGCGTGAAGCGGGAGCTGATGGCGGCGCGAAGCCTTTCCGCAAAGGGCCGCCACGCGAGGGCAAGCCGTTCGAGAAGCGCGAAGGCGTGCGCAAGCCTTACACGCCGCGCGGCGATCGCCCGGCTGCGGCCGATGGCGAACGGCCCCAGCGCAGCTACAAGCCGCGCGAAGTGGGTGCTGATGGCGGCGAAAAACCTTTCCGCAAAGCGCCGCCGCGCGACGGCAAACCCTTCGAGAAGCGTGAAGGCAAGCCCTTCGAGAAGCGTGAAGGCAAGCCCTTCGCACCACGCGGTGGCCGCCCGGCGGCAGCCGACGGCGCGCGCGGCGAGAGGCGCTTCGACGGCCCCAAGCGCGATTTCTCAGATAGACCGAAGCGCGATTTCGCCGACAGGCCGAAACGTGATGATCGACCTGCATTCGCCGAACGGCCAAAGCGCGACTTCAGCGATCGTCCGAAGCGCGACTTCAGCAGCGATAAGCCACAGGGCAAGCCGGGCGGTTTCAAGCCGCGCCCGCGTCCCACTGACGCGGAACCGGAAGCCGGCGAGCGCATCGCCAAGCGGCTGGCGCGCGCCGGCATCGCCTCGCGTCGCGACGCCGAGGATCTGATCGCCGCCGGCCGCGTCAAGGTCAACGGCAAGGTGCTGGATTCGCCGGCCTTCAACGTCAGCACCGCCGATATCATCCATCTCGACGGTACCGAAATCCCGCCGATCGAGCGCACGCGGCTGTTCCTGTTCCACAAGCCGGCTGGTGTCGTCACCACCAATCGCGACCCCGAAGGCCGCAAGACGGTGTTCGACGTGCTGCCGGCCGACCTGCCAAGGCTGATGACCATCGGCCGGCTCGACATCAACACCGAGGGCCTGCTGCTGCTCACCAATGATGGCGGCCTGTCGCGGGTGCTCGAACTGCCGGCCACCGGCTGGCTCAGGCGCTACCGCGTCCGCGTCCATGGCAAGGTCGAGGAAAGCACCTTGGCCGGCCTGCGCGAGGGCATCGCCGTCGACGGCGTCTTCTACGGTTCGATCGAAGCTTCGCTCGACCGCGAGCAGGGCAGCAATGCCTGGCTGACGATCGGACTGCGTGAAGGCAAGAACCGCGAGGTGAAGAACATCCTCGGCTCGCTCGGCCTCGACGTGACGCGGCTGATCCGCATCTCCTACGGACCGTTCCAACTGGACGACCTGCCCGATGGGCACGTGCTGGAGATCAAGGGCCGCGTGCTGCGCGAGCAGCTCGGCGAGCGCCTCATCGAGGAGTCCGGCGCAAATTTCGATGCCGAGATCCAAAAACCGTTCTCCAACAAGCCGGTGCGCGGCAGCGCGCCGCCGCGCCACGAAGAGGCCGACAGGCCGAAATTCACGCGCGACGGCGACCACCGGCTGATCGGCGAGGGCGGGCTGATCAAGGCGCGCAAGCGCCGCGAAGGCAGCCGCGACGAGGCGCTGAGCAAGCTCTCGACGAAGCCCGAACGGACATTTGGCGAGCGCGGTGAAAAACCCGAACGCGGCGGGTTTGGCGACAGGCCTCGCGGTGGCTTTGGCGACAAGCCGCGTGGCGGCTTCGGCGACAAGCCGCGTTTCGGGGCCAAGAAATCCGAGCGCGAACAGCGCCCGATCGAGCCGCCTGGACAGCGTAAGGCCAATGTCTGGATGGCGCCTGGTGCGCGTCCGATCGGCAAGGGCAGGGCGGAGGCCGATGCCGCCAAGGCGGCCGAGGCGAAAGCGCGCAAGGCTTCGTTCAAGCCGTCCTATGGCAAGCCCGGCGGCAAACCGGGTGGCGCCAAGCCGTTCGGCAAGCCGCGTGGCGAGCGCCCGGAAGGCGGCAACGACAGGCCGCGTGGCCCCAAGGGCCCCAGGGCAAGATGAGAATCGTCGGTGGTGAGTTGCGCGGGCGTCCGCTGGCGACGCCGCGTTCGAATGCCATCCGCCCGACCACCGACCGCACCCGCGAGGCGGTGTTCAACGTTCTGGCACATCGCTACGCTGAAAAGCTTGAAGGCGGGCGCGTGCTCGATCTTTTCGCCGGTACCGGCGCGCTGGGGCTGGAAGCACTGTCGCGCGGCGCCTCCTACTGCGTCTTCATCGAGGAATCGGCGGAAGGGCGCGGCCTGATCCGCGACAATGTCGAGGCCTTCGGCCTGACCGGCCGAACCAAGATCTTCCGCCGCGACGCCACTGGCTTGGGTGAAGCGGGCACACTTTCGCCTTTTGGCTTGGTCTTTGCCGATCCGCCTTACGGCAAAGGCCTTGGCGAGCTTGCGCTGCGCTCGGCGAAAGCCGGCGGCTGGCTTTTGCCCGGCGCGCTCTGCGTCGTCGAGGAAGCTGCCTCGGCGCCGTTCGAGGCGGGTGCCGATTTTTCCGTGGTGGACGAACGCAATTATGGCGAGACGGTCATCCGCTTTGTCGAGGTCAGGTGAGTTGGTTCCACCTTCTCGCGCAAGGGGAGAAGAAGGGCCCCGCCTCGAAAATGACGCACAATTAACTTTGCCTCGCCTGCCAACCTTGCCTATCGTCGCGCAACGAGACCGGAGAATTTGATGACATCAACGGGCATTGGGCTCAGCGCGGCGCTTCTCGCCAGCGCGCTGGCGATCGCGGCGGCGACTCCTGCCCGTGCGGCTGACGAAGAGGTCAAGGATTTCCTGCTTAACAACGGCATGGAAGTGGTCGTCATTCCGGACCACCGCGCCCCGATCGTCACCCACATGGTCTGGTACAAGATCGGCAGCGCCGACGAGCCGCCCGGCAAATCCGGCATCGCGCATTTCTTCGAGCATCTGATGTTCAAGGCCACGACCAACCACGCCGCGGGCGAGTTCGACCGCGCCGTCGCCGACATCGGCGGCTCCAACAACGCCTTCACCTCTTATGACTACACCGCCTTCCACGAGACGGTGCCGCCGTCGGCGCTCGAGCAGATGATGGGTTTCGAGGCCGATCGCATGCGCAACCTCATCCTGACCGACGATGTCATCAAGACCGAGCGCGACGTGATCCTGGAGGAGCGTCGCTCGCGCATCGACAGCAATCCGCAGGCGGTGCTCGACGAGGAGGTCGACGCGACGCTGTGGCAGAACCAGCCTTACCGCATTCCGGTGATCGGCTGGATGCACGAGATGGAGCAACTGAACCGCCCCGACGCGACAGCCTTTTATGACAGATATTATAGGCCCAACAATGCGGTGCTGGTGGTGGCGGGCGACGCCGACCCCGATGCCGTCAAGGCGATGGCCGAGCGCACCTATGGCAAGGTCGCGCGCGGACCGGACCTGCCGCCGCGCATCCGTCCCGTGGAGCCGGAACAGAACACCAAACGCACGGTGACGCTGACCGACGCGCGCGTCTCGGTGCCAAGCTTCTCGACGCAATGGGTGGTGCCGTCCTATCACACGGGCAAGCCCGGGGAAGGCGAGGCGCTGGATCTGCTGGCCGAGATTCTCGGCGGCGGCAACCGCAGCCGGCTCTACCAGGAACTGGTGGTCAAGCAGGGGATCGCTTCGGACGCCGGGGCATATTTTCAAGGCACCATGCTCGACGCCACCAACTTCGCCGTCTACGGCTCGCCGCGCGGCGACGCCAAGCTTTCAGATGTCGAGGCGGCGGTCGATGCAGAGGTCACCCGCATCGTCAAGGACGGCGTCACCGACGATGAGCTGGAGCGCGCAAAAACCCGTTATGTGCGCTCGATGATCTTTGCTCGCGACAAGCAGGACGACATGGCCAATATGTATGGCTCGACGCTGGCCACCGGGGGCAACGTCAAGGACGTGCTGGAATGGCCGGACCGCATCCGTAAGGTCACCGCCGCCGAGGTCAAGGCGGCCGCCCGCTATCTGGTGCTCGACCGCTCCACCACCGGCTATCTTTTGCCGCAGCAGCAGGCGGAGAATTGATGATGAGCATGGTTCTCGACCGGGTAGCTGCTCTTCCTTCTCCTGCAAGGGAAGAGAGCAAACTCTACCGCGCCTTCGTCACGCTCGGCTTCACCCTGTTCTTCCTGCTTTTGCCGGCGCTCGCCGCCCGCGCCGAGATGAATATCCAGGAGGTGAAGTCGCAGAAGGGCATCACCGCCTGGCTGGTGGAGGACCATTCGGTCCCGCTGATTGCCATCCGCTTCGTTTTCGACGGCGGCACCGCGCAGGATCCGGCCGGCAAGGAAGGCCTGGTCAATCTGATGACCGGGCTGTTCGACGAAGGCGCCGCCGACCTCGACAGCGACGCCTTCCAGCAGAAGCTCGATGACGCTGGCGCCGAGATGTCTTTCCAGGCGTCGCGCGACGGCACCTATGGCCAGATGCGCATGCTGTCGGAGGAAAAGGACGAGGCTTTCGGCCTGCTCAAGCTGGCGGTCAACAGCCCGCGCTTCGACCAGGCGCCGATCGACCGCATCCGCTCGCAGGTGCTCTCCGGCGTTCTCGCCAATGAGCGTGACCCCAACACCGTGGCGCAGCAGCGCTGGTTGCGCGCCATCTATGGCGAGCATCCTTACTCGCGCTCCGACCAGGGGTCGAAGGAGAGCCTGACCGCCATCACCGCCGATGACATCAAGGCCTTCCACAAAGCCAGTTTCGCCCGCGGCGGCCTGCATGTGGCGGTGGTCGGCGACATCGACGCCGCTACGCTCGCCAGCGAACTGGACGCCGTGTTCGGTGATCTGCCGGAAAAGCAGACACTGGCCACAGTTGCCGACATCACGCCCAAGCTGGGACAGCAGCTGGAAGTGAACTACGACCTGCCGCAGACCTCGCTGCAGCTTGCCTGGCCGGGCACCAAGCGGACCGATCCGGATTTCTTTGCCTGCGTGTTGATGAACGAGATTCTCGGCGGCTCGACCTTCACCTCGCGGCTGTTCCAGGAAGTGCGCGAGAAACGCGGGCTTGCCTATGGCGTCAGCTCCGATCTGGTCGACAATGAGCATTCGCATGCGTTGCTGGTGACGACGGCGACGCGTTCCGACCGCGCCGCCGAGACATTGTCGATCGTGCGCCAGGTGGTGAGGGACATGGCCCAGAACGGGCCGACCGAAGCGGAGCTTGCGGCGACCAAGAAGAATATGATCGGCGCCTATGCCATCAGCAATCTGGATTCTTCGAGCTCGATTGCCGCGACGCTGGTCGAGCTGCAGATCCAGAAGCTCGGCATCGACTATATCAAGCGGCGGACGGCCCTGATCGACGCGGTGACGCTCGCCGACGTCAAGGCGGCCGCCAAGAAGCTTCTGTCGGCCGATCCGGCGGTGATGATCATCGGCCCGCCGCTGTTCCAGGTGGCGGGAGCCGGCAAGGGATGAGCCCGACCTTCGGGGTAGCCTTCGGCGGCGGCGGCGCGCGGGGCCTTGCGCATATCCACATCATCGAGGCGCTGGACGAACTCGGCATCAGGCCGGTGTCGATCGCCGGCTCCTCGATCGGCGCCATCATGGGCGCCGGCATGGCTTCGGGCATGACCGGGGCGGAGATTCATGCCTATGCCCGATCGATCCTGGGCAGCCGGGCGGAAGTCGCGACGCGCATGTGGCGCTCGCGTCCGGGCACGATCGCGGAAGCCATGCAAAGCGGCATCCGTGTCAGCCAGTTCAACATCGAGCGCATCCTGAAGGCTTTCCTGCCGGAAGCCTTTCCGCAGACGTTTGCCGGGCTGAAAATCCCGCTCAAGGTAACAGCGACCGACTATTTCGGCCACAAGCTCGCGGTCCTGGACGAAGGCGATCTGCCTTCCGCGCTTGCAGCTTCGGCGGCCATTCCGGCTGTCTTTCGCCCGGTGACACGCGACGAGCGGGTGCTGATCGATGGCGGTATCTACAATCCAGTGCCCTTCGACCTCATCGAGAAGGACGCCGACATCATTATTGCCGTCGACGTCGTGGGCGCGCCGAGCGAGGCCGAGCGCAAGCACCCGACCACAGTCGACCTGATGTATGGCGCCTCCCAACTGATGATGCAGTCGATCATCGCCAACAAGCTCAGGCAGCATCGGCCGGATATCCTGATCCGGCCCAATGTTTCGAAATACCGCGTGCTCGAATTTCTCAAGATCGAGGCGATGATGGCCGAGACTGTGGAGATCAAGGACGAGCTGAAGCGTGCCGTCGAAAAGGCCGTCGAGGCCCATGGCGGCAAGCGCGGCAAGAAGGCGGTTTGAACGCCTCTCTCCGGCCGCGTCCCTGCAGGCGCATGCGATCGCGACTAAGGTCCGACAACCGAAGTCTGATGTGTCGGTGCATAGGTCTCTTGTAACGCTGGACTTAAGAATAAATTTAAGTACTCTTTATGCTGACCGGGGGCGTTCTTGCCTAAATTTGAGGCGTCTCACCAATTCTTCATTGAATTGCCCGTTGACGCACGCAGCGGTAGAGTTAATAATATGCTAATGTAGCGTAGATAGACTCCCGAACGGCAACAACGAGTCACAGCGCTACTGCGGGTGGGAATTTAAAGGGCGGCTCCTATAGTCGTCGTAGCCATAAAACATCGCGTCACCGCCTGTCTGTGAACAGCCCTTGGGCCGGCCGTTCACGGGTTGGATGTCGGGTTGCGCCTGGTCGCATGGCACAGTGATCCTTTCTCCCGCGATGTTGGGCACCGGATGCTTTTTCGGCATGGGTAGTCGGCCGCCTAGCGCGGCCAATACGCCAATGGCCGCGTGAGACGCGTTCGGGGATGTGAAAGGCGGGTCGTGGCTGTGGGGTTCAGTAACGCGTCGCTCGGGTTGATGGGTGCAACCTTTGCTTCGACGCAGACGAAGGTGAGGCTTTTCGGCCTGGTCCTCGTCGCATGCATCGCTATGTTTTTTCTCTTCGGCCCCGGCCGACATGCATCGACAGGCTCGATGCTCATCGCGGCGGCGATAGCGGGTTTCGGTTGCCTGGCGATGTTCCGCGCCCGTGGCAACATGGCGCGGGATCCGGCGCAAAATGCCATCGACGGCGCGCCCCGAAAGGCCGTGACGCGCGGCAAGCCGCCGGCAAGACCGGCCGGGCGGCGGGCAGCCGGCTCGGCCCGCTCGGAACTGGCCGCGGCACTCTCCAGTTGCCGCTCTGCCTTCCTTGCGGTCGGGCTGTTCAGCGGCATGCTCAACGTGCTCATGCTTGCAGGCTCGCTCTACATGCTCGAGGTCTATGACCGCGTGCTGCCAAGCCGCAGCGTGCCGACGCTCGTCGGCATTTCGATATTGCTTATCATCCTCTATTGCGGGCAGGGCTTTCTGGATTTCGTGCGCACGCGCGTTCTGGTGCGGATCGGCGGCGCGCTCGACGAAGCGCTCGGCCACCGCGTCTACACGTCGATGCTGAGGTGGCCGCTAAAGGCCGGGCGCGAGAGCGACAACCTGCAGCCGATGCGCGATCTCGACAACGTGCGCGGCTTCCTGTCCGGCATGGGACCGACGGCGCTTTTCGACCTGCCATGGATGCCGCTCTATCTGATCATCATCTTCATGTTCCACTGGCTGCTTGGCGTGGCGGCGCTGTTCGGAGCGATGGTGCTGGTCGTGCTGACGCTGCTTGCCGAGCGCCTGACGCGAAAACCGGTATCGTCCGCAACCGTGAGCGGGAACCGGCGCAGCGGGTTGATCACGGCCGGCAGCCGCAACGCGGAAGTCGTTGCCGCCATGGGCATGGCCGGCGGGCTTGCCGCACGCTGGGAAGATGCCAACCTCGAATACATTGCCGACCAGCGCAAGGTCAGCGACGTTGCCGGCAGCTTCGGCGCGGTCTCGAAAGTACTGCGCATGCTGCTGCAGTCGTCCATGCTCGGCATCGGCGCCTGGCTGGTCATCGAGCAGGAGGCGACGGCGGGCGTCATCATCGCCGCGTCCATCCTCAGTGGCCGCGCGCTGGCCCCGGTCGATCTCGCGATCGCCAACTGGAAAGGTTTCGTCAGCGCGCGCCAGGGCTGGCAACGATTGAGCCGGGTGCTCGCGGCCATGCCCGCCGAGACCGAACCCATGCTGCTGCCGGCGCCAAACGCCAGTGTCGTGATGCAGAATGCCTCGATCGCGGCTCCGGGGGTGCAGCGATTGCTGGTCCATGATGCCAGCTTCGCCATGGAAGCCGGCCACGGGCTCGGCATCATCGGCCCGAGCGGCTCGGGAAAGTCCACGCTGGTGCGGGCTCTCGTCGGGGCCTGGCAGCCTGTAAGCGGCCGCGTCAAGCTCGACGGCGCCGATCTCGACCAGTGGTCGTCGCAAGAGCGCGGACGCCATATCGGCTACCTGCCGCAGGACGTGGAGCTGTTTGCCGGCACCGTTGCCGAAAATATCGCCCGCTTCGATCCGGACCCCGACTCGGACGCGATCATCGCCGCGGCCAGGGCGGCTGGCGCGCACGACCTGATTGTGGGCTTCCGCCAGGGCTATGACACCGAGATCGGCGAGCACGGCGAGGCGCTATCCGCCGGCCAGCGCCAGCGCATTGCCCTGGCCCGCGCGCTCTATCGCGATCCATTCCTCGTGGTGCTCGACGAGCCGAATTCCAACCTCGACATGGAAGGCGAGCAGGCGTTGATCCGTGCGATGCTTGGCGTTCGCGAGCGCGGCGGCGTGGTTGTCATCGTCGCCCACCGTCCGAACGTGCTGACTGCTGTCGATTTCGTCCTGGCGATGAGCCAGGGGCGCATCCACGACGTTGGACCGAAGGACGAGGTTTTCGCCAAGATGTTCCCGGCGCTGCGCACGGTCCCCACAGCCAGCCCGCCGCTGAGGGTGGCTGCGGAAGCCACCCCGCAGGCTGTCGCCACCGGAACCGAGGGAGGGAACTGACATGGCGGCGCTCAGCACCTCCCACGCGTCAATTCGCTTCTACACACGACTTGGGCTCGGAGCCGTGCTCCTGCTTGGCGGCGGCGTCGGCGGCTGGGCCTCGGTCACCGAGATCGCCGGCGCGGTCATCGCTCCCGGTACGCTGGTTGTCGATTCCCACGTCAAGAACGTGCAGCATTCGACTGGCGGCATCGTTGCCGAGATCGATGCCCGTGACGGCGACCGCGTGAAGGCCGGCGACCTTTTGCTGCGTCTCGACCGCACCGTGCCGGCCGCCAATCTTGCCGTGGTGAGCAAAGCGCTCAACCAGCTCACGGCGCGCAAGGCCCGTCTCGATTCGGAGCGTCGGGGGAGCGACGCCATCATCTTTCCGAATAGCCTTTTGGACCGCATCG
Source organism: Mesorhizobium sp. RCC_202 (assembly GCF_041355295.1). Classification (NCBI taxonomy): domain Bacteria; kingdom Pseudomonadati; phylum Pseudomonadota; class Alphaproteobacteria; order Hyphomicrobiales; family Phyllobacteriaceae; genus Mesorhizobium; species Mesorhizobium sp. RCC_202. The sequence goes on from NZ_JBFUPO010000003.1 coordinate 564,316, forward strand.
GCGATCCTGACGTCGCTGAGGCGGTGGCCGGCGAAAAGCAACATTTTGACACGCGGCGCATCTCTCGCGCCGGCCAGAAGAGCCAGCTCGAGGAACGCATCGCCCAGCTCGAGAAGGAGATCTCCGGCAACACCGCTCAGGCGGAAGCCAACAATAAGGAGATCGAACTGGAGGGACAGGAGCTCGCTTCGGTGCGCGCGCTGTGGGCCAAAAAGCTCATCTCCATCGATCGCCTGACCCAGACCGAACGCGAGGCTACGCGCCTCGAGGGCGAAAGCGGCCAACTCGTTGCCGCCCGGGCGCAGGCTGAGGGGAAGATCGCGGAAATCAAGCTGCAGATCATCCAGATCGACCTCGATCTCAGCACCGAAGTGAACAGCGACCTGCGCGACATCGACGGCAAGGTGGGCGAGCTTCTGGAGCGCAAGGTCGCCGCCGAGGACCAGTTGAAACGGGTCGACATCCGCGCGCCGCAGGATGGCGTCGTGCAGCAGTCGCTCGCCTATACGATCGGCGGCGTGATCACGCCTGGACAGACGATCATGCAGGTCGTGCCGGACAATGACAGCCTTGCGGTGGAAGCCAGGATCGCGCCCAGCGACATCGACCAGCTATGGGTCGGCCAGTCGGCCTCGCTGCGCTTTTCGGCGTTCAACACCCGCACGACGCCGCAGATCAATGGCGTGGTCGAGAGAACCTCGCCCGACATCACCACCGATCAGCGCACCGGGGTCAGCTACTACACCGTGCGTATCAAGACGACCGTTGCCGAGGTCGCGCGCCTCGGCGAGATCAAGCTGGTGCCCGGCATGCCGGTTGAATCCTTCATCAAGACCGAGGACCGTTCGGTGATGTCCTACTTGGTGAAGCCGTTGCAGGACCAAGTCACTCGAGCCTTCAGGCAGTAAGCCCGCCTTGGGCGGGAAAAGAAAATAGAAACGACGACGAGTAGCCGCAAACAGAGTTACCGCATCCAAAGTTAAAGGGGAAATGTCATGGCCTCCAGCGATATTACGGACAATCTGTCGACTGATCCGCTCGCGACATCCACTGTGACCGGAAGCAGTGATCCCGTTCCGCCCCCTGCTGTTTCGATCGACCAAGCGGATGCGGACTACGTGCCCGGCGAGACGGTGGGGATCACGGCCACCAATGTGTCGGATGGCGGCACGTTCGCGTTCCAGGTCGCCCACGTCAGCGCCGGCGCCGACGGGATCCTCGGCACAGCGGACGATGTGCTCACCTACGATCTCACCGGCACCGGCACGCCCTGGACCGTCACCGACGGCAGCGCCGGCGATCTGGACGGCGTCGTCAACGGCGCGATCAAGACCTCGTGGTATGTCAATGCCGACGCCGCGGGCCAGGCATTCGTGCTTACGGCGACGGACGCGGCGACTGGCGCCTCGACAACGGCGAACTTTACCGATGCGCCGCTGGTGGTTGCGCCGCCCCATGATCTGACCTTTGCGAACACCGTGACGATCAACGGTGCGATCTTTTCATCCTCGGATGTCGTCACCGGCGCCGGAACAGGTCTGCTCGATCCCTTCATCCGAATTCAATCGGCAGGTAACAACACGACGGAGCAAGGATACAACACCGACGCAAATATTGCCCTTCTCGATAATACAGCCAAAGGTGGAACGCAGTATGTCCATTCTTTGAATATCGCTGATATTCCAATTCAATTCATAAATGGTGTCGGCTACTATCGATTCGATCTCGACATCAATGAGTCAAACGTTGCCGGCAAACAGAACCTTTCGCTGGACTCGCTGCAGATCTGGCAGGCCACTGCCGCTAATTTGAGTAATTACAACCCCGGGGCAACCCCGGCTCAAGGCACCGGCGCCTTCCCGGTGGCGGACAACGCGTCGCTGATCTACAACATGGATGCCGGCGGCGATACGTTCGTCGGGCTGAACGGCGAACTCCAGCCGGGCAGTGGCAACACCACCGATATGTCGTTTCTGGTTCCGGTCAGCAATTTCGATCCGAGCAAGCCCTTTATCTATCTCTATTCGGCGATGGGCTACCAGACCGGCACCTATCAAGGTCCCACGGAAACGGCGCAGAGCACCTGGACGGCCGAGTCCGGCTTCGAGGAGTGGAACCGCCAGATCGGCCAGGTGATCGACGGCCACAAGTTCAACGACCTCAACGCCGACCACGTTTGGGAGGCCGGTGAGCCGGCGCTCAGCGGCTTTACGATCTATCTCGATGCCAACAACAACAACCAACTGGATGCGGGCGAGCCGTTTACGGTCACCGACGCGAACGGTTACTATAAGTTCACTGTCACGCCGGGCACCTACACGGTCCGCGAGGTGCAGCAGGCGGGATGGTCGCAGGATGCGCCAAACAACGCGCAGGGCGAGTACACCGTCACTTTGGCGGCAGGGCAGGACAGCCACAACAACGACTTCGGAAATTTCCAGCTCAGCTCGATCTCGGGCCATAAATATGCCGACGCCGACGGCAAACTGGCGACGACCGGTGACGAAAGCCCGGTGAGCGGCTGGACGATCACGCTCTTTAACGACGCCAACCACGACAACATCGCCACGCCCGGCGAGCAGGTGGCGCAGACGACCACCGACGTCAACGGCTTCTATCAATTCACCGGGCTGTTGCCTGGCGATTACCTGATCCAGGAGGAGAGCAAGTCCGGTTGGACAAACATCTCTCCGGTGACGATCAACCAGAACAGTCTCGCCTCCGGCCAGAACCTGACCAACCAGGATTTTGTCAACTTCAAGCTGTTCTCGATCTCGGGCCACAAATACACCGACATCACCGGCAACGGCCTGTCGGCCGACGACACCGGC
>NZ_JBFUPO010000003.1:567240-569185 GCF_041355295.1 Mesorhizobium sp. RCC_202
ACGGGCAACGGGGTCAACGACGACGGCGCGGCCAACCAGACGGTGACGGCGGCCGACGGCAGCTGGTCGTTCAGCGGCCTCAACGCCAGCTATGCCGGCGCCAAGGTCTACGAGGTCCTGCCAACGGGGTACGTGCAGACGCTTGGCCAAGCCGGCTACAGCATCACCGGCACCTCCGGTACCAACCAGACCGGCCTCGACTTCGCCAACTTCGTGCCGGGTTCCATCCACGGCTTCAAGTTCGAGGATATCGACGCCAACGGCAAGTTCGATGGAACCGATCACGCGATGGCGGGCATCACCATCCAGTTGCAGGGCGATGTGGACGGCAACGGCACGATCGATACCCTTACGACCCTGACCGATGCGAACGGCTTCTACTCGTTCGGCAACCTGCATCCGGGTACCTACACGATTTCCGAGCTGTTCACGGATGGAACGACCTGGGCAGCAACTGTCGATCACAACAAGGATGGCATCGGCGACGCCACCACGACGGTGACCGTGCTCAGCGGACAGGAACTCGTCGCGGTTGCCGGAGAGGAAGGGCAGCTCGACTCTCTGCACACCGAAGTCAATGTCGGCGACGCCCTGACCTTCGGCAACCACAAGCTCGGCGCCCTCGGGCTCACTCCAGGCTTCTGGTTCAACCATGAATATGTGTGGGACGCTCCGATCCTCGGCCCCGACAACAGCAACGGCGGCGTGGACGGCAAGGGTGTCTCCCTCGCGTCCAAGCTCGCTGCAGCCGGCACGATCTCGGCCCCGGACATCGCGAACAATCTGCCCGGAAATCTCGACGTCGATAAGGACGGCCACAAGGATCTGTTGTTCACGGATGCCAGCGGCAAGCAGTTGGTGATCGAGTGGGACGACGCCCGCGAGATCGTCGGCGGTGCGAATGGCACCGGCGGCGACAAGCTTGGCGATTTCGTTCGCTACGCCATCACGACGCTGCTCAACGAGACCGGTGTTCCAAACTTCAACGCTCCGGCCGGCATGAACGCCAACATCACCGACTGGCTGATCGCAAACGGCGGTGTGACGCACACCGACTTCAATGGCGATGGCCTGATAAACAATGCCGACCCTTATATCCTCAACTACAACAATGCCATCGAGAAGGGCAAAGACGGCTTCACGACCACGGTCAAGGCAAGCAGCGCCGCCTGGCAGAACACAGTGGGCGGTGTGCCATCCGGCAGCCAGATCTTTGCCGATATGAACGCCACCACCGATGGCGCCACAGGCAACAACCTGCTCGTATCACTCAACCAGTCGCACGTTTTCACGACCCTCGACGAAGGCGATCACTTCGGCATTGTCGCGGCTCAGTTGAATTATTCGGGCAGCTACCTGCAGCTCCACGTTTGATGAGCCGTGCATAAATCTCAATCGAGGGCGATTCCTATCGCCCTCGATTTTTCGCGCCGGGCGCGATCGATGCCGGGCGCGCGCGAACAAACTCAAGCAAAGGCTAAGGGGCAATATGAACAAGCGCAGTGAGAAGATCATCGACAGGCTCGACGCGCCCGAGATTTTTTGCGATGGCGCCCTCGCCATCAGTTTTCGCCAGGACATGCTGCGCTTTACCCTTTACTCGGATCGCGTCGATGCCGAAGAGCGCGCGAACATCAATCGCGTCGTGGTCGGGCAGCTGGCGTTGCCGTCAGCGGGTTTCGTCGATCTCTACAATCAGATGACCGCGGTCATGGCGCGACTGACGCAGGCAGGCAAAGTGCGTGAGGTCGAAAAGCTCCAGCAACAGCCTTCCTAGAGCGTTTCACCGTTTCACGGAAACGGCGAACCGCTCTATCTCTTTGTTTTGTCGCAATTTCCAGGCGGAAAACCGCTCACACTTTTCCTGAAATTGCTCTAAGGCCTGTTGATATTCAGGATTCCCATCCGGGGCTGAGCGTGATTCAAGCTTCGGATGGAACGATTC